>JAIQEW010000002.1 GCA_020073605.1 Terriglobia bacterium
GGAGCGAAACTGGAGGAATTGCGCGAACGGATCGACAGCATGGACGACCAGCTCATCGATATCCTCGCAAAAAGGATGGCTGTCTCCGAGGAGATCGGGCGCTGCAAACGGGAGAACAACATCTCCATCTTCCAGCGTGCCCGGTGGGACGACATCGTGAGAAGCCGGGTTCGCCGACGAGGCGGCGGATTACCTGCGTTTCCAGACCGGCATCCTGCGGAAGTACTGCGGCCGGCGCCAGTGGATCACGAGCAACTTCATGCATCTGTTCGGTGCGGTGAACCCGGCATTGCTCGGCAATGATTTCGAAATCATCACCTGGACGCATTACCCCGCCCACGGAAACCTGAACGAAGGCCCGCTCGGGTTCCGCCTCGGCAGCGCGGCGGAGATGTCGTTCTCGCACGACTTTCATCGCGGCATCAACGGCTTTGAAGGCCTGATGGTGTGCGTGATGGTGAGCGCCTCGGGATCGACCTTGAGCTCGATGAGCGCGGGGCCGCCCGTGACCTGGGCGCGCTCGAACGCCGGCGCGAACTCTGCGGTGCGCGTGACCGTCTCGCCGGAGATGCCGTAAGAGCGCGCGAGCGCGGCGAAATCGGGATTGACCAGCGCGGTGGCGATGACCCGGCCGGGGAAATGCCGCTCCTGATGCGTGCGGATCGTGCCGTACATGCCGTTATTGACGATGAGCACGATGACGCCGACCTTGTGCTGCGCCACCGTCGCCAGCTCCTGCCCCGTCATCAGGAAATCGCCGTCGCCGGCGACGCACACCACAATGCGATCGGGGTGGAGGATCTTGGCGCCCACCGCGGCCGGGAAGCCGTAGCCCATCGAGCCGCTCGTCGGGGCAAGCTGCGAGCCGAGCTTGCGGTAGCGGTAGAAGCGATGGACCCAGGTGGCGAAATTGCCGGCGCCGTTGGTGACGATCGCGTCGGGCGGCAACTGCGTGTCGAGCCACAGCATGATCTCGCCCAATTGAATCTCGCCGGGCGAGCGCGGCGGCTTGCGCCAGGCGAGGTACTCCGCATGCGCCGCCTTGGTCGCCTCGGCCCAGGCCGGATCGGCGATCGGCGCGAGCGCCGCAACCGCGGCGGCGAAGCCGCGCGGCGTCGCCGGGATCGCCAGCGCCGGCTGGTAGACGCGGCCGAGCTCGTCGGGATCGGGATGGACATGCACCAGCCGCTGCCTGGGCGCGGGAATGTCGATGAGGGTGTAGCCGCCCGTGGTCGCTTCGCCGAGACGGCCGCCGAGGGCGATCAGCAGATCCGAGGCGGTGATGCGCTGGGCGAGCTTCGGGTTGACGCCCAGCCCGACGTCGCCGGCGTAGCAGGGATGGTCGTTGTCGAAGCGGTCCTGGCGGCGGAAGGCGCAGCCGACCGGAAGCGCGTTGGCCGCGGCGAAGGCCTCGATGCGCGACACCGCTTCGCCATCCCAGGCGCTGCCGCCGAGCAGCAGGAAAGGCCGCTGCGCTCTCGCGAGGAGCGCGCGCAGTTCGGCCATCGGCGCCGCGCCCGGCCAGGCCTCGACCGGCGCGAAGGGCTGGGCGTCCTCGACCTCCCACCCTCTATCAAGCCAGCGCCAGCGGTTCCCGTATATCGATTCCCGCCTGCCGCAGCAGCCGTGCGACCGCATCCTGTTTCAGCCTCGACGCATCGAATTCCACGCGCACCGTCTGTTCTTTCGGATTGAATTGCACCCGGCGTACTCCATACACTTCGCGCATGCTGTCGATCGCCCGCAGTTCGTTTTCTCCCGGCGCGGCTCCATAGCGGAACACCACCTCCAAATAAGTCATGGTGTGAAAGCCCTTCTGTATGATGAGGTTGGATCTGTCCCGCCGTCGCGGGACGAATCCAATATAGAGCATCGGCAATCAAACAGCCTAGAGCCGATCTCACAAATCTCCCAGCCCGTAGGGCGGCATTCATTAACCCAGGGCGCAAGCCCTGGGTGAGCCAGGAAAGGAGAACGAGTCCCGCAGGGACGGCACGAATTCTGTCTACCGAATGAGCGAATCAAACACCGCAACCGCGCTGGAGAAAGATCCCGTATGCGGGATGAACGTGAATCCTGCCACCGCGAAGCATGTCCATGCTCACGCCGGCAAGAACTACTATTTCTGCTGCGCCGGTTGCGTGGAAAAATTCAAGGCCGATCCGGAGACGTACCTCCGCAAATCAACCCCCGCCTCAGGTTTGGTGATGCTCGGGATGCCGTCCGTATTGCCGAAGGTCGATCCGCACCACGCAACGCCCCGGTCTGCAGAAATTCACGTCCCGGTTTCCGCGCGTCCCGCAACCGCAGCACCTGTCTACGTCTGCCCAATGTGCCCCGAAGTCCGCGAGACCAGGCCCGTACCATGCCCTTCCTGCGGCATGGCCTTGGAGCCTGAGTTTCCCCTCGTTCCCACGCGCACCGAATACACCTGCCCGATGCATCCCGAAATCGTTCGGACCGAGCCCGGCTCCTGCCCGATCTGCGGCATGGCGCTCGAACCGCGCACGGTTACGGCGACCGCAGAGGATAATCCTGAACTCCGTGACATGAGCCGCCGCTTCTGGGTCAGCGCCATCCTTACTGCGCCGCTGCTCGCCGTCGCGATGGCCGCCATGATCTGGGAGATGCCACTGCACCGCATCCTGGGCGGCAAGTCTCTTCCCTGGCTCGAGTTCGCGCTGGCAACGCCCGTTGTGCTGTGGGGCGGATGGCCTTTCTTTCAGCGCTTCTGGACGTCGCTCGCGAATCGCAGTCCGAATATGTTCACGCTGATCGGTCTCGGCACAGGCGTAGCGTACGGATACAGCGTCGTTGCCACCGTTGCACCGCAAGTGTTCCCCGACTCGCTTCGTGGCATGGGTGGATATCCCGACGTTTACTTCGAAGCCGCTGCCGCGATAACGACGCTGGTCTTGCTGGGACAAGTCATGGAACTGCGCGCCCGCAGCCGCACCAGCGCTGCCATCCGGGCGCTGCTTGATCTGAGCCCGAAGACAGCGCGCCTGCTCACCTCCGACGGCGGCGAGAAAGACGTCCCGCTTGAACAGGTAAAACCCGGCGACCGCCTGCGCGTTCGCCCGGGAGAGAAAGTTCCCGTAGACGGCGTGGTTCTCGACGGCGCCAGTGCCGTCGACGAGTCGATGATCACGGGCGAGTCCATGCACGTCGAAAAGCACGCTGCGGACAAGGTCGTTGGTGCGACCATCAACGGAACCGGTTCGTTCGTCATGCGCGCCGAGCGCGTCGGTTCTGAGACGCTGCTCGCCCGAATCGTGCAAATGGTCAGCCAGGCTCAGCGCAGCCGGGCTCCGATTCAGGGCCTGGCGGACCGGGTCGCTGCTTTCTTCGTGCCCGCCGTGGTAGGCATAGCGGTCGTGACCTTCGCCGCCTGGTTTCTTGCCGGCCCACAACCGCGCCTCGCACATGCTCTCGTAAATGCAGTTGCAGTCCTGATCATCGCTTGCCCCTGCGCACTCGGCCTGGCCACGCCCATGGCGATCATGGTTGGCACCGGCCGCGGCGCTCACGCCGGAGTCCTGATCAAGAACGCCGAGGCCCTGGAGGAATTCCAGCGGGCATCTGCACGGTCGAAAGCAGCGCATCCAAACCGTTCAACGAAGTCGTCGCCATCGGGACGCCGATCACAGGCAGCGTCGTGCAGGCGGCCATCACTCCCGCAAGATGTGCCGCCCCCCCTGCTGCCGCGATGATCACTTTCAAGCCGCGGCCCGCTGCGCTGTCTGCGTATTCGTGCGCCCGGTCCGGGGTACGATGCGCGGAGAGAACTTCCATCTCATACGGGATGCCGAACTTCTCGAGCGTCTTCGCAGCCTCGCTCATCACCGGGAAGTCGGTGTCCGATCCCATGACGATTCCCACGTGCGGCGCTACGTGTTTGCCAGCCGTCGTCACTTTCCCCGTCTCCTCTTCGGAAGGGCGGGGTTTCAACCCCGCCGTTCACGCGCTTCACAAACAGAGGTTTCAACCCCTGAAGCATCCATTGCTAGACCGCAGCGTGTCCCTTCGCTGCCTTTGCGCCGATGTCCTTGCGGTAGTGCGCGCCTTCGATCTTGATTCGGCTCGCGGCTTCGTACGCAACTCGCCGCGCGGCCGAGAGGTCTTCGCCCATCGCGGTCACCACCAGCACTCTACCACCGTTTGTGTAGCAGACGCCGCCCTCGCGCCTCGTCCCTGCATGAAACACAACCGCGCCCGGCACCTTCGCCGCTTCCTCAAGCCCGTGAATCGGCACGCCTGTCTGCGGATCGGCCGGATAGCCTTTTGAAGCGATCACCACGCACACGCTCGCTCCCGGAAACCATTTCGCCTCGACCGCGCTCAGGTCGCCGAGCGCCGCCTGCATGCACGCCTGCGCCAGATCGAAATCCGCGCGCGGCAGGACTGCTTCCGTCTCCGGATCGCCGAGCCGGCAATTGTATTCGAGCACCTTCGGCCCATCCGCCGTCAGCATCAATCCGAAGTAAAGAAATCCGCGGTACGGCATGCCTTCCTCGCGCAGCCCGTCGAGAGTCGGCTGCACGATCGTACGAATGATTGTCTTCTCGAGCTCCGCGGGCAGAATATCGTCGATCGAATAAACGCCCATTCCTCCCGTGTTCGGCCCCTCGTCGTTATCAAACGCGCGCTTGTGATCGCGCGCCGGCGCCATGCGAATGAAATTCTTTCCGTCCGTCAGGATGATGTAGGAAAGCTCCTCGCCCACAAGCGCCTCTTCCAGCATCACGCGCGTTCCTGCGTCCCCAAATTCGCGCTTCTCCATCACCCGTTCGATGAACGCCGTCGCTTCCTCCGAAGAAGACGTCACCAGCACTCCCTTGCCCGCGCACAAACCGTCCGCCTTGATCACCAGCGGCCACTCCGCCCAATCGAGCGCCGCGTGCGCTTCGACCGGCGAATCGCAAATTCCGTACACGTCAGCTGTCGGAATAAAGTGCCGCTCCATGAATTGCTTTGAAAAAATCTTGCTTCCCTCGAGCTGTGCTGCTTTTCGCTCCGGGCCGAGCAGCGGAAGGCCGCGCTTTGCGAATTCATCGGCGATGCCCAGCGTCAGCGGCAATTCCGGTCCCACAATCGTCAGATCCGCCCCCAGTTTCGCCGCGAGGTCGGCGGCCGCTTTCACATCTTTCAGGTCCAGCGGCACGCACTCCGCCTCGTTCGCGATTCCGCCGTTTCCGGGCGCGCACCAGATCTTCTCGACCGAAGCGCTCTGCCGCAGCTTCCAGACGAGCGCGTGTTCGCGTCCGCCGCCGCCGATGACCAGTATCTTCATGGAGTTTCGCCGCAACGAATCAAGAACGATACGGCGGCGCCTCTGTCGGTGTCAACCTTGGAACCTCGATTCATTACCGCCAGAAGACTCATTTACTTTTAAATCGCTGCCTCACAATGCGTCACCCTTGCTCCCGCGTGCCAAAGGTGATTTCATCTAAAGCGATGCACTGGGATTTCGCACTCATCCTGATTTTCCTGGCCGCGGCCGTGCCGTGGCTCGGCCGGCGCCGCATTCGCCTCCTGATGCAGTTGCCGGAGACGACGAAGGGGGACCGGCTTACGCTCTATGCCTCCACGGTCGCGTTTCAATGGATTGCGGCGGCCGTGGTCCTGCTGCGCACCTCCGCCCATCACATTTTGGCATTCCAGCTCGGAATGGACATTCCGAATGCCATTTTGACAGCCGTCGTATCCGTCCTCCTCGCGGCGCTCATCTTTGCGAATCAGATCATCAGCCTTCGGCGCGTCGTTCTCCGGCCCGCCGAAGCGCAGGGGATGCTCCCCCAACTCGCGCTGAAAATCTTTCCCCAGGACACTGTCGAACGGCTCGCATTCTTCGCCGTTGTCGTCACGGTTGCCGCGTGCGAGGAGCTCATCTATCGCGGCTTCGTGCAGCGCGTGATGGAGGATTGGTCCGGCGGCTTTGTCCTCGCAGGCATCCTCGGCTCGGCCGTTCTCTTCGCTTTGGCGCATCTTTACCAGGGCCGCCGCGGAATCTTCTCGACGTTGGTCGTCGGGATCCTGTTTTCGGCTATTCGGGCGTGGACGGGGAGTCTCGTCCCCTCGCTCGTAGCGCATTTCGTCGCCGATCTCACGGCTGGCTTTCTTGCGCCATCGATGCTCCGCGCCGCTTTGAGGGGCTCAGGGGATGCTCTAACCCATTCGCCATCAGCGCAGTAATGGATTCTTGCCTATATACTACATAAATAGTTTATGAGAAACTCTCTTTCAGACGCCGAAATCGGCCAATTGCTCCTCCCGTATGGATATCGGCCAGATCCGCGATTCTGCGAGAGGCTCAGGGCCTATATTTCGCTTCTTCTGCGCTGGAACAGCAAGATTTCGCTGACAACGGTAACTGACCCAGCCGAAATCTTGAAATTTCACTTCGGAGAGAGCCTTTTCGCTGTTTCCGCAGCGCCAATCAAGAGAAGTCGGCTCGCCGACGTTGGATCCGGCGCCGGTTTTCCAGGATTTCCGATCGCCATGGCGGTCCCAGGCCTCGATCTGACTTTAATCGAGTCGAATGCAAAGAAGTGCGCCTTTCTCTCGGAAGTTGTGCGATCGCTCGAACTCGATGGTGTCACCGTCTTTCACGGACGCATGGAAGATCTTCAGGCCGATTCCGGGAAGTTTGACTTCATCACTGCGCGGGCTCTCGGTCAGCATGGCGAGCTTCTTTCATGGGCGGCTGGCCATCTTGCTCCATCCGGCCGCGTGGTCCTGTGGCTCGGCGAAGAGGATGCGGACAGCATTTCGCGGAACATTGGATGGAAATGGCGGGATCGAGTGCTCATTCCGGGATCGAAGCGGCGATACCTGCTCGTGGGCTCGCCGAAGGCGTGATTCTGCGAAATTGTTCCACGTGGAACACTTATATCCAGAATGTTCCACGTGAAACATCTTGCACACATGAAAATCTTTCTGCTACATTCACGATTCAGACTGGGGGAATCGTTTGGCGCGAATTATCGCCATCGCCAACCAAAAGGGCGGCGTTGGAAAGACCACTACCGCGGTAAATCTCGGTGCCTCTCTTGCTGCTTCCGAGCAGAAAACCCTCATCATCGACTCTGATCCGCAGGGAAATGCCACCAGTGCGCTCGGATTTCCGAAAGACCCGGCGCGCCGCACGCTCTACCAAGCGCTAATCCTCGGAGAGTCGCTCGAAAGAATCCTGATCGACGCGCAGGTTGACGGCCTCGATCTCATTCCATCGGACAAGAATCTCGTGGGAGCAGCCGTTGAGCTGGTCTCCATGGAGAATCGAGAGTATCAGCTCAAGGCACTCATCCAGGGTGTCCGCGAAAAGTACGACTACATTCTGATCGATTGCCCGCCATCGCTCGACCTGCTTACTCTCAACGCTCTCGCTGCCAGCGATTCCGTCCTCGTCCCGATCCAGTGCGAGTATCTAGCGCTCGAGGGCGTCTCCGAGCTCCTCGACACGCTCATGCGCCTTCGCCGGACGATCAATCCCGCTCTTTCGATCGAAGGCATTCTCCTAACGATGTACGACGACAGGACCACATTATCGAAGCAGGTCGCCGCTGATCTCCGAAGCTTCTTCGGCGCCCAGGTCTTTGAAAGCGTGATCCCCAGAAACGTCCGCCTGGCCGAAGCCCCAAGCCACGGCATGCCAGTGATCTTCTACGACATACATAGTAAAGGCGCAGAGAGCTATATACAACTAGCTAAGGAGGTTATATCGAATGCCCAGAAACGCGTTGGGCAAGGGTCTGAGCGCGCTGATCAGGGAACCGGAGCCGCAGCCTCAGCAGCCGCCGCAGGTGGTGGTGTCGGCGGGAGCGGCAGCGGCGGTAGCACCGGCGCTGGCTCCGACTGAGGGTCTCGTACAGGTCGATATCGATCTCATCGATCCGAGCCCCTATCAGCCGCGCACACGCTTCCGCGAAGAAGCTCTCGAGGAGCTTGCGCGTTCGATCCGCGCAAGCGGCATCGTTCAGCCGCTGATCGTTCGCCGGGTCGGGCAGCGCTACCAATTGATCGCCGGCGAGCGCCGGTGGCGAGCGGCGCAGCGTGCCGCGTTCAGCCGCGTTCCGGCAGTGTTGCGCGACGTTCGCGACGAAATGGCTCTGGAGATGACGCTCGTTGAAAACCTCCAGCGCGAAGACCTCAATCCGATTGAACAGGCGCATGCCTTCCAGCGCCTGACCGACGAGTTCCATCTCACTCAGGAACAGGCGGCCGAGCGCACAGGCAAAGATCGCGCGACGATCGCCAATGCGGTTCGCCTGCTGAGGCTCGAGGAGCCGATTCAGGATCTGATCGAGGAAGGACGCGTCTCCGCCGGCCATGGCCGCGCCCTGCTCGCCATTGCCGACGCCAAGGCGCGGCTCGATCTCGCCCGCAGAATCGCACGCGGCGGGATGACCGTCCGCCAAGTCGAGCGCCTGGCCGCACGAGCCTTGAACCCGAAGGCCGATCCGGCTGCCCCAACCGTCGATCCGAATACAAAGTGGGCTCTCGAAGAGCTTCAGCGGAAATTCGGAACCAAAATCCACATACATCCGCTACGTCCGGGCAGGCCGGGGCAGTTGGCGTTTGAGTACTACGATGCGGCGGATTTGACCCGCCTCTACGACCAACTGATGAGAGAATAGGGCCGCTCACAGAGGAGAATCGCATGGCGTGGGGGTGGTTTGACCGCAAGCGGCACGAACCCGCCGAATGGACCGGCTTCCTCGAACAGGGCGTCAAGGTCGAGGGAAAGCTGGAATCCACCGGCACGTTCCGCATCGATTCGGCGATGAAGGGCACCCTTGTGTCCGACGACACCTTGGTCCTGGGCGAGCACGCCGTGATTGAAGGGCAAATCCTCGGAAACCGCGTGGTCATCGCCGGCCGCTTCGACGGAAAGATTCAGGCGAAGGGCCGAGTGGAAATCCAACCGAATGCCATCGTCACGGGCGAAGTCCACACGCCATGCCTCGTGATCGAGCCGGGCGCCGTCTTCGACGGGCATTGCCACATGATGGCTCCCGCAGAAGCCGCCAAGCCCGTCATGATCTCCATCCGCTCCGCTTCCGGCCAGCGCTGAACGTTCACACCTGAAAGAAGAAATCGTTCCAACTGAAGCGATTGTTTTCCTTCGAACTGGAGTGATTGAATTCCTTCGATGTGAAGGCAATTTTGGCCACTAAAAGGGCTCTCAAGAGGCCTTTTTGTGCGTTTTTTCGTGCTATTCGACCACGATACGCAAAAACTTCTTCTTCCCCGCGCGGAGAAGGAATTCGGCAGGCTTCGAGAGGTCGATTTCGCGTTTCACGTCATCCATTCGCTGACCATTGACCTCGACCCCACCTTGCTTTATGAGGCGCTCTGCGGCTGACTTGGACTCGAGGCCTGCCACACGGACAAGCAAACTAGACAACTTGAACTTGCCGCCCGGCTCCGTCCGCCATTCGTGAAGCTCACTTATGCCCTCTCCTACATCGGTGACAAGGGCCACATCACCCGGTGCCAACCGAATGCGCCACTCGTTAGGATGTTCCGGAGCCTGCCGCCCGCTGAACACGCGGTCGAACTCCTCTCCGGCTTTCCTGGCGGCGTCTTCTCCATGAAATCCGGCCACGATGTTGTGGGCCAGCTCCATCTTCGCTTTCTTGGGATGCAGCACCCCGGTGCGAACCTCCTCGCGCAGGCGCACGATCACGGGCCACGCAAAATCCGTGAGCAGCTCGTAGTAGGACCACATCAGCTCATCGGAAATCGACATCACCTTGCCGAACATTTCGCCGGGCGCTTCCGTGATGCCGATGTAGTTGCCGAGGCTCTTCGACATCTTGCGTTCGCCATCGAGGCCCACGAGGATCGGCATGGTGAGCGCGACCTGCGAAGACTGCCCGTATTCGCGCTGGATATCGCGGTGCACCAGAAGATTGAATTTCTGCTCCGTTGCGCCGATTTCCACGTCCGATTGCAGCTCCACCGCGTCGTAAGCCGTCAGCAGGGGATACAGCAGCTCGTGGACCGAGATCGGCTGGTTCTTTTCGAGGCGCGAACGAAAATCCTCGCGTTCGAGCATCCGCGCGAGGCGATAGTGGCCGCAAAGCCGGACCACGTCGTAGCTGGCCATTTTCCCGAGCCATTCGCTGTTGTAGCGGACCTCCGTTTTGTCGCGATCGAGAATCTTGTACACCTGCGCCAGATACGTCTTGGCGTTCGCGTCCACTTGCTCGCGCGTCAGCGGAGGACGCGTTTCGGATTGTCCCGTGGGGTCGCCGATCATCGCGGAGAAATCGCCGATCAGAAAAATCGCGGTGTGGCCCATATCCTGAAAATGCTTCAGCTTGCGCAGCACCACGGTGTGGCCGAGATGAATATCGGGCGCCGTGGGATCGACGCCGAGATACACGCGCAGCGGCTTTCCCGTGGCGATCGAGCGCTCGATCTTCGCCCTCAGCTCGATTTCAGGAATGATTTCCGCCGCGCCCTTCTTCAGGTGCGACAGCTGTTCGTCAACCGGCTTGAATTTCGCAGAGGCCAACTGGTCTTTCTCCGGCGCAATTCGGAAACGAGCCAGTCTAAATGCTCCCAGTGCCGGAGTCAAAGAATCGCAGGGATAGGAGATAGGCTAGAGCGCAACTGCCCTTTTCAACCGTCCTGAGTCGTCCGGTCAGACCCGGCCAAGTCCATCGTGCGGTGGAACTGCCTTTGACATTGCATGTAGAATACGCGTACGGTTTCGATTTAGAACATGAAGAAAAGTGTAATCACGATCTTCGTTATCGCTCTGATTATCATCACAGCTATTGCCACCCTTTTCCATCATCGAACTCGGCGGAAGCCGCTCTCGCCTAAAAGCCCGCAGGTGCTGGCAATCGAAAACACTGGATTGGTTGAATTTTCTCCCGGGTTAGTTGAGGTAGAAATCACTTCGCCGGCAGATCGAGCCAAATACGAAAAAATGTCGCCAATCTTTAGCGTGATTGGCGATGGAAAAGACCCTCTCAAGAATAGGCAAGCTGTTGGCCAACTCGACCGTTTCATCGAGGAATATCCCGAATCCTCCGACGCTTACTTTATGAGGGCAACGCTCGCATTTTCGTCATCCGGTCCCGATTATGCAAAAATCTTGAAAGATATAAGCAAAACGGAACAGCTAAATTCGTCGACCGCCTCAAAGAGTCCCACCGTTACGACCGCGAATATCTACGTTTTGCGGGCTAAAGTTCATTTGCTTACCAATGACGATCAACAAGCCATGGCAGACTTAGAATCCGCGATAAAGAGCGACCCAGGTAAAAGCATTTTCAATAACGGTGGTGTGAAGCCTGAAGAGGAAACGACAGATCGTGCAGCGATGCAAAAGAGGGATTGTGACTATCTGGTTTCGAAATATTCCAATGACTTCAGGGCTTATATGGCGAGAGGTCTGTTCTATGACAGTTTCACGTCATATTCCGAAAGCTATTTCTCACCCGCGTTTTCGGATCTCAATCGGGCACTGGCATCAATCCCGATTCCGCGCTCGTGGAATATCTCTTAGGTTCTCTATATCAACAGACTACTTTTGAAACAAAGGCTGGCTGGAGGGACATTTCTCAGTCGGGCGGTTACAAAGACCAGCAAAATAGAAATGCTTTGCGGCACTTTCAGCGTGCCACAGCAATCGACCCGAAGTTCACTGAAGGGTGGGCGCAGCAAGCGGAGGTTTTGTACAGTTTGAAGCAATTTAGCAGCGCCATTCCGTATTATGACAAAGTCATTGAGCTCGATCCAACACGCTGGGGAGCGTATAACGACCGTGGACTGGCGAAATCATACGCAAATGATTATTACGGGGCGATTAGCGATTTCACGGAGGCGTTGAACGTGAAAAAGCAGAACCACATTCCAAATGCCGCCCTCGATCCCACCTACGAGAGCCGAGGCGACGCTTACTTGAAAGCTCGGAATTATGAGGCTGCCGCAGCGGATTACGGGCGAGCCATCGGGTTAAAGTTTTCCTCGACCGTTTTCTTGATGAGCATGGCCCAAATTAGAAGTGTATATCCTGAGCTCCGGGCGATATCGGATGCTGATTTACTTGAGGGATTGAGACAAGAATATTACCCGAACATGAGCTCCTCAGATTTCGTTGGTCAGTATCAGAAAAATGCAGGACCCTACAATGAGTTTGTGCTGGCGGGCCTATATGAAAATCGAGGCGATGCTTATTTAGGATCAAACAATTTCCGAAGAGCGGCGAACGAGTATGATCGCGCTCGTCACATGGACGGCAGCTTTATTCTCGACCGGTGGAAATCCATCTCTAAGAGCTCCGGGAAAGAACTCTTCATAGACACCCAGACGATAGACTTTGCGGGCGAGAATGTAGTATCGCTTTGGGTTAAGATTACAAAGCTCGGCTCTGTGGCCTACACTGAGGAAAACTACCAGATTAATTGTGCTTCCAGAAAAATGAAACTCATGGGCTTTGTAAATTACGACTCGATTGGTAATCCGGGGGCTTCAAGAGGCTCAGACAAGGATTGGGAGCCGATCGTGCCTGAGAGTGTGGGCGAACACCTCGCCAATGGCGGATGTCAGCGTTAGCTGTCCCACAGATCTCGCATGATACCTAGGGCTGGCCAAGTCCGGACACGTTGACCGCGTAATGCCTCGGGGAGTATAGCGACGCGGTCTTTGCCCCAGCGGATTCATGAACGATTCAGTTGCATGCAAAGCCCCTTGGCACGACTGTTGAGATCAAGGGGGACACAGCCGAGATCGTTCTGAAGTCCCGAAACTGACACGCTAACCGGACAGGTGGGGTTTGGCGCGCCGCAGAGCTCTTATCGCGCGACTAGCACGCGGCGGCCCTCGATTCGGCAGCGCCCTTCGAGCACAAGCTTCACCGCTTCAGAGTAAATGCGATGCTCTTCGCGCAGGATGCGCTCGGCGAGCGTTTCAGGCGTGTCGCGATCCTCGATCGGCACCACCGCCTGTAAAATGATCGGCCCCGCGTCGAGATTTTCGTCCACAAAATGCACCGTGCATCCCGAAAACTTCGCGCCGTGTTCGAGCGCCTGGCGCTGCGGCTCGAGTCCCGGAAACGCGGGCAGCAGCGACGGATGAATATTGAGAATGCGATTGGGAAATGTTTTCACGAAGTACGGCGAAAGCAGCCGCATGTATCCGGCAAGGCAGACGAGATCGACGCTCTTTTCCCGCAACGCCGCCACCACCAGCTTGTCGTACACTTCGCGCTCGAGCCCTTTCGACGGAATCACCCGCGCTTCGATTCCGCGCGCGCGAGCCTTCTCGATTCCCGGCGCATTTTCGCGATTGCTCACCACGAGCGCGATTTCGGCGTTGGGAATGCGCCCCGCCGCAACACTCTCCGCCAGCGCCTCGAAATTCGACCCGCGCCCCGAAAGCAGCACACCAATTCGCTTCTTCATGAGAGAGTGAAATTAGCACAGTTCGCCAAAGCGGCAAAACACGGCGACCGGAGCAAACTCCGGCGCCTGGAGCTGCGCTATCCGGCAAGTCTGGTGAGGGTGGGGCCGAGTCGAATGCCCAGCCCCTCCCAGGATTGGCTACTTGATGTGTACTTTGTCCAAGGCCGCCTTGATTCCCTGAGAGACCGACTCTGGGCTTCCCACCGCCCAAAAGTGCATGAAAAAGACGCGCGGCTGCTCGGTGAGCATGTGGCTGTGTAGCGCGGTGATTTGAATGTTGTGCGCCAGCAGGGCGGAAATCACCGGATTCACTTCATCCGCGATGAGCACGAAATCCCCGGTCGTTGCGACTTGGCCGGGTCCGGCTTCCTGGAAGTTGATGGCCTCGGCTGCACCTTGCGCCGCAGTGAGCGCCATTCCATCCTCCATAACAGGTTCCGCGCGCGGAATTCCGAACGACAGCACGCCGCCTCCCCAGCGACCCGTCGCACCCAGCGTCGTATTGATCGTCTGGACCCACGCCGGAGGTTCAGCCGCCGGGGCCGGAGATGCTGCTGGCGCGGCGAGCGGCGTCTTCGATTCAGCCAAGGCCGCGCGAAGGGACTTAGCAAGCTCCACGGGATTGCCGTGCCCCATATAGTGGATGTACATGACGTGCGGCGTTTCGTTCGCTAGATGGTTGTGCACGGCCGAAATCTCAATCCCGGCGGCGCGCAGCTTGATCATGACGGGGCCGAGTTCGCTTGGCAGGAGAACAAGGTCGCCCATCATCATCGCGTGAGCATCGCTTCCGGCAAATGCGGCCCAGGAGCCGAGCGCCAGCCCCGGCTTGATATCGACGCCGCCGGCTACAACATGGAGATCCGTGCGCGGAAAGCCCACGCGGTAAACATCGCCTGTCTTTTGGCCCGTGCGGCCGAGCGCTTCGTCGATCTTTGCCGTATCCAGACCTTGCGCCGCGAGAACAATCGGACAAACCAACAGGATCGTACAAAGAACTGAGATTCGTGCTTTCATGATGCCTCCCTCGTCATAAGATTTTCATTTCTTGCGATAACACTCAGCTCAGCCAAGCGACTGGTAAAGCCCTTCCGCCAGCTGCATCCCCCGATCCAGCAGTTCCTGATCGCTGAGCCGTAGCCGCGCCCAGCCTTTCATTACTTCATCGATGCCGAAACCCTCGTTCCGGCCAAACTTCTGATCGAATAGATCAGCGTCGTGGACGATCTGGGCCATCACTCCGACCTTCGCGTCTCGAATGCGAAACGCCTTGACCAGCGTCTCGAAAGTGCAGTCATCCCCGCGATGCCCAAAGCCGCCCTCGTACATGTCGAACGGAACGGCATTAACCGGTTTCTTGTCCTCGCTAGAAAAGGTGAAACGCGCCTTCGGATCGATGAACTTTTGAATGAGCCACGCGGATATAACCCTGTCGACACCGGGTCGCGGCCGCGTGACCCATACTCTGCGCCGGTAGGTCGCACGAGAGATTCCTCCGATTCCCAGAGGAGCGGCCTCGATTCGCGAGTCCTGCATGGCATTCAAGGCGCGCTCCACCTGCTTGCTCAAAGGGCTGCCGAAAAAGTCGATCGAGACAATTTCGTTGAACCGCTGCCGCAATCGAGTGATTCGTGCCGCCGACCTTCTCAGCGTCTGCCCGGCTGGCCTGCGTATTTCCTTAAGCAGGTCGCGATAGTCGCGCGCTCGTGCGTCGGAAAACCTCCTCACCAATCGCTCGCTCGGGTAGTTGTCAATCGACTGCACCCCAACCACCGACGCGTCGCCTCGCTGACTCCGAATCGTTGCCGCGAGCCATTGGAATCGCTCGAGGTTCGAGGGATCGTTGGGTAGGAGGTACCCGGAATTTCCCAGCGGCAGCGCCCCGTAGCGCTGCAGTTTCCGCCAAATAGCCACCCGCAGGCTCGCACCCCTTCTGGGCAGGCTAAACACGAGCAAAAGCCATGCAGGCTCATGTTTTTCGTGTTGCTCTCTTGACACAGTCATTACACTCTATGATATACATATAACTTACTTTTGCATAGGGGAGAGCCGCCGTGAACATTTCACTGTTTCGATCTGCGATCCCTTCATCCACAATGATTCGCGTGCGAGTCCACACTTGGCTCCGTTTGTCGTTTGCCTTCTTGGTTCTTGTCCCTTTTTCAGCTCACGGTCAGGCGCCCGCCCCAGCGAAGCGCACCTTCGTCGGCTCGGCTCGCTGCGCTGCCTGCCATCCGGATATCTACGCCAGCTGGCAAAAGACTCGCATGGCGAACGTCGTTCGCGATCCGAAGTTGCATCCCGAGGCTGTGCTCTCCGATTTCTCAAGTCCCGATCCCGCTAGAACGTTCGATTTGAGCCAAGTCGCCTTCGTCTACGGCAGCCGGTGGAAGCAGCGCTACTTTGCCAAGCAGGGGGACGATTACTACGCTCTGCCGGCGCAATGGGACATCAAGCATCAGAAGTGGCTGCCATTCCACGTCGAGAAAAACGCCGATTGGTGGGTGGCGTATTACGGCGAGAACAACACGGAGCGCCCCACCGGGCCGCTTTGCGACGGCTGCCATTCGGTGAACTACGATCTCGCGACGAAGAAGCCGACCGAGTGGAACGTCGGCTGTGAGAAGTGCCACGGCCCCGGCAGCGAACACGTCGCGGCTCCGCGACCAGATGACATCGTCAACCCGGCGAAGCTTGAGTTCGTGCGCGCGAACGACGTCTGCATCCAGTGCCACAGCCAGGGGCGCCCGCCGAACAATCCCATCGCCGGACACTACGTCGACTGGCCCGTCGGCTTCCTGCCGGGGGAGCGCCTCGCGGACTTCTGGCAACTGGAGGAGCGCAAGTTCGGCCAGAAGGACTTCTACTATTTCCAGGACGGCACGTCGCACAAGAATCGCATGCAAGGAAACGATTTCAGCCAATCGGTGATGTACCATCGCGGCGTCCGCTGCTTCGATTGCCACGACGTCCACAGCGACCGGTTCGAGTCGGACCTGATCGCGCCGCCCCGCAGCAACGATGTCTGCCTGCACTGCCACGGACCGGATACGATCCCCGGGCCGCACATGCCGATTGCGCAGCACACGCACCACGACGCAAAAAGCGCCGGCAGCCAGTGCATCGCCTGCCACATGCCGCAAATCGAAGTGACCCTCGGCGATCAATTCGTGGCCGCGCACACTTTCAAGTTCATCTCGCCGCAGCTCACAAAGCAATTTGGAATCCCGAATCCGTGCAACTCCTGCCATGCGGACAAGACGCCGGATTGGGCGCTGCAACAGCTCTCCTCATGGCAGACCGTCTCGCCCTGGCGCGTCCTCCAGTAAGCAGACCAGGTGCTTGACACGGCGGCGCTGGCGAGGCATCTTCCTCCCGCACGATTCGACTATGAGGAGGATCTTCCATGTCGCGAAACCGCTCTCTGCTCGTGATCGCTTTCATCTTCGCGTGCTTCGCCACCGCATGCACCCAACCGCAGCCTGCCGCGCCTCCCGATACGCGCGTCGCGGACGAAGCTGCAATTCGCGCCGCCGACGCCGACTTTGCCAAGTTCGCAGCCGCAAAGGATGTCGACAAGGCTGTAGCCCTCTATCAAGACGACGCAGTGGCGTTCGCGCCCGGTGTGCCGGCCGTGATCGGCAAAGACAACATCCATAAGTTCATCTCGGGGTTTCTCGCTTCGCCCGGCTTGCAGGTGAGCATTCACATCGCGAGCGTGGACGTCGCGCGCTCCGGCGACATCGCGATTGACCGCGGCACGGTTGACTCCACTGCTACCGACAAGAAGGGGAAAACAGCCACGCAAACCATCGAGTATGTGCTCGTGTGGAAGAAGCAGGCCGATGGATCGTGGAAGATCGCCGCGGACACCAGCGCTAACCAAAAGTAGCGAGGCGTTAGTAGCTCAAGCTCTGACGGCGCGTGCGACGCGCCGTCAGAGCGGCAGTTTTCCCGAGTAGGTCACGTGGGGTTTGCCGCGGGAAGATCGCTCGATGCGCCCGATGACGTAGAATTTTTCGCGGCGGCGCTTCAATTCCGATTCCACGCGCGCGATGTGCTTCGCCGGGACCACCAGAACCATTCCCACGCCGAGATTGAAGGTGCTCAGCAGCTCGTCGCGCTCGATCTGCCCGAGCTGCGCGAGGTAGCGGAAGATCGGCAGGACGGGCCACGAGCCAAGCTCGATCACGGCCTGCACGTTGCGCGGCATCGCACGCGGCAAGTTGCCGGTGATTCCGCCGCCCGTGATGTGCGCCATCGTGGACACCCAACCGCGCGCGAGAATGGTCTTCAGCAGCGGCCAGTAAGCGCGATGAGGTTTCAGCAGCTCCGGGCCGATCTTGTTGCCCACTTCCGCGACGTAGCTATCGGGCTCGAGCTTCGCGACGCCGAAGACGAGCTTGCGCGCCAGCGAATAGCCGTTGGTATGCAACCCGCTTGAAGGAAGAGCCAGAAGCACGTCGCCGGGACGCACGCGGCGCGGATCGAGAATCTTCTTCCGCTCGACAGCGCCCACAATGAAGCCCGCGAGATCGTATTCCCCCGGCGTGTACATGTCGGGCATCTCGGCGGTTTCCCCGCCGATCAGCGAACAACCCGCCTGCTTCGCCGCGCGGCTCATCCCCTCGATCACCTGCTCGAGAACGTGCGTATCGAGCCTGCCCATGGCGATGTAATCGAGGAAAAAGAGCGGCTCGGCGCCCTGCGTCAGAATATCGTTCACACAGTGGTTGAGGATGTCGGCGCCGACGGTGGAATGGATCCCCGCCGCGCACGCGACCTTCAGCTTGGTGCCGACGCCATCGCAGCTTGCGACGAGGACGGGATCGCGCCAGCGCTTGCGGTCGAGCTGAAAAAGCGAGCCGAATCCGCCGATCGGCGCGAGCACGCCGCGGCGAAATGTCTTTCCGGCCAGCGCGGCGATGCGCCGCTTGGCTTCATCTGCGACCGAAATGTTGACGCCGGCATCGGCGTAGCGCATGAACGAGGCTCGTTTTCCGAAAGGGGGCGGGCCGATTCGTGATTTCTAAAGCGTATGGAAAAGCCGATTCCACCGGATAATCCCCGGATGGATCAGCGCGCTGGCGTACGTGCCGAAGCGCTGGATTGCTTCGCCGGGTCCCCAGACGTCTTCCCGGGCGTCGATCGACATGTAGATGATCAACGGCGTTCCGATAATATTCGCGCGCGGGACAAAACCCCAGAAGCGGCTGTCGTTCGAGTTGTCCCGGTTGTCGCCCATCATGAAATAGTGGCCTGCCGGCACCACCAGCTCGCCGTTGACGATATGGTTTGCCATGTCCGCGGACCATTCGGGCGTGGCGCGGCCGTCGAGAGTGTAATTTTCGGTCGGCGGATAGTTTTCGGCGGAGGATCCCATGGCGAACTGATCGCGATACGCGTAGGGCTCATTCAGGCGCGTCCCGTTCACGAACACTTGCCCGGCGACGATCCTGATGTGGTCGCCCGGCACTCCAATGCAGCGCTTGATGAAATCGGGATTGCCCTGCTCGGGCAGCGGCGCGCGGAACACGATGATCTGCTGCCGCTTGGGTGAGCGCCACAGCGGCACGTGGTAAGGCGTGAATGGGATTCCGGCGTCGTATCCCATCCGGCTGACGATCAGGTGATCGCCGACGAGCACGGTGCGCTCCATCGAGCCGCTGGGAATCACGCGCGCCTGCACCAGCGTCCCTTCGATCAGCAGGAACGCCAGGATCACCCAGAACCACGAAACCACTTCGCGCCAGACGCGATCGTTCATCGAGGACGCGGCGGGCTGCTTCTTCTCTTTTTCGGCCGCCACGGCGTCTGCCACTGCGTCAGCTTTCACGATGAGCCTCCACTTCGAGTTGCACCAGCTCGGTCGGATAGTTGCCGGTGTAGCATGCCGTGCAGAATTTCCCTTCGGTGTCTTCCACGGCCTCGCGCAGCGATTGCAGCGAAAGATACCCGAGCGAATCGGCGCCGAGGTACTTCCGGATTTGCTCCACGGAATTGTGCGAGGCGATCAGCTCGTCGCGCCGCGGCGTATCGACGCCGTAGTAGCAGGGTGAAATCGTCGGCGGGCAACTGATGCGGACGTGCACCTCGGTAGCCCCCGCCTCGCGGACCAGGCGCACGATCTTGCGGCTCGTCGTGCCGCGCACGATCGAATCATCCACCAGCACCACGCGCTGCCCTTCCAGCATCCGGCGCACCGGATTCAATTTCAGCTTCACGCCGAAATCGCGGATCGCTTGCTCCGGCTCGATGAACGTCCGCCCCACGTAGTGATTGCGGATCAGCGCCATGCGGAACGCGATGCCGGATTCCGCGGCGTAACCCACCGCGGCGGGCACGCCCGAATCGGGCACGGGCGTCACGATATCGGCTTCCACAGGATGCTCGCGCGCGAGCAGGCGTCCCAGGCGCTCGCGGCTCTCGTTCACCGGGCGGCCGAAAACCACGCTGTCCGGCCGCGAAAAGTAGACGTGCTCGAAGATGCAATATTGGTGCTGCTTTTCCGGCGCGAACCGGATCGATTCCACGCCGCTGCGCGAGATGCGCACCATTTCGCCGGGCTCGATTTCGCGCACGTATTCCGCGTCGATGAGATCGAACGCGCAGGTTTCCGAGCCGGCCACCCACGCGCCGTCCAGGCGGCCGAGAATCAGCGGGCGGAAGCCACGCGGATCGCGGATGGCGTACATTTCGTCGGCGGTGAGCACCATCAGCGAATAGGCGCCTTCCACCTGGTTCAGCGCCTCCGCCAGCGCGCCGGGAAGATTCCGCGCCGAGCTGCGAGCGATCAGATGGACGATCACTTCGGTGTCGCTTGTCGTCTGGAAGATCGAACCGCGATGTTCGAGGCGCCGGCGCAATTCGAGCGCGTTCGTCAGGTTGCCGTTGTGGCCGAGCGCGAGCTTTCCCTTGTTGCAGTCGATCATGATCGGCTGCGCGTTGATCAGCACGTTGTCGCCGGCCGTCGAATACCGCGTGTGGCCGATGGCCGCCTGGCCCGGCAGCTTCGCGATCGCATCGGGCGTGAAAATTTCCTGCACGTGCCCGAGAGCTCTGTGGAGGTGAACGTCGGCTCCGTCAGCGGAAGCAATGCCCGCCGATTCCTGCCCGCGATGCTGGAGTCCGTAGAGTCCGAGATACGTCAGCTTGGCGGCCTCGGGATGGCCGAATACGCCGAACACGCCGCAGTGATCGTGGAAGTGATCGTCGCCGAGTATGTGGAGCCTGCTCATGATGCGGCCTCGATGGCTTTGCCGAGCGATTCGCTCCACGTCCGGCGAAACGAATCCACGTTGCCTCGTATCACGGGAGCACCCTTATATTGGATGCGGAATTCGCCGCGCGTGACTCGACCGACCTGCTGCGCCCCGATCTTGTATTGTGCCGCAATTGCCTCGACGCGGGCAAGCGATGCGGGCGCAAGCGATACCACCGCGCGCGCGCCGCGCTCGCCGAAAAGCGCCGCTTCGGCAGGCGCGTCCTGCGCGCCGAGATTGACGTCTGCCGATAGCCCGCCGCCATCGAAGCACGATTCCGCCAGCGTGACGGCGAGCCCGCCATCGCTCACGTCGTGCGCGGAAAGAATCGCCTTTTCGGCGGCGAGCTGCACCAGGCAATCGATCAGCCTCTTTTCGGCCGCGAGATCGATGGCCGGTGGCGCGCCCGCGACCACGCCATGAATAGTCTTCGCGTACTCAGAGGAGGACAATTCGCCGGCCTGAAGGCCGCCGCTACGAACCCCATCCGCACCCGCGCCGTCGAGCAGCAAAATCAGATCGCCCTCATTGCGAAAGCCGGAGCCCAGCGCGCATTCGGCGTCTTCGAGCAATCCGAGGACGCCCAGAATCGGCGTCGGATAGATCGGCTTGCCGAGCGTCTCGTTGTAGAAGCTCACGTTCCCGCCCGTGATCGGCGTTTCGAGCACGCGGCACGCTTCGGCGATCCCGTCGATTGCTTCGGTGAACTGCCACATCACCTCGGGCTTTTCCGGGTTGCCGAAATTCAGGCAGTTCGTCGCGGCGATGGGCCGCGCGCCGGTGCACGCCACGTTGCGCGCCGATTCGGCGACGGCGTGCATCGCGCCCAGCCGCGGCGAAAGCACGCCCCAGCGGCCGTTGCCGTCCGTCTTGATCGCGATGGCGCGCTTCGATTCCTTGAGCCGCACCACGGCCGCGTCGCCCGCGCCCGGCCCGACGCGCGTGTTCGTGCGCACCATCGAATCGTACTGCTCGGTGATCCAGTATTTCGACGCGATCGCGGGCGAAGCGAGCAGCCGCCGGAAGTTTTCGGTCAGATCTGCGCCCTCGCGCGCAAACTCCACCAGAGCCGAATTCGCCGCCGGCGCAACGGCCGGCTTCGCAATGGGCCGCTCGTAACGCGGACCTTCTTCGGCGATGGCGTGCGCCGGAATTTCGGCGGCCACGCGGCCATGATTCAGCACGCGCAGCTTGCCGTCCTCCGTCACGCGGCCGATTTCGACGGCATCGAGTCCCCACTTGTGAAACACGTCGAAGACTTCCCGCTCGCGGCCCCGCTCGGCCACCAAAAGCATCCGCTCCTGTGACTCGCTGAGCATGATTTCGTACGGCGTCATGCCGGTCTCTCGCTGCGGCACGCGCGCCAGGTCGATTTCGATTCCCGCGCCCCCGCGCGACGCCATCTCGGAACTCGAGCTCGTCAATCCGGCCGCGCCCATGTCCTGAATCGCCACCACCGCGCCGGTGCGCATCGCTTCGAGGCACGCCTCCAGCAGCAGCTTTTCCATGAACGGGTCGCCGACCTGCACGTTCGGGCGCTTCTGCTGCGACTCCTCGCTGAACTCCGCCGAAGCGAGCAACGACGCGCCGTGGATGCCGTCGCGGCCCGTCTTCGCGCCGACGTAGATGACGGGATTCCCCGTACCGCTCGCGCGCGCGAAGAAAAGCTCGTCGCGTCGGGCGATGCCGAGCGCGAGCGCGTTCACCAACGGATTATTCGAGTAGCACGGCTCGAACTGCACTTCGCCGCCGACGGTCGGCACGCCGAAGCAGTTGCCGTAAAATCCGATGCCGCGCACCACGCCATCGAGGATTCGCCTGTTTCGCGCAATCTCTTCGGAGGTCGCGCTTCCCGCGGGCGGCCCCGGCGTGATCGGCCCAAACCGCAGCGAATCGAGCACGGCGATCGGCCGCGCCCCCATCGTGAAAATGTCGCGCAGAATTCCGCCGACGCCCGTCGCCGCGCCCTGAAACGGCTCGACGAAGCTCGGATGATTGTGCGATTCGATCTTGAAGACGGCCACGAGCCCATCGCCGATATCGACCACGCCCGCGTTCTCGCCCGGTCCCTGCACCACGTGCGTGCCGCGCGTCGGCAGTCTTTTCAAATGCACGCGCGAGGATTTGTACGAGCAGTGCTCGCTCCACATCACGCTGAAGATGCCGAGCTCGGTGATGTTGGGATCGCGCCCCAGGATTTTCTGCGTGCGCGCGTATTCGTCGGGAGTGAGGCCGTGCTCTGCCGCGATCTGTGGGGTGACCTTAATTTCGGTGTCGATCATTTCGCGGCTTCGGTTATGACTTCGTAGGGGCGGGTTTCAAACCCGCCCCTACTCTGAGGATCGTCGCCCCGGTGGCACCATGTAGAAAACAATTCTCGCGAGCGCAGATTTTCGCAGCAAACGGCTCCATGCGCAAGCGGGACGGTCCGCACACTTTTGAATGGAAAAGATTCGGAAACCGAACTCACGCGGAGACGCGTTCAGCGGCACGGCGCGAGAGGCTCTCGACCATCGAGCGCAAAATCACGAGGCCGTCGGTCGAGCCGAGCGCGGATTCAACCGCGCGCTCCGGATGCGGCATCAGTCCGGCAACGTTGCGCTCGCGATTGCAGATTCCGGCAATGGCCGCAAGCGCGCCATTGGGATTCGCCTCGCGGTCGTGCTCGTCGACGCTGCCGTCCGGCCTGGCGTACCGGAAGACGACCTGCTTGTTGCGTTCGAGCTCGGCGAGCGTGGCCGGATCGCAGAAATAGTTCCCCTCCATGTGCGCGATCGGAATTTTCAGGATTTGTCCGGAACGCGCGGCGCACGTGAACGGCGTGTCCGTGTTTTCCACGCGGACATGCACCTGGCGGCAGAGGAATCTCAGGTCTTTGTTGCGCAGCATCGCGCCGGGGAGAAGCCCCGCCTCGAGCAGAATCTGAAATCCATTGCATACGCCGAGCACAATCCCGCCCGAGCGCGCAAAGCGGCCTACGGCTTTCATAACGGGAGAAAAGCGCGCGATTGCGCCGGTGCGCAGGTAGTCGCCGAAAGCGAACCCGCCCGGAAGGAGGATCGCGTCGAAGCCCGAAACCTGCTCCGACTGGTGCCAGATGAATTCGACTGGCTGACCGATCACCGCGCCGATCGCGTGGTACGCGTCATCGTCGCAGTTCGATCCCGGGAATTGCACCACGCCGAATTTCATGGGAACTCGATTTTAGCACATTTGGAATCGAGGACTTTCGCCGAGTCAACGATCAAAGAAAAGGCAGATCCCTCGTCGTCCGCCAGAAACGGGCGGACTCGCTCGGGATGACAGGTAATTGTGCGCCGTGCCCCGATGCGGTAAGTTTTCACGGTGGGCACGCAAAGGAAAAGCGGCCGGCAGTTTGTGCTGCCGGCCGTTCCACTTGCTCCCTCGGGTATGAAGTTAGGTATGAAACTTATCGGCGTCCGCCTCCGTGAAAACCACCTCCGCCATGGAAGCCACCGCCTCCACGGGGGCCGCCTCCGCCGTGAAAGTTACCGTCGCCTGCGTTGAAGGAGTGGAAGTCTCCTCGGCCATGAAAGCCCCCTCCGTCGTGGAACCCGCCGTGAAAGTCACGGTCGTGACGGAAGCGATCGCCATCGCGCCCGCGTTCGCCGAAACGGTGCCACCGGTCATCAAAGTCGCGGCCACGGAAAAAGCCGGGGCGTCCATAGAAGCCGTGGAACCACGGGCCCGCGCCGATGAAAATTCCGCTCGAGAACCACTCTGGCCCGTAGTAACCGTAAGGCGCGCACGGATATGGGTAGTAATCGTAGTAGCCGTAGGCGCACACGGGAGGCGGGCCGTAGTACGCCGGGCCGCCTACTCCGATGCCGACCACCACTCTTTGCGCTTGCGCGTAGGACGCTGGAATCAGGAAAACGCCGAGCACCGCCAGAAATCTTAGGTATCGCATTTTGGGACTCCTTACGAGATCTGTAGAATCGATCTCGAACTCAATCCCTTGCAACACTCGGGTCACGCAATTTCGGTGACTCTCGCCTTGATGAAATGCACAGGCCTTGCCAAACCGGGCCCTTGGCCCACAAATTCGCAAAGCTGTCTATTTTCAATGGGATGCTCGGCGCGGCTCTCGTCGAAGGCGGTGTTCGCTAGATGGTTGCAGTGGTGGATTTGAAGCGCGCCCGGTGGTTTTCAGCCAGTGCGGCCGGTCTTGCTGTCACCTGCGGCGGCGTGACTTCACGGGACGGCGGGACTTCTTGCGAGGCGGCTTGCGGCGTTTCGAGCGGGGTTTCTTCGCGCCATGGGCGGCGTGCTTCAGCATCGCACGGCGGGCCTTGGCCCAGCCGGGCTTATTGACCTGGCGGCCGCGGGCAATGGCGAGCGCGTCCGGCGGAACATTGTCGGTGATGATCGAGCCGGCCGCGACGTAGGCGCCGTCCCCGATGCGCACCGGCGCGACCAGCGCCGTATCGCTTCCGATGAAAACGCCCTTGCCGATCTTCGTCTCGTACTTCGCGACGCCATCATAGTTGCAGGTGATCGTTCCGGCGCCGATGTTGGAGCCCGGCCCGACGGTCGCATCGCCCAGATAGCTGAGGTGCTGCGCCTTCGCGCCTTCATGAATCACCGACTTCTTCACCTCGACGAAATTCCCGATGCGAGCGCCCGCGCGAATGTCCGCGCCGGGCCGCAGCCGCGAAAAGGGCCCGACTTGCGCGTTCGGGCCGACGCGCGACGAATCGATATTCGAATGCGGGCCGACGATCGCACCGTCATCCACGCGCACGTCGTGCAGGATGGTGCCCGTGCGAATCTGGCAACGCGCGCCTATGCGCGTCTTGCCGAGCAGCTGTGTGCCCGGCTCAATCACGGTGTCCGGTCCGACGGTGACTTCGGGATCGATCAGGACCGTTTCCGGAAGATAGATCGTCACGCCGGAATCCATCAGCTCGGCGGCCTTGCGCGCGCGAAGCACGCGGTCCGCATAAGCGAGGTCCGCGCGCGTATTGCAGCCGAGGACTTCGTCGGGATCGGGCGCGATCTGTGCGAGCACGCGTTCGCCGCGCTGGCGCAGCAACGCAATCGCGTCGGTGAGATAGAACTCGCGGTGCACGTTATCGGGACGCAGCGCGCTGAGGCACGGCCAGAGCTTTTCGAGCGTGAAGCAATAGATCGCCGAATTGATTTCGCGGATGGCGAGCTGATCGGGCGACGCGCTCTTCTCCTCGACGATCGACTGCACGCGACCTTCGGCGTCGCGCACGATCCGGCCGTAGCCGGAAGGGTCGGGGACTTCGGCGCTGAGAATCGTCGCGGCGGCTTCCCCGCGGCGGTGGGTATCGAGGAGCGCGGCGAGCGTTTCGGTGCGCAGCAGCGCAGCGTCGCCGACAATCACGATCGCGAGTTTCGCGCTCTTGCGAATCGCGCGGCGCGCAACCTGCATGGCGTGGCCCGTGCCGCGCTGCGGCTGCTGCACGATTGTCTGGGCGCCGAGCTGCGCCACGACCGTGCCGACTTCTTCGGCCTGGTGTCCGACGACGACGAGAATTTGCGCCGCCTTCAGCGGCTGGCACGCGCGAATCACCTGCTCGATCAGCGGGCGTCCCCCGGCGCGATGAAGTACTTTCGCGAGGTCGGAACGCATGCGCGTCCCTTTTCCCGCGGCCAGGATGACGATGGAAGTATCGGGAGCGGCCATCTGCGTCATTGTCACCCCGCCCTTCGCGCTTTGGCAATCGGGGAATTGGTTGACATTTCCCGACGGGCACGATAAGCAGGCGGCTAAGTTCCCCTTACGTTAAGTCCAGGAGGTGCAGGCATGTTCTGCCAGCGATGTGGGGCCGAGAATCCCAACGAAGGCCGCTTCTGCATCCAGTGCGGCGCGGCATTGCAGGGGCTCGCGAGCCCGTCCGCGGCCGGCCAAGTCCCCGGTGGCGCTGCGCCATCCTCCACGGGCGCAGCGGTGACCAGCGGGAAGGCCATCGGGAGCTTGATTTGCGGACTGTTGGGTTTCATTCCCTTCGTGTCAATTGCGGCCATCGTGCTGGGACACCTTTCGCTCTCGGAGATCCGGAAGTCCGCTGGGCGGCTCACCGGGCAAGGTCTCGCAATAGCGGGGCTCGTGCTTGGTTACCTGGGCTTGTTTTACATCGTGCTCATTGTTGCAGCGATCGCGATTCCCAATCTCCTGCGCTCACGAATGGCAGCGAATGAAGCTGCCGCAATAGGGTCGCTTCGAACGATAAATATCGCTGCAATCGGTTACTCGTCCACATATTCGAACGGATTCCCTCCCAGCCTGGATGCTCTCGGCGGAACGGGTGCGCCAACCTGTGACCATGCGGCGCTGATCGATTCGGTGCTCGCGTCGGGGGAGAAGAGCGGCTACGTCTTCACCTATACGCCGCAGGACATGCTCCCGTCCGTGCCACCCGAGGCAAAGGACTGCACGACTCCCGGAGCCAATGCGTTCACTTTGAATGCCGATCCCGTGACGAGAGGAACGACCGGCGGGCGAGGCTTCTTTGTGGATGAGACTGGCGTAATCCGCCAACAGGTGAATGGCACGGCGACTGCGGATAGCCCGCCAATCAGGTAACCAACAAATCGCTTTCAGTCAGCCGGGAGTGCGGGTTCAGCGGGAACCGAGGCGGAAGCGCGGTCGGAGGCCGGGGTCTGAATGCTTTCCGCGGTGGTTTCAATCCAGAGCGACCGGTCCTGAAGCAGGCGCGTGACGAGCTGCGTGTGCAGGGCGTGACCCGCTTTGTGCGCCTCGATTCGCGCCTGAAGCGGCCGGCCGATCAGAGCCAGGTCGCCGATTAGATCGAGCGCCTTGTGGCGGCCGAATTCGTCGGGGAAGCGGAGCGGGCCGTTCAGGATGGTGGTGTCGTCCATCACGATGGCGTTGGCGAGCGAGCCGCCGCGAATCAGGCCCATCTTCTGAAGGGCCAGAAGCTCTTTCACGAAGGTGAACGTCCTCGCCGGGGCCAGCTCGCGGCTGAAGGATTCGCGGTTCACGGACATCTCGATTTCCTGCGGGCCGGCGGCAGGGTGGTGGTAATCAACGAAGCAGTGAATGCGGAATTCGTCCGCCGGATAGATGCCGATGCGGCGGTCGCCATCGGAGAATTCGAGCGGTTTCACAACGTGGATGTAGCGCCGCTGGCGGCGCAGGCGGCGCGTTCCGGCGTTCGCGAGCAGATCGATGAACGGCTTCGATGAGCCGTCGAGAATCGGCAGCTCGAGGGCATCGAGCTCCACGTAGATGTTGTCGATTCCGAAGCAGTAGAGCGCCGCGAGCAGGTGCTCGGTGGTCGAAATCAGCACGCCCTGTTTCATCAGGCTCGTGGCGTAGCTGACGCGCGCCACGTTTTCCACACGCGCCGGGATCTCAAAATTGTCGAGGTCCACGCGGCGGAAGACGATCCCGGTATCCGCCGGAGCCGGCACCAGCCGCAAACGGCTGCGCACGGCGGTGTGCAGACCGATACCTTCGATTTCGACCGGGTGCTGAATTGTGAGTTGCTGCGCCATCTGAGAGAGGGTTAGTGGTGGCACTTTCGGGGCCGTAGCCCCACCGAACTACGCCTTTATTTACAATGACTTACGGATACAGATTGATCGGTCCAAGATTGAGCGTTGTAATTGTACAACAAAACCCGGTTTCGACATGTGGTTCAAATCGAACAGGTTGTCTATGCGAGAACGGAGTATGGTGGCTCGGCAAAGCGGATTGTTTCGAGCGTTTCAGATGCGTAGAATGAGTTGAGTTTGCGCGATGGCTTCGCCCTTCAACATACTGCCGGACAATCCCGCGCCGCCACCGAGCGGACTGCGGCGGCCGCCCTGGCTGAAAGTGCGGTTCTCCGGCGGGCCGAACTCCCAGGAACTCGACCGGATCATGCGCACGCTCGACCTGCACACCGTGTGCGAGAGCGCGCGCTGCCCGAACATGGGCGAGTGCTGGGAACATCGCACGGCCACTTTCATGATCCTCGGAAACATCTGCACGCGCGCGTGCGGATTCTGCGCGGTGCCGAGCGGAAAACCTCTCGGGCCGCCGGAGGAAGACGAACCCCGGCGCGTGGCGGAAGCGGCCGAGCGGATGGGCCTGCGCTATGCGGTGGTGACGTCGGTGAACCGCGACGACCAGCCGGATGGCGGCGCCGCGATCTTCGCGCGCACGATCACCGAAATTCGAAGCCGTGTTCCCAACTGCAAGGTCGAGGTGCTGATCCCGGATTTTCGCGGCGACTGGGGCGCTCTGGCTACGCTGATGGCCGCGCGGCCCGACGTGCTCAACCACAATATGGAGACCGTGCCGCGGCTCTACCGGCGCGTGCGCAAGGGAGCGGTGTATGAGCGTTCGCTCGAACTGCTGCGGCGCGCGCGGGAGATGTCGCCCGACGTGCCGACGAAAACCGGAATGATGCTGGGCCTCGGCGAGACGCGCGAAGAGGTCTTGCAGGCGATGGAAGAGATCGCCGCGCAGGGTACGCACATTCTGACGCTCGGGCAGTACATGCAGCCGACGCACGAACATCTGCCGATCGAGCGGTACGTGCATCCGGATGAATTCGCCGAATACAAGCGGCTGGGCGAGCAGATGGGATTCAAGCACGTCGAAGCAGGGCCGCTGGTTCGCTCCTCGTACCACGCCTTCGAACAGGAAGAAGCCGCGCGCAGCTGATCTTCCCGCGCAAGATCGATTTCGCCGCTGCAATCTGTTCAGTTCGAAGATCCCCAGCCGGAGCATTGCCAGCAGGGGCAGCCAAGCGTATATTTTCGCTCGACCGGCAAAGCAATGATGGTTCCCGCCCGCATTTGCGAACTTCCAGTGGCGACCCGACGCTGTTACCGATATTCCGGGCGGTAGGAGGCTAAGTAACATGGCCAAGAGAATTTTGTATCCGGGAATGGCGGCTGCCGGCATCGCCGCACTGCTTGCCGCTTCGCTCGGCACGACGAGCGCAAGGCAGACTCGCGGCGAAGGGATCCGAATCGACAGCGACGACATCGGCGGGACGGTCACAAGCTCAAGCGGACCGGAAGCGGGAGTGTGGGTGATCGCGGAAACAAATGACCTGCCTACGCGCTACATCAAGGAAGTGGTGACCGACGATCGCGGCCGCTACCTGATTCCCGACCTGCCGAAGGCCAAATACACCGTATGGGCACGCGGCTATGGATTGGTGGATTCACCAAAGGCCCAGACCGAACCGGGCAAGCTGGTGGATCTGAAGCCGACCGTCGCGCCGGATGCGAAGACCGCCGCGCAATACTATCCCGGCAACTACTGGTATTCGCTGCTGGACGTGCCCGGGAAGAACGAATTCCCCGGCACGGACGCCGCCGGAAACGGCATTTCACCGAGCATCAAGAACCAGGGCCAGTGGATCCACCTGATCAAGACCGACAGCTGCGAGTCGTGCCATCAACTGGGCAACCTGTATACGCGGACGATTCCGGCAATGTTCAGCGACCTCGAACCGGCACAGGCGTGGATGCGCCGCGTGCAGTCCGGACAGGCGGGCGGGATCATGATGGGCGGGCTGGCTCAACTCGGCGTCAAGCGGGCCACCGAACTGCTCGGCGATTGGACCACGCGCATTGCGAAAGGCGAGTTGCCGGCGGAAGCACCGCCGCGTCCGCAAGGCGTCGAGCGCAATGTTGTGATCACGCAGTGGGACTGGGCCGATCCGAAAGCCTATCTGCACGACGAAATCTCGACCGACAAGCGCGATCCACACGTGAACGCGAGCGGCCTGATCTACGGATCGCCCGAGGAGAGCCGCGACTATTTGCCGGTGCTCGATCCGGTGCACAACACGATCAGCGAGGTGAAGGTTCCGTACAGCGATCCGAACACGCCGGGACAGCCGAAGCCGCTGAAAGCGTCCGCGGTGTGGGGCGATGAGGCGATCTGGGACAGCCACACGACGGTTCACAATCCGATGTTCGACGAGCGCGGGCGCGTGTGGGTCACGGCGCGAATCCGTTCCTTCGACAACCCCGCATTCTGCAAGGCAGGCTCGGAACTCCCTTCGGCCAAGCTCACTCCTCTTGAAAGGTCCGGCCGCCAGTTGGAAATGTACGATCCGGCGACCAAGCAAGTCGCGATGATCGACACTTGCTACGGCACGCACCACTTGCAGTTTGCCACGGACGCCAACAACACCTTGTGGACCAGCAGCGGCGGTGGCGGCGGAGTCGTGGGGTGGCTGAACACCAAAATGTGGGACCAGACTCACGATGCGCAGAAATCACAAGGATGGACCGCGCTGGTGATGGACACCAACGGCAACGGCAAACGAGACGCCTACGCTGAGGGCGAGCAACGAGTGGCCACGACGCCCGGCGGCGAGAGCCTGGGCGCGTCGTCCGCTGTAAACACCACGGCAGAATCGACAAAGGACACGCGCCTCAACGCGGCGTTCTATGGTTTGGGAATCGGCACCGATGGAATGATCTGGGGAACGGTGCTGGGATTTCCAGGCGGAATCGTCAGGTTGAATCCTGGAACGAATCCGCCGGAAACAGCTCTGGCGGAGTATTACGAAGTGCCGTGGAACGACCCGAAAGCCCCCGTTTGGGGTTACTCGCCGCGCGGAATGGATATCGACCGCAGCAATGTCGTCTGGGTGGCGCTGGGCAGCGGGCACTTGGCGAGCTTTGACCGGCGCAAATGCAAAGGCCCGCTTAACGGCCCGGCGGCGACCGGGCGGCAGTGCCCGGAAGGATGGACGCTCTATCCGACGCCGGGACCGAAGTTCAAGAACGTGACGGACTCAGGGAGCGCCGACTCTCACTATTACACCTGGGTGGATCAGTTCGACACGCTGGGGCTGGGCAAGAACACGCCGATCGCCACGGGCAATTCGTCGGATTCACTGCTCGCCCTGGTGAACGGGAAGTTCGTGATCCTGCGCGTGCCCTATCCGTTGGGCTTCTTTGCGAAAGGGATGGATGGGCGCTTCGACGATCCGAAGGCCGGATGGAAGGGGAAGGGAGTCTGGACGACCTGGGGCACGCGCACGCCGTTCCACAGCGAGACGGGAAAAGGGACAAACCCGAAGGTAGTTCACTTCCAAATTCGACCCGATCCACTCGCCAACTGAATCAAACATCCGGTGCCGCAAGAAACGCGATCCGGAAGACGAGAAGAAAGCCGCGTGAGAGCTAAGGCTCGGCTCGAACCAGGTGCGGGTATTCGGGAGTCCATTGCGTGGCGGCGATGCGATCGCGCAACTCCTCGGGTGATGTGGGCTGCGCGACGCCTGCACGCTGCGCCTCGATGCCCACCTCAAAAGCGATCTTTCGCGCAATCGTCGGAAGATCTTTCAACGAAGGAAGCAAACTGGCGCCAGGATCAGACAGCGCGGGGGAGCTCTCGCCCAATGCGCGCCCGGCCGCCATCATCATCCGGTCTGTCACTCTCCGCGCTCCGGAAGCGATCAAACCCAGGCCAACTGCCGGAAACACGTAGACGTTATTGCACTGGGCAATCGGAATCTTCCGGCCCGCAAAATCCACCGGCGCGAAGGGAGAACCCGTGGCGACGATCGCGCGGCCGTCGGTCCACCGCACCAAGTCTTCCGGAACGGCTTCGCACCGGTCCGTGGGATTCGACAGGGGAAAAATGATCGGCCGGTCAACCTTGCGCGCCATTTCGCGCACGATCGATTCGGTGAAAGCACCGCGGAGGGTCGATAAGCCGATCAAGATCGTCGCGTCGACATTGTGAATGACCGTTTCGAGATCAATGATGCCGGACGAAGGCCGCCGCCACGCCGCGAAGCGTTCCATTGGCTGGGCGTAGACGCGTTGCTCGGGAGCCAGGTCGGTTCGATCCGCATGCAGGATTCCGCCCCGGTTGACGATCCAGAAACGCCGCCTGGCTTCTTCCTCGGAGAGACCGCTATCCACAAGCGCCATGCGCAAATAATCCGCCACGCCAATGCCCGCAGCGCCCGCTCCGTAGAAGACAATCTGCTGGTCCTTCAAGTTCTTGCCTGATGCTTTGATTGCCCCTGTGAGCGCGCCGAAAACGACCGTCGCCGTCCCCTGAATGTCGTCATTGAAGGTCAGCAGTTGATCGCGGTACCGATCGAGGAGGGGCCGAGCGTGGGGATTGGCAAAGTCCTCCCACTGCAGGCAGGTTCGAGGCAACTCCTGCTTCACGGCCTGGACGAAAAGGTCAACGAATTCGTAGTAGGCATCGCCGGTGATGCGCTCGTGCCGCCAACCGAGATACTCCGGCGCTTTCAATCGGTCCTCGTTGTTCGTTCCCACGTCGAGCACGACCGGCAAGGTTCTGGCCGGGTGAATGCCGCCGATCAACGAATAGAGAGAAAGCTTGCCGACGGGTATCCCCATGCCCCCCACGCCCTGATCGCCGATTCCCAGGATTCGCTCGCCGTCCGTCACCACTATGACGTCAACTTCCGGGTGCGGCCGGTTCCGCAAGAGGCTGGGAATCGAGTCGCGGAGCGGGTAGGAAATGAACAGGCCGCGCGGGCGGCGGTAGATGCTGCTGAATTGCTCGCAGCCCAGAGCAACCACCGGCGTGTAGACGATGGGCATCATTTCTTCGATATGGGCGCTCAGCAGTTTGTAAAACAGGGTTTCATTCCTATCCTGGAGAGCACGCAGAAAGATATGACGTTCGAGATCGTCCGTTTTGCGGCGATAGGCCTCGTACGCGCGCGACACCTGCTCGTCCAGCGATTCGATCTGCGGCGGCAACAGGCCATGAAGGCCGAACGCGGACCGCTCTTCGTCGGTGAAAGCGGTGCCTTTGGTGAGAATGGGTGTCTCCAGAAGATGCATACCGCGCAGGCTCGTACGAAGGGTGGGAACGCTCATCGCTCCTCAGGGGAAACGGTCCAGTCCGCCAAATGCTGAACGGAACGTCTCTAGGATACTAGAGCCGCGTCTCTTTGCCTCGCGCTTTCGGCTGAGATTTTCGATCGCGGACAGCGGAGGCGGCACACGAAGCCGCAAGGTTTAATGGAGCGAGGCGAGAAAGGAATTGGCGAGGTCGCGGACGCGGGCAGCGCAATCCGGGTCGGGATCGGGTGTACCGAGCGCCGCGTGAAAATATTCCGCGGCTTTCGTGTTGCGGCCGAGCTCGGCATTCAGGTTGCCGGCAAGGAGCTGGAAGATCGGATTGCGGGGATGACGCGCGACGAGCGGCTCGGCGACCGCCAGCGCATCTTCGTAGCGCTGATCGAACGTGCGCAGATTCCTCGCGAGATAAAAGCTCGTATCGACCGCCACAAACACGCCGCGCTCGGCTCCGATCCTCATCTGGCGGATGCCATCCTGTTTGCTGCCTCCGGGAATGCCCATGAAGAAACGCAGAATCTTCGCGATCGCCGAAAGCGTATCCACGTAGTAGTTGTAGAGGCCGACGCCCGCCGTCGCATCGGCCATATCGGGATCGAGCTGCAAGGCACGGAGACACTCTGCGCGCGCCGCGACACCCGCGCGAGCGACGTTGCGGCGCTCCTCGCGCAGGCTGTAGAGGCGCGCCTTGAGGCCGAAGCCGAGCGCGGCGTAAACGTGCATCTCGGCGGTGTCGGATTTTGCAAGCTGCGCGCGGGCCAGCGCGATGGCTTTGTCCGCCAGCGCAAGATAAGCGTCGTCTTCGGGCTTCTTCGCGCGCTTCCAGGCGTCAAGCTGGCCCCATTTGATCTCGCAGGCGGCGCAGTAGATCTTCCACCACTCGGCTTCGTCTTCGAGCAAGTAGCCGACCGGGCTTTCCGGCTGCGCTTGTTCGATTGCCTGCGCCACGGGGATCGCCGCATCCGGGTCGCCGCTGTAGATTTGCTCGAGCACCTGCGCGGCCTGGGGCGAGAGCGTGATGCCGCCGGCGTGAGCGGGCGCGGCGAAACCTCCCGCGATTAGGAAACAGAAAACGCAAATGAGAAAAGCGCTGAAACGCATGTGAACACCCATCAGAGCACAGCCAACATTGGCTGTGCCGCAAAAGCTTTCACTTCACCCTCTTGAGCCAGCCGGCGAGCCACGAAGCGGTAACGTACATCGCGAAACACTCCAAAGCAAAGGGCAGAAAACCGAGATAGCCCGGCGCGGGCATCTCGAATACTTTCCACTGCTGGAACATCGGAAACGTGTAGTGCCATTTCGCCACGGCCCAGTTGTTCCAGAACTCCCACAGCCAGCCGCAAATCCAGCCCGAGAGAAAGAATCCGTAAAGGCGCCGCACAAATCCATCCGACAGGTCGCCGAGGAAGGATGGCAGCCCCAGCCGGCGGTTGATGGGATCCAGGAGAAGAACAAATCCGATCCAGACGAGCGCGAAAAGATACGCGGCGATGCGCTGCGGGATCAAGAGCGGAACGAGGAGGCAGGCCGCGCCGCAAGCAATCATCACGTTTTCCGCAGCCCGCGAGATTCGCCACGGCTGCACCGGGAGCGGCGGCAGAAGCGCCTGCACAAGGTCGGAGGTCTCGAAGATGGCCGGCGTGATCGCGGCGAACGACCAGCCGTAGCCCGCGAAAGCCGCGGCCCATTCGCGCGGCACGCCGACGTACGTCCAACTGCGGAGGCGGAGATTATAGGCCTCGAAGACGAGCCAGAGCGGAATCGAGAGAACCGCCATGCGCAGGAGCGTGACCGGAGCGTCATTGAGGCGCGAGCGCGCCATCAGCGCGAGCACGGCCGCGTCGGCGATCAAAATGTAGGAGCTCCAGGCGATGGGCGTGAAGTAGGTGGACACAGGCTCGACGCCGTGGAACAGCATCCACTCGGCGGCCCCGAGCGCGGCGATTCCGAGCCAGCCGTGCGCGGGAAAGGGGCGCCGGCGTCGCGCGCGAAAAAAGCCGGCGACAAGAACGCCGACCGTGGCGGCCGTGATGCCGATGCCGAATCCGATCTGGGGCGACAGCATGCGCGGGCCTCGGTCCTCCAGTTCCGGCGATTATGGTAGCTCAGTTCCGCGGAGTTTTCGGCGGATGGCGCGCGGTTTCTTGCTATGCTCTGCGTGCTTTGGCGGCAGGAAATACGATGAGCGAGCCGGAAAAACTCGAACGCGGTCTCGGCCTGATCGAAGCGACATCGCTCAACATGACGTTCATGGTCGGAATCGGACCGTTCGTCGTGATTCCGTTCGTGATTCAGGCGATGGGCGGGCCGGGAAGCCTGCTCGCGTGGGCGGCGGGAGCGGCGCTGGCCGTGCTGGACGGCTGCATCTGGGCGGAACTGGGCGCGGCGATGCCGCAGGCCGGAGGCAGCTACGTCTATCTGCGCGAGGCGTACGGGCCGGAGCGCTGGGGGCGGCTGCTTTCATTTTTGTTCATCTGGCAGACGCTTTTTCAGGGGCCGCTCAGCATCGCCTCGGGGGCGCTCGGGTTTGCGACCTACTCGCGCTACCTGGTGGAGAAGTCGAGCCGGCTGGCGGGCGCGTTCGCGACGCTCGGGACGCACGGCAACAATGTGATCGCGGGAGCCGTGATCGTCCTGGTCGTGGTGCTGCTCTACCGGAGGATCACCGAGATCGGGCGAATCTCGGTCGTCTTCAGCGTGATCGTGATCGGGACGATCCTGTGGATCATCTGGGGCGGCGCCAGACACTTTGACGCGCACCGCGCGTTCGATTTTTCAGGACAGAACTGGAATCTTTCATGGCTGATGTTCGGGGCTCTCGGCCACGGGACCGTGCAGACGATCTACAGCTATCTCGGCTACTACAACGTGTGCAACCTCGGCGGCGAGATGAAAAGTCCCGAAAAGAATATCCCGCGCGCGATTTTCATCTCGATCCTCGGCATCACGGCGCTGTATCTCGCGATGCAGGTGAGCATCCTGGGCGTGATTCCGTGGAGAGAAGCCGGGCAATCGAGCTTCATCGCGAGCACATTCATCGAGCGCGTGTACGGGGGCCAATGGGCGGCGCTCGCGACCGGCCTCATCCTGGTGACGGCACTCGGCTCCGTTTTTTCAGCCATGCTCGGGTATTCGCGCGTTCCCTACGCCGCGGCGCTCGACGGAAACTTTTTCTCGGCCTTCGCGCGCGTGCATCCCACGAAACGCTTTCCGCACATTTCGCTCGTGGCGGTGGGGGCGGCGGCGATTGTGTTCAGCCTGCTCTTCAGCCTTTTCTCGGTGATCCGCGCCATCCTGGCGATGCGCTGCATCATCCAATTCGTCGGCCAGGGGGTGGGGCTGATCCTGCTGCGGCGGCGCTGGGGAAGCGAGCCGCGGCCATTTCGCATGTGGCTGTACCCGGTCCCGGTCGTGTTTGCGATTGCCGGCTGGATATGGATCTTCCAATCGACGGGCACCAGGCCGATGTTGTGGTCGCTTGCAGCGGCAACGGCGGGAATTCTTGTATATTTGGTGCGCGCGCGATGGCAGCGCCAATGGCCTTTCGAGGAGACCGCCCGATGAGTGGACGGACAAAACGATGGATCCCGGTCGTGCTCGCGGCGGTTTTGGCGGCCGTGGCGGGACTCGGGCCGGTCGCGCGCGTTTCGGCGCAATCATTGCCGGAGACGGTCGAGGCGATCAACAAGTCGCGCGTCGCGACGAGAATTCTATTCATCACGGCGCATCCGGATGACGAGTCGGCGAGCCTGCTGGCGTATCTTTCGCGCGGCCTTGGAGCCGACGTGGGGCTGCTGACGATCACGCGCGGGCAGGGCGGGCAGAACGCCATCGGCCCGGAGCAGGATGCACCGCTCGGCGTGGTCCGCACCACCGAATTGCTCGCGGCGGACGACCACTACGGCGTGCATCAATTTTTCACGCGCGCGGTGGACACGGGATTCTCGAAGAGCCCCGAGCGGACCATGAAGATCTGGGGCGACCGGATTCCGCTCGAAGACATGGTGCGCGTGATCCGCACGTACCGGCCGCAAGTGGTGATCAACGGATGGGGCGGCGTCCGTTTCGGCCACGGGCAGCATCAGGCGAGCGGAATTTATACGCCGCAAGCCATCGCGGCCGCGGCCGATCCGACAAGATTTCCGGAGCAGATCGCCGAGGGGCTCGCGCCTTGGAAGGTGACGCTCGAACTGCGGCCCGGCAGTTTCGGGTTTGGCCCGGCACCGCCTCAAACGAGCGCGGGCGCAGTGCAGCTGCCGGTGAACGATGTGTCGCCGCTGTGGGGCAAGAGCTACGTGCAGATGGGAATGGAGGGCCACGAGCATCACCGCTCGCAGGGGACGCCCTCTCTTTTCGGCAATCCGTTCTTCCGCCGGCCGCCTTCGCTGGTGGTGGAGCGCGGGCAGGAGGCGGGAGGCGGATTCGATGCGAAGCTGCTGGCCGAGCCGATCGCGGCACTCGCGCAGCGCTTCCCGGCGTTTCAAAGCCTGATGGCGCCGGCGCTCGCGTCGGCGGATGAAGCGCTTGCCGCGGCCGCGAAATCGGCCCTCGCGCTCGACCGCATAGCAGCGGCGAAATCTCTCGCCGAAGCCGGCAAGGACATTGCGGCGGTGCAAGCGAAGATTTCGGGCGGTGACGACGCCAAAGGGGCGCTCCGGGAGCTCGACGGCGTGCGCGCGAGGATCGACGCCGCGCTCGCGGATGATATCGCGCTGCCGATCGACACGCAGGCGGACCGCCATGAGCTGGTGGCCGGCGAGAATTTTTCCGTGAACATCAATTTTCTCGATCAGCCCGCTGTGCCGGTGAAGTGGGCGGCGGACAAATCGAGTTTGCTCGTGCCCTCGGGATGGAATGTGACGCTCGATGAGGCGAAGGGCGGTGCCGCGAGCTATCGCTTCCACGTCGCAATTCCCGCCGGGGCGAAGCCGCCGAGCGCACCCGAAGATGCGGTCCTGCCGTTTCCGCCGCCGCTCGTGAAGCTGGCGCTCCGAGTCGCGGTCGGAGACTACGAATTCACGATCGAGAAGCCGGTCGAATCGGCCGTGGCGAAGACGACCGGCGTCGAAACGTATCAGCTCGAACTGGTTCCGGCGGTGACGCTGACGGTCGAGCCCTCGCAGGTGATGGTGCCGGCGAAGCGGGCCTCGGCGCCCGTGGAGCTGCTGGCGCGCGTGCGCTACCACGGGACGAAGCCGGCGACCGCGGCGGTCGGACTCGACGCGCCGGAAGGATGGAAGGTGCAGCCGATTTCTCCGCTCAATTTCTCGGAGGCGAGCGACCAGCTCATCAAGTACGTGGTGACGCCCCCCGCGAAAATCGCTCCGGGGGCCTATCCGCTTCGTCCGTACGCGCGGCTGGGAGAGGAGGCTTTCCGCACGTCGCTCGAACCGATCCCCACGCTGCCGACGCGCGATTGGAGCCGCCCGGCCGATGCGACCGTGCACGTGCTCGATCTCACCGTGCCGGCGGGGCTTCGAATCGGCTACATCGCCGGCGACAACGATCCGCTGCCGGAAACGCTGCGGCAAATCGGCATTCAGGTGGACCTGCTCGATGAAGTGGCGCTCGCATTCGGCGATCTATCGCGCTACGACGCGATCGTCGCAGGCATCCGCGCCTACGAGCTGCGTCCCGATGCAATGGCTGCGAATGCCCGTCTGCTCGACTACGTGCAGAAAGGCGGAACGCTGCTGGTGCAATACGAGCGCGACTTCGCGTGGAACAAATTGCTGCCCGCGCCGTTCCCGGCAAAGATGGCGGACCAGGCGGTGCGCGTGACGGACCAGAATTCTCCGGTGACGTTTTTGGCGCCGGAAAATCCGCTGCTGAATTCGCCGAACAAGATCACGCTCGCGGATTTCGAAGGATGGAACCAGGAACGCGGCCTCTATTTCTGGAGCACGTGGGATCCGCGCTATCAACCCGTGCTCGGGCTCACCGATCCGGGCGAGCCGGAAGCGAAGGGCGGGCTGGTGTACGCGCGCGACGGGAAAGGCGTGTACATTTATACGGGGCTGTCGTTTTTCCGCGAGCTTCCCGATGGAGTGCCGGGCGCGTACCGGCTATTCGTCAACCTGCTGAGCCAGACGCGGCATGCTGCACCGCGGCGATAAGAGGAGGGTCTAGCGAATGAGGAAAAGGATCGAGGAATTCGCGTGGATGCGCGGCTTCATTTGCTTTCTGGCCGCCGCCTTGATTTTCGCGGTTTCGTTCGACGCCTCGGCCGGGCAGAAGAAGAAAAAGGGGAAGGACAAGGACGCGGACCATTCCGATCAGGTTCCCATGCCGCCCAAGCCGGATGTGGAAGCGATCGACGATGACATCGGACAAATGATGGCGGGGTTTCAGCTCGGCGACACCGAAATGATGCACAAGTATTATTCCGACAACGTCGTCTTTGTGAGCGGCGCGTACGAGCCTCCCGTCGTGGGCTGGCAGAACTACGTTCCGCTCTATCAGCGGGAGCGGGCGGCGTTTCAGGGGATGCAGCTGAACCGGCGGAACACTCTTATATTCACGCACGGCGACGTTGCCTGGGCGTCGTACCAGTGGCAGTTCGATGCCAATTTCAACGGGCAGCCCTACACAACGCGGGGCCAGACGACGCTGGTGTTCAATAAGATGGGCGGGAACTGGCTGATCGTGCACAACCACACATCGGAGATTCCCGCGGCAGCCGCGAGCGCGCCCGCACCGCAGCCGCCGGCGGCGGGCCCGCCCGCAGGCGCCCAGCCAAAACCCTAGGACCGGACCGCGCGGCGATCAAAAGCTGCGAAAGCCCTGGTAGAGCCAGATCCCGGCAATCGCCGCGAGCAGCACGCCTGAAACGACCATCAGCGCCGCGATCGGCCGGCCCAGCTTTTCGATTCGCGTCACGATCGCGCGCTGCTCGTTGGCCATCGATTCTCCGGCAGCGTCGAGAAAGATCTGGTCTTCCTCGCGGGTCTCGAGCGTGCTGCGATAGATCATCACGCAGATCAGCACGGCCGTAATGACACCCCAGGTCAAAAGCATCATCTGAAGCATTCCCATAGCTACCTCCCCTGCCCGCGGGTCGTGGGGACTGCGCCGGACGGCGACCGGCCCGTGCGGGCCTCTTGGGTCGATTTTGGCGGGATTATAGCACTACTGGCGGCAAAGGGATGTCAAGCCGGGCGGAGCTCGTCGGGGAACTGGACGCCCCAGAAATTGCGGGCGGGATAGAGGATTTCGACGCCCAGATCGAAGGGGCCGTGCTCCCTGCGGTCGCGCACGCAGACGACGCGGAACTCGCGGACCTCATGGGAAACGCCGTTCAGAATCTCGATGCGGGAGCCCAGGTCGGGCAGGAAGGGTAAGCGGAGCAGCGCGCCGGTGCGGCTGACGGAGAGGACTTCGGCGGGGGCGTCGCGCGTTTCGCCGCCGGGTTCGCGGCGGAGAACTTTTACGGGGATGTGGATACGGACCCGGCTCGAACGGCGGCGCTCCAGCATCGCGCGGGCAGTTGCCATGTGAATGCCCTCCTCTTTCCGCGACCCCACTAAAAATACTGTAGGCGCGGCTGCGGCGCGGGTCAATGGTACTCCGCGCGGGCGTGCTTCGTTGACAAACCAGGGGCGGCGCGGCAAGATGGTTTTGCCTCGTTTTACCGCATGAATTGCCCAAGTGGCGGAATTGGCAGACGCGCTAGCTTCAGGAGCTAGTTCCCGCAAGGGAGTGGAGGTTCGAGTCCTCTCTTGGGCACCATTCTCGAGATTGACCTGTATCTATCTGCCTTTGCCATCTGCCAGCAAACTTTCGGCGTAGAGGGCGCCTTTGGGGGTGTCTTCATGCTTGAAGTAAACGAAGACGTCGCCGCGACCGGCGGCATCGGCGACCTTGCTCGAAATGGCCTTGCGGGCGCCAGCCGAGTACTTCTCCTTTCGTAGGCGGAAGTAGCTGAAGTCGGCGGTCGCCACGTCGGGCGTTTCCAGTTTTTCACTTTCGGCCTGGCAGAGCGCGACATTCGCGCGGCCCAGCCGGTCGTACACATCGTCGGTGAACCAGGAGACGTGCCGGAATTCGATTGCCGCACGCGTGTCTCGCGGCACTTTTTCCAGAAACTCTTCGAGCCGCGCGAGGTCGCATTTGAAATTCGGCGGCAATTGAAACAGCACGGGGCCGAGCTTGCCCGCCTCGCGCAGAGGGTCGAGCGACGCGAGGAAATCCGAGGTCAGCTTCGATGTCCCGCGCAGGCGCTTGATGTGCGTGATCGACTGGTGCGCCTTGACGGCAAATTGGAAACCCGCGGGCGTGGCGGCGATCCAGCCGGCGAGCAGTTTGCCCGTGACCTTGCTGCGGAACGTATAATTCACTTCGACGGAGTTGAGGCGCGTCGCGTAGTAGCCGAGAAACTTCGCGGAGGCCAGCTTCGCCGGGTAGAAGTCCGGCTTCCAGCTCGCATACGCCCATCCCGAAGTGCCCGCATAGATTTTCGCCACTGGCGTTTCCCCGATCGACGTTGTGCTTCACACACGTTCGTTTACGACTGGCCGAAGGTGGAAGTCTATAACACACGCCGGCAAGATTTGGGATAGTATGCGGCGCAGCGCTGGAGGCCTTCGCATGTTCCCCTCGTTCGCCGCATTCGTCATTCACGCCATCGAGCCGCACGTCAGCTTTCCACAAGGCGCGGTCGCGAACGAGCAGATCGCGCTGCGCTGGATACATTTCGCTTCGGGCATCATCTGGATCGGATTGCTTTAGAGCGCTCGTACTCGGATGCGGTCGGGGCGCATCTCATGAATTAGCAATCGGAGGCCGCTATGAAAGCAGCCGGCCGTTTGGTGCTCTCGATTCTTCTTTTGGCGGCGACCGCCGCTCAGCCGCTCGTGGCATTCGACTATCCGCTTTCATCCAAGGCGATCCGCGAAGCCTATTTTCTGGGCAAAGCGAACCTGGATCAGAGGCAGCGGTTCTTCGAAAAGTACCGGCACAATCCGCCGCCGCTGAGGACCGGGCCCCACGTGGCGCTGATCGAAGTCGAGACGCCTTTCGCTTGTCTTGTGGACGCGATCTCGCAGGCGCCGCTCAACTACTACGCGCAGGAAGCCGCGCGGGACTATCTGGGCAAGCCGGGCAAATTTCGCGTGCACGTGGAAATCTACTTCACGCCAACCTACCCAAAGCCGGATGACACGGCCATCACGCTTGGCGATTTCTGGCGCGATTTCACGATTCATCTGAAACAGGACACGGAAATCCCGCCGCTCTCTGTCCACGGCGAACCGATCTACAGCGAGGACACAATCAGCGGATACATCGGGGCGATCATCGAGACGGAGTACAACGTGAATAAGATCGATCCCGGCGGGATCACGACCGTCGTGGTGGATACGCCCGACGGGCAACAAGTGGAAACGACATTCTCGCTCAACAACCTTCGCTAGAGTGAATTCCCGAGGGCCCCGCCGTTCAGCGGTCCGTGCTCTGCCCCTCGATGAAATGGAAAGCGTCCTCGACTGCTTTCGCGGATGCGTGCGACCCCTTCGCATCGGTGGTGAATTGAGGGCGGCGCCGCGGCGACAATCTTCCCGGCTCGAACGATCCGCGCTTCATGCGAAACACCCAGACGAACTCATACCGCGTTTTTTCGAGCTCCGATGCGGACATGATCGCCGTGTCCAGCATTGTGATCGGACTGAAGTCGGAGAATCCGTTGGGGTCCGTGTGAACGGGCGCGGGCATCGCCGAGAGATAGGAATCCGAATCGTGCGCGAAGAGGATTACGTAGTCCACGCGCGCGATATCGGGCGCGGGACAGATGCTGGAAAATTGCTTCCGGCGATTGTCCACGAGCCATTTGTATTGAGCCGGAGAGAGACCATACGCCGAGAAAAAAACGCGGCAGCTCGGATCGGCGCTTTCGTTTTCAGGCTGCGCCTCGGGATAGTCTTCCGACTCAGCGAGAGGGGCGGAAGGCTGCGACGTTGCGAGGTCGCGCGGTGGCAGGGCGCTCGTGGCCCTTGGCACCATCATGGCGGAGACGGGCGCAACGGACGTTTTCGCGGGGACGATAGCCGCACTCGGCGCCGGCACGGTGCTGTGCGAACTGGACGACATTAGCGGCACGGTCGCGCTGCTTGCCGGGACATTCACCTTCTTCGCGACAGTTGCTGTAGGCGCAGCCGATTTCGCTGGCTGCGGCGCGACAAGCGCGGCGGTTGAGGATTTCGCCGGGGCTGGCGCACTGGCCGGAGCGGGCTGCGCGGCGGCGACCGGGTTTGCGTTCGCCACGGGACGCGGGGCAGGGCTGGCGGGTGCGCTCTCTTTATCCTCTAGCGGCGGCAGATCCGGGAACACGCTTTCCGGCACGTAGCCGTCGACACCGTTCGCGGTGCGAATCCGCACGAAGCCCTTCACGCGCGAGACGATTTCCACGGTCTCGCCGCATCGCAGCTTCGCTTCCACGTCGAAACTTGAGAGCGAGTCGTACACCCAGACGCGATCCTGATTTGCCAGGCATTTCACGCTGCCGATGTCCGATGCCGAAGCAGGCAGAGCTGATGCGAGCGCGATGAGGACTAGAAGTGACCGAGACACGGCAATCCTCCGGATGATCCCCCGAGAAAAAGACGCCGAAACCGGCTGTAGAACTATCGCGCGCGGCGGCGCCGCCAACAACTGGACGCAGGGACAAGATTGGTGCAGGGCAAGAGAAAGCGAAGGCTGAGAAGAAGCAGATCCCTCGTCGTCCGCCGAAAGCGGGCAGACTCGTTCGGGATGACAAGCTCCTTGCGTGTGGGCTACGAGCGCCAGCGGAGGGTAACGGGACCGGAAACGGGGTGGCGCAACGGCTGGCCTGTGCGCTGTGATTCCAGATGCGCCGCTTTGAGCTCGAAATACCAGCGCGCCGGGCGGTCGGCGTCGTCCACAAGCATCATGCGGTCCTCGTGCTTCAGTCCGAGCGCCTGCTTTTCGATCACTTCCGTATCCTGTCGGATAAACCGCGGCCCCAGCACGTGAATGATGAACGAGACGACCGGGAACCACGGAAGAATGTTCCACGCGGCGACGAAATCGAGCCGGCAGAGATCGCGGCGCACGGGCGTGACGGTGGTGCGGCTCGAGAGCCAGTAGCGGCCCGCGCGAATCTGCTCGAAGCGCTGGTTCGGCAGGACGAAATCGATCGTGGTGGTGGCGGGCTCGCCGGTGATGAACTTCAGGAGCTTGTAGGGCGCGCTATTGGCCGAGGGCGCGTGCGGGCTCATGCGGAAGCCGTTGGGGATCGGCTCGAACTGCTTGGCTTTGTCGCGCATGCTGCGGCGAGTGCGCCACCACCACGCCTGATGCACGAAGGGACCGTGCGCCGGGTCCATCAGGCCGATGATGCCGTGGTCCACGCTGCACGGCAGATCGGCCGAGAGATGCGCGATCGTGTAGCGCGCGCTGAACGTGGGCAGCTCGGGCGCGGGCGGCGGAGTCGCGGAATCCGCCCCGTGGCCTTCGGGGTTCGTCATGAACGCCCAGATGTAGCCGTCGCGCTCTTCGCAGGGAAAGCTGCCCGCGGAGATTCGCTCGCACTTGAGCTTCGAATCGGCGGTGAGCGATGGGATGTGGCGGCACTGGCCGGTGTGCGCGTCGAATTGCCAGCCGTGGTAGGCGCATTCGACGGACGTACCGTCGAAGCGGCCGAATGAAAGAGGAAACGCGCGGTGCGGGCAGATGTCGCGCAGCGCGAAAGGTTTTCCCGCGGCGTCGCGCCCGAGCACGAGCGGAACTTCGAGCAGCGTCGCGCGAGCAAGTGTGCGCCCGCGCAGTTCGGCGCTCCGTAGCGCGGGATACCAGAAGCCCCAGAGCATGTCGCTCGTGGGATTGCTGGGTTTCGGAAGAGTGGCTTCGCTCATCGGCGGGCGGCTATCGTAGTACATTCGCCGCCCGCGCCGCAAAGGCCCGCGCAAATTCGTCGCGCGTCAGTGTCCCGAAGACGTTAAGGCTGAGGATGTGCCTGCGCGGCGAGCGCGGCCTTTCTGCGGCGTTCGCGCTCGGCTTGCATTTCCTGGATGCTCTGCGCGACGAGCGGAGAATAGAGCGCCCCAACCCAGCGCGGATTCTCCCATTCGGGCTGGCTGCCGGCCGCTGCCGCAAAGTCGCGCAACGCAACTTCGCGCTCCTGAGCCTGCCACCGGGCTACAGCTTCAGCCATGTTCTGCTCGGCTCGCGACCCCGACGGATTGCTTTCCGCGCTATTGATTGTCCGGAAGGCATCCGCGAACTGCCGCAATTCGATTTCGGCCCAGGTCAGCCGCACCAGCATATTCGCGTTGTCCGGGCGAAGTTGCACGGCCTGATTGAGCATCTCCGCCGCTCTCGCATAATCTCCGGCGACGTAAGACCACCAGCCAAGCTCGGAGAGATCGTGGGGCGTCGACGGACCCGGCAGATTCGCGCCGAGCTCCGCTTGCCGCTTGCGAGCCGGCGCCGGATCGCCCGCGAGCAGCAGAAGACCATCGAGCGGCGCTTGCAATTGCTGCGTCTCTATTTTGGTAGACGCCATCCATTGGCGGAATTCGTTTGCCGCGGTCTGACGATTCGCGGCAGCCAGCGCGCGAGCGTACGAGTCGGCGACTTCGATCGTCCACCCGCGCACTTCCAGGAGTTTGCGATAGGAAGACGCCGCGCCCACAAAATCCGCCTGCGCGAATTGCGCCTCCGCCGATATCATCAGCGCTTTCCCCTGATCCGCACGCATCTGAAGCGAGCGCGCCGCCAGTTGCTGCGCCTCGGAATACTTTCCGGCGTCGAGCGCATCTTTGGCGCGTGCCGTCCAGAATACGTAGGCGACGGCCAGGTCGCGTTCGGCGTGGAGAGGCCAATTCTCGCTGGCGATCATGGTATTGATCTGCGCGATGCGTTCCGACGGCAACGGGTGCGACCGGAAGTATCCTTCGAGCGCGTCAATCGTCGCCTGCGAAAGCTCGCCTTGCGGAGTTCGCGCACGCGCGTGAGATTCATCGTAGAGGCGCTGGAATGCCTCGAACATGCGGATCGCGCCGTTCGGCGAGTATCCGGCCTGGACGGCCAGCCGCGTCCCTTCGCGGTCCGCCTCCAACTCCTGATCCTTGCTGTAACCGGCTTCGAAGATTTCGACAGGGATGGACAACAATCCTCCGAGGGGGATCCTTCGCAAGGCGCGCTCCTGCTGCACGCGCTCGGCGCAATGGTAGTGATCGATATGCTCAATTTCATGCCCGAGCACGGCGGCAAGTTCATCTTCGCTGTCCATCAGCGCGAGCATGCCACCGCCGATGTACACATGCCCGCCCGGCAGCGCAAAGGCGTTGACAAGGTTTCTATCCGGAATGTAGTGGAACTTGTAAGGAAGTGGTCGATGGGCGTTCGTCGCCAGCTGCGAGCCGACCTGCGTGACGTAGGCCTGAATCTCCGCAGTGTCCGCATCGGGTCTGCCGGTCAGCGAATCGGAGTAGCCGCGCGCGAGTTCGTCGCCGGCGCTAATTTCTTCGTCATCCGACATGCGCGTGAATCGCACCGGCATGCGCGATAATTCCTGCTCCGTATCGGCCACAAGGTAGAGCACAGCCGCGGGCCCCACGGGCACGTCTACCTTGCGCCGCTCGCTCACGGCCACCGCGGCCACGCCCATCGCGATAATCCCCGCCAATGCCAGCCATCGAATCATAGGTATTTCCGCAATGTCTCTCGATTGCGCGTGTACAGGAACGAAACCAGCAGCAGCGCCACGCCCAGCACGATCAAGGTCAAATAGCGGTCGCGCGGATTCAGCCGCCACACATCAATGGTGAGAATCTTGCCGGCGCACAAAAGGAGCAGGCCGAGTCCGGAAAGCCGGAAGCTGCGCTCGCCCAGCCAGAGTGCCAGCAGAAACACTCCCACACCCTCCACGCCCCAGGTGAGCGTCACCATCCCGTGCCGCATCTGCACGGCGATCAGTACCGTGAGCAGGGTCAGTGCAACGAAAAAGAAGAACTGTTCGGGCCTTCGGGTGATAACCGTTAGCAGCCGCATGATCATGGACTGGGACGCCGCTTCGCCGACCTTCCGGCGCAGCTGAAACAGAATGGGCAACGCCGCGAGCAACAAAGCGACCGTCGATCCGACGCAGAACCACCGGCTCTCCTGAATCGGCGCGGGGAAGTAGCTCCGCTCGTAGAAATTGTGCAGCACGGTGCGCAGGAGGACTCCAACTCCGACAACCAGCGTTTGATGCAGGAAGACGCGCCGTCCACTGCGCCACACGATCGCGAGCAGCGCGAGCGCCAGTGCCGCCCACGCGGTCGCCACCCAGTCAGCTCCCAGCTCGAAGCGCATCAGCGACGCGAGTGTAATCGTGCCGAGCCAGCAGCAAAGACTCTCGGCCCCGTATTTGCGTTCGATCTCCAGAAGATCTCCGGCTGACTCGCGCAATCTGGAGTAGGCGTAGAAGAATGCCAGCGCCAGGGGAACGACCGTGTAAAAGCGGGGACTGATTTCGCCGGGATTTCCCGCAGCACTCAAATTCACGAAGAAGATGCGCGAGAAACTCGCGGCAAACGCGGTGTACGCCTGCAAGCGGAGGCCGGGTGACTTCCACTTCAAACCAACTTCGAATAGAACGAGTCCACCGATCATCCAGGCGACGGCCACGCCAATGGACCGGAGCTCGTACCATGCGAGCAGCGCGAGGAGGAACGATGCCATCCATGTGTAGCTGCTTGCGACCAACTGGCCGATGGAAAAGAAGGTCGTGCCAAGCGTCACGCCCCTACTCTCTTCCGCAGCCCAACTCCACCGCGATGTGATGTACAGCAGGGCGGCCACGAGCACGATGGAAATCAATCGCTGTGTGAGGCCGTGAATTTTCGCGGCTGAATCCAGATTGATCGCGAGCGCTCGAACCGCAACGGTCGCCGCCAGGACGTTGGCCTGGTATCCGAGGTCAGCAAACTTCCAGCGACGCCCCGCCAGTGCCAATGCGAGACCCAGTGCGGCCCACGCCACAGCCGTCCATGCCTCGGGGAACAACACCCAGGCGCCGATGAACGCCATGATCGCGCCGACGTACGACAATCGCGCCATGAGCCGCCGGTCAAATTCACGCTCGAAGATCGCGCTCCAGCGCTGATAAATCCAATGCGCGTTGGCGTACATTACGATCGCGGCCACGGCGAAAAGAACGGCGACGCGAGGCTGGCTGCTCACATCGGCACCGTCCATGCGCGTTCCACAAACGCGTGCCGCATCCACGGCAATCATGTGCCCGACCGCAATCAGGGTGGCAATCGCACCCAGGCGCCGGAAGACGACCTCGCGTGTCCAAACGCCGATCAGCAGCAGCGCCTCGGTTTCTAGTAGCCACAACACCGAAAGCCGCATTCCGGAATAGCGGAAGGGAAAGGCCGCGACCAGCAGCGCAACGCCGATCGTGCTGAGCACGATCACGGCCGTGCGCCGCCGCCGCGTGACGGGCAACTGCGCCAGACCGACTTCGATTGCGCCGATTACCAGCAGCGTCCAGAAAGCCCACTCGGGATGGGCCGACTGGTATTTGAGCAGCAGCAGGACCAGAACCGTGTTCAGCAGCGCCGCCGCGGTGGAGACGTGCTCTTGAAGTTCCGCCTTGGGCCGGCGCAGGACGTAAGAGAAGCGATAGACGAGCCAGTAGAACCCCAGAATCCCGGCGCTGGCGGGAAACTCCGCGAAAGGATGCCGGTGGCCGTGCATCGGTTCGATGATCGGCCGCAGCCATAGATAGTGATTGAGGTAGCTGGCCAGAATTCCGAATATCTCCAGCTCGAACCACTCCATGCGTCCGACGATCACCACCAAGCCTGCCGCCAAAAGACCGCCCGCCATCAGGCTGTAAACATTCGAGTGGCTGATCGTCACAGTTAGAAACGCCAGCAGGAACGCCAAGCCCGTCACCACCTGCGAGCGGTATCGCAACGTGTGCCATACCATCACCGCGGCCACGGCCAAGAGCAGCAGCAGATCCAGGAGCTGCGAATGGAGCACCTGCGCCGCGGGAACGTGGTACATCGCGTAAGTGGTGAAGCAGAGCAGCGCCCAGCCGCCGCCGATCCCCGCTCGCGCCAGGATGTGGTAGCGATCGTGCCTTTCGAACCAAACACCTGCACTGAGCAGAGCGACGCTGATGACATAGCCCACCAGCACTTTGCCGGCGGGGCCCAGTGTCTTGAGCTGGTAAGCGAGAAAGAAGGCGACGCCGAGCACAAGAATCACAATGCCCAGCTTGTTCAGCCAGTTCGTGCCGAGCGTTTCTTCAAGATCCAAGCCTGACTTGAAACGATCCGGCAGCGAGGATAGAAACCCGCCCGCAGCGTCGCCGATCGCCGATTTGGGAAACAGGGAGGGCGCCGCGGATTCCGGCGCAGCAGTGGACGCGGAAGGCGGATACGCCGCTGGGACTTCGACCGGTTCTCGAGTGGGTGCCGTCTCGCCGGTTTCGATCAGAGGCTTCGGTGGCGTAACGGTGGTTTTCGCGACAGTTGGCGCCGGCGCGACGCGCTGGGGGGCAGGAGCCGCCTCGGGACGACGAAGTTCCTTTAACGCTTGTTCAATGTCGAAAACGCGTCGCGTCAGCTCGGCTAAACGCGTTGCGTCCAACTCGCGATCCTTCTTGCGTTTCCGGTGCTCGCGCCACACGAGCACCCAAGGACCAAACAAGATTACCAACAGCAGTCCGAGATAGACGACTATTGCATCCATGAGAGTGGCCGCGGTGCCTACCGCGGTTGTATTGCGCCGGATTCTACTACGCGGTGTAGTGAATGACTATTAAACGATTCTTGCAACAGAGGCGACAAAGTGAAGGGCAATCGAGGGCGAAGAGGGCGCGAATCGCGAAGGCGGTACTTTCGTACCGAGCCGAAATGAACCCTTGGGCCATCGACGCTGGCACTTGCTCCCGGCAGACTGGCAATGGATCCGGGGCGCAAGCTCCGGGTTGCACCTCCATCACCCCCATGCCCTGAGCGGCCGGTCCCCCCACCGGCCGCTCCCCCTTTCTGGCCTTCCCGCTGACACGATTGCGTCGCTGCTTAGGATGTGCGCTGAAAAGCGAAGAAGGCCCGAAGTGCCCCGAAATTTTCGGGAGCGCTTCGGGCCTTCTTTGTCGTCACGTCCTCGAAGAGGCCTCGCCGGGGACTTGGCCGGCCTCGACACACGGGAGGGACGTGCTCGCCGCCATCATCCTGAGCGATTCACGGGGCTGGGCCGCGGAATCGACTCGAGGCAGCTTCAGCGCGGACGCCGGGCCGGGCGATAACTCGCGAGCGGCCGGGGCCGCATCCGAAAGCGCGGCGCGAGGGGCGGCGGCACGTTGTGGAGCGGCGCGCCGCAGTTGCTGCAAATCTCCTGCGGCAGACCCTCCACGCGCAGCCAGTGGCCTCGCGCGGGACACTCCGGATTCAAACACTGCACCGTCCAACCGGGCAGATATTGCATCCTGTAGCCTCGCAGAAAGAGTGGGAAACGCCCCGTAAAACAGGCGGGATTGTGCGCCGGGGCGTCTAGTGTGTCAAGCGAAATATATACTATTAGTAGGGGTGCGCTTGCGGGAGGGGGCAAAGCGGCCCAGAAGGCAATTTTCGAGGCGAGGAATTACTGCGCGGCGCTCGAGCTGTCTTACTTCGCGGCGCCGAGCTTGGCCTGGAGATCGTCGAGCTTCTTCTGCGCCGCAGCCACTTCCGCTTGCTTGGCGTCGAGCTGGCTCTTTTCGTCTTCGAGCGCGGCCGCGCCGGCTTTGTCGGAGGCGTAGCCGGTCTTGCCGTAGTAGGTCTGCTGGTCGAGCGCGTACTTGCGCTGGAGTATGTCGAGGTCGTTTTTCAGGCTCTCGAGCTGCGCCTTGGCTGTGGAGACGTCGCCTTCGAGGGCGGATTTCTCTTCGGGTGTCGGCGGCGCGGCGGCTTCCTGCTCCGCGGCGGACGGATTCTCCGCATTCTCACCCGGCGCCGCGGTCTGCCCCACCACGTTGACGTTGCCCGGCTTGCCCTGAATGTTGTCGTTGTCCCAGACCTTGGCGGACTTGGGCGGATTCTTTTTCTTCTGTTCCTGCGCACGGCGAGCGGCCGCTGCGGGTGAATCTTCCTGCTGCTGCGCCGAGGCAACTCCCACCGGCAGAACCAGCGCAATGATGAGTGCCCAATTTGCGATTCTCATCGTACTTCTCCCCCGTCGGCTGCGATTCACCTGTCCATAGTAGTCGCGTCGGGCAGTCCGCGGCAAACGGCGCGCGCGGCGGCATCCAAAAAGGCAACTGTACGTTCCGGCGGGTCACCAGCAGAGGGGAATGACCTGTCACGCACGCAAATTCCCCACGCTCACAAATCGAGCGTTGGGCACCCGCAAAGTCAAAGGCAAGCCTGCATCACTCTCCTAATCTCCAATGAATCGCAGATTCAAAGTTCTCTCCTCCTGGCAACGAACCGCCAGATCCCGAATACGAGACAACAAAGTCTTCTCCTCAGAAGTCCGTGCACGCATCGCCAGTTGGTCCCATTCCGCGAGGAATCGTTTCATCTGTAGATGGTTAAACAGCGTGTTTCCATACCAGTCGATCCAGCCAAGCATGGAATCGGAATCATCATTTGGAGGCGGCAGGAGTTTGTGCAGGAGCTGCTTATCGTCTGGGATTAACTCAATCGTGTTGCCAACTTCGGTCTGGAGCGCGATACAAATCCCCATGTCGTAGGTCTCCTAAGGATCGCTCAAGATAGACCACGATCAGTTTTCCGCTGGTCCTGGGATCACGGTGTATATGGCAGTCGCTTGCCCGGTGTTTCTGTCGATCCCGATATCTCGCCCCGCATCGACGGAGCGAGTTAGGAGCTGGCGAACCTCACGAGCATCTTACCGGTGTTGTCGCCTTGAAGGACGCCGATGAGGGCGCGAGGAGCGTTCTCAAAACCCTCGACGATTTGCTCGCGGTGTTTCAGCTTCCCTTCCTTGAGCCAACGCGCCATTTGGGCGACGCCTTCCGGGAAGCGGTCCATCCACTGAGAGACGATGAAGCCCTCGGCCCGGGACTGCTTGGTGAGCAAAAAGATGTAGGGCCGCACGCCCGGCTCGGGCTTGGCAGAGTTGTACTGCGAAATCTGCCCGCAGACGGAAATGCGAGCGCGGACATTGAGCAGCGGGAGAACCGCGTCGGTGACGGCGCCGCCGACGTTGTCGAAATAGCAGTCGATGCCCTGGGGGCAGAGTTCGCGCAGCTTGGCCACGTAGTCCTCGGTGGTCTTGTAGTTGAACGCGGCATCGAAGCCGAGTTCGCCGGTGAGCCACGCGACCTTGGCGTCTGTGCCGGCGATTCCCACCGCGCGGCATCCCTTGATCTTCGCGATCTGGCCGACGAGCGAGCCGACCGCTCCGGCGGCGCCCGAGACGACCACAGTCTCGCCCGGCTTCGGCTGGCAGATGTCGAGAAAGCCGAAGTAGGCTGTCATCCCCGGCATGCCGAGCACGCCGAGCGCGGCCGAAATGGGAGCGAGGCTCGGGTCCAATTTCTGCAAGCCTTTGCCGTCCGAGACGGCATATTCCTGCCAGCCCCAGTAGCCCACAACGATGTCTCCCACTTGAAACGCCGGATTCTGGGATTGCGCCACTTTGCCGACCGTGGCGCCGATCATCAACTGGCCGATGTCCACGGGATCGGCGTACGTGCGAATGCCGTTCATCCGTCCGCGCATGTAGGGATCGACGGAGAGAAAAACCGTGCGCAAGAGCACCTGACCGCTTGCGAGCGCGGGAAGCGGCGCCGAGACAAGGCGGAAGTCGGATTCCTTCGGCATCCCCACGGGTCGAGCGGCGAGGATGAATTGGCGATTGACGCTGGGAAGCGGGCTTGCTGTGCTGGCTGTCATAATGGGCGCATTATGCCAGAGTTTCGGGCGTGCGCGGTACCGGCGCAGGCGCGCTCGCTGTGATAGAAAATGTTGCACATCGCCCCTGCTAACGAGATACTCCCGGCCAACGTCTGATCCGGCAAAAGGGGGGAATATGAAAAAGCTGACGCTCGTCCTTTCGGCCCCGGCCCTTGTTCTGGCTCTCGCACTCTGTTCGAATCCCGCGTTTGCTCGCGCGCAGCAATCGTCCTCCGCTACGACCGCCGCGCAGCAGCAACCAGCTCCTCCCGCGACTCCGGCAGCCTCACCTGAACAGGCGGCGCAGAAAATCACGGCGTACACACTTCCGCCCGACCGGTACAAGAAGGCGCGCGACCTGAGCCGGATCAACTTCCGCTTTGCGATAATCAGCTTTCTGTACGGATTGATCGTGCTCTGGCTGGTCCTGGCGTGGAGGATTGCGCCGAAGTATCGCACGTGGGCGGAGAAGGCTTCCTCCAATCGCTTCGTGCAGGCGCTCATTTTCGCGCCGCTGCTGGTCCTGACGGTCGATATCCTCGAACTCCCCACCGGTATCTACGACAACTGGGTCGAGCGCAAGTATGGGATTTCGGTGCAAGGATGGAGGTCGTGGAGCTGGGATTGGACGAAAGGCGAGCTCATTTCCGCGATACTCGGGATCATTCTGGTGTCACTCCTCTACTGGGTGATCCGCAAGAGTCCGCGGCGCTGGTGGTTCTATTTCTGGCTGACTTCCTTGCCGATCATCGTTCTCCTCATATTCCTACAGCCGCTCATCATCGATCCTTTGTTCCACAAGTTCGAGCCGCTCGCGAAGAAGGATCCCGCGCTCACGGCTTCGCTCGAACAACTCGTGCAACGCGCCGGCCAAGACATTCCGCCGGAGCGGATGTTCTGGATGGGCGCATCGGAAAAATCAACCGCCCTGAACGCCTACGTCACGGGGTTCGGGGCTTCGAAGCGCATCGTCGTTTACGACACGACGATCGTCAAGATGACGACTCCGCAGATCGTGTACGTCGCGGGCCACGAAACGGGACACTACGTCTTGCGCCACATTCCGAAGCAGATCGCGTTCACGGCGGCGGCCTTTTTCATCTTCCTCTATTTGGGCTACCGATGCATCGGCTGGCTGCTCGCAAGGCGGGGCGTCAAGTGGGAAATCCGCGGCGCGGACGACATGGCTTCACTGCCAGCTCTGCTGATATTGCTTTCGATCTTCGGCTTCGTTGCGAATCCCGTGACAAGTGCAATCAGCCGCCACTACGAACACCAAGCGGACCAATACGGTCTCGAAGTGACGCACGGACTGACGCCGGACTCAGGGCAGGTCGCGGCGCAAGCGTTCAACACTCTAGGCGATGTGGACTTGGCCGATCCCGAACCGAATCCTGTGAACGTCTTTCTGTTCTATAACCACCCATCGATTCCAGACCGGATTCAATTCTCGCTGACATACGATCCGTGGGCCAGCGGCGGGCACGGCGAATTCGTACCGTGAGCTTGGCGAGTTGTAAGGGCGGGTCCCGACGGAATCGGGACGCAAAAGACGCGTTTGAAACCCGCCCGTACGGACAATGTATCAGGCGCGCGCGTGGAGCGTCATGTGTATGCCGTGCCGGGGCCGCAGCGTGACGAGCGGCTCGGGCACCACCGGATGTCCGGGCACGAGCCGGAAGCGGAATTTCTGCGCGAGCGTTCCAATCACGATCGCGGCTTCGAGTAGCGCGAATCCCTGGCCGATGCAGCGGCGCGGGCCGTCTCCAAACGGAAAATATGCGCCAGGAGGCAGGCGGTCTTGCAATCCGTCGAGCCAGCGTTCGGGACGAAACGCCTCCGGATCGTCGTAAAAGCGCGGATCGCGGTGCATCACCCACTGCGAGAAAATGATGGTCGATCCAGGGCGTAGTTCGTAGCCGCCGATTTCGCACGGCTCGACTGCCTCGCGCGCCATGATGTACGCGGGCGGATAGAGTCGCAGGACTTCATTCATCACCGCTTGCAGGTAAGGCAAGCGCGGGAAGTCCGCGGCCTCCATCGGGCGGCCGCCCAGCACGCCTTGTAATTCTTCATGCAGGCGCGCTTCGGCCGCGGGATTCTGGCTGAGCGCGTACCAGGTCCACGCGAGCATCTGCGCCGTGGTTTCGTGTCCGGCCAGAAACAGCGTCATCGTCTCGTCGTGGAGCTGCTGCGGCGTCATCTGGCTGCCGTCTTCATCCATCGCGTTCATCAGGAGCGCGAGCAGGTCGTTGTGATGATCGGAATTTCCGTTCGTGCGCCGCTCGGAAATGATGCGATAGACGAGCGAGTCGATGAATTCGAGCTCGCGATTGGCGCGCCGGTTCGCGGGCGTGGGCCAATTCTCCGGAATGCGGAAGGGCAGCCGCTGGCGCCGGAGCGAGTAGCGCATCAGGAAGGTCATCGCCTGGCCGACCTGGCGGGCCTCGGCCAACAGAGTCGTGCTGAAGAGCGTGCGCACGGCGATATCGAGCGTGAGCGCCGTCATTTCCTGCGCGATGTTGCGCGCTTCGCCATCGCGCCAATCGCGGATGTGGGCCTGGGCGAGCTCGAGCATCGTGGAGGCGTAATCGTTCACGCGGTTGCGATGGAACGCCGGCTGGGCCAGGCGCCGCTGCCGCCGCCAGAATTCGCCCTCGCTGATCAGCAATCCCTGGCCGAGCATGCGGACGGTGATGCGCCGCGTCAGCTCGCTCTTGTGAAATTTGCCGTGCTGGACGACGAGGACCTGATTGATCCAGTCGGGATGATTCAGCAGGATGCGCTCCTGCATCATCACGTGGAAGCGGACGATATCGCCGTAGTCGCGGGTCATCTGCCGCATGCCGGCGAGCGGATCGCTGCGCAGGTTCAGCGCCATGCCCACGACAGGCAGGCCTTTCGGCCCCGGCGGAATTCGATTTCCGTTGGCACTCATAATTCGCGGCTCTCTCAGGCGCGATCCATTCTACAGCCGGGGCGCTGCTTTGGCGCTTTCGCGGGAAGTTGGGTAAGATAGCCCCTCGCCGAGCAGCGCCGCAAGAAAGAGACTCCCGTGGAAATCCAACAGCCGGAATGGCTTCTTCAAATCGAGGGCATCCTCGAAACGCTGAACGAGGGTGTGATGATCTCCGACGACTGCCAGAAGATTCTGTTCGTCAACTCGCACCTGGAAAAAATGCTCGGCATACCCGCCGAGGAAATTGTCGGCCACGAGAGTTCCCGGTTTTACTCGCCGGAAGAGTACAAGGTCATCCTGGCGCAGATCGCCGTCGGAGAGCAGGCGGGCCAGAATCGCTTCGAATTCGTCGTCCCTCAAAAAGACGGCAGCCGGCTGCCGGTGATCATCAGCTCGCGGAGGCTCGAGGACCCCGACGGCCGCGAGTTCGCCATCGTGACGTTCACCGATATCTCCGAGCAGAAGCGCGCCGAAGCGCGGCTGCGCGACGCCTACGCGAAACTCGAGGAACGTCAGAGGGAGATCGACGAAGACCTGGTGCTCGCAGCGCGCGTGCAGCAGAGCCTCGCGCCGCCGTCGCTCGTCTGGGGCGGCATGCGCGTGGAAACGCATTTCCATCCCGTCGGCTCGATCGGCGGCGATTTCGGCCTGGTCAGCCCGCTCGGCGAGGATCATCTCGACATGCTCGTGTGCGACGTCTCCGGCCACGGCATCGGCTCGGCGCTCGTGGCCAACCGCATCTACAGCGAGACGATGGCGCACTTGAGGAATCGGATGCCGCTCGGCGAAATGCTCGGGCAGCTCAACCGCTTCGTGATGCAAAACATCGGAAGCTCCGCTTTCTATTTCACCGTGGCCGCGGCTCGGCTCGATCGCGGCGGACGCCGCATGGTGTTTGCCGGCGCGGGGCATCCCCCGGCGATGGTCGTGCGCCCGGGCCAGGAGCCGCGGCTGCTCGAATCGCGCAGCATGGTGCTCGGCGCGCTGCCCGACGCAGTCGCCATGGAAGCGGCGCTCGAAGTGGACCTCGAGCCGGGCGACCGGGTGGTGCTCTACACCGACGGAATCATCGAGGTCTTCGATTCGCGCGGCGAGATGCTGGGCGTTCCGGGCATGCAGAAGTTCGTGCGCGAGACGTCGCTTCTGCCGTTCAGCGAAATGAAGCAAGGGATTCTCGACCGGGTGGCTGCGTGGAGCGAAGGCCCGGCCACGGACGACGTGTCTCTCGTCCTTCTCGAGGTCCAGTGAACGGCCGCCCGGCGCGACGGCCACTGAAGTCGCAGTTCGAACGCGCTATAATCGGCTTCGCCGGCGATTGCAGGGGAGAAAATCTCGGTGGCTGAAACGATTCGGTTGACGACTACCGCCAAGGCCGCGGGCTGCGCCGCGAAGCTCAGTCCCAGCATCCTCGAATCCATTCTGAAGCGGCTGCCGAAGCAGGACAACCCGAACGTCCTCGTGGGCTTCGAGACGAGCGACGACGCGGCCGTCTACCGCCTCACCGACGATCTCGCGATCGTGCAGACCGTGGATTTCTTCACGCCGATCGTGGATGACCCCGCTCTCTTCGGGCAAGTGGCGGCCGCGAATTCGCTGAGTGACGTCTACGCGATGGGCGGGCGGCCGATTTCGGCGCTCACGATCGTCGCGTTTCCCGCGTCGCGCCCGCCGGAAATTCTGGAAGATATCCTCCGCGGCGGACTGGAAAAGATGACGGAGGCGAACTGCACGGTGGTCGGCGGGCATTCCATCCGCGACGAAGAGCCCAAGTTCGGCTATGCCGTTACCGGCCTGATACATCCCGGAAAGATCTGGCGCAACGTCGGCGCGCGCCCGGGGGACACGCTGATCTTGACCAAGCCGCTCGGTACGGGAGTGATCTCTACCGCGCTCAAGCAAGAGCGCGCCAAGCCGGAATGGGTAACCGCCGCAACCGCTTCGATGACGCGCCTCAACCGCGACGCGGCGGACGCGCTGCACGAAATCGACGACGCAGCCTGCAGCCAAAACGGCGGCCAGCGGCCCGTCCACGCCGTCACGGACGTTACCGGCTTCGCGCTGCTCGGCCACGGGCGCGAGATGGCTCTGGGGACGACCGTCTCCCTGAGAATCGACCACACGCGCATCGCCTATCTTCCCGGCGCGATCGAAGCGGCGCGCGGCGGATTTCTTTCCGGCGGGCTTGCCAACAACCGGGAATTCCTGGAAGGCTGCGTCGGATTCGCGCCGTCGGTTCCGGAAGAGTTTCGCGCGCTCCTCTTTGATCCGCAGACTTCGGGCGGGCTGCTCGCGGCCATTGCGCCGGGCGCCGCGGCACACGCGATGGCCGCGCTAGAACACCGCGCCATCCCGGCCCGGATCATCGGTGAAGTGATTCCGAAGCGCTCTCCGCTGGTCGAGGTCGCCTGAGCGCATCGAATCGTGTACACTCTCCGCGTTTTGAACACCTCATGGACCCGATAACGCACGGAATCGCAGGCGCGCTGCTCGGCAAGGGATTCTTTTCCAAACGCCAGACCAAGGTTGCGATTTTCGCCGCAACGCTCGGCGCCGTGGCTCCCGACGTGGATGTGTTTGCCGAACTTTTTTCGCGCGATCCTCTCTCCATCATCAAGTATCACCGCGCCATCACGCACTCCTTCGTGGCGCTGCCGGTGTTCGCCGCGCTGATGGCGCTTCTGACGCCCGTCACGCTGGCGCTGCTGAGGCGGTTGTTCGCCACATTTCGTGACGCCGAATCGCCGCCCTTCGGGATGCTGACGCTGATCTACGGCGTGGGCATCGCCAGCCACATCATCCTCGACGGCATGACGTCGTTCGGCACGCGCATGTGGTATCCGATTTCGAGCGAGCGCGTCGCCTGGGACATGCTGTTTATTGTCGATCTCACGTTCACGACCGTCATTCTAGTCCCGCAGGTGATTGCCTGGATTTATCGCGATCGCGATAAAGGCCGGGCGCGCGCGTGGCGCATGTCGGCGGTATTCGCTGTGAGCGCGTTGCTTTTCTGGGCGCTCGCGCGGGGAGCGGGGTATCCGTTCCGTCTGTGGATCGCGGGATTGGCGAGCGCGGTGATGGCCGCTCTGTTCTTCGCGCCGGCGAAGGGTGGCTGGGGATTCCGCGTGTCGCGCGCCCAGTGGTGCCGCGCCGGGACGTACGCCATGGTCGTGTACCTCGTCGCGTGCGGGTTCGCGCATCACTCCGCGATTCTCCGCACCAAAGCCTTTGCGGATCAGAACCACATCGAGGTCCAGCGAATCGGCGGGCTGCCGATTCCCCCGACGTTGCTTGACTGGGGCGGCGCGATCCGCTCGCCCAACGGACTCTACGAAGCCGAATTCGACCTGCGCGATTCAAGGCCGCCGGTGTTTCGTTTCACGCCCGATTCTCCGCCCGACCCGTTCATCGCGCGCGCGTTCGAGCTGCCGGAAGTGCATGTCTACTGGCAGTTCGCGCGGTTTCCGTCGATCCTCAGTTTCGCGGAGGGCGAGGACCACGTCGTCGAGCTTGGCGAGAACCGTTTCTCGGGAGGCCGCCGCCGCAGCCCGCAGCCGTTCACGTACGAACTCGTCTTCGACTCCGATGGCGACCTGATCGCACAGGGCTGGCTCACCAACGGCGTGCTCCAGCAGCATCTGGAACGAATCACGCCGCGGCGCCTTTCGCCTCCCGCGGGAACGGGCAGCGCGCCTTGAAAATCCTGATCTTCAGCGACATCCACGGCGATCTCGCCGCGATTAAGAGGATCGTCGCCCAGCCCGCCGATCTGTACATCGCCGCGGGCGACCTTGCGACGTTCCGCAAGGGGCTCGACCGCTGCGCAGAGGCGCTTCGGCCGCTCGGCGAGCGGCTCTGGGTGCTGCCGGGAAACCACGAAACGCACGACGACACGCGCGCGATCTGCGAACGCTTCGGCTTCGTCGATTTTCACCGGCAGGTGAAGCAACTCGGCACGACGCAGTGGGCGGGCCTGGGCTACAGCAACATCACGCCATTCAAGACTCCCGGCGAATACACCGAGGAAGAGATCGCAAGTGCGCTCGCGGCATTCGATGGAATCCGGCCGCTCTATCTCGTCATTCACTGCCCGCCGCGGGATACGAAGCTCGATGAGTACGCTCCGGGGAAACACGCGGGCAGTCCGGCGATACGGGCATGGGTGGAGCGCGAGCAGCCGCTGTATCTCTTCTGCGGCCACATCCACGAAACGGCGGGCTTCGCCGAGCGCCTCGGCTCGACGCAGTGCATCAACGTCGGCCCGCGCGGCCACACGATCGAAATTTAGAAGGAAGAAGATTCCGGGAACTATGTGTCTGATTTCGTAGTCTGGCAATCCTGAGATTATGGTGCGAAGCAAGGGAGAATTAACATGAGAGGATTCCTCAAATTTCTTTGCGTGTTAATGTTGATCTTCGCCGGTATTTCCGCGATAGTCGGGATAATCTACCTAGCGGACGGACGCACTGCAGAAGCATTGACGGGGCTGTGTTGCATCACTTCCAGCATCTTTCTCGCGTCATTTTCAGCGGCATTCTGGATTTTGACGCAAATAGCCGACAAAATTGCGCCAAAAGGGGCAAGTTAGGTCTGTAGATCCAAGGGCTACTTCTTGCCGGGCGCCGCGGGATAGACGACGAGCTGGCGGTGGTCGCCGGAGCCTTCGCTCATGGTGCGAACGCCCGGCGCGCCGTTGAGTTCCAGGTGAACGATGCGACGCTCGCGCGAAGACATTGGGTTGAATCGGTGGGGCTGGCCGGTCTCGCGCACGCGCTGCGCGGCCACGCGCGCTGAAAGCTTCAATTCCGCGAGGTGCGTGGCGCGATAATCGCCGCAATCAAACCGCACACGGTCGTGGAGCCGCGGATCGAGCCGCAGCCAGCGGTGCGCGATGTGCTCGAGCGCGAGCAGCAGCTCCGCGTTCCGCTCGAGCAGCCAATCCTGATCGGCGCCGCTAAACGTCACCACGACATCGGCTTCGTCACCCGCTGGCGCGGAGATTTCAAACTCCACGGCGAGCCCCATTTCACGCACAGCGAGGCCGAGGAAACGGCCGAGTTCCGAGACCGCGCGCTCGCGATCGAGGCGCGGCTCGGGGGTCGTGTCCTGCCGGCGAGAAAAGTTTCTTGCCGGCGCCCGGTTCGCGGCTGGGATGCGTTCGTCGCTCATTCTTGTTTCTTCTTGAACTTGCTTCGAGAAGGCAACGGCTGCGCGCGGTTCAGATACCACTGCTGCGCCACGCCCACCACGTTGCTCGCGAAGTAGTAGAGGTTCAGCCCGCTCGAAAGATTGAAGAAAATGAAGCCGAGCATCAGCGGCATCAGCATCATCATCTTCTGCTGAGCCGGATCGACGGTCGCGGGCGTCGGCGTCATTTTCGTCATCAGATACGTGGTGATCACCATCGCAATCGGCAGGATGTAGTACGGGTCCTTCGCCGAGAGGTCGTGAATCCACAGAATCCAGGGGGCGTGGCGCAGCTCGATGGCTCCGGAAAGCGTGCGGTAAAAGCCGATCAGAATGGGAATCTGCACGACCATCGGAAGGCAGCTCCCGACCGGGTTGATCCCTTCCCGCGAATAAACGGCCATCACCTCTTCGTTCATCTTTTTCTTGCGCGGATCGCGCATCGAATACTTCTTGTAGCGATCCTGGATGGACTTGATCTCCGGCGCCACCGACTGCATCTTCCTCGCCGAGCGGAAGGTCCACAGGCGGATGGGAAACAGCACCATCGTGAGCGCGAGCGTGAATACGACGATCGACCATCCGTAGTTCGGCACGTAGCGGTGCATCCATTGCAGGACGAGCAGCAGCGGCTTCGCGATTACGCCGAACCATCCGAACTGCACCAGCTCCTCGAGCGACGGCCGCACCTTGCCGAGCAGCGCCAGGTCCTTCGGCCCCACGTACACGCGCACCTTCAGAGTTTCCGGGTGCGCCGCGCCGGCAGCCATCTCCGCTTCGGGCTCGCTCGAGGTCTGGCTGTCGGTCGTGACGTTGTGATACTGCGTCCAGTGCCAGAGCGACATGTCGGTGCCGTCGGGAATGAACGCCGCGGTGAAAAACTGGTCCTCGATGCCGGTGAACACCATTGGGCCGGCCAGTTGCGCCGGCTGGCTCTGATTGCCGGAGACGCCGAGCTTCTTGTATTGCAGCAGGCTCAGGCTGTCGCCCTGCTTGTAGAAGACGTTGACGAGCTGCGAGGCCTTGTAAACGGCCTTGTCGCCGAATCCGCCGCGCCAGGCAATGGCGGGAGCAAGCGGCTTGCCGTCGAGCGTGGCCGAAACCTCGATCGAAACCTCGTAGTCCTCTTTGAATTTCAGTTTCTTCGTGACGTCGAGATGGCCATCGCTCCAGTGGAACGTTACTTCGGCCGGGGCGGTGAGATCTCCACCGGCGGGTGTGACGTCGTAGAGTCCCGCATTGGCCTGTTCCTGCAACTGCGCGTCGGCAAGCGCCAGCGACATCGGCCAGCCGAGCTGCCTGGAGGAATCGGCGTTGACGAGATCGAGCGGATGGGGCGGCTTCTGGTCGTCAAGATGCTTCTTCAGCTTCCAGCTTCGCACCACGCCGCCGCGATTTGAGAGCTCGACGCGATAGAGCGAGCTTTCCACCACGATGGTTTTTTCAGCGGAAGCCTCGACCACGACGATCTTGGCGGGGGCGGCCGCGGTAGCGGCGACCGGTTGTCCTGAGCTCGGGCCAGAAGCTTGCGCGGGGCCTGCGGTTTGCGCCGTGGATGTCTGCGACGCGGGTTGGCCAGCCTTTTGGGGTGGCGGGGCAGGAGGCTGGAAGAAACGCAGCCAGACAACCGTGATCACGATTACCAACGCGACGAAAACGATGCCGCGTACTGTGTCGGACATTTCTTTCACTGCGCCTCACCATGAGTCCGCCCGAGGCGGACGAAGGGTTCACCCGGCAGCATTTCCGGCACGAGATCGACTCCGCCGCGCGTAAATGGATGGCAGCGCAGCAGCCGCTTTGCGGCGAGAAGGAGGCCGTGCCGCGCGCCATGCCGTGCGATCGCTTCCTGCGCGTAATTCGAGCACGAGGGATAGAACTTGCACGTGCCCCCGAAAAACGGCGAAAGGAACACGATGTAGAAACGGACGAAGGCGAGCAGCAGCGCCGCAGGCAGCGATCTCGACCGGGAAACTACGTGGCCGGCTTCTCGCGGGGAAGCAGCTTCAGCAATTCCTGCGTGAGCGCTGAAAATTCCGCCGTGGCCGCCGAGCTGCGCGGATGAATCACGATGTCCCATCCCGGGGCGATCTCCTGTCGGTGCAGTCTGACAATTTCGCGGAGCCGGCGGCGTATGCGGTTGCGCCGGACCGCGCTGCCCAGCGCCTTTTTGATGCTCCAGCCGAACCGGCTGAGACCGAGGCTATTGGGGCGAACGAAAATTGTGAACTCGCGGCCCGCCCGCCGCCGGCCGTCGCGATACACCGCGTCGTATTCGGCGCGGCGCACCAGGCGGCAGTCGCGGGGAAATCCGAGCCCCGGCGCATCAGACGCGCGTGAGACTGTGGCGTCCTTTCTTGCGGCGTTGCGCAAGGACCTTGCGTCCACCCGGGTTCTTCATGCGTGCGCGGAAGCCGTGTTTCTTGTGACGGCGGCGCACATGCGGCTGAAAGGTGCGTTTCGGCAACGATCTATCTCCTCTGCTGGTTGGCCTTTGTCAGCGGCGGACTGCCCTATCGGATGCGCTTCGCGGCCTCAAGCGAATTACGTAGTGTATGCGACTGCCGCAGCACGGTCAAGGAAGCCCCGCGAGCCCGGCCGGCGCGTGAGGGAGGGATATTCGCTAGTCACGATCGAGGATCAAACGCCGGTCGCGCCAAACGCCTTCTTCACGTGCGGCTGGAAGAGATAAACGAGAACCCAGACGTCGAGCCCCAGAACTACGGCTCGCCAGAGGAGAAACATGATGTGGAAGCTCATCAGGGGACCGAGGATGCCGAAACCATTGACGAGCAGGCCCAGACCCGCCAGCACGATCGTCAGGATGCGCGCCCATTCCTGGAGCTTCCACAATCCCAGGCCGGCGACCAGATAAAGAGCCGCCAGACCCAGGCACACGACGCCGAGAATCGCGCTGCCCATCCCCGCCATCATTCCGAATCGCGGGAAGGCGCCCATGCTCGACATCATTGCGCCTCCAAGGAGGAACATGAGGCCGACCAGCGCCGCACATCCCGTTGCGATGAAGGCCAGGATAGCGAGAATCGTTACTCCGGTGGGACGTTCCATCAGACCTCCTGCTCCGGGGAAATGCGAATGGCGCCCGTCGAGCCCTGTCAGAGCCGCCCATCGATGATAAGAACAAATCCAAGCAATAGCGAGCCTTTCCGCTGCCGGTCCTCTCCCAGCTTTGATACGATGTGTGCTCGTCCATGCGGGCGCGCGTCCGCCGGGATTTTTCGGGATAGCACGTAAGAAATCGACATTCGGAACGAGGGGATCGGCCGTTGGTGAAATCGCGTTCGACCAAGACGAAGAAGCCTGCGAAGAAACCCGCCGCGAAAAAAGCCGTAAGCGCCGGCGCGAAGTTGAAGATCGCGCTCGTGGGTTTCGGCACTGTGGGCCGCTCCGTGGCGAAGATTTTGTGCCAGGATACAAACGGCCCGCTGCTGCTCACGCACATTTGCAATCGCAGGATCAAGAAGAAGAAGGACGCGTCGCTGCCCAAGCACATCCGCTGGACGGAAAACTTCGACGACGTGCTCGCGTCGGATGCCGATGTCGTCGTGGAGCTGATCGGCGGCCTCCAGCCCGCGGGCGACTGGGTGCGCAAGGCGCTGCGCGTCGGCAAGTCCGTCGTCACCGCCAACAAACTGCTGATCTCCGAAGCCGGCCCCGAGCTGCTCGACCTGGCGCGAAAAATGGGCAAGCGGCTCGAATTCGGCGCATCCGTCGCCGGAGGCATCCCGGCCATCATCGGCATTCAGGAAGGCCTCGCCGGCGACCGCCTCTACAAAATCGCGGGGATTCTGAACGGCACGTGCAATTTCATCCTCACGAAAATGGAGAAGGACGGCACCAGCTTCGACGCCGCCCTCAAGGAAGCGCAGGCGCTTGGCTACGCGGAAGCCAATCCGAGCGCCGACGTGGACGGCCTCGACGCGCGCGCGAAGCTCGTGATCCTGATACAGGCGGGGCTGCGCCTGCGCGTCCGCAGCGAGCAGATTTTGTGCCGTTCGATTTCCTCGATTGCGGCCGTCGATTTCATGTACGCCAGCAGCCTCGATTCCACGATCCGCCAGATTTCACTTGCGCAGAAGGAAACAAACAAGACCGTGCGCCTCGCCGCCGCCGTCCAGCCCGCGCTGATTCCCGCGGCTTCGTTGATGGCTCACGCGCAGGGGAGCCAGAATATTGTCACGGCCACGGGCGAATTCGGCGGGAAAACGATGTTTTCCGGATACGGGGCGGGCGGCGATCCCACGGCCGTTGCCGTGATCTCCGATTTGTACGCGATCGCTCGCAGCACCGGCGCCTCCGCCGAAGCGCTTCCGGGCACCGCTGAGGTTCCCGATTCGGTGAGCGGCGATTTCACCGTGCCGCACTATCTCCGCTTCATCGTGCGCGACCGGCCCGGCATCGTCGCCGCGCTCGCCACGATTCTGGCGAAATACGACATCAGCATCGATGCGCTCCTGCAGAAGCCGGGCTTTCCCCACTCCGCGCTTTCGTTCGTGATGACGCTCGAGGCCTGCGACAGCGCCGTGCTGAATCGCGCACTCGAGGAAATCGGCCGCCTCGATTTTCACGTCGAGCCGCCGCTCTGCCTTCCGATTTTTCTCGACTAATCGAGCGGTCCTTCGCTCTATAAGCCATTGACAAGCATCTGGCCCTACTATACTTTTGCGGGACCATTTACCATCCGGTTATCATCACCAGGAGGAAAGATGGCTGCGGCGATCAATCCGGCTCCCCCGCTGCGCTTGCGAAGCGCGCGCCAGGCCTTGCTCGTCATTCACGGCATCGGAGAACAGAATCCGTACGAGACGCTCGACAGTTTCGCGCGCGGCGTCTTCACCCATGTGACGGCGACGCGCGGCTTGAACGCCAAGCTCTGCCCCATCGAGATCGCTCGCAAGGAATGGACGCAGGTCGGCATGCGGATCGGCATCTTCGCTCGCGGGCGCGCTTTGCCTCTTTGCCCGTCGAAGGACGCTCCCGTCCCGCAGGCAGACCAGCCCGACTCCTATGTTGATCTCTTCGAGTATTACTGGGCGCCGGAAACAGAGGACAAGCTCAGCGCCACGAACACGCTGAAGTGGGTGCTGAAGACCGACTTCACGCCGCTGCGATATTTCGCCGACAACCTCCAGGAGATGCTCGGCGTCTACGGGATGAACGTGCGCCAGGCGATCGGGAAGGCGCTCGCGATCTACGGGCGCGAACTACTGCGCGTGTTCGGTCTTTACATCTCTCTAGGCGTTGGCGCGGCGCTGCTGCTGGCGTGGCTTTCGAAACCGCATACATGGGGCACGGCGCTGAAGACTATCGCGGCGGGCCTGCTGCCGTTCCTTACCCCAACGCACTCCATCATTCTGTTCTTCTACTTTAGCTTTCTGCTGTTGGCGTGGTTCTTTGCGCAGTCGCTCGTCGAGCTGTACGGGCATCGGGGCCCGTCGTTCCAATCGAAGCCGGAAAAGATCTGGCTGGCGCTGGATGTGGTTCTGGGCCTGGCGTTTCTCGCGCTGGGGGTTTGGCTCGACCGCCGCGGAGGCAGCCACATGTTGTGGCACGCATGGCAGGCCGTCTCGCAAAGCGGCCACTGGCAGCCGCTCATGGGCGCGGCCATCTTCGCGGCCGTTTCCTACGCGCTCACGGCGTACGTCGCCGACGTGGCCGTGTACGTGAACACTGACGCGAAATCGAAGGATTTTCAGGCGCGCAGCGCGATTCTCAAAGGCTCCACCGCCGCGCTGAAAGCGCTTCTCGCAAGCGGCTCCTACGACCGCGTGATCCTGGCCGGGCACTCGCTCGGCAGCGTGATCGCCTACGACACGGTCAACGAGCTGCTCGCGCAATACAACGCCGATCCCGGCCCCGCGGGCGATCGCCCCGATCCTGCGCTGACGCTAGGGCAGCTTCAGTCGCTCAAGGGTCTACTCACGTTCGGCTCGCCGCTCGACAAGGTCTACTACTTTTTCCGCGAGCACGTGAAGCGCGACCAGGCGATCCGCGCGCAGATTCTCTCCATGCTGCATTCCTTCCGCAGGGCGCCATCGGGGCGCGACTACGGCAAGTTCGACTTCAACTATTCCTTCCGCCAGCTCGACGGCGCCGATCCGCTCGTGTGGGTCAACGCGTGGTCGCGCATGGATCCCGTCAGCGGCGAGCTGAAATTCTACCTGCCGGACGACCAGCGGCAATTCAACTACGCCGTGCCGGTCCTCGCGCACCTGAGCTACTGGGGCGATCCCGCCTTCTACGAATATTTCGGCGCGCAGCTTCTGTAGCTCGCCTTCAGGCCGCGGCCGGCTTGCCCTTGAACTGCGGAACGAACACCTTCTCCACGAACGTCTCGAACGAAGTCGGCATGGTGTTCTCCGCGGAGCGCGGCTCGAGCGCCGCCATGTGACCCGAATTCAGCGCCTCAGCCATCGCGAGGATTAGGTTCGCGGTGTCGAGCGAGACTCCCATTTGGATCAGCGAAGCGCGGATTTGATCGTCGGGCAGGCGCGTGTAGGAAAGTTGCGGCCGGCCGATTGCCCTGCCGATGATCCCGGCAACCTCGGCCATGCTGATGTTGCGCACGCCCAGCAGCTCGCGGGTCGATTGGCCGGTGAAGTCGAGCCGGAGCAGCGCATCCGCCGCGCAAGCGCCGATATCCTGCGTGGCGATCATCGGCAACTCGAGCTCGCCGCGCAGCGGTCCCGCCGTCACGCCCATCACCTTGATAATCCCGATCTGCGCGAGCGTGTTTTCCATGAAATAGCCGGCCCGCAGGTGCAGCGCGTGCAGCCCGGTGATTTGGCCCAGCTTTGTCTCGAGGTAGCGCAGCCCGACGACGGGGCCGGTTCCTTCGAACTTGTCCGCGCCGAAGCTGCTGAGCGTGACCACGTGCCTCACGCGCGCCGCATCGAGCGCCGCCGCAACCGCGTCCGTGATCTGATTCTGGTGCGCGCGATAGTTGTCGCTGGCCATGTCCGGAGGAATCATCACGTACACGCCGCGCGCTCCCTCGAATGCCTTTGCCAGCGCCGCGCGGTTTGTGAGATCGCACACGAACGGCTCGGCCCCCTGCGCCACAATCCGTTGCAGGCGCTCGCCGCTCCTGCCGATCGCCCGGACCTTTTGCCCTCTGGCCAGCAATTTTTCCGCAACCACATGGCCGCTGTTTCCCGTGGCCCCTGTAACGACGTACATGGCAGCCTCCTTTTGTGCTGAAGGTGGATATTCGCTTCTGGGCCGGTGATTATCGGATGTGCGTTGCGGCCGATGGATTCATCCCAGGCGGCGCGGACAATCGGCGGCGCTTCGCTCGCGATTGGGCCGGTAGTGGTCTCGCCGAGGGCACGGAGGATGGCGCGACCAGCGCCATCTTGGCCCCACGCCCCCGCGCAGTCAAGTACGCGCTATGACTCGCGACGATGTCGGGTCGACTGGCGCGCAAGCATGTTTGACCGTCTTCCCCCCGTCCCATAGAATGAAAAGTCGAAATGTTTGAAACCCTCACAGAGAAGCTGCAGCGCACATTCAAGAACCTGCGCGGGCAGGGGAAGCTCACCGCGGAACACCTGGACGCGGCGTTGGGCGAAATCCGCGACGCGCTGCTCGAAGGCGACGTCAACATCGGCGTGGCGGATGAGTTCATCGCGCACGTCCGCGAGAAGGCGCTCGGCTCGGAAGTTCTGCTGCAGCTTTCGCCGGATCAGCAAGTTGTGAAAATCGTGCGCGACGAGCTGGCCGAGCTGCTCGGGCGCGAGGCGAAGCCGCAATATTCGTCGCGGCCGCCGTCGGTGTGGCTGATTTGCGGCCTGCAAGGCTCGGGCAAGACGACATCGACGGGAAAGCTCGGCAAATGGCTCGCGGAGCACGGGCACCGTCCGATCGTGGTTTCGACGGACGTCTATCGCCCCGCGGCGCGCGAACAACTGGCGCAGGTGGCGAAGGCGACGGGCACGCCATGCTGGCCCGGCGCGGGCACGGACAAGCCGCTCGAAATCGTGCGCGGAGCAACTCGCGAGGCAAAACTCTCGGCGTGCGACGTGATTCTGGTCGATACGGCGGGGCGGCTGCACATCGACGACGATCTGATGGAAGAGCTTTCCATGCTGAAGCGGGAGCTCAACCCCGCGGAGATTCTGTTCGTCGCGGACGCGATGATCGGGCAGGACGCGGTGCGGTCGGCGGGGGAGTTTCACAAGCGGTTGGGCGTGACCGGCATCATCCTGACGAAGATGGACGGCGACGCGCGCGGCGGCGCGGCGCTTTCAATCCGCAAGGTGACGGGCGCGCCGGTGAAGTTCGTCGGCGTGGGCGAGAAATACGACGCGCTCGAGCCGTTCGTCCCCGACCGGATCGTCGGGCGGATTCTGGGGATGGGCGACGTCCTCGGGCTGATCGAGAAGGCGCAGAAGACGGTCAATGAGAAACAGGCGCGCGAGCTCGAACGCAAGATGCGGGAAAACGAGTTCACGCTGGAGGATTTCCGCGACCAGCTCCAGCAGATCCGCAAGATGGGGTCGATCGAGCAGTTGATGGGGATGCTGCCGAAGGTGGGGCCGTTCGCGAAGCTGCCGAAGGATGCGTCGATCAACGAGAAGCAGTTGAAGTCGATCGAGGCGATCATCAATTCGATGACGGCCGCCGAGCGGGCCAACGACAACCTGATCGACGGCAAGCGCCGCAAGCGCATCGCGCGCGGCAGCGGCACGTCCGTGCAGGAAGTGAATCAGGTGCTCAAGCAGTACGCGGACATGCGCCGGATGATGAAGCAGTACGGCAGCATGGCGAAAATGAAGATGCGCGGGATCGGCAAGCTGGCGGGGCTCAAGTGACTTTGGCAGGCCGCTCGTTCCAGGCCACATCCCAGTAGCGGCCGAACTTCCTTCCGTTCTCGGTGAAGATTCCCACGGTCTTGAAGCCGAAGCGCTCGTGGAGGGCTGCACTCGCCGGATTTGGAAGCGTGTAGCCGGCGACGATGCGGTGAACGTCCTCGTCTTTCAACGAGTCGAACAGCGCGCCGTAGAGTCGCGAGCCGATTCCCTTGCCGACGGCTTGCTGCGCGCAGTAGATCGTGGTTTCGACCGTGGTGTCGTAGGCGGCCTTGGGGCGAAAGCGCGCGGTGCCCGCATAGCCGAGAATGGAGCCGCTTTCCTCGGCGACCAGCAGCCGGTAGCGCCCGGACGGCTGGAACTGGGCGAACCAGCTCTCCCGCCGCTCAACGGTGTACGGCTCGATATCGAAGGTGACGGGCGTATTGACGACGTAATAGTTGTAGATTTCGGTCAGGCGAGGCAAATCGGCGCGAACCGCAGCGCGAATCGTGATCTCAGACATGGGCCGGTTCTCGACAGCATGATAGCGCCGATTCCGGATAGATAGCGATTGGTGAAAGCGGGGGCGTCCGCTATACTGGCGGGACCAAATTGAGGAGGAATTTCGAGTGTTAACGATTCGGCTGGCGCGCATTGGCAAGAAGAAGCACCCCTTTTATCGCGTAGTGGTGACCGAAAAGACGCGCCCGCGCAACGGCCGTTTTGTCGAGATCGTCGGGACCTACGACCCGTCGAAGAAACCGGCCGCCGTCCAACTGGATGGCGAGCGGGTGCAATACTGGCTCGGCAAAGGTGCCCAACCAAGCGACACCGTCCGCAGCCTGATACGCAACCCCAAGCCCGCCTGAGGCGTCCTAGTTCCACAGAAGGCCCAGTTCATAGTTCTTGTACGCGCTCGAGCGAGTTTCTCCGCTGAGCCGGGCAACCTGTGGAGGAAGCGCCATGAGGGATCTCGTGGAATCGATTGCGAAAGCTCTTGTAGATCATCCGGACCAAGTGCAGGTGAATGCCGTGGAAGGCGAACAGGTGACGGTGCTCGAGCTGCGCGTCCATCCCGAGGACCTGGGCAAGGTGATCGGGCGGCAAGGGCGCACGGCGAAATCCATCCGCACGCTGCTGGGCGCGGCCGGGATGAAGCTGAAGAAGCGGTTCACGCTCGAAATCCTGGAATAAGTGGCCACGCAGGATTCACCACGGGCGGCGGGCCTTACCGTGGCGCGCATCGTGCGCGCGCACGGGCGGCGCGGCGAAGTGGCCGCCGAAATCCTCACCGACTTTCCCGAACGCCTCAAGAAACTCACTTCCGCGCAATTGTGGGACGGCCGCTCCGAGCCGCGCGACGTCAAAGTGCGCTCGTGCTGGCTGAGTCAAAGCCACGGCGGCCAGGCCATCTTTCATTTCGAAGGCTCGGATTCGATCTCGGACGCCGAAACGCTGGTCGGGCTCGACGTGCAGATTCCGCTCTCCGCGCGCATGGAGCTTCCCTCCGGAAGCTACTACGTGACGGACCTAATCGGCTGCGAAGTGCGCGAAAAAGACGGCGCGGCGATCGGGCAAGTGCGCGAGGTGCAGTTTACGGGCGAGGGCGTGGCCGGGACGCCGATCCTGGTGGTCGATTCGGCGAAGGGCGAGCTGCTGATTCCGCTCGCGCAGGAGATTTGCGTGCGGGTGGACACCGACGCGCGCCGGATCGAAGTGGCTCTCCCCGAAGGGCTCCGCGAATTGAACGGGTAGGACGGCGCTCCCGCCTGCGGTAGGATTGGCAATAATGCGATTCGACATCATCACAATTTTTCCGGAGTTTTTCGGCGGCCCGCTCGACTACGGGATCGTGCGGCGGGCGCGCGAATCGCGCCTGATCGAGGCGTGCATCCACGACTTGCGCGATTTCGCGCACGACCGCCACCGCACGGTGGACGACCGCCCGTTTGGGGGCGGCGAGGGAATGGTGATGAAGCCCGAGCCGCTGTTTGAAGCCGTCGAGACACTGGTTTTCGGAGGGTATGAGAAGGGAAAGACGCCGGCGCCGGAAGGGACGGCGATCGTGCTGCTGTCCGCCGCGGGGAAACTTTTCCGGCAGGAGACGGCGCGGCGATTCGCACAGTTGAAGCGGATCGTGCTGCTGTGCGGGCGCTATGAGGGAGTGGACGAACGCGTGGCCGAACATCTTGCCACCGATGAAATCTCCATCGGCGATTTCGTGCTCTCGGGCGGAGAGCTGCCCGCGGCGATGATCGTCGATGCGGTGACGCGGCTGATTCCCGGAGCGCTCGGCAACGAGGATTCGGCGTTGAATGAGTCGTTCAGCGAACCGGCCGGCGCTGACGGATTGCCGACAACCACGAGTCAGCCGTTGCGAGCCACAAGCCGCGGCATTTTGGACTATCCGCACTACACACGGCCGCAATCGTTTCGGGGGTGGGATGTTCCCGAGGTGCTGATCGGCGGAAACCACGAGGAGATTCGGCGCTGGCGCCGGCAAAAGGCGCTCGAAAAGACGCTGCGCAATCGCCCGGATTTGCTCGAGGGCATTTCGGCGGGGCGAGACCGGTGATAATTGGAAGCCATCTCCCAAACCAATTTCGGGTAGGCAGAACCGGGGAGAATTCTGTATAATTGCGGATTGTGCGTAGTGCGCTGGCCCCACCTGAGCGGGTCTGCCGGGAAAAAGAGCCATGAAACCAATTATCGCCAAAGTGCAGCAGGCCCAGCTTCGCAAGGACCACCCCGCGTTCCGGCCGGGTGACACGATCCGCGTACACGTCCGGCTGAAGGAAGGCGACAAAGAGCGCATTCAGCCATTCGAGGGCGTGGTAATGAGCCGGCGCGGCGAGCTATCGGGCGAGAGCTTTACGGTGCGGCGCGTCAGCTTCGGCGTCGGCGTGGAGCGCATCTTCCCGGTGCATTCGCCGATGATCAGCTCGATCGAAGTGGTGAACCAGGGCCGCGTCCGCCGCGCCAAACTGAATTACCTGCGCGCCCGCAAGGGCAAGGCTGCACGCATCAAGCGCGCCGAGACCGTCGAGACGGTAGCCGCAACCAACTCCAAAGAGTAGGGAACGTTGTCCGAGATTATGGCCAGCTTTGGCTTTGCCGATGCGGGCCTTTCGTTTAGCTGAATCCCCGCCGCAGAAGTCTACGCAGGTGTCTTCTTCAGACCGCGGCGTGCCATCCCAAGTAGGATCAGACCTATCACTGGGTAGGCCGTCACAATCTGCAAGTACAATCCGAAATTCAAGAGCTCGGTGGCTACAATTGGCCAATTCAAGGGAGAAATCCCCATTGGCCATCGATACCAGAAGACCACGAAATAGACTAGTTCTGCCACAAACACCATGCCGCAGAGAACAACCGCGCTGCGATTGGCGCGCCACAGCAGGATTCCGACGAGAACCAGCAGCGGTAAGAAGATTGAGCTCGCGACGACCATGTCATGAAATGGCTTCGGCATGAACGGGCCATACTCTTGAATGAACGAAGCGGGAAGGCCATGGTAACCGACGGCGTTGAACAAGAGCGCGATCAAGCCTAGGCCTGCAAGAATCAGGTTGAGCGTGCCGAGAATTCGTTCGATCTGGACTGATCGAGTCACATTGCTAGACGTAACATCGCCCATGACAACCCCCTTAGAGTCCGTTCAGGTGGCCCGGAGCCGAATCAATCTTCGTGGAATCCTATCACCCAGTTCGTCACGCAGATGAGAATCATCGTGATAAGGGGGCGCCGAGGCCATGTGCTAAAATCCGTGGCCGATGGGACGCCTCTGCTCCGCAAGGCACGAGCGCGCCGCGCGACAGCGCGGATGGTTGCGCATCGCCGGACTCGATGAAGCGGGCCGCGGATCCCTTTTCGGGCCCGTGGTGGCGGGCGCGGTGGTGCTGAATCCCAGGCGGCGGATCGTCGGCCTCGACGATTCGAAGAAACTGGCGCCCGAGCGGCGCAGCGAGCTTGCCGAACGCATACGCGACCACGCGCTCGCGTGGGCGGTGGCGGAAATCGACGCGAGCCGAATCGACGCGTGGAACATCTACCAGGCGAGCCGTCAGGCAATGGTCGCAGCGATTTCGCAGCTCAATCCCCTGCCCGATTTTCTGCTGCTCGACGCCATCGAACTCGATTTGCCGATTGAACAGAAGGCGTTGATTCACGGCGACGCGCGGTCGGTTTCGATTGCCGCGGCTTCGATTCTGGCCAAGGTGGACCGCGACCGCCGGATGGAGGAGTTCGACCAGCTCTATCCGCAGTACGGTCTCGCGCAGAACAAGGGCTACGGAACGCCGGATCATCTTGAGGCGCTGCGGCGGCACGGACCGTCGCCGCTGCACCGATTCTCGTATGCTCCGGTGCGCGAATCGCGCTGCTGGGCCGCGGGAGCCGAGCAGACGCCGCTGCCGCTCGAGGCGTGAATCAAGCCCGAGAACTGCACGAGCGTCCAGCCAGTCAGCCAATTCAGCGAAGTGAAGGGGTAGCCGGGCAGGCCCGCGCCCGCAAGCCCCTGCACCCGTTGCGGGCTGTTATCCCCTTCGTCACCACCCCCGTGGGGCTTCATAGACCCCCGTTTTCCGCGCGTGCTAACCTTTCGTCTTGAGCCGCACTTGCGGCTCAATTAGGCAGCCCAGGCCAAGCGGGGCCGGGGCGCGCAAAAATATCCATGGCCTTCAACAAAAACAAGGCGCTCGAGAGCGCGCTGAAGTTCCTCAACCAGGGCAAGGTCGCCCAGGCCATCGGCGAATACCAGCAAATCCTCCGGCAAGATCCCAAGGACCAGGCAACGTTAATGACCGTGGGCGATCTCTTCGCCCGTCAGGGAGACATGCCGCAAGCCATCGAGTATTTCGAGCGGCTCGCGCAGGTTTATCTCAGCGACGGCTTCAACAGCAAGGCCATCGCGATCTACAAGAAGATCGCCAAGCTGGCGCCGACGGAGCTGGCGCCGCTCGAGCGGCTGGCCGACCTCTACGTGCAGCAGGGAGTGCTGAGCGAAGCGCGGCCGCTGTTTCTGCAAATCGCCGAAGCGCACCTGAAGGCCAACCACGCGCCGAAAGCCGTGGAAGTGCTGAACCGCCTGCTCGAAGTGGAACCGGAAAATCCGCGCGTGCAGATGCGCCTGGCGGAACTCTACAACGTCATGGGCCAGAAGAAAGAAGCGGCCCAGACGTATCTATCGTACGCGCAGCGGCTCTTCGACCGGGGCGAAAGCGACGAAGCGCAGAAGCTGATCGAACGTGCGCTGGGAGTGGATTCGAGCAATGCAGCCGCCCTGCTCCTGAAGGCCAAGATTCTCGGGATGGCCAACAAGCACGAGCAAGCCACCGAGATCCTCGAGAGCCATCCGGAAGCCGACGCGGGCGGCGAGGTGACGAACCTGCTCGTTGACCTCGAAATCAATTCCGGCCACTTGGCGAAGGCCGCGGAGCGCGCGCGCCGCCAATTGGCCCGCGGGAGCGCCCATTCGGGACTGCTCCAGCGCGTGGCGGATTCCATGATCGAAGCCGGGCAGGCCGACCAGGCTCTCCCGCTTCTCCGCGAACTCCGCGATCCGATGATCGAGACGAGCGAGCAGGACAGATTTCAGAAGCTGCTCTCGACCGCCTCGGAGAAACTTCCTGGCAATACCGAGCCGCTCGAAATGCTCGCCGACTTCTGCCGGCATACGAGCGATCCTTTCCCGCTGAACGCGGCCCTGAGCCAGCTCGTGGACGCCTACGCGGCGGCCGGAGACTTCCCGCGCGCCGAAGAAGTGATGCAGGAGATGCTCGAACGGAACAAGGGCGACGAGCGCCTGGTCGCACGGTTCGATCAACTCCGCGCGCGCCGCAGCGGATCGCCGGAGCCAGCCCAGCAGGCAGCTCCACCACCGCCAACGAATATAGGAGAAGCGACCTCGGGCGAGGGACCTGCGCCGGAAGCAGGCTCCGTGAAGGCGACGTTTGTGGAGGCTGCGCCTGCCGCCGCCGCACAAGCCTCCGACGAATCGTTCGATGACGAGACGCAGCGCTACATCGCGCAGGCGCTGACGGATGTGGACCTTTTCTCGAGCTACGGGCTGACGCAGAAAGCCACGCACCTGCTGGAGAACGTCCTGCAACGCGCGCCGCGGCACACGCCCACGCTCGAGCGGCTGCTCGATCTCTATCTGGGAGCAGGCAATGAGCGCCGTACGGTGGAATTGGCCTCTCAGCTCGAGCAGATTCACCGCGAGCGGCAGGATACGGTCAACGCAGACCGCTTTGCGGAGCTTCGGCAGCGATTCCAGAACGTCGCAGGGTTGACACCCGAGGAAATGGCTGCGACGCCGGCCACACCGGTCGACGCATCGGCAGCGGAGACGGTCGAGCCGCCAGCGGCAGTTGAGGCAGCATCCGTGGCCGCCCCGGTGGAAGAGGCACCCGTCGAATTCGAAATCCCGCTCATCCCGGTCGAGCCAGAGCCGGCTGTTGCGGAGGCCGCGCCCGCTGAGCCGCAACCCCCGGCGGTCAACGAAGAGGTGGACCTCTCGGATGAATGGGAGGCGATAGCCCAAGAGGTGGCAGAGCCCGCTGCTACGGCACCGGCGGCTCCCGAACCCGTGCAAGCGGAAGCTGAAGCGGAAAGAATCGAGATTGAAGTTCCTCAGGAAGAGCCGGTGCAAGCGCAGGAAGCGGCAGCCGAACCGGCGGCTCCCGAACCGTCAATTGAAATCATCGAAGAGCCCGCCGAAGCGGCGCGTGCTCCGGAGACTGTGGCAGCGGGGAACGGCGAATTCGAACTCGAATTGACGCCGGAACCAGCGGGAGTCCAAGGCAAAGCGAGCCCCGCCACGACGGAAGATTTCCTGAGCGAGCTGGCGGCGGAAATCGACGGCATGGAAGCACCCGCGGCTGCCCCGGTGAGCACCGCGAAACCGGCGCCTGTTGCAGCGGCATCCGTCGCGCCCGTTGCCGAGCCGACTGCCGAGAGCTTGAACGAACTCGCCGAAGTTTTTCAAGAGTTCCGGAGCGAGCTGGGCGAGATGGAAGACGAGGAAGAGGATCTCGAAACGCACTACAACCTCGGAATCGCCTACCGCGAGATGGGCCTGCTTGACGAAGCCATCGGGGAATTCCAGAAGGTGGCCAAGGCCGTGCAAAAGGGGAAACCGTTCCCGTACGCGATGAATTGCTCGACGCTGCTGGCGCTTTCGTTCATGGACAAGGGCGAGCCGAAGATTGCATCCCTGTGGTACGAGCGGGCGCTTGAGGTGCCCGGGCTGGACCAGGAAGCGATTCTGGCGCTGCGCTACGACCTTGCCACCGCGCTCGACATGGCGGGCGAAGCAACGGCTGCGCTGGACAGCTTCCGCCAAGTCTATGCGATGAACATCGACTACCGCGACGTGGCCGACCGCATCGCCACGCTTCAGAAACACTAGCCCCGCGCAGGACTGCCTGTTGCCACTCCGGCGAGAATCTCCCATAATCCTAGCTCGACGATGAGCCGCGTTGTGCGCGTCCCCATTCTCTTGCTCTGGCTCGTTTTCGGGCTGGCGTTGATCCTCGTGCCGTGGTCAGACATCTGGGAGATCAACTACTTTCTCTACCAGTATCCGGCGCTGGGGTTCGTTCTGAAGAATCCCTTCGTGCGCGGCGCGATTTCCGGACTGGGATTCATGAACGTTTTGCTTTCGCTCGAAGCGTTTCGCCACCGGACCACCGCCGTTGCCAGCCGCACCTGAAAAACCGGCCGCAAAACCGCCCATGAAGCCGATTGTGTGCTACGTGACCGACCGGAAATCTCTCGGATCGGCCGACCCCATCGAAAGCGTACTTGCGAAAATTCGCGCGGCGATTGCCGCAGGCACGGATTGGGTGCAAATCCGCGAGCGGAACCTTCCGGCGCGGGAACTGCTCGCGCTGGCTCGTGGAGCCGTGGAAGAAAGCGGAGACGCGGCGCGCGTGATCGTAAACGACCGGCTCGACGTGGCGATCGCGGCCGGCGCGGCGGGCGTGCACCTGGGAGAACAATCCATGCCGGCGCGTGAAGTCATCCGCTGGTGCCGGAGCGGAAATGCGCCTCCCGAATTTCTCGTCGGAGTTTCCTGCCACAGTCTTGAGGAAGCCCGCGAAGCGGAAGGCTCGGCCGCTAGTTACGTTTTCTTCGGCCCGGTTTTCGACACGCCTTCGAAAAGATCGTTCGGGCGGCCGCAAGGAATCGCGAGGCTTGCCGAGGCCTGCCGCAGCGTGCGGATTCCCGTGATTGCAATCGGCGGCGTGAACGAAGAAAACGGCGTGGAGTGCATTCGCGCGGGAGCGGCGGGAATCGCGGCGATTCGACTATTTCAGGAACCGCGAGATCGGGGAATACTCCAGGAGACAATCGCGCGACTGCACGACGCGGCTCGATGAAGCCGCTTAGGCGCTCATCCAGCGGCCGACGGGTTGCAGCCTTTCCACGTGGTCGCAGATCACCTTGATGACCGCCGTGATGGGAATCGCGAGGACGAGACCCATCGCGCCCCACATCCATCCCCAGAACAAGAGCGAGACTGTAAGCGCCAGCGCGTTGAGCCGCACGCGCCAGCCGACCAGCGCCGGAATCAGCAGGTTGGCCGTGACGATGTGGAAGAAAGTCAGCATGGCGAAGATTCCGACGTACGGCCCCACGGTGCGGAATTGCTTCAACCCGATGAGCAGCGGCGGAATCCACGACAGAATTGCGCCGAGGTAAGGAACCAGATTACAGACGCCTGAGACGAGCGCCGTCAGAAACGGAAAGTCGAGCCCAATCCCCCAGAAGAAGATCCAGCTCGCGAGGACCAGAATCAATCCGACCATCGCCGTTCCCATCAGATAACTTCGCAGGACCTGCGTGACGTCGGCAAGGGTGTCGCGCACTTGCGTGCGATCGGCCGCCGGGAACAACTGCATCGTGGCGTGCCAGACCTGGCGTTTCGCGGCCAGCATGAAGAATACGAGGAAAGGCACGAAAGTAGCCGCTAACAAGAATACGTACAGCGAATTCAACCGGCCGACCAGGGCGTCGCGCACCGGGTGGGATTCGGCAACCGTCACGATCCGCGAGCCGGCGCGGGCCCCGGGCTCGATTTCCGAAACGTGAGCTTCAATATTTTCGAGCCTGCTCTCGACCGCTTGCGCCAAGGCGCGTAGAGGGGCGCGGTAGTTCGGCCAGTCCTGGCTGAATTGGTCGGCGCGGTTGATCAACGACCAACCGAGAACAGCCAGCAATGCCAAGGTGACCAACACAACCAGCAGGGAGCCGAGCGCCCGCGAAACATGCACGCGTTCGAGCCAAGTGACCACGGGATCGAGAAAATAGGCCATCAGCACGGCTACCAACAGGGTGACCAGCACGGTCGACGCCCAATAGCAGAAACCGATCACGATTCCCGCCGCGATGATCCGCGCGCTGGCGGAACTCCCGGTGACGATTCTAGTTTCCTCAACAGACATTTGCATTAACGATAGCACAGCGGCCGTCGTGAGAAGGCCAGCGTGTTCCCCTGTGCAACGCGTATGCAACTGCGGCGGCAGCCTGCGGGAAGGTAACGCTTGCGGTGAACGCGGCCCGTGCCGCGCGGGACTCGAATCGCCGCGGTGGTAAAATCGCTCTTCGCGCCTTTTCCGCGCGGTGGGGCTCCATTCGCATGGCGAAAGAACTCTTCGGCACGGACGGCATCCGCGGCATCCCCGGAAAATATCCGCTCGATGACGTCACACTCGAACGCGTGGGCTACGCGCTGGGAAAGCACGTGCTGCCGCAGGGGGCACGGCCACGCGTGCTGATCGGGCGCGACACGCGCGAATCCGGCCCTCACATCGCCGAGCGAATCGCGCAGGGCCTTGATGCCGCCGGAGCGGAGGCCGTCTCCGCGGGCGTGCTGACCACGCCGGGAGTGGCGTGGCTGGTGAGCCGCGAGGGATTTGCCGCCGGCGTCGTAATCTCCGCCTCACATAATCCATATCACGACAACGGCGTGAAGCTGATTTCCGCATCGGGGATGAAATTCCCGGACGCGATTGAAGCCGATCTCGAACGCGTGATCCTTTCGGCAGGCGCACATCCCGGCGTCAACGGGAAGAAGAAGATCGCGGATAATGGCGACGAAAAACTCCACCAGGATTACCTCGCCGGATTGCGCGAGGCGGCATTCCCGGGCGCAAAGCTCGCGGGGATGAAGATCGTCCTCGATTGCGCGAATGGAGCGGCGAGCAAACTCGCACCGGAGCTCTTTCGCTCACTCGGTGCGAACGTGACCGCGATGAACGACTCGCCCGATGGGCGCAATATCAACGCAGGCTGCGGCTCGCTGCATCCGGGAGCGCTACAGAAACGCGTGGCTGAAACAGGTGCGGCGCTCGGAGTGGCCTTCGATGGCGATGCCGACCGCGCGCTCTTCGTGAGCGCCTCGGGAAAGCTCGTGGATGGAGACGGCATTCTGCTTGTCGCGGGCCGCTACCTGAAATCAGCCGGGAAGCTCAAGGGCAACGTGATCGTCGGCACGACCATGGCGAACCTGGGGCTCGAGCGCGCGCTCGAAAAATCCGGATTGAAGCTGGCGCGCACGGCGGTGGGCGACCGCTACGTCCTCGAGGAGATGCAGCGCATCGGGGCGAACCTGGGCGGCGAGCAATCGGGGCACATTCTGTTTCTCGACGACGCCACAACCGGCGACGGGATGCTCACGGCGGTGAAGATCGCATCTCTCGTTTCGATTGCCGGGCCGCTCGACAAGCTGGTGGCGGACCTCAAGATTTTCCCGCAGAAGATCGTCAATATCCCGGTGAAGTCGAAGCCGGCGCTTGATTCCCTGCCCGAGGTGGCCCGCGCGCTCAAAGAAGCTGAACGCGCGCTCGGCAATTCCGGGCGGGTGGTGCTGCGCTATTCGGGCACGGAGCCGCTGGCGCGCGTGATGGTGGAAGCCGAACGCGAAGAGGACGTCCGCCACTGGACCGAAACACTGGCGACCGCGCTTCGCACCGCCATCGGAGCATAGAATCTCTCGATCAGTAATCTCTATCGGAACGATAGATCAGATTGATTATTCCAAAGTACATAGAAATCGGCGGTATCGATTTTCATAAACTGGATTCGCTTCTCTCACCTAGAACATCCGTTGGCATTTCGATTCGCTAAGCTATTTCCTGACAAGGAGATAGTTCTGCCCGGAAAAACGGGCGGGAGTGGCATGGTGCGTGCAAATCATCCGTCCGGCTGTCTCTTATCCCGGGGTGGGCCGGTTTCGTCGCGCCGAAACCGGAATCTTGGGGGTAGAGCAAACAGGGGGTCCGGGTGGGCCCCCTATTTTTTGCCCGCGCAATTTCTCTCACGCTGAATTGAATCCACTACCTTGCAGCGGAGGGCGCCCCTAAACGTAAAGAGGGCGCCCGCCGTGGCGAGCGCCCTCTGAAACTCCTACCGATGTTGGTTTCTTCCTAGCTGCAGCCGGAGGTCGAGCCGCAGTTGGAGCACTTGTAACAACTGCCGTTCGGCGTCATCAGCATGCCGCACTCGGAGCAGTAAGGCGCGTCTTCGATCGCGGCGCGCGGTCGAGTGACACTCTCGGGTTCCGGGACTCTCGTGGAGCCAGCGGGAGCGGGCGCCGCCGCTACAGCCGCCGGAGCCGCGGTTTCCGCGGGCGCTCCGTTTTCAACCGCCGCCCCGTCCTGATCGAGGTAATCGAGCGAGATGAATTTCCCTCCCAGCCAGCGTCCGAGGTAATCCACCACCGACTTGGCGTAGCGGATTTTCGGATTGCCCGTATAGCCCGAAGGCTCGAAGCGCGAGTTGACGAACTTATCGACGAGCGCGCGGAGCGGAACGCCGTACTGGAGCGAGATGGAGACGGACAGCGCGAAGGCGTCCATGATTCCGGAAAGAGTGGAGCCTTCCTTGGCCATCTTGATGAAGATTTCGCCCGGCTGGCGATCTTCGTACATGCCGACGGTGATGTAGCCTTCGTGGCCGCCCACGGAGAACTTGTGCGTGATCGAGTTGCGCTCGGCCGGCAGCTTGTGGCGTCTGGTGCCCGGAAAGAGGTCTTGCTGTTGCGGCGCCGCAGCTTCGGCGGGAGCAACGGCCGCGCCGACTAGCGCAGGCGCCGGTACGGGCGCTGCGGCCTTCTCTTCTTCTCTCTTACCGGCTGCGGAAAGAGGCTGCGAGCGTTTGGAATTGTCGCGGTAGATGGCCACAGCCTTGAGTCCGAGCTTCCAGGACTCCGTGTAGGCCTCCATGATGTCTTCGACCGTCGATTCCTCCGGCATGTTGATCGTCTTGCTGATCGCGCCGGAAAGGAACGGCTGCGCCGCGGCCATCATGCGCAGGTGGCCGCGCCAAGCAATCGAGCGGCCTCCGCCCATGGGTGCGAGGGAGCAATCGAACACGGGGAGGTGCTCGGGCTTGAATCCAGGGGCGTCCTCAATCTTCCCCTGCGCGTCGATGTAGTCGACGATCTTGGCGACAGCTTCCGGCGCGTAGCCGAGCTTCATCAGCGCCTGCGGCACGGTGTTGTTGACGATCTTGATGACGCCGCCGCCGACGAGCCTCTTCTGCTTGACGAGAGCAAGATCGGGCTCGATGCCGGTGGTGTCGCAATCCATCATGAAGCCGATCGTGCCCGTGGGCGCGAGGACGGAGACCTGCGAATTCTTGTAGCCGAACTTCTCGCCCAGCTCGAGCGCCTGATCCCACGATTCCTGCGCGGCGTAGAGGAGCGAGGGCTGGACGTTGTCTCCCTTGATCGGGCGAAGCGAATCGCGGTGCATGCGGATCACGTCGAGCATCGACTCGCGGTTGCGAGGATAGCCCCCGAACGGCCCCATGCGCTCGGCGATGCGCGCCGACTGCGCGTAGGATTCGCCGGTCATCAGCGCGGTAACGGCGCCGCAGAAGTCCCGGCCGCCATCGGAATCGTAGGGGAGCGCGAGCGACATCAGCAGCGCGCCGAGGTTCGCGTAGCCGATGCCGAGCGGGCGGTAGTCGTGCGAATTGCGCCCGATTTTCTCGGTCGGATAGCTCGCGTTATCGACCAGGATTTCCTGGGCCGTGATCGTGACGTCCACGGCGTGGCGGAATCCCTCGGTATCGAACTGGCCGTTCGATCCCAGGAACTTCAAAAGATTGAGCGAGGCCAGGTTGCAGGCCGTGTCGTCAAGGAACATGTACTCCGAGCACGGATTCGACGCGTTGATGCGGTCGGTGCCCTTGCAGGTGTGCCAGCGGTTGATCGTCGTATCGTACTGCATGCCAGGATCGCCGCACTGCCAGGCGGACTCGGCCATTTTCCGCATCAGATCGCGGGCGCGGTACTGGTCAGCCGCCTCGCCGTCGTTGACGTTGCGGGTCCACCAATCGCGGTCTTCCTCGACGGCGCGCATGAACTCGTCGGTGACGCGGACCGAATGGTTCGCGTTTTGGAAGAAAACGGAAGAGTAGGCCTCGCCGTCAATCGAGGAGTTATAGCCTTGCTCGATCAGAACGTGCGCCTTGCGCTCTTCCTTCATCTTGGACTCGATGAATTCCATGATGTCGGGATGATCGACGTTGAGGATCACCATTTTGGCGGCCCGGCGCGTTTTTCCGCCGCTCTTGATCACGCCGGCGAATGCGTCGAACCCCTTCATGAAACTGACCGGCCCCGAGGCAATGCCGCCGCCCGAAAGTTGCTCGTGGCTGCCGCGCAGGGACGAGAAGTTGGTCCCCGTGCCTGAGCCCCACTTGAAGAGCATGCCCTCCGTCTTGGCCAAGTTCATGATCGAGTCCATGTTGTCCTGGACGGAGTTGATGAAGCAGGCGGAGCACTGCGGCTTGGTCTGGACGCCGACGTTGAACCACACCGGCGAATTGAAGGCCATCTTCTGTTCGACGAGCAAGTGAGTCAGCTCGTCGCGAAACGCATGCTTCGATTCGGCCGAGGCGAAGTAGCCGCCCTCCACGCCCCAGCGGACGATCGTATCGGCCACGCGGGCGATCAACTGCCGCACGGAAGTTTCGCGCTCGGGGGTGTTTGGCTTCCCGTGGAAGTACTTTGACGTGACGATGTTTGTTGCCGTCTGCGACCAGCCCTTGGGGACCTCTACATTCTCCTGGCGGAAAATGACCTGTCCCTTATCATTGCCTATGAGTGCCGTGCGGCGCTCCCATTCGACTGCATCGAAGGGAGCCACCTTCCCGTCGGTGAACCGGCGGTGAAATTCCAGACCAGTCGTTCGCTTGGTGGGTTTTTCCGTTTGCGAATTAGCGTTCAGGGCCATCCGTGTTTCCGCCATCGTCTGCCTCCGCGCCGGCAGTCGTGCCGCCGAATAGTTGGCCGGGGTGCCAAGCGGGAGGACGTCTTACTGCATTGTACTCCCAATTGGGACCCGAGATTTTGTTGCGTGTATCAGGGATACACGAAGGTGAAGGGAACGTGAACCGGAACAGCGGCCAGCTTCGACCCCCGAAAATGGCCGCTCAAAACCGAAAACAGAGAAAAGCGCAGCTAAGCCGCGCGAAAAAAGCTGAGGCGCGGTTGCTAGTAAGGCGCGTCCCTGCTGGATATTCGGTTGAACCCGGTCCGGCTTCGACGTGGAGGCCGCCGACGCTGCGAACGACGACCAGATCACGTTGTCCGAGTCTGGGTGCGAAGTATCGTGGGTTGTGGAAAACTTGTCAAGAGAAAATCGCAACGAAACCACAAAATCTTTGGTCGCGCGTGTCGAAACTGTCTACTGGTAGTGGTGTGACCGCTCCATTCCACTACGAAGCGAAATCGCGCGATGTGCTCCGCAAAGCAACACCGGAGAATTGACATGCGCGCCGCACCTGAAAAAAAATCATAATGACTGCCATGAGCACACCCGCCATCGAAATCCTTGGGCTGACGAAGGATTATCCAGTCGGCTTCTGGCGCAAGCGGATGGTCCGCTCGCTCGACAATCTCACATTCCAGGTGGAAGAGGGCGAAGTGTTCGGATTTCTAGGGCCCAACGGCGCCGGGAAGACCACCACAATGAAACTGCTGATGGGGCTGATCTACCCGACGTCGGGCACGGCTCGCGTCCGCGGGCGCTCGATTGACGACATCCAGATGCACCGCGAAATCGGGTACCTGCCGGAGCAGCCTTACTTCTACGACTACCTGACGGCGCGGGAATTGCTCGATTACTACGCGCGGTTTTCGGACTACAGCGCGGCGGAGCGGCGCGAGCGCGTCACACGATTTCTCGGGCGCGTGGGGCTGGCGGATGCGGGCGACGTGCAACTGCGGAAATTTTCAAAAGGAATGCTGCAGCGCGCCGGAATCGCGCAGGCCATCCTGCACGATCCGAAAGTGATTTTCATGGACGAGCCGATGTCGGGCCTCGATCCGGTGGGGCGGCGCGAGGTGCGCGACATCATCCACGAGATGAAACAACAGGGCCGAACCGTGTTTTTCTCGACGCATATCCTGTCCGACGCTGAAATGCTGTGCGATCGCGTCGCGGTGCTGGCGGGAGGCAAATTGCAGGGAGTCGGCGCGCCGAACGAGATTGTTTCGATCGAAGTGCATGCGATGGAGATTCTGTTCGAGGCACATGAAGGCCGTCCCCTGCCCGCCGGGCTCGCCAGCCATGCAACACAGATCGGAGGGCGGACCCGCGTGGAAGTGCCCGAATCCGATCTTTATCAAGCCCTCCACGAACTGCGGAACTGCGAGGCGCGGATTCTTTCCGTCTCTCCGGTGCGGCCGACGCTCGAAGATTACTTCCTCCGCTTGATTGGCCGCGAAAAGGCGAATTCGCATGCGGTTGAGGTGAACTCGCGATGAGCGCGACCCCGGGCATCGTGGCGATCAACACGTTCCGCGAGGCGGTACGGGACCGCGTCCTCTACAACCTGGTGTTCTTCGCGCTGCTGATGATCGGCGCGGCAATCCTCGTCGGGCAGATTTCAATCGGGATCGAACGGCTGGTGATCATCAACCTGGGCCTGACCGCGATTTCGATCTTCGGGCTCGTGATGGCCATCTTCATCGGCGTGGGGCTTGTCTATAAGGAGATGGAGAAGCGCACGCTCTACAGCCTGCTGGCGAAGCCGATCCGGCGGTGGGAATTCCTTGTGGGGAAATACGCGGGCTTGCTTCTGACACTGTGCGTCAACACTGCGTTCATGACGCTGGGCCTGGCGGCGGCGCTCTTCTACGTAGGCCGGCCGTTCGTGCGGTCCGATGCCTCGATTTTGGCGGCTGTGTATTTCATCGTGCTCGAGCTGGCGCTGGTGACGGCGCTGGGGCTTTTCTTCTCGTGCTTCTCAAGCCCCATGCTCTCGACGCTGTTCACGCTGGGGATTTACATCACAGGCGTGTTTTCGAAGGACATTCGGGACGTGGGAGAACTCACGAATGTCTCCGCGCTGAAAACGTTGACGCGCGTGGTCTATTACCTGGTGCCGAACTTCCATAACTTCAATGCCATCGCAGTTGTGGCGCATGGGGATGCAATTCCGTTTTCGCTGATCTGGCAGAACACCGTCTACGCCGTGCTGTACGCCGGCGTGGTTTTGCTGGCCGCCTCGGCGGTGTTTTCAGGCCGCAACTTGAAATGAGCAGCCCGAGTCACGTTCGCGCAAAATGGGCCGCCATCGCCGGAGCGCCGCTGCTTTTCGCAGCGATCGCGGCCCTGCAAGTGCGGATCGACGCCCAGACGCGTTCCGAAGCGCAGGAAGAAGAAGAAATCCTGTTGCGGTCAGGCTCGGCGGTTAAGAAACTGAGCCTCGGATACGATTCGCTCCTCGCGAACATCTACTGGACGCGGGTAGTGCAGTATTACGGCGCGCGATCGGGAAAAGATGGCGCGACCTTCGACCTGCTGTGGCCGCTTCTGGATATCACGACGACGCTCGATCCGAAGCTCGTCGTGGCCTATCGATTCGGCTGGATCTTTCTTTCCGAGACGGGCGCGGCGGGACCGGACCGGACGGATCTGGCCGTCGCGCTGCTCAAGCGCGGAATCGCTGCGAACCCGGACGATTGGCGCCTGAACTGCGATCTGGGGTTTCTCTACTACTGGAGGGTGAAGGATTATCCGAATTCCGCGGCGGCCTATCTTGAAGGGAGCAAGAAACCAGGCGCGGCGCTGTGGCTGAAGATGATGGCCGCTCGCGTTCTGGAGAAGGGCGGGTCGCTCGAAACCTCCACCATGCTCTGGTCGGAATTGTATGAGTCCACGAAAGAGCCGAGCATCCGCCATCGAGCCGTGCAAATGCTGCGCGGTCTCAAGACGCTGCAAGACGAACTGTATCTGGATGATCTTGCCGAGCAGTATCAAAAGCGCTTCCAGCACTATCCGGCGTCGACCCGGGAACTGCGCGATGCAGGGCTCATCGGCGGAATACCGGTGGATCCCGACGGATACCCCTACGTCTTCGGACCCGACGGGAAATCGCGTCTCAACCCGCGCAGTACGGTCGTGGTTCCACCGGACCTGACAAACCAGCCGGCCGAACCCAAATAGCCGGACGCGCGGGACCCGGCAGGCTGCGGCGCGCGCGAAAGACAGTTACAATATAAGCTGACAACCGGTTTGCCGCGGTGTGAATCCCACCAAGGGACGCAATCGTGATGTCCAAGCGCTTCGCAATCTCGATTCTGAGCTTTTCACTTGCGCTGGCGAGTCTGGCGCCGGCGGCTGACTCATGGGCGGATGCGTATCCGCAGACCGGCCGGCAATCCGGCTCACCCGCCGACCCTGCGGAGAAGCTGCAAGGACAGGCTCCATCGGACGAAGAAATTCGCGCTCGCGCCAAGAAGCTGATGGCAAATCAGCACGGCGACGACGACGCTCTCGAGCTGTACGAGCGCGTCGAGCGGCACATCGATCGCACTGGCGGAATCGACCCGCGCACGCTCGAGGACAGAACCTACCGCATCGTGCCCACCGGCGGCGGCAATCAGAAGATCGTGCTGAAGGATGAAGGGATACCCGTCGATCCCGCTGCCTATAACCGGCAACTGCGGACTCTGGCGGACTTGCTCGGGATCATGGCGGACCCGAACAACCCGAAGACGAAGGCGGCATTGGCCAAACGCGAAAAGCGCCAGCGCGAACGTGCCCAGTTCCTGGACGCGATGATGGATGCCTTTCTGCCGAAGTGGGTGGGATCCGAGACATGGAACGGCCACGCCTGCGACGTGATCGAGCTCAATCCGAATCCGAACTTCCGGCCGCGCTCGATGTTTCAGGATGCCCTCTCGCACGTCAATGCCAAGATCTGGGTGGAGCACGACTCCAATCAGATGGCGCGGGGAGAGGCGCGCGTGACGAGCGACATTTCGTTCGGCGGAGGCATTCTCGGAAAGCTCTATCGCGGCGGCATCGTATCGATGGAGCAGGCGGAGGTGGCGCCGGGCGTGTGGCTGCCGACGCGATACCAGTACGATTTCTCGGGGCGGAAATTCCTGTTTTCGTTTCAGCAGCACCAGGTGATCGAGGTGATCCGCTACCGGCGCGTGGGGCGGGCCAAGGAGGCCCTCCAGATCGTGCAGGGCGAGCTGGCGAGTGGGAAGACCTTCGGCGAGGATCCATAGTTTTCCCCGAAGGAGTTCCCACCCATTAGCGAAAACCAGCCTTAGCTACCGCGCGGCGGCGGCGACCTCTTTCTCAATGGGAGCGCCGATCAGGTTGCCCCACTCGGTCCACGAGCCGTCGTAATTCTTCACGTTGCCGTAGCCGAGCAGATACTTCAGGACGAACCACGTGTGGGAGCTGCGCTCGCCGATGCGGCAATAGGCGATCGTTTCGCCGCTCCCGTTGACGCCTTTCCCCTGGTAGAGCTGCTTCAACTGGTCGGCGGACTTGAAGGTGCCGTCCTCGTTCGCGGCTTGCGCCCACGGAATATTCGCGGCGGTCGGGATGTGCCCAGCGCGCTGCGCGGTCTCGGACATTCCCGGCGGAGCGATGATTTTCCCGGTGAATTCATCCACGGAGCGAACGTCCACGAGGCGCCCGGCAGTCTTCCGCTGCACGATCGCTAGAACCTGGTCCTTGTAAGCCCGGAGCGACTCATCCGGCCCGGTGGCGCGGTAGGTCGCCGCGGCGACCTTCGGCGCATCGGCAGTCAGCGGGCGTTTTTCCTCGAGCCACTTCTTGCGGCCGCCGTTCATCAGGCGCACGTCCTGGTGGCCGTAATACTTCAACTGCCAGAGAGCGTAGGCCGCAAACCAGTTGTTGTTGTCACCGTAGAGAATAATCGTGGTGTCGTTCGAGACGCCGGATTGCCCAAGCAGCCTCTCAAGCGTGGCCTTATCGATCAGGTCGCGGCGGATGTTGTCCTGGAGCTGGGTCTGCCAATTCCATCCAACCGCTCCCGCGATGTGGCCCTGATCGTAGGCGGTCGTATCCACGTCCACTTCCACCAGCCGGACCTTTGGATCACTTGCGTGGTCCGCCACCCATTGCGTCGAAACCAGCACTTCCGGATGCGCATACTCAGACATGTCACTTCCTCCTTCAAAGGATATCGATCGACTTACAGGGGTCCCTTAAAACAAAAAGCCCACCAGCCAGCTCTCCTCTGGCGGTGGGTCCAAGGAATCTCAGGCTCTAACCAGCTTGCTAGATGCCTCGCCTGCCCGCGCCAGAGGGCACACCGGTGCGACACAGGCAACAGCAACCCTGGGCCGGCCTCTGGCGGCAAATCATCATGGCCGCAGGATACGCCGGAATGGCCTGCACGGCAATGGCTGCCTAGTGACCGGAACCGGGTGAAACTGCGGATGGGCGGCGGTTCGGGCGGCCGGCTACTTCTGCTTGCCGGTGGGCGCCGAGCAAGCAAACTGTTTCAAGGATCTTTCAATGGGCTTGCCCATGCGTCCCGTATCTCCGACAAAGTTGCCGCGGGAAATCGAATCGGTATAGAACAAAACGTTGCCCGTCTGGGAATCGACGACGGTAACGTCCATCACCACAAAATCGCTCGCGTTCCCCCCAACGACCGCCGCAAAAGCCTTCTTGCCTCCTGTGGTCAGCACACCGGACGCGCGCGCGAAGACCAGCGCGTCCGCGGCCGCCCCGGGACTGAAATTGGCAACTTCGTCGCCCATGGTGTAGCGGCCGGTGCGCACGTCCTTGGGTTTTTGCTCCACATGGGTGTGGATTGTCTCGAAGTGGCCCTCAATATCGGCCACGGCGTATTTGAGATCCGGGTCCTTCTCCAATGCAGCAGGGGCCAAGACGTTGCCCAAGACCGTGCAGCCTTTTGCCTGCAGCGCTTGCGAAATGAGGCCCGGCAATGCGTTTTCGACGATTCGCGACTCTTCGATCAAGCCTTCGCTGCCCTTCATCCCGGACTTCGTGACCGTCGCATGCGCGGGAAGAATCAGCAGCTTGTGCACGACGATCTTCCCGCTCTTTAGATCGGGGTGCGCGAATTGCGCCTGCGCGAGCGAAGCGCTCGATGCGATCGCCAGCAGGAAACCTGCCGTGAGTGCGAACCGTTTGGTCATACGCTCTCCTTGTCGATCATTGCGTCACGGCCTTGCGCGGGCCGCACAACTCGGCGCGTTGTTTACGGCGTCGCCGGGGACGAGGCATTCGCCGCGAGTTGCTTCTGGGCGGCTTCGAGCCGGCGGTGGATTTGCGCCTGATCCGGAGCGGTGGGCGAAAGCTCGAGATACTTTTGAAACTCCTCCGCGCACGGCTTCCACTGGCGCTCGCGCTCATAGAGGAAACCGAGGCCTCGGTGCGCCGGAGCTTCCGCCGGATCGATCTCGAGCGCCTTGCGGTAGGCATCCTCGGATTGCTTCTGGTTTGCTTCCCACGCGGCTTTGCCAGCTGGAGAGGCCATCAGCGAGTCCTCGTATTCCTGCGGCGTAAGCTTCACGAGCGACTTACGAGCGTCCTTCTTGCCGCGTGATGAAAGCTCCTCCGGAGTGGGATCCGGCGTTCTGGCTCCGAGGGTGCGGAATGCATCACCCAGCGCCCGGAAGTTGGCGGCTGACTTCGGATCTTTCTTCACCAGACGCTGGGCGACGGCAACCGCGGTGCGCTGGCGTCCGGCGTAAATATCCATCGTGACGTTGTCGCGAGCCACCTTCTCGGTGGCCGCAAAGTATCGCTCCTCTTCGACCATGGGGTGCGGCGTGTGCGCATGGAGTCCATCGACCGCCTCACTTACGTAAGCGATGCGGTCCTTCAGCTTCGGATGATCCTGGTAAAAGCCCTGCGACAAATCCACTTCGTGGGGCGAATCGAGCAGCTTGAACGTGATGATCATCTCTTCCGTCGAATAGTCGGCTTCGTTGATGGCTCCCACGGCGCGAAGGTCCGCCTCTTTTTCGAGCTCGCGGCTATATCCGTAGATCGTGGATTCGAGGATGGCCGGGGCGACGGTTCCGACGAGAACGGCGGCAAGCCCTCCGACACCTCCTGCGGCATCCCCTGCCGCGGCGACTCCGGAAAATATATTCGCGGCGAGTGCTTTCTTCCGGTAGCTCCGGTTTTCGATATATCCGTGACGGTTCAGGACGTGCGTCTCCTCGTGAGCGAGAACGCTCGCCAGCTGCGCTTCGTTTTCGAGCAAAGCCAGCAGGCCCGTGTTGACATAAATCGAGCCGTTCGGCAGCGCGAAGGCGTTGGGAATCGAGTCGCGCAGCACGTGAAACCGCCACTTCACATTCTCGGGGTCCGGACCGTGGGGCAGGACATCGTTCCCGACCGCGCTTACGTATTCGGTTAGCTGGGCATCCTCGTACACCAATCCGCGGTCGGCCATTTGGCGGTCGAGTTCATTCGACTTTTCGAGCAGTTCCAGATCGACCTTGGTGAAAGTGAAAGCAGGCGGCGCAGGCGCAGCGGGCGGCTGCTGAGCCGACGCGACGCTGAGAACGACGAAGAAGGCAAGCACCGGCGCGACGCAGCGAATCCAAACCCTGGAAATGCGTTCTACCGGAGGGAACATTTGCGCTGATGCTACGGCACACACACAGCACTGTCAATTGCGAACCCCAGACATGCTGCTGCAGCGCCATCGCGTTCACAGCGGCTGGAGCGAGCCGCCCGCAGTCGATTCGAGCTCGACGCGCAGCAACCAATCGAAATGGAACTTCTCCAGCGCGAGCCACTTCTCCAGCTCTTCGCGGCCGGGCGCGTCGAATTCCACGAGCATTTTCCCCTCATGCATATTGACGAGGACGCGCCGCGCAGTCACCGGCGCAGCGCCGTGCATCCGCTTGGCCAACTCTTCGGCGCCCTGGCGGGTCAAGCAGGCCAAAGTGTGCTGCGAGAGATATCGAGGCATTTCGTCTCCTATACCGTTTGCATGATTGCTCTAAGTGGCAGACACAGGAAATACATGGCGCGCGCGGAAAAAGCAAATCTCCCGGAGGCACGCAAAAGCTGAACTAGCGGACAGGTGATCGAGCCGAAAACCTGCACTTGAATTCGAAGCTCGCCTTTGAAGCCGGGACTAAAATGGGTCTCGGAGGTGCATGTGATGAAGCGATCCATGTGTTTGATGGCGCTGCTTATGGCGCTGGGACTTGCTTCGAGTGCCTACGCCAGAGTCGCGATCGGGACGCTCGCGGGAACGGTGCTCGACGCAAAGGGCAAGCCGGTGGCCGATGCAACGGTCACGATGCAGACCTCCGCCGGCGATTATCCCCATGCGACGCACACGGACGCGAGAGGCCATTTCGAGTTCACGCGCTACGAGACAGGCCAGTACGACGTGCGCGCGTACGCCAATGGAATGTTCTCCGAATGGGTAAAACGCGTTTCGATCCGCAGAGGCAAGACAACCAAAGTGACGCTGCACATGCCTCCTGCTGCCGACGTTTCGGTCACGGTTTCGAAGTAGCTGCAAGACAAGGCTTGCTAGTGCGGTTTTCTACCGTCGATGGGTGGCAAGTCCCACAAATTGCGGCAGATACACGTCTAGCAGGTTCCTTCATCGTCCGGCCAAGCGAGAGCCTCATAGGCGTACTAAAACCCAAGTACCCGCAACAATATGCCATTGGAGCCATTGGTTCGTAGGGTGACTGCTGTATAGAATGTGGGCGCGGGTTGGGAGTTGTGTTGCGGGGACGACGGTTCCGCAAGGAGCCGGAGCACGCTCCCAAACCCGTCCAGCCCGCCTGCCGACGTAAATCCTCTGACCCCCGTCTGCAGGACGGGCCTGTCTCGACGCCACCGCGAAACCCCGATGGCCGGCTTTCGTTAGCGGCGCCGCTGCCGACGGCTTTCCTCACTGACGCCACATGCACTCTGCCCCCGGCATCTTTTGGCAAGGCGAGTGCTTCTGAAGGAGTGGCAAAGCGGCTTATATCGTGATTCCAAGTAGCCAGCCGCCGGAGGCATCCGACAGGTGACGGGAAAAGCAGGCAGACATGCGCGCCGGGTGATGGTGATCGTTCTCGCCGGATTGTGCGTGTCGACCGGACCGGCGGGAGCTGACGACCTCAAGCCGAAGACGGTCGAAGCGTTCGACCGATACGTGCAAGCCACGGAAGCCCAAATCAATTCCGAGCTTGCGCGTCCATCGCCCTTCCTATGGATTGAAAGCTTGCCGGGGAATCGCCGGGCGGCCGCCGAAGCGCAGTTGCGCGCCGGCCAGGTGGTGATCGAACGCCTCGACACACTGGACCAGAACAGCAACAGCGACCACGACAAGCCGATCCCTGTTCCCGGCGGGATGATCCACCACTGGATCGGAACGGCGTTCATTCCGGGCGCGACGCTCGCACAGACGCTCGCACTCGAGGAAGACTACAACCATCATCAGGATTACTTCCGCCCGGACGTGATGCGTTCGAAGATCCTGCGTCACGATGGAAACGATTTTCTGATCGATCTCCGCCTGTACAAGAAGAAGATCATCACGACGGTTTTGGACACCGAGCATGAAGTCCACTACACGCTTGTGGACTCGGCCCATGCCTGGAGCCGTTCACGAAGCACGCGGATCCAGGAAGTGGACAAAGCGGGCGAGCGCGACGAGCGCCTCCAGGCCGAGGGGCACGATCGCGGATTTCTCTGGCGCATGAACACCTACTGGCGCTTCGAGGAAAAGAGCGGCGGAACCTACGTCGAATGCCAGTCCATCTCGCTCACGCGGGATATTCCCACCGGCCTCGGCTGGTTGATCGGGCCGTACGTGACAAGCGTGCCGCGCGAATCCCTGACCTTCACGCTCGCCACGACCCGCAGCGCAGTGCTGCAACGCGCGGAGACGCACGCCGCAAAATAGGAGACGTCCGAGGCGAGCACGGCGAGATCTGCTTCAGCAGGCCAATTGCGGAATCATTCCACTGCAAATCAGTGAAACGTTGCGGTGGCGGTAAGATCCTGCACGATCGAGAACGTGCATGTCCCGCTCGTGGTGGTTCCAGTGGTCACGGTGCAACTGGCGTTGGGGGCGCTTGTGGCCGTCCCGCTCCATCCCGCGAAAGTGAAATTTGACCCCGCAGCGTTAGTGGCGTTGGCGGTCAGAGTCACGGAAGTGCCGCTGATGTAGCGAGCCGTACAGGTTCCCGATTCAGTCAGCGGAGTCGTAGATGTTGCAGCGGTTTGGACGCAATTGATTTGACTTGTGCTGTCCGTCACCGTCCCCGAACCAGCCCCCTGGAGAGTCACCGTGAGATTGAACGTGAGAGAAGCGCCCGCAAGAAAGACGTCCTCAACCGCATTCGTGTCGCGCGGAACGAGGTTGTTCGCAAAAGATATGAAGCTGACCGTCTGGCCGTCGCCGCCGATCGCCGGAGCGAAGCTGCTGCCGAGCGCGGGAGGCGGAGACGTGCCGGCAGGCTGACTCGCAAGGATCGTATAAGGGACGCAGGCCGTTGTGGTCGTCGGGAGCGGCGAGCACGCATTCCGCACGTAGATATTCTCGACGCCGTTCGCGACGCTCGGCCCGAGATTCGTCGCGAAGGAGGCGAAGGAGATGAACTGTCCAGAGGCGCAGCCGGTTGTGATGGTGCCGCAGTTGTTGATGCTTGGATTCTCGCTCAACTCGTTTCCGGGGATCGTGCTGCTGGGGCCGTTGGGCGTGGACACAAGGTGAATCGAAGGAGCGCACGTGGGAGGCGTGGCGGCCGCAACTCCCGTGCATAGATCGCGCACGTAAACCTGCTGTGTCGGACCTACTCCGGCGATGAGTGTCGTTGCCTTGGAGGCGAAGGCAACGAAGCGGCCATTGCTCGAAATCGCGGACTCGCTGCTATCACCATCGGCGGGCGACGTGCCATCGAAAGTGGAGACGAGGCTGGTCACGGGAGCGCACGTGTTGCCCGTCGTACCTATGGTCGTCACGCACGTGGCCCTCATGAAAATCTCGTTCACCGGATTGGGCGCGCCAAGATTGGGCGCGGAAGACGTGAACGAAACGAAAAGTCCCTGGTTGGCGATGGCAGGATGCGAGCTCGGGCCGTCGGCGGGAGTTGTTCCGTCCAGCGTGGAAACCAGATACGTCTTTGGCGTGCAGGAGCTGCTCGCGGGCGGCACGATGCTGCACGTGTCTCGCAGATAGACTTGCGGCGTGACGCCATCCACCACGGGGCCGAGGTTCGTCGCCAGCGAAACAAACGCGACGTAGCGCCCATCGGCGCTGATCGCGGGGTCGTAGCTATCGGCGTTGCCCGGACTCGACGCGTCGGGAGAGATGGACACAAGAGCCGCCGCAGCGTTCCCGGAAGTGCAGCCACCGATTGCCGTGGACGTGCAAACGGGCTGCCAATAGACCTGGCGAGTGGGTGGCGTTCCTTGGGTCACCGTCACGTAGTTCACCAGATTGCTGGCCGTTGAAGTGTAGGCCAGGTGCGTGCCCGCGCCATCGAGCGAAGGCTGGACGCTTGGGCCATCGGGTGCGCCGCCGCTGGGCGTTATGCTGACAACGGAAGTCTTGGGTATGCAGGTGCCAGTGCCCGAACCCGTCGTCTTGAGGCACGTGTCGCGGAAAAAGATGTCACTCGAAATGTTCGCCGGGCTCGCCGCCAGATTGGTGGAATTAGACGCGAAAGCCACGAGCCCGCCGCTCTGGCTCACGGAGGGTCCGGCGGTCGCCAGAGCCGGAGTTCCACTCGGGCAAGAATTGCCGCAGACTCCGTCGTTTGCCTGAGTGCCATCCGGCGCGAGATCGACGAGCACCGGCAGGCCGGCCAGCTCGGTCGGGGTCACCGCAAACGTCAGCGTGTTGGATGTGCCGCCACCTGGCGCGGGGTTCATCACCTGCACCTGACTAATGCCGCCATTCGCGAAATCACCGGCGTTGAGTATGGTCTGGATCTGTGCCGAATTCCCAAAAGCAGTGGCGCGCGGCACGCCGTTGACTAAGATCACTGAGTTTGAAACGTAGTTCGCGCCGGCGACGGTAAGCGCCGTCCCCGCGCTTCCAGCAACAACGGACGTGGGCGCAAGAGCCGCGATGCTCGGCACCGGATTCCTGATGCTCAGCGGCACGATATTGGAGCCCCCTCCGCCGGGCGGAGGATTCACCACCGCGATCTGAATCGTCCCCGCGCTCGCAATATCGGAAGCCTGGATGCCTGCCTGCAAGGAGGTGGAATTCAGGAAAATGGTCTGGCGATTGGCGCCGTTCACCGTCACGATGGATTTCGAGACAAAGTTTTTCCCCGTCACAGCAAGCGTGAATTGGCCGCCGCCGACAAGGATTCCGGACGGAGAAAGCGACGTGATCTGCGGCACGGGGCTTGGGATTGGGTCGATCGTAAAGGTCTGCGGCTGTGTGGCTCCGCCACCTGGTGAAGGAGTGGTAACCACGACCGATGCCGTACCAGCAGTCTGGATGAGGCTTGCGGGGACTACCACCGTCAATTCCGAGGTGCTTACGAAGAGAGGGCTGAGTTGAAATTGGTTCCACACTACAGCGGACGCTGGCGTGAAATGGGAGCCGTCTACCGTCAGCGTGAAACCGGGCTGGCCCGCCTCAATGTGCGTGGGGCTGATCGACGTGAGAGCCGGCTTGGGGTAACTGATCTGCGCCTGGCAGGCTGCGAACAGCACCGCCAGCGAGCAGATCAAAAGACAATGAAAGAGACGAGCTTTGCCCCGCAAGTTCCTCACCTCTGGGTCCGCAGGTCGCCCCGGCGGCTTGAGCGCAATCGTAGAGACTACTAGAGATGGCCCCAACGGGCAATCGGGATGCCTGCCGCGCCGGGTGCGGCAGGGTGGAGAACAGAAAACGAAGCGCTTGGGCCCGGTTGCACGCCAGAAAGTGGAAGGCGCATCGCTAAAGACGAGCGCGTCCGATCACTTCTTCGTTTTGCCGAAGGACAAGTTCTTCGAGAAAAACGGCATGACGTTTTGCTCGAGCCGCGTCTGGACTCCGCTGATGTGCGTCCCTTCGTAGGTCTCGAACGTGTGCGCGATCCCGAAGGTTGTCATGCCGCGATCGAGCTCCTGAACCGAGGCCATCAACCCGTCCTTGGTGCCCACATCGAGCGCGATGGCGTGCGCTTTCTTGAGATTCGGCACGTACTGATCGAGCATCGCGAGCGGCGCGTTCGCGTCCCATTTCGCCACGATCAGCGGCTGAGGCTTTCCATCCACCGTGGGAAGATCGAAATAGAGAGGCGGTTTATTCGGATTGGGAGACCACGCTGCGGCCGAGGCGATCATGGCCCGCGTCCCGAAATCGGCTTTCGCGAGATCGGCGGCGCTCTGAATGGCTTCGGCCTTGGCCATCGCCGGGTTCGGCGAACCCGCGCTCGGGGGCAGGCAACAAGCACTCATCGCATAGAGGCTCGAGAAAACCTCCGGATATTTCATTCCCAGCCGGATGGTGCCGTACCCGCCCATCGAATGCCCGGCGAGGCCGCGGCTGGCGCGTTCGGGAATCGTCCGGTAGTGCGCGTCGATGTAGGACACCAGATCGTGCACGATGAAACTTTCCCAATCTCCGGTGGTGACGGAGTTCGAGTACATGCTGCCCATGTAAACCGTGTAGGCGCTGGGCATGACCACGATCATCTCGCGCGCCCCATCGGCCGCGAGCGATTTGTCGATAGCTGCGGGAGCATCGACGAAGACGTGCTTAGGGCCGAACCAGTAGATGTCGTTGTCCGTGTAGCCGTGAAGCAGGTAGACGACGGGATATCGCTGCTTCTTGTGAGTCTTGTAGCCCGGCGGGAGGTACACGGAGACGTCGCGATCGGGAGAATCGCCCTCCAGATTTCCTTCGAGCGACGTGCCGTGGACCTTCACGCGCTCAACCGTGCCGTGCGGTGCTGGCGCCGGCGTCTGCGAATGAAGCGGGCCGGACACCCAAATGACGAGAGCAAATGCGAGCGCCGCGAAGGATGCCGGACGCCGGAGACTCCGGTGATTCGATTTCATTGTGCTGACCCCCAGTTCAGAGAACCGCGTAATACGTGAAGATCGTGTGATCGGGATTCGCATACCGTTTGGCGGTGCCGACGATCACGGTCCGCGTGAGCCAATCGTGCGGGCCGATGGGAGTGTCGAACACAGGCGTGCACCGGAAGTAGAACTCGCGGTCGCCGCCCCAGCTCGGATCGTTTCGGTCGATGGGCTTGCCATCGATCGGGTAGAGATACCCCGCGTTGTTGATGTAGATCATCGTGCCATCGGAGGCCTGCAGCATGTAGTGAGCGTTCAAACGGCCGTTCCCCGCGTAATCGGCGCCGCTATGAGGCACCACGCGGCCCTGGAGCCGCGGGCCTTCAATCACGCCCGAAATCGCGGGGACGTACGCACGGCGACCATTGGGAGTCTGAAACGACACGCGCTCGCTGAAGTCGATGCGCACCTGAAACACGTATTCGAGCTTGATCGGCACGATCTCGCCTAGTTGCTTCGCCGCAGCCTCACCCGCGGGCTTGCTCGCTTGCTGCGGGTCGCTGACTAGACCAGCTGAGGCAAGAGCCGCCTTGAAAAACGGCCCGCCGAAGACGCTTTCGGCAAGCACCGCGCCGCCCAGCACGGAGCCCTTCAGCATGGAGCGGCGAGCGATTGCCGTTTTCGGCGGGTCTCCGGCGCAATTCCGGGTTTTGCTATTCATCGTCACGCCTCCTTCTGCTGAATCGGCACGCGCAAGCGACACGCAGAGCAGTTCGCTCAATCCTATCGGGCGTCCCAAACCGACGCCATTGTAGTCGCGAGACAGGCGGATGCAAGCGGATGTTAATGCGGAAGGAGAATTTCGAACGGCGAGGCGGCTAATTGGCGGGGGCGGAGGGGTTGCGCGAAGGCCAGTCTTGCTGCGCGAATTCAACGCCCCAGAAGTGCGGGCTGGGCGAGAGGAATTCGACGCCGACGCGCGTGCCCTTGTCGGAGGTGTCGCCCAGATAGACGATGCGGCATTCCTGCTCTTCTTCGGTCGCGGGATTCATGAGGACAAGCTCGGAGCCCAGTTCGAGCGCTTGCTGCAAATAGAGCAGGCCGCCGTGCGCATTGATCACAATCGTCTGGCTGCTCTCCCGAAATTTCCGCCCCTCGACGTTCTTCCCCTTCGCACTCACGGGGATGCGCGTGAAGACGCGGGAACTCCGGCGCTGCGTGCTGGCTTGCGCTTCGAGCATCATCACAGCCATCGTGCAGCGCCGGCGGCGGCGAGTCAACCGCGCGGCAATCGCGCGTGCCCAAAGAAGCAGTTCGCAAAAGATTGTTGAATTCTGCTGGGCTTGGGTACTATGTGAATTCAACGGCTGGGCGGCGGGACCACTTCCATCCCCGGGGCAGGAGCTCTCCATGGACCTGATTGGCTACATCGAATCGAAACGCGAAGACAATCTGAACGAGCTGAAGGAGTTTCTGCGCATCCCCAGCGTCAGCGCGAAGAGCGAGCACAAACCCGATATCGAGCGAGCCGCGCAGTGGGTGGCCGGAAAACTTCGCGCCGCGGGCCTGGAAAACGTCGAAATCACGCCGACGAAGATGCATCCCCTTGTGTACGGCGAATCGCTGCGCGCGCCCGGCAAACCCACGATCCTCTTCTACGGCCACTACGACGTGCAGCCTGCCGAGCCGCTCGAACTGTGGACCAGCCCTCCTTTCGAGCCGACGGTGCGCGACGGCAATCTTTTCGGCCGCGGCACGGCCGACGACAAGGGGCAGGTGCACATCCATCTGAAGGCGCTCGAAGCGCTGCTCAAGACGGCCGGCAAGCTGCCGATCAATCTGAAAGTGATGATTGAAGGCGAGGAAGAAGTGGGCAGCGTCAGTCTGTGGGATTTCGTGCGGCAAAACCGCGAACGATTGAAGGCCGACGCGCTCATCGTTTCTGATACGGCGATGCTCGCCAAGGGCGTCCCATCGATCACATACGGACTTCGCGGCTTGAACTATTACCAGATCGAGATCACCGGCCCATCGCAGGATCTGCACTCCGGAGTGTTCGGCGGCGGGGTTCCGAACCCGATCACGATCCTCGCCGAAACGATCGCGAAACTCCACGACGCGAATTTCCGCGCAACCGTTCCGGGCTTCTACGACGATGTGGCCGCGCTCTCGCGCCAGGAACGCAAAGCGCTCAATTCCCTGCCATGGAAAGAAAAGGAATTCCGCAAGACCGTGGGGGCGCCGGCGCTTTGCGGCGAGAAAGGCTTTACGATTGTCGAGCAGCTCTGGGCGCGCCCGACGATCGAGCTCAATGGAATCTGGGGCGGGTACATCGGAGAAGGCGCGAAGACGGTGATCCCGTCCAAGGCGTACGCGAAAATTTCGACGCGCCTCGTTCCCAATCAGGATCCGGCGAAGATCGCGAAGCTGGTCGAGCGGCACATCCGCAAGCTGCTGCCGAAGACGGTGCACTGCAAATTCGAGGTCCTCAGCACGGGCAAGCCCTGGGTGGCGCCGTATTCGCACCCGATTTTTCAGAAGGCGATTCACGCGCTGGAAGCGGGCTTCGGGAAAAAGGCCGTGTTCATCCGCGAGGGCGGTTCGATACCGTTCGTCACCCAAATGCACGACACGTTCAAGGTCCCGTGCGTGCTGCTCGGCTTCGGCCTGCCGGATGAGAACGCGCACGCGCCCGACGAACACATCGCGCTTGAGAACTATTTCGGAGGCATCAAGTCGATCGCGCTGTTCTACGAGCAGCTCGCGACGCCGTGACAAGCGGGCCGCGCTTGCGCGATATGCAAAATCCCCGGTTTTGCGGGCCTTTTTTAAGGTTTTCGCTTGCGTTCGCCAGGTGGGACGGCTATAGTGCACCGCGGCATCCGGCCCCCGCGGCCGACCAGCAATCACACCTGAGGAGGAAAAAGAATTCAATGGCATCCCCGTTGAGCAAGTCCAAAATTATCGCCCACATCGCCGATAAGGTCAGCACACCCGACAAGCCAATTTCGAAGAAGCAGGCCGCGGCGTTTTTCGACGAGTTGTTCAAGCTCGCCGTGAAAGAAGCCAAGAGCTCAGGCAAGTTCGTGATCCCCGGCATCGGCCGAGCCGTGAAGGCGCACCGCAAGGCGCGCATGGGCCGCAACCCTGCCACGGGCGAAGCGATCAAGATCAAGGCCAAGACCGTTGTACGCCTCCGCGCGGCGAAGGCGTTCAAAGACGCCGTTCTGAAGTAGTCCAGTCCGGCGCTCAATCTGGCCAAAGGGTTCGAGGCGAAACCCCCAATGTGCGTCCCGTCTGGCGGGAGGGACGTTCGGGGGTTTTGTCTTTTCATCCCTCCGGCATCCCTGCGGCGAATCGCATGCGTGAACACTCCGGCCTACTGACCGATCTCTACGAATTGACAATGGCGGCGGGTTATTTCGAGACCCGCTTCGATGCGCGCGCCACGTTTGAATTGTTCGTGCGGCACCTGCCGCCGCGGCGCAACTACCTTGTGGCCGCGGGACTCGAGCAAGCGCTTGAATTCCTCGAAAACGTCGATTTCTCACCTGAAGAGATCGGCTTCCTCCGGCAACACCTCCTTTTCAGCCACATCCACGACGCGTTTTTCGACTACCTCGCGAAGTTCCGGTTCACCGGTGACGTCTGGGCGATGCCCGAGGGGACGCTGGTCTTTCCGGGCGAGCCGGTGATGCGCGTGACCGCGCCGATCATCGAGGCTCAAATCCTGGAGACGTACCTGCTCGCGACGCTCAGTTATCAGACAATGATTGCGAGCAAGGCGGCGCGGATCGTCACGGCCGCCCAGGGGCGGCAGGTGGTGGATTTCAGCGCGCGGCGGGCCCACGGCGGCCCGGCCAGCCTGCTTTCCGCCCGGGCCTCCGCGATCGGGGGTTGCGGGGGTACTTCCAACACGCTCGCGGGCCAGCAATTTGGCATCGGCATCTACGGAACGCAGGCCCACTCCTGGGTGATGGCCCATGAGGACGAAGGCGAGGCGTTCGGCCACTTCCTCGACGCGTTTCCCGAAGGTGCCGTCCTGCTGGTGGACACGTATGACGTGCGCAACGCAGTAAAAAGGATCATCGCGATGGGCCGGAAGCCCGCGGGAATTCGTCTGGATAGCGGCGACATCGGCGGAGACAGCCGGTGGGCCCGGCGGGAACTGGACCGCGCCGGATGGAAGGACGTGAAGGTATTCGCATCCGGCGACCTCGACGAATACAAGATCGCGGAGCTGCTTCGCGGGGGCGCTGCGATTGACGCTTTCGGCGTGGGCACCGCTCTCGGGACGCCGGGCGACGCGCCGCACATGAATCTGATCTACAAGCTCACCCAAGTCGAGCGCGGGGGCAAGATCCGCGAGGCGGCGAAATTCAGCCACGCCAAGGTCACCTACCCCGGGCGCAAGCAGGTGTTCCGCTATCGGAACCCGGCGGGCGAATATCAGAGCGACCGCATCGCGCTCGAAGACGAACCGCCGAACGGCGGCGAGCCGCTGCTCGTCCAAGTCATGCGCGGCGGACGCCGCGTCGCCCCTGCGGAATCCGTCGGCGCCCTTCGGGACCGGTGCACTTCCAGCCTCGCGCGGCTCCCGAAGCGCTATCGCCAGATCGGCCGCACGGCCGTCTATCCCGTCCATTACAGCAAGAGGCTGCAAGCCCTGCTCGAAGAGGTCCGCAAGCGCGTGCGGCGCTTTGCGGTAAAATAGTCCTCGTAGCGCTTGGGAGAATTCAAGCGTATGGCGCCGCCAAGAATCATTTTCTGGGAAGTGGACGTTCAGGCCGATTTCATGCTGCCGGGAGGAAAGCTCTACGTGCCCGGCGCCGAGAAGATCATTCCCAACATCCGGCGCCTGGTGACTGCGGCACCCGGAGCAGGCGCGCTCCTGGTTTCGAGCGGCGACGCGCATCCGGAAAACGATCCTGAATTCCAGAGATTCCCGCCACACTGCCTGCGCGGAACTCCGGGGGCACGAATCATTCCCGAGGGACTGACCGGCAATTTCCTTACAATCCCAAACGATGCATCGCAAAAGCTACCGGAAGATGTACTCCGTCGCGCGCAGGTCGTGATCCAAAAGCAGACGCTCGACGTCTTCGACAATCCGCACACAAGCGAGCTTGTCGAGCGTCTCGGCAGCGACGCCGAATACATCGTCTTTGGCGTGGTCACGGAATACTGCGTGCAGTACGCCGCGAAGGGCCTGCTCGAGCGCGGCCGCAAAGTCTCGATCGTGAAGGACGCGATTGAAACGCTCAAGCCCGAGGACGGCCGGCGCGCGCTCGATGAATTGCAAACGCTCGGCGCGCGGCTGATTACGACAGACGAAGCGCTCGCAATGGCCGACGCTCGTGCGCCTCAAGCCGCGGTCCGCGCACCGAACAGCCACTAATGCTGAATCACGCGGCGGCCGCGGCCTGCGGGCGCATTCTCTTGTAAATCGCCAGGACCAGAGCGCCGAGCCCCCAAGCAATTATGGCGAAAAATGCCATCCACCGGACGTAAGGTAACGTCATCAGAACTTGTTGAACCCCCAACCCGAGGGCCAGCCGCCCGATTGCCCCGCCTACTCCCACTCCCGCGCCCAGCAGTTTTTCGCCAAGCCACGAGGCGGTGATTACCTGCGCGGAATACACTGCAATCGCCCACAACAGTAGCCCTGCGATTCCAATGCCCAGGCCCACGATGGTGAAACAAACGAGAATCGCCACGATGGGCGTGGCAATCCCGAAGACCAGGCCGAATACCAGCGCGGGGCCGATTCTCCTGCTGGCATGCACGGCGTCAGAAGAAAATCCCGGAGCGACGAGGAGCATGACGAGACCAAGCAGGAAGGCCGCTCCCCAGAAGAGCACCTGGTGCCAGTAATAGCGCGGCGAGGCATAGTCCGGCCCGCGATGCCTGATCGTGATGTCGGCGGGGCCCGCGAGCTTTGCACTGGGCGAAATGTCCGGCTGGCGGCTTCCTTCGTACTTCAACTTCCCGCCGATTTGGGCGGAGGGGCCAATCGTGAGCCGGTCGCCTCGGATCGTAGCATCGCGCCCCAGCACGCCATCGATTTCGAGATCGCCCCCAAAGGAGAGAAGGTCGCCTGAGACCCGGCCGTTCAGATCGGTGGCGCCGGAAAAAAACGTCATCGTGCCGCCCACGACGGCCTTTTGGCCCAACTCCATCGCGCCGGCCCCGGCAATCACATTCTTGCCGATGGGCCCGTTCAGCGTGAGATTCTGCGCCCAGACGCGCACGTTGCCGTCCACGGGGCCATCCACGCGAAGTGCTTGCGCAAAACAGATGATGTCTCCCTTGACGTGGCCGCTCACGGTCACGACGTTCGAGAAGACGATGAGATCGCCATCCACATCCCCGTCGATGCGCGTGCGCTGAGCCGCCGTCACGATCAGATCGTTCTTCACTTCCTGTCCGGCGGGAAGGGTGTAACTCGGGTTGCCGCGCTCCACATCGGCGGCCTGCGCGGAGGGAGGCAGCGCCAGCGCGCACACGAGTGCGCCCATCACAAACGCAATCGCCGTGAAGCGCCTCCACTGCTTCCTCAGCAGCCAGACCGCCACCGTTCCAAGAGTCGCCACCGCCAAAAATTGCGTTAGACTTCGCATCACGTCCCATCCTTTCCAAAAAGCACCGCTGAAGAAGAGCATGGTCAGAAGATTCCCCTGCGTGAAGCCGGCTTGCGATGCCTGCGCGAGCCACGGCTCGACGAAGCCGCTCCAGAGCGTATAGGCGCCGCCGACAGCGAGCCCGAATGACGCAATCCATCCCCAGTTGGCCCCGTCCCGCTCCGGCGCTGCGATCAGGCGGGCGGGAATCGGTTCGTCTTCCGCAAGGAGCGCCTGCCGCAGCCAGACGCCTTCGCTCTCGAGCGCGCGGAGGAGTTCGCGGCACGCGGCGCACGAAGCCAGGTGTGTCGAGACCTCGCGCACGCGGCCTTCGTCGAGCTGGCGTTCGAGATAGAGCAGGCCGGTCACTTCATCGAAATGGTCGTCGAGGTGGCTCATGATTTGCCTCCCGCGGAAGCTCTCTGGGCGCCCGCGCCGCTTTCGCTCAGCGCGTCGCGCAACTGATGCCGCGCGCGCAGCAGCAACACGCCGACGAACGCGCGGCGCACGCCCAGGGTGTCCGCAATTTCGTCGTAACTCATGTCCGCGTAGTAGCGCAGCACGAGCGCCATCCGCGCGCGATCGGGCAGCTTGGCGAGGCCCGTGCGCACCTCTTTGCTGGTGTGTTCGGTCTGGAGGCGTTCGAGCTGGCCCGGGTCGGGGTGCTCGAGCGGAAGAGTGTCCAGGTCGCCGGTCTCGAGGTCCTGGCGGATGCGGCGGCGGCGCAGCGTGTCCCAGCAGTGATTGCTCGCAACCTTATAGAGCCACGCCGTGAACGGCCGCGAGGAATCGTAGGTGCCGAGTTTCTGTCGCACTTTCATGAAGATTTCCGTTGTCGCGTCTTCGGCGTCCTCGCGGGCCGGCAGCAGCCGCCGGCAAAACCGGAAAATAGCCGGCGCGTACCGGCGATAGAGCTCGCCCCAGGCGTCGGCATCGCCCGCCCGGACTTGGGACAGCACTTGCGCCAATTCGGCTTCGCTCATCGCCTCGGTTGTCGAATGCCTGTCCATTGTTTGATACGCAGGGCCGCCAGGAAATATTTCACAAGTATCACAAATCAGCCCACTTGTCTGCGAAACATGACTTCTGCCACGGGGGCCGGAAGCCTCGCACGCGGTCTGGTATACTCCCCTGCCTGTGCGTCACCTGCCTCGGAGCGGCACGCCGCGCGGCAGTTGACGCCAATCATTCGATTCGCATGCCTGCCAAGGAATCAAAACGCCTGTTCCTGATCGACGCGATGGGCTACATCTTCCGCGCCTTCTACGCGCCCATGCCTCAGCGGCTGCGCGGCCCCTCGGGCGTGCCGACGAACGTCCCCTACCTGTTTGCGAACATGATTCGCAAGCTCGTGAAAAACTGGAAGCCGGATTACCTGGCCGTGGTCTTCGATGTATCGGCGCCGACGTTTCGCGACGAGCTCTTCGCCTCGTACAAGGCGCAGCGCCCGCCGATGCCCGAGGATCTTGCCCTGCAGTTGCCTTACGTCCGCCGCTACTGTGAGGCGATGCGACTGCCCATCCTCGAATATCCCGGATACGAAGCCGACGACGTGATCGGCACGCTCGCGCACCAGGCGGCCAAGAAGGATCTCGAGGTTCTCATCGTGACGAGCGACAAGGACCTGATGCAGCTCGTCGGCAAGCGCGTGCGAGTGCTGAATCCCGCGAAGGGCGATCTGGTGATTGATGAAAAGAAGGTCGAGGAGCTCATGGGCGTCCCTCCGGAAAAAGTGCGGGACGTCATGGCCTTGATGGGTGATTCGATCGACAACATTCCCGGCGCGCGCGATCCCAACGAGAAGCCCGCTCCCGGCGAGCGGCGGAAACCAGGTATTGGTGAAGTTGGTGCGCGAAAGCTGATTCAACAGTACGGCAGCGCCGAAGAGGCCCTAGCACACGCGGGCGAAGTGAAGCCGGCGAGCTACCGCGAGGCGCTCGAAAAGCACGGCGAGTTCGTCCGGCTCAGCAAGCAGCTCGCCACGATCCCGACCGATGCTCCCGTGCCGCTTTCGCTCGATGCGCTGCGGATGCAGGAGCCGGACTCCGCCGCGCTGCGCGAACTCTATGGCGAGCTCGGCTTCACGTCGCTGCTCAAGGAACTTGCCCCGGCGGCGGAGGCTCGGGCGACCGACTACACGGCGCTCGATTCACCCGCGGCACTTCGAAAGTTTCTGGAGGCAGTCCCTCGCGGCCAGGACACCGCCGTCTGGCTTTCGCTCGACGCCGAGGAACCCGACGACGAAGGTTTCGGAACTCACGTCCTTGGGATCGAAGTTTCGACGATGCCGGGATCGGCCTGCACCGTAGCGAATGATGCCGAGAACAAAACTCTCGCGGCGATGTGCGATTGGCTGGCCGATCCGAAGTGTCCAAAAGTCGTGCACGACCCAAAGCTGTTTCATCTGCTGGGCGGGGTCGATGCTCCGGGGAGCGCCGAAGCCGTCGCCGGTATCCGCCACGCCACGATGCTCTACTCCTATCTCCTCCGTCCCACGACGGCAAATCACGCTTTCGCCGAGGCCGTCCTTCGACAGTTGAATCAGACTTTGTCCGGCGCGCCCGGCGAGCGGGCGGATCTTCTGCTGCGGCTCGCGCCCGCCCTCCGCGCGGAAGTCGAGAAGCAAGGCCTCGCGGAAATCTACGAGAGCATCGACCTGCCGCTTGCGCCCGTGCTCGCCCGCATGGAAGCCACGGGCGTCCGCGTGGATCCGCACGAGCTCGACAGGATTTCAGCGAAAGCGCAGGAAGAGATCGGCAGATTGGAGAAAGACATCTACGAGCTTGCGGGATTCGAGTTCAACATCCGATCCACCCAGCAGCTCGCGGAAGTCCTCTTCGACAAACTCAATCTGCAAATGCCGCGGCGCATCCGCGCCAAGGCTCGTTCGACCGCCGCGGAAGTCTTGGAAGAGTTGGCGCTGGTTCATGAGCTGCCAAAAAAGATACTGGAGCACCGCGAACTCGCGAAACTGAAATCGACGTATGCCGACACTCTGCCTCAACTGATCCATCCCTCGACGGGCCGCCTGCACACACGAATCAGCCAGACCGGCACGGCCACCGGACGGCTGAGTTCGTCGAATCCAAACCTGCAAAATATTCCCGTGCGCACGGAGCTCGGCCGCGAAATCCGCGCCGCGTTCATCGCCTCCCCGGGACGCCTGCTGCTTTCCGCGGACTATTCGCAGATCGAGTTGCGCATCCTGGCGCATCTCTCCGAGGACCCGGTCCTCGTGGAAGCCTTCCGCCGCGGCGAAGACATCCATTCCCGCACGGCCCAGGAGGTGTTCGACGTGGCGCCCTTCGCGCAGACGCCCGAGCACCGGCGCGTCGCCAAAGTGATCAATTTCGGCGTGATCTACGGCCTTTCAGCGTTCGGCCTGGCCCAGCAGCTCGGGATCGACACGAAAGAGGCTTCAAAATTCATCGGCGCGTACTTCGAGCGCTACAGCGGCGTGAAGAAATATCTCGACGCGCAAATCGCCGATGTCCGCAAGGCCGGATTCACGCGGACCCTTTTCGGGCGCATCCGGCCGATTCCCGAAATCAATTCCCCGCAGCCGAATTTGCGCAGCTTTGCCGAGCGCACCGCGATGAACACTCCGATGCAGGGCGCCGCCGCGGACCTGATCAAGCTCGCTATGATCGAGCTCGACCGCCGTCTCGCGGGCGAATTCAAGTCGCAGATGATCCTGCAAGTCCACGACGAATTGCTGTTTGAGGCGCCCGAAGAGGAAATTCCGCGGCTGACGAAGCTCGTCAAGGAAGTGATGGAGGGTGTGCACGAGCTGCGCGTCCCGCTCGTGGTGGATACGAAGGCTGGCCCGAACTGGCGCGACATGAAGTGATGCAAGAAAATGGAAAGCAGGCATTGTGGCGCGGGACGAGGCGGCGGCAGGCGGCTTCATCCTTCTCGGTGAACTCTGCGCCCGCTCTGCCTTCTCTGTGTTAATGTTTTCGTCTTTCGATCAAAGAGCGAGGTGAAGGGATGGCACCAGGTCACGGCGAAGGGTTCCTGAAGCTCGTGAGAGATGCGAAGTCGCGCGTCAAGGAAGAGGACTTCCGCGAGACGAAGAAGAGGCTCGACGCCGGCGAAAGAATCATCCTGGTGGACACGCGCGAGGACGCCGAATGGGCGCGCGGCCACATCCCCGGCGCGATCCACCTCGGCAAGGGCATCATCGAGCGCGATATCGAGAAGACGGTCCCCGACAAGGAAGCGCAGATCGTCCTGTATTGCGGCGGCGGATTCCGGTCCGCGCTCGCGGCGGAAAACCTTCAGAAGATGGGCTACCGCAACGTGATCTCGATGGATGGCGGCTGGCGCGGCTGGACCGAGGCCGGCTTCCCCATCATTCGGGATTGAGATTCGCTGCTTCTTCGCGCCCGGAGAGAGTTGGCTGGGGCGGTTGGACTCGAACCAACACCGTCCTCATTAACAGTGAGGTGCCCTACCGATTGGACCACGCCCCAACTCGGTTGCGGATGCTTCTACCTAGAATTTACACGAATCTGGCGCGGACGTGAATGCGCATCGAAAAGTTTTTTGAGCGTCGCGGCTTGAGCCGCGCGGCGAAGAAGAAGTGAACGCAGGCACCCCCGCCGCGCGTTCGAGAGGGATAGGTGAAGGTCCTGGCCCGGCGGAAATGGTCCGGGGAAGGAAGCCGGCCCAGCCCTCAATCCCCGAAGGGATCCTCGGCTTTCCTTCCCCTGACTCAAAACATAGGGCACGCGAAAAACCAAACCTAAGCTGCTGAAATCACACGTGTTTTATTTGGAGTCCACGGTAAAAAGTCCCCGGCGCCAGTAAAAATTCCGGCTGCGAGTCGAAGCGCGAAAAGTTTCCGCCAAAAGAAAAGCGAAGAGAAGAACTTCGTGCACTGGTGTGCCCTGCTTGACCGCGGCGACGCGTTCTTGCTACGTTGAAAGATTACACTGGGCTCATTCTACCCAGTGTAGAGATGGCCCCTCTGTGCAGGGGCACTCCACCCATGGGCCTGAAGAAAATCATCATCCGGGGCGCCCGGCAGCACAATCTCAAGAACATCAGCCTGGAAATCCCGCGCAACACCCTGACGGTCATCACGGGGCTCTCCGGCTCCGGCAAATCCTCGCTCGCGTTCGACACGCTCTACGCCGAGGGCCAGCGCCGCTACGTCGAATCACTCTCGGCCTACGCGCGGCAGTTCCTCGACCAGATGGAGCGCCCCGAGGTGGATTCAATCGAAGGCCTATCGCCCTCGATTGCGATCGAGCAGAAGACCACCACGCGCTCGCCTCGCTCGACTGTCGGGACGATCACGGAAATCTACGACTACCTGCGCGTCGTTTACAGCGCCATCGGCACGCCCCACTGCCCGAAATGCGGCAAGCCGATCGCGCGACAATCCACCGAGCAGATCGTGCAGGCCGTAATGGCGCTCAAGCCGGAAGACCGCATCATGGTCCTCGCGCCGGTGGTCCGCGGGCGCAAGGGCGAATACAAGAAGGAACTCGAAAAGTACGCGAAGGAGGGCTACGTCCGCGCGCGCATCGATGGCGAGCTTGTGAATCTCGACGAGCCGCACGCGCTCGACCGGCGGAAGAATCACACGATCGAAATCGTCGTGGACCGCCTGCTGCTGAAAGGCGGCATCGCGCATCGGCTCGAGCAATCGATCGAAACGGCGCTGAAGCTCACCGGAGGGCTCGTCACGATCGCCGTCGTGGGCGGCGAGGAGCGCGTGTACTCCGAAAAACTCGCATGCCCGGACTGCGGCATCTCGGTGCCCCTGCTCGAGCCGCGCTCATTCAGTTTCAATTCGCCGTACGGCGCCTGCACGGAGTGCCACGGCCTCGGTTCGAAATACGATTTCGACCCGGCAAAGGTGATCGTGGATTGGACCAAGCCGCTCTTCGACGGCGGCCTCGGCCCGGGCTCCGGCTCGGGGCATCTCCAGCGCACGCTGCGAATCGCCGCCGCCGCGCACGGCTTCGATCTTGATACGCCGTTCGAGAAAATGCCGCGCAAGGTGCAGAACCTGGTTCTGCGTGGCAATCCTTCGAACGGAAGCTCGGACAAGGGTTTGCACTTCCAGGGAATTCTGGGGCATCTCGAAGGCAGCCTCGGTGACTCGAACTCCGACAATTACCGCGAATGGCTCACGCAGTACATGTCGCCCGCGCCGTGCGCCGCCTGTAACGAGCGCCGGCTGCGGCCCGAAAGCCTCGCCGTGAAAATCGCCGGGCTTTCGATCGCGGACTTCACCGCGCTCGCGCTCACCGAGGCACGTCCCGCGGTGGACAAGATACGCAGCCGCCTCACGCTTCGGCAGCGCAAAATCGCGGGACGCCCGCTCGGCGAAATCGCCGAGCGCATCGATTTCCTCCTCGCGGTTGGGCTGGGTTACCTGACGCTCGCGCGCTCCGCCTCGACCCTCTCGGGCGGCGAAGCCCAGCGCATTCGCCTCGCCACGCAAATCGGCTCACGCCTGCGCGGAGTGCTCTACGTCCTCGATGAGCCTTCCATCGGCCTGCACGCGCGCGACAACGGCCGCCTGCTCTCGACGCTTGAGACGCTGCGCGACCTCGGCAACACGGTTCTCGTCGTCGAGCACGACGAGGAAACGATTCGCCGCGCCAACTACGTCGTCGACCTCGGCCCCGGCGCCGGAAGTGCGGGAGGGTATCTGGTCGCATCCGGCTCGCCCGCCGAAATCGAGGCGAATCCGGCGTCGCTCACCGGAAGATATCTTTCCGGACAAATGAAAATCCCCGTTCCAGCGGAGCGCCGCAGCCCGAACGGCAAGTCGATTACGATTTTCGGCGCGCATGGCAACAATCTGAAGAACATCGATGTCGCGATCCCGCTCGGACTTCTGACGGTCGTCACCGGCGTTTCGGGCTCCGGGAAATCGACGCTCGTGAACGATATTCTGTATCGCGCGCTCGCGGCGAAACTCTATCGCTCGATGGAAAAGCCCGGCGCGCATCGCGCCATCCTTGGCATCGAGCACATCGACAAGGTGGTTCAAATCGACCAGGCGCCTATCGGCCGCACGCCGCGCTCGAATCCCGCCACCTACACCGGAGTCTTCGCGCCCATTCGCGAGCTTTTCTCCATGCTGCCCGAATCGCGCGAGCGCGGATACAAGCCGGGGCGTTTCAGCTTCAACGTGAAGGGCGGCCGCTGCGAGGCGTGCCAGGGCGGCGGCCAGCGACGGATTGAGATGAACTTCCTGCCGGACGTGTACGTCACCTGCGAGGTCTGCCGCGGCAAGCGCTACAATGCCGAGACGCTCGCGGCCCGCTACAAAGGCCTGTCGATTTCAGACCTGCTCGATCTTCCGATCGAAGAGGCGCTCAAGGCGCTCGAAAACATTCCTGCGATCCAGCAGAAGCTCCAAACGCTCGCCGACGTCGGCTTGGGTTACATCCAGCTCGGGCAATCGGCGACCACGCTTTCCGGCGGCGAAGCCCAGCGCACCAAACTGGCGCGCGAGCTTTCCCGCAGGCAGACGGGCCGCACTCTCTACATTCTCGACGAGCCGACCACCGGGCTGCATTTCGACGATGTGAAAAAGTTGATGGACGTGCTGAACCGCCTCGTCGGGCTCGGCAACACGGTGCTGATCATCGAGCACAATCTCGACGTGATCAAACAGGCCGATTGGATCATCGACCTCGGTCCTGAGGGTGGTGAGGCGGGCGGGCGCGTTGTGGCGCAAGGCTCGCCAGAGCTGGTCGCGCGGAGCAAGAAGTCGTACACGGGCCAGATCCTCGCCCGCGCGCTCAATGGTGCAAACGGGCGCCGCTCATGATGAGCCCTATGCCTTGCGCCGAAACGAGTGTGCCGGTAAAGTGCGATGATTCATCGCGGCTGCGCACGGCGCGCCGCCAACGATCATGACGTTCGACGAAGACCACTCCCTGCCGCCCGAGGCGGCAGAACCTACCGCTGCCCCGCAAGCCGCTGAGGCTCCGCATGAGTCCCCGGCTCCAGCGCGACGGGTTCTGCCCGAAGACCTCCGCGTGCCATGGGGCTGGGTCGACCTGCTGCTCTTTGTACTGATTTCCATCTTCGGCACGCTTGCGCTGGGCGTCGCGCTGGTGATCGGTTTCCATCTTTTGGGCGCCAGCCGGGAGCAGGCTCAGAAGTTTTTGGGCGAACGGACCAGCATCAGTGTGTTGCTCCAGATCGCGCTCGACTTTGCGTTGCTTGGATTTCTTGCCGCGCACGTGCGTTTGCGGTTCCACGCCCCGTTTTGGCGGACGATCGGCTGGCGCCCACTGGACACGGGCCGCAGGACTCGTGGCTGGACAGTACTCGTTCTTATCTTGGCGGGGCTCGTTCTGGACGTGGTGGTCAGCCTGGCATCCGCCGTCTCTCCGCCCAAGCAGGCGCTGCCCATCGAGACGCTCTTCCGGGATCCCCGCACGGCGCTCCTATTCATGCTGGTGGCCGTGGTGGTCGCTCCGGTGATCGAAGAAACGATCTTCCGCGGCTACATCTATCCCGTGGTCGCCCGGAGCTGGGGAGTCCCGGCGGGTGTGGTGGTCACGGGCTTGCTCTTCGGCGGGCTGCACGCTCCGCAATTGTGGGGCGGCTGGGCGCAGATTGCGGCGCTGGTGATCGTGGGAATCGCATTGACGCTCGTGCGCGCGACAACTCGCACCGTGGTCGCGAGCTTCATCGTGCACACGAGCTACAACTCATTTCAGGTGCTCGCCATTCTGATCGGCACACACGGACTGCGCCATTTCCCGCCCATGCACTAGGTCTGCGCCTTCGCGTCACTGCGGAATCAGTTAGAATGATAAATGGTTCGCGTCGCGTTCGGTTCCGAGCGCCGCGCAATCCACGGAGAAGAGTCTTTGCACACAGTTGAGCCCATTCGATGGACGGCCGAAGGCGTGGTCCTGCTCGATCAGCGGCGGCTGCCCGGCGAAGTGATCTACCACACCTATACGGATTACCGCGAGCTGGCGCGTGCAATCAAGGACATGGTGATTCGCGGGGCTCCCGCCATCGGCGTCGCGGCGGCGATGGGCGTGGCGCTGGGCGTCCAGCGGTCCAAGGCGAAGACGCTTGAGGAATTGCGCGCCGAATTTGTGTTGATCTGCGAGACGCTTGCGAAAACGCGCCCCACCGCTGTGGATCTATTCTGGGCCATCAAACGGTTCCAACGCCGTTTCCAGGAACTTTCGCTCGCCGCCGCGAACGACGGCGGAGCCGGACTCGCCCGCATCAGGACCGCGCTCGTTGAAGAGGCCCAAAAGGTCCATCAGGAACGCCGCGAAGCGGACGAGCGAATTGGCCGGCTCGGCGCGGAGCTTATGCCGAGGAGCGGCCGCGTGATGACGCAGTGCAATGCCGGAGCGCTCGCGACCGGAGGGATCGGCACCGCGCTCGGCGTGATTCGCATGGCGGTCGAGGGCGGCTATCGGATTGAGGTGCTGGTTCCCGAAACGCGGCCCTATCTGCAAGGGGCGCGCCTCACGGCGTGGGAGCTCCATCAGGATCATATTCCTCTGACCCTCATCACCGATAACATGGTGGGACATTTCCTGAAGACCGGAGGCGTCGCAGCCGTCGTCGTGGGCGCCGACCGGATCGCGGGCAACGGCGACACGGCCAACAAGATCGGCACCTATGGAATCGCCGTGCTGGCGCGGGAAAACAAGGTCCCGTTTTACGTCGCTGCGCCGATTTCTACCCTCGATCTTTCCATTTCCTCAGGGGAGCAGATTCCCATCGAAGAGCGGTCGGAGGAGGAAGTTCACCATCTCGCCGGCGTGCGCATTTCGCCCCAGGTCCGCGCGGCGCATCCTGCTTTCGACGTGACGCCGGCGCGATTCATCACCGCGATCATTACCGAGCGCGGCGTTGCGCGCCCGCCCTATGAAGAGTCACTTGCGGCGTTGGCAGCTCACTCGTAGCGGAGAGCTTCCACCGGATTCAGCCGAGCCGCTTTCCACGCAGGGTACACGCCGAAGAACACACCGATCGATCCCGCCACCGACACGCCCAGAATAACCAACGTTGGGGAAACCGCGGCGGGGAAAGAAGAGAATGCCAGCCGAATCGCCAAAACGATCATTCCTCCCAGCAGCACCCCGATCACCCCTCCCAACGCCGCCAGCGTCACCGCTTCCAGCAGGAATTGCGTCAGGATATTCAACCGCCGCGCGCCGATGGCTTTGCGCACGCCGATCTCGCGCGTCCGCTCGGTCACGCTCACCAGCATGATGTTCATCACGCCGATGCCGCCCACCAACAGCGCCACCGAGCCCACCGCAAGCATCACGACGAAGATGCCGCTCGAAATCTGGTTCCACAGATCGAGAAAAGTGTCCGTCGTCATGATCGCGAAGTCGTCTTCCTTGTCCGAAGGCAGGCGCCTCATCCGGCGCAAGTATTCGCGCACCTCGTCGATGACGATCGGCATCGTGTTCGTGTCGTCCGCCTGAACGAACAGCACGAAATCCTTGTATTCAGGGTGCAGCTTCCGCATGGTCGTGAACGGAACAATCACGATGTTGTCGTTGGGATTGTCCCCGGTCCCCAGAGCCTGCTTTTGCTCTTGCAGCACGCCAACTGCCGTGAACACTTTCCCTTCGACCAGGATTTCCTGCCCGACGGGGTCCTCGTTGTTCGGGAACAGCTTCTTCGCCGTCGTATGCCCCAGGACTGCGACGGACGAACGATGCTCTTCGTCCGTCTGGTTGAAGAAACGCCCGCGCTCCATCTCGAGATTCGTGATCGTCATGATCGAGGGCGTATTGCCCTGCAGGATGACGCTCTTCGCGCGATAGTTGCCGCGGCGGACGCTGCTCGATCCCACTCCGATTTCAAAGTTTTGGATTCGCGCTTCCGGCGCCGCAGCCTTCACGTGCGGCAGAAGAGCCAGGCCATCCGCCCATTCCGCTTTCAGCTCTTTCCGCTGGAGCTCCTCGGCGGGCCGCCGCCCGAGCGTGGCGAAGGAAAACCGGTAGCAGATGATCGTATTCGACCCGAGCACTGACACGTTGCCCAGCACGTTCGCGTTCAGCCCTTGAATGACCGCCCCGATCACGATGAACGTGGTCACGCCGATAACGATCCCAAGGACCGTGAGAAACGACCGGAGGGGATTCCGCCGCAGGACATCGAGCGCGAGCAGGATCGATTCCTTGAGGCCGCCGAACCGCCCTCTCCTGCTGGCCGTCTCTTCCATCACTCGTACCTCAGGGCTTCGACGGGATTCAGCCGCGCTGCCTTCCACGCCGGATAGACGCCGAAGAACACGCCGATCGATCCCGCAACGGCTACCCCCAGGGCTACGAGCGAGACGGAAATCGCAGCCGGAAACGCGGAGAAGGCCAGCCGAATCACGAGAACAATCAGTCCGCCGAACAGAACCCCGATCACGCCTCCCAGCGCGGCCAGCGTCACGGCTTCGAGCAGGAATTGCGTGAGAATATTCGACCGGCGCGCCCCGATTGCCTTGCGCACTCCGATTTCGCGCGTCCGTTCCGTCACGCTCACCAGCATGATGTTCATCACGCCGATGCCCCCCACCAGCAGCGCCACCGAGCCCACTGCCAGCATGGCGATGAAGATGCTGCCAGAAATCTGCTTCCAGGAATCGAGGAACGTATCCGTCGTAAGCAGCGCGAAATCATCCGGCTTGTCCGACGGCAGCCGTCGCACACGTCGCATGTATTCGCGCACCTCGTCCACCACAATCGGCATGTTCTTCGTATCATCGGCCGCGATGAACAACACGAGATCTTTGAACTCGGGATGCATCTTCCGCATCACCGAGAAGGGGATAACGGCGATGTTGTCTTCCGGATTCTCCCCTGTTCCCAGTGCTTGCTTCTGCTCCTCCAACACTCCCACGACCGTGAACGCTTGTCCTTCGAGCAGCACTTCCTGCCCCACCGGATCCTCGCCCTTCGGAAAGAGCTTATTCGCGGTGATACGGCCCAGAACGGTCACCGGGGAGTGATGCTCTTCATCCGTTTGATTGAAAAACCGGCCGCGCTCCAGATTGAAATTGCTGATCTGCGCGATGGAGGGCTTGTCCCCTTCCAGGATGACGTTTTGCGCGCGAACACTGCCGCGGCGCACGTTGCTCGAGCCCGCATTGAGGTTGTAATTCTCGATCCGCGCCGTCGGTGCGGCCGCCAGCACGTGCGGCAACTGCGCCAAGCCGTCGGCCCATTCCGCCTTCAGATCTTTCCGTTGGAGCACGTCCGACGAAAGCCTGCCCAGCGTGGCCCAGGAGAACTTGTAGCAGATGATCGTGTTCGATCCGAGCGACTGGATTTGACCGAGCACATTCGAATTCAGTCCCTGAATCACGGCCCCGATCACGATGATCGTCGTTACGCCGATCACGATGCCGAGCACCGTCAAAGACGATCGGAGAAGGTTTCGCCGCAGAACGTCCAGCGCGAGTGCGATGGATTCCCCGATGCCGGCGAGCCCGCGTTGCTTGCGCACTTTTCTCCCCTTATTCGGACCGCAACGCCACCACGGGATCAAGCCGCGCCGCTTTCGCCGCGGGATATACGCCGAAGAAGAGCCCGACGCTCGTCGCCACGAGCAGGCCCATGACCACCGACCACAGCTGGACCGAGCTCGGCAGCGATGTCGTCCAGGTGACGATCTTTGCCAGCAGAATCCCAAGAAGCACGCCGCAAGCCCCTCCGATCGCCGCAATGGTGGAGGATTCGATCAGAAACTGGAGTCGAATGTCACCCTGGCGGGCGCCCAGGGATTTTCGCAGACCGATCTCTCGCGTCCGCTCCGTCACGGATACGAGCATGATGTTCATGATCACGATGCCGCCGACGATCAGGGCGATCGAGGCGATTCCGATCGTGACGCCGAAGAACGTGCCGCTGATGCTGCTCCATAACTGGAGAAACGAGGAGTTCGTTTCCATAGAAAAATCGTCGGCGTCCTGGTAGGCCACGTGCCGCCGCCCGCGCAGGATCAGCCGCACCTCGTCCATCGTGGACTCGATCGCGCCAGTGCCCGCGGCCTTCACCCACAGGCGCACGGAATCATCGCTCCCGTAGATTCTCTGAAATGTGGTGAGCGGCAGGATCACCCAGCTGTCCTGCGACTGGCCCATCACCGAGCCGCGTTTCTTCCCCACGCCGATGATTTCGCACTCGGATGTATCGATGCGGATCGTCTTGCCGACCGGGTCGGTTCCAGGAAGCAGCTTGTCCACGATGTCGTAGCCCACGTCGCAGACAAAAGCGCCGCGCGCCATATCCAATCGAGTGATCTGCCGCCCCGCGCTCAGCTCGCGGTCGAGCACCTGGGGCATTTCGTACGTGAAGCCGATAATATTGGCATCCGAAAGATATTCCGTGCCGTACTTCACTTGGCCGACGTGGTTCAGGTTCGCAGCCACGGCCACGCACCTCTGGCAGTTGTCGCGGACGGCTTCATAGTCGTCAAAATGGAACTTCCTGTGCTTCTGAGCCGCTTCGTACTCTTCGATCGTGGTGATGATCGACGGTCCTCGGTTGATCAGGAAAACGTCCGCGCCCAAATTGAAGATCTTCTCGGCCACGTAGCCGTTCAGGCCGTTGATCACGCTCACAACGGCGATCACGGACGTCACCCCGATCACGACGCCCAGCAGCGTGAGCACGCTGCGCATCTTGTGCGCCCACAAGCTGGCGACGGCGATGCGCATCGCCTCGCTCAGCGCCATTGAGGTTTTTCCAGCCATGTCGTGGTTGTCCGCCCGGCCTAACGATTATACGCGCGCCGCCCGCTTGAAGTTGCGCATGAACTGGGCGAATCGGCGTTATTTCTGAAGTTGAAGTTTGCGCACCGGGCGCCGGCCATCACGTCCGCCGTCGGCCAACTTCGGATACGAAGCAATGGAGGAATTTGGATCTGCTGACTGTAACGTATGTTAGCTTGGTGCTAAGAATGGAGAAAGCCGCAGGCGCGCGCAGGAGCTCGAATCCGCGATATCGTATGGGCGAATTCCAGAATACAAGAAACCATAGCAAGAGAGTCTAGACACCTTCTCACTTCTCGGTAAGTGTTTAAGAATCATACCGATATTGCGCGAATTTCATGGCAAACTTATTGCTCGCATCAGACTGATCTCAGCACCTAGATCCGTATCATTTGCGCAGTCAGAGAGGGGCATTCTGCCGGAGCCCCCAACTGAATTGCGGTTAATTGGGGCAATGCGGGATCTATGACGGTCAGACAAGTCTTGGGTTGTCTCGGAAAAAGCGAGGGGGTCTCATGAAACGAGCCGTCGCACTTTGCGCTTCCGCGTTTGTCGTTGCAATTCTCCTCTCTCAATTGACGAAACCGGCGCTAGGCCAGGCCGCTACCGGCCGGGTGATCGGCACGGTCTATGACCAACAGGGCGCGGTAGTACCGGGCGCCAAAGTGACGGTCACGAATGCCGCCACTCGTATCGGCAGCACCACCGTCACGCAAGGCGACGGAACCTTCGAAGTGCTCAATCTCCCCATCGGACGCTATCGCGTGGAGGCCGAGCACGAGGGATTCAACAAAGTCGTCATGAGCGAGCAGGAGCTCCAGATCAATCAGTCCTTGCGAATCGACATCACCTTGACCCTCGGGGCAACGAGCCAGACGGTCACGGTAGAAGCGCAGGCTCCGCAGGTGGAAACCGTGAATCCCACGGTGGGTGGCACTGTCGTCGGCGCGGCGATCCAACAGGCGCCGCTGAACGGGCGCAACGTGCTCGATCTGGCCACGCTACAGCCCGGCGTCACGGAATCGAATCCCGACAACAGCGGCGCGGGAACTTTCAGCATCTCGGGCGGCCGCACGGACTCGGTGACGTTTTTGCTCGACGGCAGCCTGAACAACAATCTCCTCAGTAACGGCGTGGTGTTCAATCCCAACCCCGATACGATCGCCGAGTTCCGGATTTTGGAAAGCAATTACTCGGCGGAATACGGCCGCAATGGCGGCGGAATCATCAGCGAGGTCACCAAGTCCGGCACCAACCAGTGGCATGGCAGCGCGTACGACTATCTCCGCAACGGCGACCTGAATTCGAACTCTTTCTTCAGAAAGATCAACGGAATACCGCGGGATCCCCTCCGGCGCAATCAATACGGCGGCACCTTCGGCGGACCGATCACGATTCCGCATCTGATCCGCGGGAAAGACCGCTTCTTCTTCTTCGTTGGTTATCAGGGCCAGAAGCTATCAAATCTCGCGACGCCAGTCGGCTCGCAGGTGTCCGTGCTCACTACTGCGCAGACCGCCTGCATTTCCAACCCGGCGCAGGGCTGCGATTTCTCATCCGATCCGGCAGTCGTATCGTTCCTGGCGGCGAACCCGTTTTTTCATGACTCGAGCAAGCCGGCTGGCTTTCTGAACCCGCAGGCACTCAATCCAGTCTCTGTAAGTTACATCACGAAGGGGCTGATGCCGGTTTCGCCCACCGGAGTTCTGACCCCGACGAGTTCCTTGACGGACAATCGCAACGAACTGACGATGCGGTTCGACTTCCAGATCACGCCCAAGGATCAACTTACAGCGACGCTTGGAGGTCAGCGCAATCCGACCCTCGATCCCTTTGCTACCCAGTCGAACCTGGTCCCATGGGCGGACGTGCCGGGCTATTCCGTCACGACCAAGATCAACACGTATTTCGCAAACGTGGCCTACACGCGCACTTTCTCACCCGACATGCTCAACGAGCTTCGATTCGGCACGCAGCGATACTTCGAGATTCAGGGCAGTCCGCAAGGACCGAATCAGCAGAACACCGCTCAGTCGCTGGGCTTCGTGAATTTGACGCCGGACAATCCGACCGGTCCGCCGCTGGTCGGCGTGAACGGCGAGTCAACGACGGTCGGCTACACGTTCGGCGGTCCTTCGACCCTCGTGAACAACACGTTTGGCGTGTCCGACACGTTTACGTGGATTCATGGAAAGCACAATTGGAAGATGGGCGCCGGCGTCTCCGCGTACCAGAACAACCAGGTGTTCGACTTCATCACCAACGGTCTGTACGACTTCGATGGCAGCATCTCGGGCAATGGCTTTGCCGACTTCCTCCTCGGCGCGGCGAGCGATTTCGTGCAGGCTTCGGCCGCCCCTTCGAACATTCGCACCAAGTCCACGTCCGCGTTTTTCGAGGACGAGTGGCGTGCAACAAAACGCTTCACACTCACCTTGGGAATCCGCTACGAGTACAGCAGCCCGAAGTCGGATACCCTGGGCCGCACCTTCTCGGTCGTTCCCGGCGCACAGTCCTCCCGGTTTTCCAACGCGCCTGTCGGTCTGGTTTTCCCGGGGGACAGGGGCGCTCCGAGCGGCGTCAATTTCCCGGACCGGAACGACTGGGCGCCGCGCATCGGATTCGCCTGGAATCCCGACGGCCACGGCAAGACGAGCGTTCGCGGCGGATTCGGCGTCTTCTACGATATCCTCAAGGCCGAGGACAATTTTCAGTTCAACGGCCAGCCGCCGTTCTTCAGCCTTGCATTCTTTTTCTTTCCCACATCTCTCACCGGAAACCCGTGCGCTGCCTCCAATCAATCCGCACAGGTGATCACCTACTTCTCGGATCCGTACGGTTCGAGCTGCAACGCGAACACATTCCCGTCGGTGCCGCAGCTATCGGGAACCCAGTATTTCGCCCAGGACGGGTCGCTGCCGTACGGGGGGCAACTTTTCTTCGTCGATCCGCACCTGAGAACTCCCTATACGTATCAATACAACCTGAGCGTGCAGCGCGAACTTGCGCCCGCACTTGCCCTCGAAGTGAACTATCTTGGCAGCAGCTCGCACGGGCTTACAACGCTGCAGGACGTGAACCCGTTCGTCCTAGGCACCACGGATCATGTGCTTAATCTCGCGCCCGGGAACAGTTCCTGCGTGGATTCGTTGGGCAATAGCACGTCCGGCGTGTCTCCAGATGCCACGTGCAGCTTCGCATCTGTCCAGGAATTCAGAAACATTGTCAACGCGAGTTACAACTCTCTGACGATGAGTGTGACGAAGCAGATGGGTAATACTCCCGCCGGGAGCATGTACTTCACGCTCGGCTATACGTACGCCCACAACATCGACAACGGATCCGGATTCCGCCAGCGGAGCCAGCTCGTGCCCTCGTACGATCCCACGCTCCTTCGCGCGTCGAGCGACCTCGACGTGCGCCATCGGATCACGTTCAGCGGCGGGTGGGACCTTCCCTTCGATCGGGCGTGGAAGTCAGCACCCAAGCGACTGACGCAAGGATGGACCCTCTTCCCCATCTTCACCTGGAGAAAAGGCTTCCCTTTGAACGTCTTCGCCAACATCCCCGGCGACACCGGTCCATTCAATGAGGGACCGAGCGGGGCAGGTGACGGTCTCACCGTCAACGCCAACGTAGTCGGCCCGATCGCCATGGCGAATCCGAGGGCAGCCGGCAACTTCTGGTTTGACCCTTCTACCTTCACGAATAGTCAGAGCGTTGACACTGTGGGCAACTGTAGCGAGCTTGCGTCCGAACCTGCCGGCACGTTCCCGTCAGACGCGCAGGCTGTGCTCTGCCCCGGGCTTCGCACCTACGGCACGTTTCGAAGAAACTCTCTCCGCGGACCGGGGCTCGTGAATTTGGATCTTTCCCTGTCCAAGACGACGGCAATCACCGAAAGGCTGAAAATCGAAATTCGCGGGGACTTCTTCAACATACTCAACCACGGGGAGTTTACGAACCCGTCCACCGAGATTCTCGACAGCACCAATTTTGGCCGGATCACAAACACGTTCGATCCGCGCATCATTCAGATCGCCGCGCGGCTGAGCTTCTAATCGGGGAATTTACACGCGCAGGCCCGCGTTTGGCCTGAAGTCAAAGGTGGAAACAGCACAAAAGGGCGGCCGTTGCTGGCCGCCCTTTGTTGGTCATAATTTCCCTCTCGCTCGCGAAGCAAGACTTCTCTTCGCGGGTAAACCCTCGCACGAAAGCCCGCATCCAACGATTTCCCAGCGCAAAACGGGGCCTGAGACCTCTGCGGAAGCTAGCGGGTCCGCAAGTCGGTAAGGCTCCAAAGCCCCAACCAGCGGGGCGAAGGGCAAGGATTCACATCCCACAGGACTAGGAGACTCTCATGGTGCGGAAACTATCTTTGTTGCTTGGGTTGGTGCTGTTGGCTTCGATCTCGGCGCGAGCGCAGGGGCTGGGAGACAAGGTGGAGGCGTTCGGCGGCTTTTCCTACATGCATGCCGACAATTTCCCTTCGTCCAATCTGAGCGGTTGGGAACTCGCGGGTGAATACAAGTTTGCCGGCTGGCTGGGCGGCGTCGCGGATCTTGATGGCCACTACGGCGGTGGTTTTTCCGTCCATACATACCTGTTCGGACCGCAGGTTTCCTGGCCCGCCCGCGTTTCCCCGTTTGCGCACGTCCTGATCGGCGGCGCCCACGTCAGTGCGGGCGGCTTCTCTGACTCGTCATTTGCAACGGCGATCGGCGCGGGAATCGACACGGAGCTGGTCCACGGAATCTACTGGCGCATCATTCAGGGCGATTACTTTCCCACCCACTTTGGTGGCGCCCGGCAGGACAATGTGCGCATCTCGACCGGAATCGTATTCCACTTCTAGCCGCTCATTCGGTCATCGCAATTCAGGAGCGGTCCGCCGCGCGCTTGCTCCGGGCGCGGCCGACCGCTCCTAAAGGCCGCGTCTACTCGAGAATGAAGTTCACCGTAATCCGCGTCTCAACCTCGACGGGAGTGCCGTTCAATCGCGTTGGCTGATAGCGCCACTGCCAGACGGCGGCAACGGCCGCCCGCGCGAGAATCGGATTGCCGCTGACAACTTCGATGTCCCGCACGCTTCCGTCCGTGCCGATAATCGCGCGCAGTTCCACGGTGCCGCCGAGATGAATGGTCCTCGCAAGTGACGGATACTCAGGCTGCACGCGGTAAACAAGCATCGCATCCATCACTCTACTGATCATCGGAGGCTTGACCGGGCGTGTAAGCGGAGGAGGAACGATCGTATCGCGCGCCATCCACGTCGGTGTATCGATGGTTTCCCCTGGTCCCGACCCGATGTACGGATCCTGCGGCGCATCAGGCTCCGCGGCGGGCGGGTGAGTGATCGCTCCGTGTGTAGGAACACGGTAATTGGACGTAGGCCTCGAAGCCGGGTTCGGATTTGCGCGCTCGTGGGCCCGTTGGGAATGTCGGGCATGGGGAAAAGGCACCGCAGGCGTGACGATGGTTGCAGGCGGCAGCACGCCGGGCGTCACGAGTGGCCATAGCAACAGGCCCACCACCACGGCCGCCTCGAATGCGAGGGACGCAAGCAGCGCTTTCCTGCGAAGCCGCCTCGCGCGCCCAATCGCTCCCGCGTCGGCATCCAAAACACATTGTGAAAGGTTTCCTAAGTCGCTCACAGGCACACCTCCTCCATTCAGTTGGACAGAATGGGAACGGCGCGGCGGCTTAGGCTGGGATCAAGCGGCCCGTCGCCGCGCTTGGGTTGACGCTGGAGTTCGCGCGATCTCTACAGGGCATAGACACCGCCCTTGCGAAGAGGTTCCCAGGGACCCAGGCTTTGCGGGCTCTCTGATCTAAGCCATTGCACGGCAGCAAGTTGCAGCAATCCGTAGAAACAGTGCATCAATCCGGGCGGTCGGTGCGTCTAAGAATTCGTAGGCACCCCAATTGGGGGGCATAAATCATACGAGGTGGTCATCATGAAGGGCTCTTCTCTTGAAACAGTAGGCGTTCGCTACACCGGCTGGGCCGCGCTGAACCGCGACCCGCTCGAGGATCTGGTCGAGTACACGTGTCCTCACTGTGGGGCACACGGCACCAAAGCCGCGCGGCGTCCCCGCTCCGAGTATCACTTCACCGACGGGTTCGTGCAGGACCTGCACGGTGAGATGAGCATGTGCCGGAATTGCAGGAAGTCGCTGCGGGTTTCGCCCGTGGTCCTGCTGCACGACCGGGACGAGCAGCGGCGGTTCAACGCCGTCTTTTCGGCCGATCTGGAAGTCTCCAAGAACTAAGCTCGCGGGCCGGATCTCCCGACGTCGCAACTCCGCCGCCGGTAGTGTGCCTGCGTGCGGCGCTAGTCCACGTCGAGCGCGAGGTGATGGGTTTCCATTTGAGTGCGGACGCGATCGAATGCGTCGTCCACGTTGTCGGCAAACTGAAGCATTTTGTAGTCTTCCTCGGACACCGTTCCGGTGCGGACCATGTGCCGCCAGTTGAGAACCTTGTCCCAGTATTGGCGTCCGTAAATCAGAATCAGGTGGCGCTGGGCGAGTTTGCCGGTTTGCAGGAGCGTGAGCATTTCCCAGAGCTCGTCCATCGTGCCGAAGCCGCCGGGGAAAACGATCAAGGCCTTGGCCATCTGCGCGAACCACAGCTTGCGCATAAAAAAGTAATGGAAGCAGAAATTCAATTCGGAGCTGATGTAGGGATTCGGCCGCTGCTCGTGCGGGAGCTGGATGCTCAGCCCGATCGACGAGCCGCCCGCCTCGGCCGCGCCGCGGTTGGCCGCTTCCATGATGCCGGGGCCGCCGCCCGAGCAGATCACGAACCGCCGCGGGTGCACGCCGAGCGTCATGGCCCACGCCGTGATGCGCCGCGATAGCTCGCGCGCGTCTTCGTAGTAACGCGACATCCCCAGATGCGACCGCGCCGTGCGAATCTTTCCCTGCCACTCGCGCGTCCGCCGGCCGCGCGCTTCGTGCTTGATTCGCCGGAGATCGGCGAGCGCCTGGTCTCGCGACTTGATGCGCGCGGACCCGAACATCACGATCGTATCGCCCACCTTCGCCCGCCGCAGGCGGTTGAGAGGATCTATGTACTCGGCCAGAATCCGCAGAGGCCGCGCCGGCAGGCTCTCCACGAAAACAGGATTCTGATAGGCCAGGCTCGCCATCGGAAGATGGCCGGAACGCTTCATGATTCCCCCTCGCAAAATGCGCAGAGAAGCATTCTAGCCCGGTCGCCACGCCGCCGCGCGTCCACTTCGCGCAGGCATGTGCGATTCCACAACACTCCGGGAAAGCGATGAACGCGCGAGGGGACGGAACCCTACGCAGCGGGGACGCTGGCGGCCTTCTCGAGCAGCTCGTGGATGAGCGTTTGATAAGGCTTCTGACGGCTGCGCGCGAGGCGGCGCAGGCGCGCGAGCAAGCGCGGGTCGATGCGTATGGCAATGAGTTGCTTGGCGTGGGCGGACTTCGGCCGGCCGACGCGTCTGGCCCGCCTCAACTCCTCGTCGGTCGATTCCGGGATGTCGGAGAAATCAATCCGGCTGTCCGAAATAGGCCTTGCGCTCCTTGCAGCTCGCCTGCCTCGCGCTGATAATGCGGACCGTTTCCTTGCCATCTCTTGCCCTCCGAATCGTGTACACGATTAGCAGCACGCGCGCCGCAAAAGACTTGCCGAGCCTCTTCGACCGGGCCTCGGTCCGCGAGTGCGTCAGATCGGACCAGTCGAGCGCCTCGGGGTCCGCGAAAACCGTGGCGGCTTCGTCAAACGCCACGCCGTGCTTTTCGAAATTGCGGATCGCCTTGGCAGCGTCCTACGAGAACACATTTCTGTATATACGCTAATTCTGGTGGCTCGTCAAATCTGTAGGTGTGGTTTGCTGCTTCAGTGTGAAGCGGCGCCCGATACGTTGCGGGCGGATGTGGAATCCTCGGCGAGCAGCTCGCGGGCGGTGAAGATCGAGCGGTAGTTGTATTTCTGACGGAGTATCTCGGAGCCGCCCTCTTCGCGATCCACCAGGCTGATCACGGCGACCACTTCGCAGCCCTCGCGCTCGGCGGCGTCGATGGCTTCCTGTGTCGAGCCGCCGGTGGTGCAGACTTCGTCGACGATCACGACTTTCTTCCCCCGCGGATTTTCCATTCCTTCGATCTGTTTCTGGCGGCCGTGCTTCTTTGCTTCCTTGCGGACCAGAAAGCCCGGCAGCGGCCGTTTCTCAATCGCGCTCACGACTCCCGCCGCGGTGACCAGCGGATCGGCGCCCATGCTGAGCCCGCCGATCGCGTCCGGCTTGACACCCATTTCGTCGAGCAACTCGAGAACGCAATAGCCGGTGAGCAGCGCGCCTTCGGGATCGAGCGTGGTGAGCTTGCAATCCATGTAGTAATTGCTCTTCTTGCCCGAAGAAAGCGTGATTTCACCGCGGACCAGCGACTTCGTCCGCAGCAAGTTCGCGAGTTCTTCCCGATGACTCATCACTTCTTCTCCGGCTCGGCGGCGACTGTTTCCTCTTCGAGGATGGCGGCGGCAGCGGCGATGCGGTCGCCTTCATCCAAGCGCAGCAGGCGGACGCCCTGCGTCGAGCGGCCTGCCTCGCGGATTTCACCGGAGTGCACGCGGATCACCTTGCCGTGGCCGGTGATGATCATGACGTCGGAATCCTCGCGCACCTGGAGCGCCGCCACGACCGGGCCGTTGCGGTCAGTCGACTTCAGATTGATCACGCCCTTGCCGCCGCGCGACGTGACGCGGTATTCGGCGAGCGGCGTGCGCTTGCCGTAGCCCTTTTCGGCGACGGTGAGCATCAGCGACGTGAGCGATTCGCGGATCTGGTCGCTTTCGAGCTCGTCGAGATCCTGCGTCTCCTTCTTGTACTCCTTCTGGATGATCCCGAAATCGGGTTGCGCGGCGTCCATCGAGACCACGAAATCGCCCTTCGCCAGGTCCATGCCGTTCACGCCGCCGGCGGCGCGGCCCATGGAGCGAACCTCCGTCTCGCGGAAGAGGATCGCCTGCCCGTCGTGGCTTGCGAGGAAGATCATCTGTTTTCCGTCGGTGAGTTTTGCACCGATGAGTTCGTCGTCGGAATCGAGATTGATGGCGATGATGCCGGAAGGCCGCGGGTTTGAGAATTCCGCGAGCTCCGTCTTCTTCACCGTGCCGTTTTTCGTGGCGAGGAAGACGTAGCGGCCGGTCTCCTCGAGATTGCGCGTGGGTACGACCGCCGTCAGCGTCTCGCCTTCCTGGAAGCGCACCAGGTTGTTGATCGCTTTTCCGCGCGTGGCCGCCGCGGCCTCGGGGATTTCGTACACCTTCAGCCAGTAGACGCGGCCCTTCGACGTGAACAGCAGGATGTAGCTGTGCGCCGAGGCCACGAAGAAGTGCTCGACGAAATCGTCCTCGCGCGTTTTCGCGCCGATGCGGCCCTTGCCGCCGCGCGACTGGTGACGATAGGTTTCCACCGACGTGCGTTTCACGTAGCCCGCGTGGCTCACCGTGATCGCCATCTCCTCGTCCTTGATCAGGTCTTCGAGCTTGATTTCCTCGACGCGGTCCACGATCTGCGTGCGTCGCTCGTCGCCGTAGGACTTCACCACGTCGCGCAGCTCGGCCACGATCACGGATTTCAGTTTCTTCTCGCTCGCGAGGATTTCCTTCAGCTCGGCGATGCGCTCGCGGATCTGCGCGAGTTCCTTCAGGATTTCATCGACGGAAAGCTGCGTCAGGCGGTGCAATTGCAGTTCGAGGATTGCGTCGATCTGGATGTAGCTGAGGCCGAGGCCTTCACCCGAGCCGGCAACCGTGATGCCGTACCTCTTGGCGTCGAGCTTGATGCCGCGAAGAGTGGTTTCCTTGCCGCCTACGAGAACGCGTACCGACTTGTTTTGGAAGAATTCATGCAAATTCTCGCGGGCGTTGGCGCGGTTCGCGGACCCGCGAATGATTTTGATGACGTCGTCAACGTTGTCGAGAGCGATGTGATAACCGAGCAGGATGTGCTCGCGCTCCTGCGCTTTGCGCAGCTCGTACTGCGTGCGCCGGCGAACCACGTCCACGCGGTGCTCGATGAACAGGCGCAGCAGATCAAGCAGGCCCAGCTCGCGCGGCTGCCCCGCGACGATTGCCAGCAGGATCATGCCGAACGACTCCTGCATCTGCGTGTGCTTGAAGAGATGGGCCAGAATGATCTGCGGCTCTTCGTCGCGCTTCACTTCGATCACGATGCGCATGCCGTCGCGGTCGCTTTCGTCGCGAATGTCGGCGATGCCTTCGATTTTCTTGTTCTGTATCAGCTCGGCGATGTGCTCGATCAGCCGCGCCTTATTGACCTGATACGGCAGCTCGGTAATGACGATGTCCTGGCGGTCCTTGCCGCGCTGCTCGATTGCAGCCTTGGCGCGCACCTGGAACGATCCGCGGCCTTTCTCGTAAGCCTGCTGAATTCCCTCGCGGCCGTAGATATAGCCGCCGGTCGGAAAATCCGGGCCGGGGACGAGCTTCATCACCTGCTTGAGCGTGGTTTCGGGGTTCTCGATCAGCAGAATCGCGGCTTCGATCGTTTCCTTCAGATTGTGCGGCGGGATGTTCGTCGCCATGCCGACGGCGATGCCGGAGGAGCCGTTGACGAGCAGGCTCGGAATCCGCGTGGGAAGAACGACCGGCTCTTGCTCGCTCTCGTCAAAGTTGGGAATGAAATCGACGGTTTCCTTCTCGATATCCGCGAGCATCTCCTCGGCGATTTTCGAAAGGCGCGCTTCGGTGTACCGCATCGCCGCGGGCGGGTCGCCATCGACCGAGCCGAAGTTTCCCTGGCCATCGACGAGCGGGTAGCGCATGTTGAAATCCTGCGCCATGCGCACGAGGGCGTCGTAGACGGGCGAGTCGCCGTGCGGATGGAATTTTCCGAGGACTTCGCCGACGATCTTCGCGCACTTGCGATAGGCCTTCGTGGAGGTGAGCCCCAGCTCGTACATGCCGAAGAGAATTCGCCGGTGGACGGGCTTCAGGCCGTCGCGCACGTCGGGCAGCGCGCGCCCGATGATCACGCTCATCGCGTAATCCAGGTACGACTTCTTCATTTCCGATTCGATATCGACCGGCGTCAATATCTGCTGGTTTAGCTCGTCAGCCATTAAGACCCCTCAGTGATTTGTGATTCGTAACTCGTGCAAAAACCGGCTCGGCACGTTCCTGCCACATCCTCCACGGACGCCGTGCCTCGAAGGCAACTGCTATCTGGCTGCCGGATCGTAGCGGACCGCACACGCCAGATTGCCTTCGGTGTCGAGAAACTTGACGACCCAGCCGACGCCGGGGATCGCTGCCTTCGGCATCACGATCTTGCCGCCGTTTGCTTCCACGGCGCGCGCAACCGCATCCACGTCGTCCACAACGATCGAGCATTCATAGCCGATCACCGGCTGCGTCGCCGGATTGAACTTGCGCGATTGCATGGCGCCAAGCGGCGCGAGCAAATTGCCGGCAGCATCTTTGATCTGGCAGAAGTCGGTCATCGGGCCGCCGTAGCCCTGAAACGTCCAGCCGAATACGCCGCCGTAGAATTTCCGCGCGCGCTCAAGATCGTCCGCGTGAATCGCAAAGTGCGCGAGTTGATTCGGCATGGGTCCTTCCAATCTAGATATCGAGATTCACCACATCGAGCGCGTTCTCTTCGATGAACTTGCGGCGCGCCTCGACATTTTCGCCCATCAGAGTCGAGAAAATGTCCTCGGCGGCGACGGCGTCCTCGAGGCGCACCTTGAGCAGCGTGCGCGTCTCGGCGTTCATCGTGGTGGCCCAGAGCTGCTCGGGGTTCATTTCGCCCAGGCCCTTGAATCGCGTGATGGTGAACTCCTTCTTCGCGTCTTCGAGGACGTAGTTCAAGAGCTGCTGCGCGCTGTCCTTCGTGGTTTTGTCGCCATTGTGCGCGATGGTGAAGGGCGGCTTGTCGTTTTCCTCGATGGCCTGGCGGAGCGTGCGCAGGCGCTTGTATTCGGGCGTGGCGGCGAGGGCCCAGTTGACGCGGCGCTCTCCGCCGTTTTTCAGCACCAGCTCATGCAGGCTGTGCTCTTCGTCGTACTCGAGTTTGGCTTCCAGCTCCAGCTTCGCCTTCTCGATGGCTTTCATCAGCTCCTGAAGCTTCTTCTTGTCCGCGAAATCCGTCTTCTTGTCGAGCTCGGCCTCGGCGAGCAGCTCGACCAGCTTCGGCTCGCGCAGCCGGCGGCCAAGCTTGGCCGCGACCTGATCGAACTCCTGAATATTGAGAAGGAACTGCGTGAGGTCGCCGCCCTCGAGCGACTTCCCCGTCTTGCTCTTCACGACGTGCTCCTCGGTGGCTCGCTTCATCAGTTCGCGCGAAAATTCGCGCTCATCGCGGATGTAGCGGTCCATCTTGCCGCGCTTCACGCGATAGAGCGGCGGCTGGGCGATGTATATGTTCCCTTTTTCGATCAGCTCGCGCATGTGGCGGAAGAAGAAAGTGAGCAGCAGTGTGCGGATGTGGCTGCCGTCCACGTCCGCATCGGTCATCAGAATAATCTTGTGGTAGCGAAGCTTGGCGGCGTCGAAATCGTCCTTGCCGATGCCGGTGCCGAGCGCCGTGATGATGCAGCGAATTTCCTCATGGCCCAGCATCTTGTCGTAGCGGGCCTTCTCGACGTTCAGGATCTTGCCCTTGAGCGGAAGAATTGCCTGATAGCGGCGATCGCGCCCGCCCTTGGCCGAGCCGCCGGCCGATTCTCCCTCGACGATGAACAGCTCGCAGCGCGCTGGGTCGCGTTCCTGGCAATCGGCGAGCTTTCCAGGCAGGCCGCTCGAATCGAGCGCGGACTTGCGTCGCGTCAGTTCGCGCGCCTTGCGGGCGGCTTCGCGGGCGCGGGCGGCGTCGATGCACTTGCCGATGATCTTTCGCGCGATCGAGGAGTGCTTGTCGAAATATTCGCCCAGCTTTTCGTTGACGAGCGATTCGACGAGGCCCTTGATGTCGCTGTTGAGCTTGCCTTTCGTCTGGCCTTCGAACTGCGGCTGCGGAAGCTTCACGGAAACGACAGCGACGAGTCCCTCGCGCACGTCGTCGCCGTTGATCGTGACTTCGTCCTTCTGCTCCTTCAGCATCCCGGCGGAGCTCGCGTAGTAATTGATCGTGCGCGTGAGCGCGGAGCGGAACCCGGCGAGATGCGTGCCGCCATCGACCGTGTTGATCGTATTGGCGAAGGCGAAGATGTTCTCGGCGTAGCTGTCGTTGTATTGCAGCGCGATTTCCATGTCCACCTGGCCGCGCTTGCCTTCCATGTAGATCGGCGAATCGTGGAGCGTCTGCTTGCCGCGGTTCAAATGCTTGATGAATTCCGTGATGCCGCCCGTGAAGCGGAACTCGGCTTTCTTGCCGCTGCGTTCGTCGTCGAGCGTGATCTTCAGGCCCTTGTTCAGGAAGGCGAGCTCGCGCAGGCGCTGCGACAGCGTATCGAAGCTGTAGTTGATGGTCGTAAAGATCGATTGATCGGCGTGGAAGGTTACCTTCGTGCCGGTCTTTTTCGTCTTGCCCGAGGCTTTGAGCTTCGTGGTGGGAATGCCCTTTTCGTACGACTGTTCCCAGACTTCGCCGTCGCGCCAGATTTCAAGATCGAGCCAGTCGGAAAGCGCGTTCACAACTGATACGCCCACGCCGTGCAGGCCGCCGGAAACTTTGTACGTATCGCTGTCGAATTTTCCGCCCGCGTGTAGCACGGTCAAGACGACCTCTGCGGCGGGCTTCTTCTCCGTGGCGTGCATGTCGACGGGAATGCCGCGGCCGTTGTCGGTGACGCTGACGCTGTTGTCGTCCTGCACGACCACGTTGATCTCGTCGCAGTAGCCGGCCATCGCTTCGTCGACCGAGTTGTCGACCACTTCCCAGACGAGGTGGTGCAGGCCGAGCTCGCCGGTCGAACCGATGTACATCGCCGGGCGCTTGCGGACGGCTTCCAGCCCGCCGAGCACTTTGATCGATGTCGCGTCGTACTTGTGCCCGGAGCCCTTGGCGGCCGGAGTCTCTTTGTCAGCCATGAATCGTGCGTCTCCCCTCAGATGGCGAGTCGTGCAGCGTGCTGCTGTGATATTCGAGTCGTGCTCGGGAAGGCGGTCGCGCGGAATGTGCCCGACACTTGCCTTGCCCATTGGCCCCGCTCTCTCGAACGATTTCGTTCGAGGTGGGACTCGAAGGGTTTTTCTGAGCTCCATCCCGCCCCACACCGAATTCTCGGAGGGACGCGGCGAAGCCTGTTTCCCCGCGGAAGGGGATGTTCGTCGCTTGCAGCCCCGCGCGTTTCAGCCGCCAGTTCTGGCGCTAGCGGGCTTTGCGTGGCGCAAGTTTCATCCGAACAAAGTGCCGTTCAGGAGCAATCTATTACAATCAAATTTTACTGGAACGGGCGCGATTTCACAAGGCGATTCTCGACGGCGAATGCGTTACTAAGTATCTTTAATTGAATAACTTACAGGCATGCTGAAGTGCGGCTGGCACGACTAATCCGAAGCGTGAATTCAGGCGTGAGAAACGGAGATTTTGCGGCCGCTACGCGCGAAATTTGCGATGAAAACAGGGCTTTCGCGCGATCAAATCCGCATGGGCATGACGACGTAGCGGTAGCGGCTGGATTCGTCGCCGAGCGGGCGGAGCTGGCCGGCGGACTGCTCGTCCTTGAGTTCGAAACTGATGGGGCCATCCGCGGCAGCAGCGAGAAAATCGAGCAAATACTGAGCGTTGAATCCAATCGCGATCGGCTCGCCCTTGAATTCCTTCTCGATCGCTTCCTTCGCCTCGCCGTATTCGGGGCTCGACGCGGAAATTTCGAGACCTTCTTTCGCGAGCACAAACTTCACGGCGTGCGAGCGCTGGTCGGCAAGCTGCGAAACGCGCCGCAGCGCGTCCTGGAGCTCGCCGCGCTCGAGCACGACCGTCTTGTTGACTTCGCGCGGGAGCACCGCCTCGTAATTCGGGAATTGGCCTGTCAGCTTGCGGGAAGTCAGTAGGCGGCCGCCGAACTGGAAAAAGAGATGGCTTTCGTCCTGCCCAAATTCCACGACTGCTTCGTCGCCGGATTCCGCAGCCAGGCGCTGCACTTCGTTCATCGCTTTCTTTGGAACGAGCACGCGCGTCTCGGAAGTAAGGCCTTCAAATTTGTGATCCATCTCGACCATCGCGAGGCGATGGCCATCGGTCGCGACCATGGTCAGCGACGTGGGCTTGAGCACGAGCAGCGCGCCGTTCAGTGTATAGCGCGATTCTTCGAGCGAGATTGCGAAGGTGGTCTTGGCAATGACGCTGGCGAGCAGCTTTGCGGGAATTCTGACGAGCGCGTGAGGAAACTCCGGCAGCGCCGGGAAATTGTCCTTTGACATGCCGACAAGCTTGTAATTCTTACGATCACAGCTGACCTGGACCCAGTGATTATCAAGCAGCTTAAAGCGAATCTCCTCATCCGGCAGCAAGCGGACGAGTTCCAGCAACTTCTTCGCGGGTATCGTGCCGGAGCCGTCTTTTTTCACTTTCGCTTCGCAAGATGTCCGGATACTCAGTTCCAGATCAGTCGCCGTGATCGTGAGCCGGTTCCCTTTCGCTTCGCACAAAAGATTCGATAAAATAGGAATCGTCGTTTTCCGTTCGACGACACCCTGCGTCAGCGAGAGCTCTTCCAGTAAGTCGAATTTCTTTACGCTGAATTCCATTTCTTGTGCAGTCCTTGCGCTGGTTTCTGGGCTCATGTTTTGGTCACGGGTACTGTACTGCTTTTCCTTATTTCTATAAATAGATTAGATAAGAGAACCGCCGCCGTCGCCGCATCTGTGGATTTCGCTAAAAGCACTCCAACCAACACTCCACAGAGCCTTTACTAGATTTCAGCCTCTGTGGAAAGCCGCGCGCCCATGTGCAAAACACCTTGCCACCAGCGGCCTGAGAGCGCCTTGGAACACCTTGCACAATTCATCCACAGCCGATATGCACGCCCGCGCCGACATCTACTCCCAACATCATCCAAATGAGTCGAGTAGCCTGTTGATCGTCTTGTTCAAATCTTTGTCCACCTGGCGTTGGGCCTCAATCTTGTTGATCGAGTGGATGACGGTCGTATGGTGCTTGCCGCCGAATTGCTTGCCGATCTCCGGAAGCGAGGCGGAGGTAAGCTGCTTTACCAGGAACATGGCGACCTGCCGCGGGAACGCAATCACCCTCGAATTGCTGCGGACCTTCAAATCCTGCGCGCGAAGCCCGAAGTGTTCGCCCACGCGCTTCTGGATCTGCTCGATCGTCACCTTCTTTTCCTGCGTCTCGATGATGTTCTTGAGCACCTGCTGCGCGGTCGATAGGTTGATCTCCACGCCGGTCAGAGAGGCGTAGGCCATCAGGCGGATCAGAGCTCCCTCCAGTTCGCGAATATTCGACTTGATGGACCGCGCGATGAATTCGGCGACTTCGTCCGGCAGCCGGAGGCGCTCGCTATCCGCTTTCTTCTGCAGAATCGCGATCTTCGTTTCCAAGTCCGGCATCTGGATGTCGGCGATCAGCCCCCATTCAAATCGGGAGCGCAGCCGCTCTTCGATGGCCGAGATTTCCTTCGGCGGGCAGTCGGAAGAGATCACGATCTGCTTCTGCTGATCGTAGAGCGCGTTGAACGTGTGGAAAAATTCTTCCTGCGTCCGCTCGGCTCGCGCGATGAACTGGATGTCGTCCACCATGAGGACATCCATGTTGCGGAATCGGTCGCGGAACGCCGCCATGCGTTCGAAGCGGATCGAGGCGATCACTTCGTTGGTGAATTTTTCGGCGCTGATGTAGGTGAGGCGCAGCGACGGGTTGCGCCGTTTGAGCGTGTGGCCGATCGCCTGCATCAAGTGCGTCTTGCCCAGCCCCACTCCCCCGTAAAGGAAGAGCGGGTTGTAGGATTTCGACGGCTGTTCGGCCACGGCCACTGCCGCCGCGTGCGCGAATTGATTGGAGGCGCCTACGATGAACTTATCGAACGTGTAGCGCGGATTGAGCTGGTGATCCGACGAGTCGAAATCGAGCTTCGCCTGCGAAGAGGCCGCTGCGTTCGCGGGAACGGTCTCCGGATCGGCGCAAACGAATTCCAAAACAAGCTCCGGCCGGCCGATCTCCGCCAACACAGCCTTCAAAAGCTCGCCGTAGGTTTCCTTGAGGCGCTTGCAAAACAGCCGCGTCGGCACACGAATCACAAGGTGGTTTTCGTCGGCCCGCTCTTGCCTCGTGGGACGGAACCAGGTGGCGTAGCTGTGCGGATTTACACGCCGCTCCGCGTGCTGGAGGACTTTGTCCCAGAGATTCATCGAGAAAATCAGCCCCTAAGCGATTTCCACTGACGTGGAAATGCTGTGGAAATCCCCTCTCCCTGCGAGAGGGGCCCTTGAGTGGTCTTGCCTATCGGGCTCGATGTAACAGGAACGGACCCGGTCTGGCGGCATCGCGCGAGCTGGCGTTCGATTGCGACGGCCTCAAATACGCGAGCCGGGATTCTGCCTAAACGAAGCGCGTTGAGCAAGAGAAAATTACACGAAGGAGAGTCGCACTCTCACAAGTGATTCACAGTTTTTCCACAGCGCAAATCGAAGCGCAATCGCGCTCGAAAACTCGCTAGCGCATGCGATGAAACGCACTCAGTAAGCGCTGAACGATGCACGCAACGCACGCAATTTTCCACAAGCAGAATTTCAACAGGCTGCGTTGATTTCACTGTTGCGATGGTGGAGGCAACTGTCTTTCGGGAAGGGCGAAGTCGAAAACGCCGATCGGATCGGCGGCGATCAGCATGCGATCGTGCTCGATCAGAATCGCGCTCGCGTCGATGGGCGCGCCCTCTTTCGTGGACGTGAGGTAGGCGGCGCGGCGATTGCCGTCCCGGTCGAAATGCACGAGCTCGTCGCCGATCGCGGCCCAGACTTCGTGCGTCTCTGGATCGATGCCCAGCGCGCGCATCACCGGCTTCGTTGTGGCCGCTGCGCCGGCCCCTTCGATCGTGATGGAATTCCAGCGCCGCGCCTCCGCCTGCGGCGTGAACTCGGATGACGGCACCGAGATTTCATACGACGCGTAGCCGAAGCGGTCGTACTTCCGGATGGTCGGATCGGGCCGGTCGGTGAAGGCGAAGTAGATGTGCCCGGTCGAATCGCCGTAGAGCCGGCCCCGGCTCAGCAAGCCGCTCTTCTCCGTGCCGGCGGGCGCGCCCTCGAGTTCGCCGAAGCCGCGAAGCAGCTTGCCGTGCAGGTCGAAAATGCTCACCAGGTTTTCCGACCGCAGAGCCGCGACGGCAAATTCTCCGCCCGATAGCGCCGCGAGCGACGTGGGCGCCGTCACCGGAATCGTCGCGTCGAGCGAACCATCGGGCTCGAATATCTTCAGGGTGTTTGCGCCGCGGTCCGCAACTATCAGCCGTCCCTGGGCGTCCAGGTCGATGTCCTGCGCGTAAACGATCTTCGCGCCGCGCGAGTTTGCGTTGGGAATCTGTCCGATACGCGCGCCATCCGCTCCGTAAACCACGATGGCTTTCGCCGGCGCAGCAAGCACGTAATAGCGTCCCGCGGAATCCCGCTTCAGCGCGGCTACCCCCGGGCCGATGTCGGGGAAGACGCGCGCCCGCGCGAAGATCTGCCGTGCGAAGTTGCCCTCCTGGCCTGCGGCGGGCGAGAGATTCCATCCCGCCGCCACCAAGATCAGGACGGCCAGTGACACGCCGAGTTGTGTGCGGCGAAACATGGACTGGGAGATCTTATCCGCTGTAAGTGCCAAGAGATGCGCCGCCCTGCCCCCGCGTTGCTTGCAAGGAACCTGGACGGAAGGAGGGTCAGTCGAGCCGGAAGTTCAGGCGCTCAATCGAGCGGGCGCGGCCGGTCGATTCATCGACGTCGATCAGCACGGTGTTCATCTGCACATCTCCCTCGGCGACGACGAATCGCGAAGGCATGGCGTCGAGAAAGTGCTGAAGGATTCCTTGCTTCTCCATGCCGATCACGGAATCGTGCGGGCCGGTCATGCCGACGTCCGTGATGAAGGCCGTTCCGCCCGGCAGGACGCGAGAATCAGCGGTGGCGACGTGCGTATGCGTGCCGAGCACGGCGGAGACTTTCCCGTCAAGGTACCAGCCCATGGCCATCTTTTCCGAGGTGGCCTCGGCGTGCATATCGACAACGATCACCTTCACATCGGGCGGAATCTTGGCGAGTTCGCACCGGGCGGTGCGGAAGGGATCGTCGATCGGAGCCATGAACGTGCGTCCCTGCAGATTGAGCACGGCGTAGCCTACGCCGTTCTTCGCACGTCCCACGTAGAGCCCGCTGCCGGGCGAGCCCTCGGGAAAGTTTGCGGGACGCAGCACGCGGGGCTGTCCCGGAAGATAGTCGATGATTTCCTTGCGCTTCCAGATGTGATTCCCGCTGGAAATCACATCCACTCCCTCGGCGAAAAATTCCTCCACGATCCGCGGCGTGATTCCGAACCCGGAAGCGGAGTTTTCGCCATTCGCGATGCACAGGTCGATCTGCCGCTGCGCGAGGATGTCCGCAAGCCGGTCGTGAACGATCTTGCGGCCGGGCGAGCCGACGATGTCGCCGATGAATAGGATTTTCAGATCAGGACCTTTCCGAAAAACGCCGCGTCGTTCCGCTCACCTCGCTCGCTTCAGCACTGCAATGCTGGTGAGATCCCTCGCTCGCGTTGCTCGCTCGGGATCCCAATGCTGGTCGCATTGGAAGGAGCGGTCCACTTGGCCGTGCGCTGCTAGGCCCTGAACCCCACGAATAGGTGGGTGCCCCGCGCCTGCTTTCAGGCTTTCCCACACCGGCAAGCCGGAGCGGGACGTGCACAAGGGCAGGACGACGCGGACTCCCTGGGATCCAGTGTTGGTTCAAAAGGCTTTCGCAACGTCACCTGCTTCGCAGGCCATCTCCGCGTTTTATTGTAGCAGGAATCTTCCGCGCGACGATTCGAGCCGAGCGAGTCTCAGCGCAAGCTTTTGATGTAGGCGACGATCTGCCAGCGGCGCTGCTCGGGCAGCCCGGACCACGACGGCATCCCGTTCGCGAGGTTGCCGTTGCCCAGGAACCAGACGAGCTCGCCGGGCGTCGCGCCCTGCACGTCGGCCATGTGCAGGTTCGCCGCGGTGCGGGTACCGCGCGCGTCGTCGCCATGGCACTCCATGCAGTGTTGGCGATAGAGCTTTTCGCCAGCCGCGATCGCATCGGCCTGTCCTTCGTAGGGGTTTTTCCAGGCGCGCGTCTTGGCGGGCGCGCGCGCGATCGCCATCAGAACGCCGCGATCATCTCTCTTCCAGTCGTGAGCGGCGCCGGTGCCGGCCGCAATCATCGCCACGAGGAGGAGCACGGGAATGAGCGTGCGCCTCATTGGAACAGTCCTCTCAGCTTGCGGCCGAAGCCGCTGATCTCGTAGGAAAGCCCCCAGCGCAGGATGAAGCGATGGCTGTTGTCGTTGAGGCCGAAGCCCGGCGAGAGCGTCATGTTGACTCCGTTGGGGAGCTGCCAGGCGACGATCGGCGCGAAATAGTGCGAGCTGTCGGAGAGCGTCAGCGCGTCGGTGGTGCCCAGGCCGCCGTACATCTCGGCGCCGACGACGAAGTTCTCGCGGCAGAAGTTGCAGGGTCGCGGCGTCGCGGCCAGCCGCAGCGGCCGGCTCGCTCCGATGGCGTAGCCGAACTCCCAGGGATCGTGACCAAGATTTTTCTCGCTGATGAAATTCTCGGAGATGTTCCAACCCTTGTAGTCGCTCGAAAGAATCAGCTTGGTCTCGATTTCGTGTGCGTGCTCTTTGCCCGCTTCGGAGTTGGGAATGGCGTGATCGAACTGGTTGTCGGACCCCACCACCTCCTTCATCGTCTTGTCCGCGCCGCTCGTGTTTTCGAATTCAACGTAGAGCACTGGATTGATCCAGTGCTCGCGCATCAGGGGGCGGAAGCGATTCTCAAAGCGCGTCCCGGTAAAGACCGTGCTGTCGCCGAACGTCGTCTGCGAGTCCAGATAGAACTCAGTCGTCCACCACGCCGTCACGCCGTACTCGAACTCCAGCCAGGGCGCGACGAAATGGTTGCCGCCCTTTTGCGTCGCGTAGTTCGAGTAGAACTCGATCTCCAGGTTTCCGGGTTCCTCGAGGTGATGCGAGTACGTGACGACGTAGGGAGTCTCCTGCGCCCCAGCGCGCGGGCACGCGCCGGCGCACAGAACCGCAAGGCCTAGAAGCAGGACCGAGCCGCGGGGCATTTCCAGAGCCGCCTTCCTAGTTGCAACTTACTTGCAACTAAAGGAAGGAAGTTAGTCTAGATGCAACTTCGTGTCAAGAGAATTTTGGCACGAATGGATCAACTGCAATTGCGGCGACTTGCAGTTGGTTTCTGACCGGACGGGAGGAATTCTGCAATCGCAGAGAGGGGTGGATCAGACTTGTAAAACATCGCCTTCGCGTGCCACCGCGCGATAAAGAACGGGGTCCACGAAAATCGCGATGCAAAGCCTGGAAATAAGCCCCGCCACGATGACGATCGCGAAGGGCTTCTGCGTGTCCGAGCCGATCCCGGTTGAAAGCGCGGCGGGCAGCAGGCCCAGGCAGGCCACGAGCGCCGTCATCATGATCGGGCGCAGCCGCATCAGCGCCGCCTCGCGCGTGGCGGTGCGGATGTCCCTGCCTTCCTGTCGCAGCTTGTTGATGAACGAGACGAGGATCACGGCCGTCTCAACCGACACGCCCATCAGCGCCAGCAGCCCAAGAATGGACGACACGCTGAACGGCGTGTTCGTCAGCTTCAGCGCGATCAGGGCGCCGACGGGCTCCGTGATCACCACGCCGAGCGCGATCGCCAGCGGGAATTTGAAATTGCCGTAGAGCGCGAACAAGATCATGAAAATCAGGAGCAGCGCCAGCGGGCCGATGATCTCCATCTGGTGCTTCGCTTCGAGGAATTCGCTGTACTCCCCGCCCCAGGACATCCGGTAGCCCGTGGGCAGTGATTTTTCAATATCGGCGACGGCCTGCTGGCCTTCGGAGACCGCGCTCTGCAGATCGCGCCCCTCGATGCTGTACTGCACGCCGATGTAGCGCGAGTTGTTCTCGCGGTAGATGAACGACGCGCCGCTGGCCTCGCGGATATCCGCAAGCTCGCTCAGGGGAATCTGTTGGCCCGCCGGCGTGCCGACCAGCAGGTTGCCGATCTGCTGCGCGTTTTCGCGGAATTCCGGCTTCATGCGCACCACCAGATCGAACAGCTTTTCTCCCTGAATCACTTGCGTAGCCGCCTGCCCGCCCACCGCCGCTTGCACCACCGCTTCGACGTCGGCGACGTTGATGCCATAGCGCGCGATTTTTTCGCGGTCCGTGTCGATCAGCAGGCTCGGCTGCCCGAGTTCGCGCACGACGGTCAGTTCCGTGAACCCGCGTATCCGCGAGAGCCGCCGCTTGATCTCGAGCGCCCGGTCCTGGAGGACGTTCAGATCCGGGCCGTAGATTTTCACCGCCAGCGAGCTTTTCAGGCCCGTCAGCGCCTCGTCCACCGCGTCCTCGGCTGGCTGCGTGTAGTTGAAGATCACGCCGGGAAAGGCTCCGAGCTGCTTCTGGATGTCTTCGGTCAATTCCGCCTTGTTGTGGATCGGGCCTTTCTTCCAGGATGCATCGCCGTACGGTTTCAGGCCGACGTAAAACTCGTCGTTGAAGAATCCGGTCGGATCGGTGCCGTCATCCGGGCGGCCGAGCTCGGAGCCCACGTCCGTGACCATGGGATACTTCGTCAGAATATTGCGCACCTGCGGGCTGAGCTTCGCCGCCTCTTCGTAGGAAATCGTGTATGGCATCGTCGCGCGGACCCACAGCGCGCCTTCGTCGAGGTGCGGCATGAATTCGCCGCCGATGAACGGAATGAGCAGCAGCGTCGCGGCGAAAATCGCCAGCGCGGCAAGAATCGTGGTCTTCGGGCGATCGAGGCACCGGTCGAGGTAGATCGCATATTTCCCGCGGATCCACTCGAATGGCCGGTTGACGGCCTCGTGCACGCCTCGCTTGAACCAGTAGGAGCAAAGCACCGGCACGAGCGTGAGCGTCAGCACCAGCGCGCCGATCAGCGCGATGGACATCGTGTCCGCCATCGGATGAAACAGTTTTCCCGAAGGCCCAGTCAGCGCGTAGATGGGAATGTAACCGGCGATGATGACGGCCACGGAGTAGAAGATCGGGCGGTCCACGTCTTTCGCCGCCGCGAGGATCACCTCGTTCAGGTCGTATTCCTTGCCTTCCCGCAGGCCCAGCTCCCGGAAAATGTTTTCGACCATCACCAGCGTGCCGTCGATGATGATTCCGAAGTCGATCGCGCCGATCGAAAGCAGGTTGGCCGCGACGCCCCGCGCGTGCAGGAAGATAAACGAGAACAGCAGCGCCACAGGAATCGTCAGCGCCACGATCACGGCCGCGCGGAAGCTGACCAGGAAGAAAACCAGCACGATCAGGACGAGCACCATGCCGCGCAGCAGATTGTTTTCCACCGTATCCGTCGTCACCCGCACCAGGTCACTACGGTCGTAGAACGGGCGCACCTTCACGTCCGGCGGCAGGACATGCTCGTTCAGGTCCTTCGTCTTCTCCTCGACGCCCTTCAGCACGTTCTGCGTCTGCTCGCCGCGAAGCATCAGGATGACGCCTTCGACCGCGTCGTCACTCTTGTTGAAGCCGAATTCGCCTAGCCGCGGCGCGTTGCCGATGGTCACTTGGCCGACGTCGCGCACGCGCACCGGCACGCCGCTCTGCGATCCCACGACCACGTTGCCGATGTCCGCCGTGTCGCGCAGCAGGCCGATTCCGCGCACGTAGTAGAACTGGCCCCCCTGTGAATAAAACCCGCCGCCCGCGTTCGCGTTGTTCACCGAAAGCTGCTGGAGCACCTGCGGAACGGTGATGTGATAGCCGTAGAGCCGCGCGGGATCGAGAAGCACCTGATACTGCATCACCGTGCCGCCAAAACCGGAATCGTCCGCCACGCCGGGAACCTGCTTGTATCCCCGCTCGATCACCCAGTCTTCGAATGTTTTCAGCTCCTGCGGCGAGCGATCGGGGCTTTCGATCACGTAGCGGTAGACGAGTCCCGACGGGCTCGTGAGCGGCGAAAGCGAGGGCATTACGCCGGAGGGATACGTCACGTCGCTCAAGCGCTGGAACACGATCTGCCGCGCGAAGTAGTCGTCCGTATCTTCCGCGAAGGTTAGGCGCACGTCCGAAAGGCCGTAGAGCGAGATCGAGCGCATCACGCTCATCTTCGGCACTCCGTTCATTTCCACTTCCGTCGGCAGGGAGACCAGCCGCTCCACTTCCTCCGCCGCGTGGCCCGGCCATTGCGTGATGATTTCCACCATCGGAGGAGAAAGATCGGGGTACGCGTCCACGGGCATGTGCTCGAAGGAGACCGCTCCCCCGGCGGCGATGAGCACCGCCATGATCAGGATCATGAAGCGTTGCCGGAGCGCGAATTGGACGACGCGATGAATCATGGTTCGTTAGGCCGCTCTGCTAGTGCTGGATCGAATTGGCGAATTGCAGAAACAAGCCGCCATCGCCTACCACTTTCTCTCCCACCGATAGCCCTTTCACAATTTGCGTTTGGCCGTTCTGGCTCTGGCCGATCTCGACGCCGCGCCGGCCGAACTGGTTCGCTCCGGTAGCGACGTAAACGAACGGCTGGTTTTCGTCGTCGCGCAGCACGGCGGCGTCGGGCACGGCGATCGCGTTCTGGATCACGCCGGCCGTCACCGTGGCCGTGCAGTACATGTCTTTTTTCAGCTTCTCGCCGGGGTTATCGACCACGATGCGCGCTTGCAGCGTGCGCGTGTTCGGGTCGAGCGCGGCCGACACGTAGGAGATTTTTCCGCGGAAGGTGCCGGGATACGCATCCGTTTGCACCACCACGTCGTCCCCGGTCTTCACGTACGCCAGGTCGCTCTGATACACGTTCGCGAGCACCCACACGGTGCTCATGTCGGAAATCGTGAACGCCTGCGTCTGGCCCGCCTGCATCACCTGTCCGGGCGACACAAGCCGCTCCACCACTTCGCCCCCAATCGGCGCGATCACCGGGATTTCGGCGGAGGAAGGCGTCTTCGCCAGATCCTCGGGATTCTTGATCCCGAGGATTTTCATCCCCTGCTCGGAGGCGTTCAGGTCCGCCTGCGCCTGATTGCGGTCGGATTCGGCCTGGAGCAGATCGCGCTCGGCGATGGCGTTGTGCTGGTAGAGGTCCTGCGCGCGAGCGTAGTTCTTGTCTGCCACGCGGTACACGTCGCGCGCCTTCAGATACGTGCCGAGCAGTTGCGAATAGTCGGGGCTGGCCACCTCGAGCATCGAGTCGCCCTGGCGCACGTGCTGGCCCGGCACCACCAGAATCCGGCTGACCGGCCCGCCGACTTGAGTGATCACGGGCGTCGTCTTGAACGCGTTGTAGGCGACCGCGCCGGTAAGCCGCAGCGTCCGCGTGAGTTTCGCCGGCTGGATCGTCACCACCTGCACGTGCGACATCTGGTCCTGCGGAATCGTGAAGAGCTCCGGCGTCGCGGACTTTGACGCTTGCGAGGAGTAGGACGTCATTTCGCTTGGGCGTTCGCTGCGGTCCGAACTGCATCCGGTCAGCACGCATGCGATGGCGATTGCCGCGAAAGTTCCAAGCGAATAGACGCGGTGCGTGATTCGTGAAGCGCTCATGGCAGGCTCCTGGTTCCCACAGCCTCGCGGAGCTGCTCGAGCGCGAGCCCGTACGACGCAAGCGCCTGGCGGTAGGCGAGCTGCGTCGCGCGATAGCTGCGCTCGGCGTCGAGGAAATCGAGCAGGCTCGCGGCGCCGCGCTTGTAGGCGTATTCGCTGATGTCGCGGTCCTGCTGCGCCTCATCGAGATATCCAGAGCGGTAGAGCTGAATGACCTGGTCGCTCGACCGCAGCGCTTCGTAGGCGTCCTCGACGTCGGTCAGCACCTGGTCGCTCGCGGCTTTCTCCTGTTCTTGCGCCTGCGTGATGGCGTAGCGCGTGCGCGCGATCTCGCCCTGATTGCGGTCGAAAATCGGCAGTTGGATGCTGCCGAACAGAGAAGTGGTGCTGAGAGCGGCGACGTGCGTGTAGTTGATCTGGCCGGTGATGTCGCGCTTGCCGTCGGCCTTGGCGAGCGCGTACTGGCTGTTCGCGGCGGTCACGCCCTGCTGCGCGGCGCGCAGGTCGGGGCGCGTGGCGAGGGCTTTCGCCTGCAAGTCCTCGACCTTCGCGGTGAGCGGCTGGTAATCGAGCTGCCCGGCCACGTCGTAATCGAGCGGCACGGATTCGCGGCCGAGCAACTGCCGCAGGTCTGAAAGCGCCTGGACCCTGGCGAGCCTCGCTTGCGAAGCGTCGCTCTGGAATTGCAGCAGCTGGAGCTTGATCTTGATCAGATTGTCCTGGCTGATATCGCCCGCCCGATAGCGCTCCCGGCTGACGTCCACCGTGTTTTGAAAACTCTTCAGATTCTGCTCGGCGAGATCGAGTGCCGATTCGGCGAGCTGGGCGTTCGTGAATATCGAAGCAACTTGGAACGTGAGGCTGCGCTCATTGTCCGCCACCTGCGAGCGCGTGACGGTCGTCTGATCCTTCGCCGCCTCGAGCCGGTGCTGCCGTTTCTTCCCGCGCTCGAAGAGATAGCTGACCCCCAGATCGAACTGCGCCGAATTGTCGAGGTACGTCGAGTCGAACTGATTCGCGTTGAAGATCGGCAGAAACTGCGCGTCTCCTACCAGCACGGGATTGGGACGCACGTTCGCGCTGGTTTCCGCGGCTTCGCTTTGCTGGACCGTGGTCCGCGCCGCCAGCAGGGTATGGTTGTGCGCGAGCGCCATCTGGACGGCGTCGTCGAGCGTGATTTTCACCGGCCCCTGGGCTTGCGCGAGAGCGGACGGCACGCACGCTACGCCGGCAAGGCACACCGCGAATATCGGAATTGCAAACTGCAAATGTCGAATACGCATAGGCGTTTAGCCCTCAATCGAAGAAAGACGAACGTGGATCGGTGTGCCGCGAGCGGCACGGGACGCGGAAGACTTACGCGATGGGAGGAGCTCGTGCGGGGAGGGGCCGAACGGCGGGAGCAGGCGCGAGGCCGGTGCCTTGGGGTTCCGGCATCGGCGCTACAAGCGCCAGCGAAGGCGCTTGATCGGCCGCAACCGGCCGGTCGATCGGCTGATGACCCAGATGGCAAATGGGGCAGGTCGATTCGGAGGAGCCGTTGTGATGGTGCCAGACGCTGCCGAGCGTCATGCCCACCAGCAGCAGCGCGAGCAGCGCTACCGGGACCACCAGATACCGAATTGGCTTTGGCTTGCGCATCCCCAGGGCCGGCTTACGAATCGGTCAATCCTGATGATATAGCAGATGTGGGCGCGGTCCAATGGGTTGCGATTAAATTGAGTTGCTCCGGAGGCACGGGGCCCCATCCAGTCGCCGGGCGATCGGGGCCGGTCAGTTGGATTGTTCGAGGGCTTTTTCGACCAGCGCGACGCATTTCTCGACGCGCTTGCGCAGCGGTCCGTCGATCTCCTGCTGGCGTTCGCGCAGGGTAAACAGCTCGTCGGCGATATTCAGCGCCGCAAGCACGGCGACTTTCACGGAATCGACCATGCGCGTCGCCCGTGCCACCTCGCGCATTTTGCCGTCCACGTAAGCCGCAAGCTCCTTCAGTTGTTCTTCGTTCTGTCCCGCCGAGTTGACGTTGTAGCTCTGATCGTAAATTTCGATTTTCATGGGTTCAGCCCCCGCGCTCGTTTTCGGCTGAGGCCGCCATTGTCGGCCATTGGCAGTGCCGACGCAACCATCTCGTTTGTGATAGCGGAGCCACGAAAAATGCCTCTAATTAGAGCGATCTGATGCTTCGCACTGGTGGCAATTTTGGCGCTTTTTGGCCGCCTTAACGGGCCTAAATCGGCAAATCGGGGCGCTTCTCCGTGGGGGCGGGCCTAGCTCGCGCGGAGAGTGGCTCCCAGCTTCGTTTCCAGCGCGGCGACGATGCGGGAGGAGAAGTCGGCGATCTGCGCGTCGGTGAGAGTCGCGTCCGCGCTCTGAAACGTGACGCGGATCATCAGTGAGAATTTGCCGGCAGCCACCTGCCCGCCGCGAAACAGATCGAGCGCCTCGATGCGCCGAAGCTCGCCGATGCCGAGCGAGCGAATCGCTTCGGAAACTTGTGCGAACGCCGCGCCATCCGCCAGCACCAGCGAAAAATCCCGCTCGACGGCCGGGAAGCGCGGAATCGGTGCGAATTTCAACGCGACGTGCGCGGACTCCATCGCCGCCAGCAGCGGCTCGAGGCGCAATTCGGCCACAAAGATTTCCTGCCGCAGCTTGAGCTGATCCGCGATGCGCCGCGCGAGCTGGCCGGCCACGCCCAGCGCCGCACTTCCTGCAAAAACCTGTGCCGCGCGGCCACCGGCGAGCCATGCCGGCCCGCCCAGTTTCCAGGCGAATCTCCCGGCGAGCGCGCCGACGCTATCGAGATCGCCCTTCAAATCCGCGAAGCCGAAATCGCGCGCCGCTTCGTGAATCGTCTTTTCGCGCGCGAGGCCCGTGGCCCCGAGCGTGAGCACCCGCGTCTCGACCGGTTCCCCCTCGCGCAATTCGTACGCGCTCCCGATTTCAAACAGCCGCAGATTGCGCTGGCCATGGTTCAAATTCCATTCGAGCGCGCCCAGCATACTGACGATTCCCGTGGAGCGCATCAACGACGCATCTTCCGCCAGCGGGTTGCCGATCACCGCGGGTGCGACGCCCTCCGCGCGGAACAGCTCGTCGCGCCGCGCATCCACCAGCGGAATCGCCACAATTTCCTGGTAGCCCAACGCGATCACCTGCTCGCGCAAGCGGTCGAGCGCCGCCGCGTGCGACAGGCGGCGCGCCGGCTGTTTTGCGGGCGGCAGCCGCGGCGGAAACTTTTCGAAGCCGTAATGCCGCGCCACTTCCTCGATCAGGTCGATCCCGCGTGCCGCGTCGCGCCGCCACGAAGGCTGCTGGCACTCCCACACGGCCAGCAGCGAGCCTTCGCTGCCGCGGTTCACGTCCTTGCGCACGGGATGAAATCCGAGCGCGCCGAGAATTTCCTCGATGTCGCGGTCGGGGACATCCGCGCCCATCACGCGGAGCAGTTCCTCGCGCGAAAGTTCGATGGTAAGCGCGGGCTGGCGGCCCGGGTAGGCGTCCACGACACCCGCGAGAATTTCGCCTCCGCCCAGTTGTTGGATCAGCTCCGCGGCCCTGCGCGACGCCATCTCCGCCATCTCCGGATCGGCGCCCCGCTCGAAGCGGTACGATGCTTCCGTGCGCAGGCCGAGCGCCTTCGACGTGCGTCGGACCGAAACGGGATCGAACCACGCCGATTCGAGCAGAATGTTGCGGCTGCTGAAGCCGATTTCGCTTTCGGCCCCGCCCATCACCCCGGCGATGGCCACCGCGCGCGAGGCGTCCGCGATCACGCACATGTCTTTTGCCAGCGTGCGCTCCGCGCCGTCGAGCGTGCGCATCTTTTCCCCCGGCCGTGCGCGCCGCACCACGATCCGCTTTTCGCCGAGCTTGTCGAGATCAAACGCGTGCAGCGGCTGCCCGAGCTCGAACATCACGTAGTTCGTCACATCCACCACGTTGTTGATCGAGTTCTGCCCGATCGCCTCGAGGCGCTGGCGCAGCCAGTCGGGCGACGGCTGAATCTTCACGCCGCGCAGAATCCGCGCCGTGTACCGTCCGCAGAGGTCCGGCGCTTCGATATCCACGCGCGTCGCGGCTGCGGCTTTGTCGCTCGCCTCCTTCAGCTTCGGCCGGAGCGGCTTCACCGGCAGCCGGTAGATCGCCGCCACCTCGCGCGCCATTCCGTAGTGGCCCAGGCAGTCGGGACGGTTCGCGGTGATTTCCGCGTCGAGCACCGGCCCCGCCGCCGATTCTTCCAGCGAGTCGATGGCGGTGCCTGCGAGCGAAAGCCGCGTGCGCAGCTCCGCCGCCGGCGCTTTCACGTCGGTGAACTCCTTCAGCCAGTTGTAGAGAACCTTCATCCGCCCTTCCGTCCCGCGCTCGGCCCGAGCCGTCCCCAGCAGATGCGCGCGCGGTAGAGAATCATCACGCGGCCGCCGCTTTGATGCGCCGCGAAAATCCTTTCGAGGTCCCGGATCATCGGCTCATGCCTCGGATCGCCAGGGCGCGGCGCGTATGATGCGCTCATCAAGCGGCCCTTGAGGCCTTCCCAATCGACGTGCTGCTGATTCTCAAACTCCCGCGTGCGCACTTCCGCGTTCCCGTAGAAATCCTTGAGCTCGGCCTGCTCGGAGTACACGTGCTGAACCGTCGAGTAGCCCGTCCCGTGGCGCTGCAACAGAAGTTCGTACTCGGTCATGAACGGCGTCGCGTCCACGGCGCGTTCGTTCCACACCAGCGCGACCCATCCCTGCGGTTTCAGGATGCGCGCAAACTCACGGCGCGCGGCGTCGCGATCGAACCAGTGGAACGCCTGCCCCGCCACCACGAGGTCCACGCTCGCGTCCGCGAGAGTGGAGGCCTCGGCCGATCCCGCCACGCTGCAAAAGTGCCGGTATTTCTCCAGTTGCTGCTCGCCTGCGTCGCGCATCGCCGCGTTCGGCTCCACGCCGTACACTAGGTTGCCGTTTTCAAGAAAAAGCTCGGCGAACAGCCCCGTGCCCGACCCGATGTCCGCCACGATCGACTCGGGCGCGAGGCCGCACTCCTCGCGCAGCACGTCCAGGATCGCGCGCGGATATCCCGGGCGGTAGCGGACGTAATCCTCCACGCGGTTCGAGAATCGTTGCTTTGGGTCCACGGCAGGCATGGCGATTGTCATGGAAACTGGCGCAGGAAGCGCACGTCGTTCTGCGTGAGCACGGGCAGCTCGGTGACGCCGTACTTCATCATCGCCAGGCGGTCCACGCCCATCCCGAATGCGAACCCCGAAAGCTTTTCCGGGTCGTACTTCACGAAGCCATAGACCGCCGGATCGACCATCCCCGCGCCAAACAGCTCGATCCAGCCGGAAAATTTGCACACGCGGCAGCCGCTACCGCCGCAGACGTGGCACGTCGCGTCCACCTCCGCGGAAGGCTCGGTGAACGGGAAATAGCTCGGGCGCAGGCGCGTCTTCGCCTTGGGCCCCAGAAATTCCCGGACGAAATATTCCACCGTGCCCTTGAAATCGCAGAAGGTGATGTCCGCATCGACGGCCAGCCCTTCGATCTGGTGGAACATGTAGCCGTGCGTCGAATCGGGATTGTCCCGGCGATACACTTTTCCGGGGACGATGATGCGCACCGGCGGCTTTTCTTTTTCCATCGTGCGGATCTGCATCGGCGAGGTGTGCGTGCGCAGCAGATGCCCGCCGCGCGCGCCGTGGATGTAGAACGTGTCCATGTTGTCGCGCGCCGGATGGTGCTCGGGGATGTTGAGCGCCTCGAAGTTGTAATAGGGCGTCTCGATTTCCGGGCCTTCGACCACGCTGAATCCGATCGAAAGAAAAATGCGCTCGAGTTCCTGGTAGGTCTGGTAAATCAGGTGCCGCGTGCCGATCGCGTGCTCGACGCCCGGCAGCGACAGGTCGATCTGCCCCCGTGCCGCCGCCGCTTGCTCCGCCCCGGCTTCAATTTGTTTGCATTTTTCTTCCAGTACCGCTTCGACGTGGGCCTTGAGCTTGTTCAGCTCCTGCCCGACCGCTTTCTTCAGTTCCGGCGGCGCCGGCTTGAGCCAGTTGTCGGTGATCTGCGACAGCACGCCGGATTTCCGCCCGGTCCATTGAACGACAAAGCTCTTCCAGGTTTCCGGATCCGACGAGGCGCCCGCCGCTCGCTCGTCGAACTCATGACGCACGCCGTCGAAGCGCGCGACGACCTTTTCGGGCGTCCCATCGCCGAGCTGCGCGAGAGTCTGTGTGGTGGGATCGTTCGTCGCCATTGAAATGTTGGGCCGCAGGGGCGGGTCTCAAACCCGCCCCTACAAAGAAAATGCGCCGGCCTCCCTCGACAATGCTCGGGACGAGTTCAGGCCGCCCCTACAAAATCAGCGCCAATACCAAGCGCGCACTAGGCCGCGGGCTGCGGCTTGGGCGCGGACGCGAGATGCTGCTTCGCGGACGCCACGAGCGCTGCAAATCCTTCGGCGTCGCGCACGGCCATGTCCGCCAGCATCTTCCGGTCGATCTCGTTTCCGCCCACCTTCAGCCCGTGGATCAACTGGTTGTACGTGGTGCCGTTGGCGCGCGCGGCCGCTCCGATGCGCTGAATCCACAGCGTGCGGAAATCGCGTTTGCGCGTGCGGCGGTCGCGGTAGGTGTACCGCAGCGAGCGGTTCACCGCCTCTTTCGCCGACCGGAAGAGCTTTCCCTTTGTGAGGAAAAAGCCCTTCGCGTGCTTCAACAGCTTCTTACGCCGGGCGCGGCGCTTCGTGCCTCGTTTCACTCGAGCCATGGTTCTCTTCTCCTGTGATGATTGCGAAAAATTCCTGGGTTACGCGGAGAGGGTGCACAGCGCTGCGCCGCCCCCAAAATGGGACTCGGCGCAGATTGCCACTGCGCTTGTCTCCGCGGCGTGTTCATGTGGCCCCGGCAACCCGATGTTACTCGGGAGCGGGAGCAAAGCAAGCCGGAGATTCCGGCTTGTCGGCCCTTCGTCCGCCAGAGGCGGATTCAGGGTGAGTCGGCAGGCCCGCCGCGGCGGGTTTTGCTCTGCCTGGCTCAAGAAACTCTTAAGAGGCCGCTACTTCAGGCCGTATGGCAATGCGAGGCGCACGTTGTGCACGTCCGAAGGATTCACTTGCACGTCGCCGGCGAGCTTGCGCTGCCGCCGCGGCGCCTTCGTGCCCAGCAGGTGGCGCTTGCCCGAATGCCACCGCATTATTTTTCCGGTGGACGAGATCTTGAATCGCTTGGCCGCGCCGCGATGCGTCTTCAACTTCATTTTCTTGTTCTTCTTCACGATTTCCTCTTCTGAAAAATTTTCCGGGCGTGTCCGCCGCGATTTCTTACGCGGGACGCGCCGGAGCCGGAGCTGGCGAGCCCTTTTTCGGCGCCAGCAGCGCCAGCAAAATATTCGCTTCCATCCTCGGCCCGAATTCCACCAGCGCGTACTCCGTGATGTCCTTGAGCAGCCGCTCCATCTTCGCGCGGCCCACGTCCTGGTGCGCCATCTCGCGCCCGCGATGGAAGATCATGGCCTTCACTTTGTGGCCCTCGCCGAGGAAGCGGATGATCTGGTTCTTCCGCACCTGATAATCGTGCTCGGCGGTGGCGGGCCGGAACTTCACTTCCTTGATGTGCGAGCTCTTCTGATGCTTCTTGGCTTCGTGGGCCTTTTTGCTTAGCTCGTAGAGAAATTTTCCGTAATCGACGAGCTTGCAGACCGGTGGCACTGCGCTTGGCGAGATTTCCACCACATCCAGCCCAGCATCCCGCGCCGCCTTCATCGCGTCGAACAGGGTCATCACGCCAAGCTGATTCCCTGCTTCATCAACCACACGGACTTCACGAGCGCGAATACGCTCGTTTACCCGAAGACCACCCGCACCCCGTTCAGCGATAAACCCACCTCCCGGGCCGGCGAAATCTGTGTTCGCCACCCGATATCCTGTCCCCCGAGTCTACAGAAACGCGCCTGGAGGCGACAGGTCAAAAAGTATAGCACGGGTTTCTAACCTGCCTGCAAGTTCGGATTCCGTGGCAGTGGGCCAGTTTCCGATAATCCGACTAATCGGGAGTCGGGTCGATGATTCACACTGGTAAACGATGGTTCCAGGGAGTTTCCCTAAAACGCCAAGTTGCCATCGGAGAGACTGGTTGCCACGTAATGGTTCGACTGTAGCTCCGGAAAGGTTGCAGCAGGTTTCAGCAGCGTCCCTCCCCAGATGAACGTCGCTTCTGACGGCCCACTTTCAAAAACGACCACATAATAGGAATGCCCTCTTCCGCCCATTTCATAATGGAGGAAGCACTTCTTGTCAGAGATTCCGGCAAAGATCAGTCTCCGCCGAGGGAGCCCTTCCCGGTGGATCACATCTGTAAGTTGGAAGTCTTGGCCGGGATCTGCCATTCCGAATCTGAACTCTCGTACTAATGCTGCGAAGGCTGATTTGACTTGCGTTGGCACTGAGTCAACGCTTCTCAGAATCCGAAAGTCGCCGTCGAGAATGTGCTCACTTTCTGCGCGCGCAGTGAATGAGTCCGAGTTAGGAGTCAACAATTCGAGGAAGCCGCGAACCTCATCGGGAGCGGCGCGTTGGGAGAAAAATCCACCGTTTCTTTGAGTTTCCAGGAAATCCTTGCCAACACCGAAGCTACCCTTGAATTCGGTGCCGCTGTAGAACTCGGCGACGACAACTGGCACTGGTACACCGGACCAGGGCACATCCCAGCCGGTTCGGTGTAAATCGACAAAACGTACGATTTGGGAAATCGTCCGGGAATCCGTGATCTTTGGTGAGAAGTTAGAAGCGCCACTCCCCGTCACGGTGATTGTAGTCACTGAGCCAAGGGCTGAGAAACTGCGAGGGCCATGGCCACCGCAGCCTACCAACGCGATTATCGCGAACAAACAAGAGGGAGCGATCTTCACTACGCCATGTTATGCCGATGATCGTCAGCTTTCAAACGCGTCCCCTCCCAAAGTTCCGCCTGCTGAACGCGTTTATCGGAAACTAATCCACTTTCCCTTTGAGATTTCATCGGCGGGCCGGGGAATGCCGGGGAAGCTGCAAGCCTCTACTGGACCGAGAAAGCCAGAAGCACGTTGCCGGAATTGCTGCCGGTGACGGCGTAGCCCGAGCCGATAAAGAGCATTCCATTCACGATCGTGGGGCCGATGGAGTTGATGGCGCCGCCCTTGGCCGCAACTTTATTGACCGTCTCGAATTTCTGCGCCGTGTCGTATTCCCACAGAATCTTGCCGTCGGCGGTCGAGACCGCGAGCAGCTTTCCATCGGTTCCGGCAACGAACGCCACGCCGGGCATCGCCGTCGCGGCGGCGGAGTTCGAGACGCGAGCAGTCCCTGGTTTCGGAAAGGTGGCTTTCCATACGCGCTCGCCGGTCGCCAATTTCAGCGCGATCATTCCGCCCGATTGCAATCCATAGTAGACGTTCCGATCGTCGGCCGCGCCGCCCCACACGATGCCGTTCAGGCGCGCCATGAAGTTTTTCTCCTGGCCCTTGGGAATTTCGACCGCGTGGACCTTCCACACCACCGCGCCCTTCCGGTCGGGATCGAGAGCGATGGCGGTTCCGTCCTTCATTCCGAAAACGACGACGCTCTTGCCGCCCGGAAGCTTGCGCAGGATGGGTGAATTACCGATGTCCTGGTCGGGGCCGTTCACCGACGGGCAGTTGTCGGTCCTCTCCGGTCCGTTGCACCCGCCCATGAACGCGTCGCCCGCTTCCGCCTGATAGAACCACAGAACCTTGCCCGTCTTCAGATCGAGCGCCATCACGGCGTCGGTGGTATCCGGAGCGGGCTCGTTCTGCCCGTCGCCGGTTCCGAAGTAGATTGCATTGCGCCGCGCATCGATCGTGGGCGAATTCCAGATCGAGCCGCCCGACGGCGCGTATTGCTGAACGCCTTTCGAATTCTTCCGCGTGGGCTTCGGTGCGTCCACCACGTACGTCTTCCAGATTTGCTTGCCGGTGCTCGCGTCGAGCGCCACCAGGCTTCCGCGGCCCGTGCAGCAGGAATAGTCGAGGTTGGAAGCCGAAAACTCCTCCGAAGACGAGACGGGAACGTACACGACACCGTTGTAGACCTTGGGGGCGGCGGTGATGCGCGCCACGAAGTGGTCGTCCACGCGCGTCGTCCAGAGCGGCTGGCCGTTTTGCGCGTCCACGGCATATACGTTGGCGTGGGCGTCGCCGAAGTAGGCGGCATACTTCGTCGCGCCGCGGCCCTTCACGCGCGCCACACTGACGGCGCCGCGCACGTTCCCCTTGGCCGGATACGACCAGTAGACGCACCCGGTGCCCGCGTCGAGCGAATAGACGTAGCCGATGTCGCTGCCGACGAAGATGCGTCCCGAGACGACCGTGGGCTGGCCGAACGCGGATAGCCCGGTGGGATAGCCGAACGCCCATTTCAATTTCAAGTGCGGCACCTGATCGGCGGTGAGTCCGGCGGCCTTGGCGCTCTGAAAGCGCGTGTTGGTCAGATCGGCGCTCCAGCCATTCCACGAAGGCCCGGAGGCTGGATTGGAGAGGAGAGGATTCGCCGCGCACTGGTTCGGCATGTCCATCGCGTCGCCTACTTTCAGGCTGCCGAGCGGCCGGCCGCTCAGGAACGTGGCCAGCATGCGCCTCTGGTCCTCCGTCAGGGTGTCTCCCTGAGTCTTCATCGCACCGATGGTCAGCGCGTCGTAGATTCTCTCCGGGGACAGCTGCCGGATTGTGTCCGGCGTAGGCACGCGCTCGAGATTCGGATTTCCGTGGCAGCCCATGCAGCGCTGCTGGAAGATGCCGATGCCGCTCTCGGTGCCCGCTGTGAGATTCGCGTTTGCTGCCGCCTGCGGCGCCGGTGCGGCGGGCGGGGCCTGTGCTCGAGCCGCACCGGCACAGGCGAGGCTGCCCAGAATGCCGGCCATCGCTACAACACAAAAACATTTTCTCGTCACGCCGGTTGCCCCCCAGGATGAAACCTACTTGTCGCTGATCCCGCCCCACGCGGAATTCAGATGATACTGCAAGCCGGACCCCACCATTTCGATCCGGCGGATCTTGCCGTTTTCGATCTTGAACACCTCGGAGACCTCGATGCTCGAGGGCCGGTTGAAATTCTTCATGGAGACGTCCTGGCCGTTCGTGAGGTGAATGGTTTGCACGGTGCCGGGTTGATCGAAGATCACGTAGGCCCACACGATGCCGCGCTCTTCATCCACGAGCGGAAAGCGGCGGTGATGAATTCGCGTAACGATCGCGTAGTAGCCGCTCTTGAACTGCGCCATGCAGCTCATCGCAAAGGCGTTGAAAGGCGCGTTCGGCGAAAGTGTCGGATTGTTCGTGGTGCGCATTCCGTTTTCCATGCGGTCGCAATCGTCGGCGAACGGGTAGTTGCCCTTCCCGTCGTTGTTCTCCAGTCCCTCGAAGTACATGTTGGCCGTGCGGATCAATTGCTGGCGCGAAACGCGCTGCGCCGGAGGAATGGCATTGAACCAGATCGGTTCCGGCTGGCTCGTGTCGAGGCCGGCGATGTTGTTCGGGCCTCCGCCACCCTGCCGGTAGTAAGTCGTCTCGATTTCCGTGATCCGGCCGAGCTCCACGCGCAGGCGCATGCCCATGATCAGCAGGTGCTCGCCCTCGTGCATGGTCACCATGCAGCCGATCTGCTCGGCGACCGGATCGGAGAAGCAGTGCTTGTAGCCGCCGATCGCGGTGGCCGTGCCCCAGAATCCGTCGCCGACGTCCATCACCTGGTCCTGTTCGGTGTACTTCACGTCGGCGGCGAGCGGCAGGCGCTTCGGATCGTGCGCCACGAGCGCTGCGAGATACTGATTGGCCAGCCCTTCTAGGCACGCGCGATCGCAATCCACCGGAATCGGGCCCGTGGCGGAGACAGCCGGAGTGAAATGCTCGCCGGCAATCACAAAGGCCAGCACACACGCCGCGGCGATGATGAAGAGTTTCACTCGCATGGGTTTTCTCCTTCCCTCGAGAGCGGCAAACCAATACTACTAATCCGGCACCCGCGCAAGGGGCGAGCGTCGCCGCGCCTATTTCTTGCCGGTTGTTCCCGCCGAGGCGGCGCAGGAATCGAGCGCCTTGTGTGTATCGTTGGCCCATCGAGGAAAACCGCGGGATTCCAGGAATTCGACCACTTCGGAATCGCTGCCCCCGACGGATTCGTGGAACTGGTAGAGGATGGGATGTTCGGCAACTTCGTCCTCGTCGCGTGGTCGGACGAACACGATGTTGTTGAACGCTTTGAACTGCGCCGCGATGGCCGGGCACTGCTCGGCGGAGAATTTCCACTCCCGCATTTTCAAATCCTGCTTCATCTCTTGATACGACCGCGACGCATCTTTGGAATGGAGCGCGAGAAGCTGCTGGTAGAGCGGCCGGTCCTGGGCTTCGCGAAGCGTGGCGCGGATGGCGCGGGCGTCCTGCGTGTTTTCGAGCACCAGCGAGAATTCGAGCGCGTTGTTTTCGCCGTCCTGGTGGGCGCGAACCGCGATGAAGTCGCCTTCCGCGTGACTGATGGGGAAAAGCTCGTCAAACGCCGCCGCGAAGTGCTTGTCGGTCCATTCGCGATTCGCGTCCTTCTGCGGCCAAGCGGAAAATCCGATCAACGCGAATGCAATCGCCGCGGCAACGTACTTCACGATTGAGATTTTCATTTCTTCGCCGGCTACTGCGTCGCGCGGGATTCTACCTCATTGCGCAGGTCGGCGATGAATTGATCGAGCGGGCGCGGGCCGAGATCGCCCTTCGAGCGGTGGCGCACGGCGACGGTGCCCGCTTCGGCTTCCTTGCCGCCGATGACGAGCATGTACGGAATCTTTTGCATCTGCGCGTCGCGGATTTTCGCCTGAAGCTTTTCGTTGCGGTCGTCGAGGTGGACGCGGAAGCCCGCGTCCTTGAGCTGCTGTGTGACCTTCCGCGCGTAGTCGATGGTCTTTTCGCTGAGCGGCAGCACCGAAGCCTGCACGGGAGCGAGCCACGCCGGAAAGGCCCCGGCGTAGTGCTCGATCAGCACGCCGAAAAACCGCTCAACCGAGCCCCACAGCGCGCGATGGACCATCAGCGGCTGGTGGCGCGCGCCATCCTCGCCAACGTATTCCAGCTCGAAGCGCCGCGGCAGATTGAAATCGAACTGCACGGTGGTGAGCTGCCACGGGCGGCCGATCGCGTCCACGAGCTTCACGTCGATCTTCGGGCCGTAGAACGCGGCCTCGCCCGGAATGTATTTGTACGGGACGTTCATGCGCTTCAGCGTATTGGTGAGCGCATCCTCGGCGCGTTTCCATTCTTCGGGAGTGCCGGCGTAAATCTCGGGATGCGCGGGGTCGCCGCCGGAAAGCTCGACCACGTAATCGCTGAAGCCGAAGACGCGCAGCACTTCCCAGGCGAACTCGACGCAATCCTGCACTTCCTTTTCGATCTGCTCCGGCATGCAGAAGATGTGAGCGTCGTCCTGCGTGAATCCGCGGACGCGCATCAGGCCGTGGAGCACGCCCGAGCGCTCGTAGCGATAGACCGTGCCCAGCTCGGCGAGCCGCACCGGCAGCTCGCGATAGCTGCGCAGGTGCGATTTGAAAATCAGGATGTGGCCCGGGCAGTTCATGGGCTTGAGCTGGTAATCGGCCTTTTCGACTTCGATCGCGCCGAACATGTTCTCGCGGTAGAAATTTGCGTGGCCGCTCGTCTTCCACAGGTCGAGCCGCATGATGTGCGGGGTGTAGACGAGATCGTAGCCGCGGCGGGTCAGCTCGGTGCGCAGCCAATCTTCCATCAGGCGGCGGATGATGCCGCCCTTCGGATGCCAGAAGATCAGGCCCGGCCCGGCTTCGTCCTGAATGCTGAAAAGATCGAGCTCCTGGCCGAGCCTGCGATGGTCGCGGCGCTTGGCTTCCTCGAGCTTGTGCAGGTATTCGTCGAGCTCTTTCTGATCGACGAAGCACGCGCCGTAGATCCGCTGCATCTGCGGATTGCCTTCCTGTCCTTTCCAGTAGGCGCCCGCGACATTCATCAGCTTGAAGGCCTTGATGCGGCCGGTGGAGGGGATGTGCGGGCCGCGGCAGAAGTCGATGAACTTCCCCGTGGTGTAAAAGGAGACCATCGGCTCGATGGCTTTTTCCTCGACCAGCTCGCATTTGAATTCCTGGTTCGACTTGCGATAGAGCTCGAGCGCCTCGGGCTTGGGAATCAGCTTGCGCTCGTTGGGAACGTCTTTCGCGGCGAGCTCGCGCATCTTGGCCTCGATTTTTTCGAGGTCCTCGGGCGTGAACGGCTGGTCGCGCAGGAATTCGTAGAAGAATCCGGTCTCGATCGGTGGGCCGACGCCGAGCTTTACGTCCGGGTAAAGCTCGAGGACGGCGGCGGCGAGCAGATGCGCGGCCGAGTGGCGGAAGACCTGCACCGCTTCGGGATCTTTCGCGGTGAGGATCGAGAGTTTTACATTGCGGTCGAGGGGGCGCGAGAGATCGACAAGCTCGCCATCGGCGCGCGCGACGAGAGCGTCCTTGGCGAGGCGCGGCCCGATCTGGCCGGCGATCTGCGCGGCCGTGGTGCCGCTGGGCACCTCGCGCGTCGAGCCATCCGGCAGCGTGATTTGAATGTTTTCCATGGTCGCTTTTGGGCTAACTCGGAGGCCTGAAGGTTGCCGAGCGCACCCTCGAAAAGTGTGTCGAGTAAGATGTGCACCGATTGTTTGTTTTCAATAACTTAGGGGCGACATTACTCGGCAGGGTGTGACACTTAGTTGGCGCGGAAAAGCAGGTCCCTCGGCTCGTTCGCCGCAGCGAACCCGCTCGGGACGACGACCCTAGCCGGGTCGTCGATTCAGCACCGAGGCTGATGTCTCGCAGCTCGCTGCCACCGAATTTTCTTTCTTCCATCATCTTCTCAACCGTCGATTACCGTAGCACGATCCCAGGGCGATTTCATCCGGTTGTTCGTGTAAAGAATCGCGGATACGCGGAGTTGCGGAGGGATTGTGTGCGCGTTTTGGTCAACGGTATTCTGTCTCCGATCAACCACTCAGAGGCCCGAGTATATGCAGTTGTCAGCCTTTGCCATCACTGTTTCTTCATCCTCTGCAGCACACGGTCGTTGATCTCGAGTTTCTTAGCTCTCTGCTTTAACGTGAGACGACGCTTTCGCATCACACTAAAGTAGAAGTCCTTCTCCCATTCATTGATCCACCTGCGCTCGTGGGCATGCTGGATAGCCTCTGCATTGAGTGACTGTGAAATGTCTTTGCGGACTCGTTTGATCCCTTGGAATATCTTGTCGGATGGTAATCCGACAAATTTCTTGACGCAGCAATTGCCAACCGTGGCGCGAGCACCGTTGCGGCGATTGAGCAGTACGCACAGCTCGATGATTGGGTAGTGACCGCAGAGGCATGTTTCTGGCTGGTCCGCCTCGTAGACCTCGAGCAAGGACCATCAAGCTTCGCTTCATCCCAAGTTCGCGCGACGGAGAGCTTAATAATCTCGCTAGTAAGTTGGAACTGAGACATCTGAGTATTTGAGTTTTCTTTCGTCGGATGAGGTCATGCTTAGTCCTGCCGCGCTTAACTAACGTCCTCATTTGCGAGCGGCGAGCCCTCGCGCTTGACGCAGAGCTGTATTATCTTGCATTTTCTCCGTGGGCTTTCCATTCTTCATTACTAACTAGGGTAGATCGCACCACGCTCAGCGCGCTACAGCCATCGATGGACCGCAAGACTTGTTTGAGGCGCTTAAACAAGTCGTAGTGAATCCACGGGCTGAGCGTGATTCTGTCGATGCAAGACAACGGAATATCGATATCGAGCTTCGGCCTCTTCAATGTATCGGACTCGTAAATCATTCGAAATTCGTTCTCGTCTTCGAAAGCATATCGCTTCAAGAACGGGAGATCTTCGATCACAAGCGTCCGCTTTTCGATTTCGTCCAATGTCAGATATGTGATGGCCCTGACTCGCAAACCGGGCTCCACTTTAGTGGCCTTGAGCAGCGACGACCGCTTGAATCGAACGCAGACCCCGCTTGATCCACCCGCGAATATCCGCCAATGATGATATGTCTCGTTGGCCTGAGTGAAACAAAGCGCCAAAACCGACTTGAGCTCCTTCTTCTCTCGATACAATGCGAGATAGTGCGAGTCGTTGCTATCGTCCCAAGATCTGGGATCGAGGAGCGTGATCTTTCGTTCCCTCAATAGGTAAATCAGTGCTGGTAAGTCGAGGTAGCGTCGAAGATAGCTGTGGTTCACTGTGCCTGGTCCTCTCCAGTATGACTCTGACTCGGATCAAGCTCCTTAAACGATCTTGGCCGGGACCCAAGCCGGGAGCACTTGCGGGTGCAGTCTAGATAACCATCCAGTATAGAGCAACCGACGACACAATTGGCCGTACAGCGCGCGTATCGAAAACTAACCCCCCGGGCGGGTTGAAACGTCAGCTGGGGCTGAAGGGACAACAGCTTATCAGCAAGGGAATGGCTCGCGGTTGTTATGTCCATATCCCCCGTCGGCTACGCTCAAAGCTGCTCCTGAGACCGCTGGGTTGGCGCTGAACGCTACGGAATGATGACGCCGGGGAGGCCGCGGAAGTGGGTGTTGGCGGTGACGAGATGGGCCCGGCAGACGCGCGGACGGGAAACATGCCGCGCTGAAGACCGCGGCGCCCGTAGATCGACTACTTGCTGCGACAAGAACAGCGCATCGGAACGCGCTACGCGCGACTTCTTTATCTCAGGCTAACTTCTGGCGCGCCTACGGTGCTGAAAACCCACCCTTCCGATTTTCGGGCACTTTTCCGCCGGCTGTAAAGCGCGCAAGCTTCCGCGGCCGATGCACCGGAAATCAAGCCGTGGAAGGGGTCGGCGCCGAAGGTGCCGACGAGTTCGTAGAGGTAGGCGGGCGAGCTCACGCGCGCCAACCGGTCGCGCGCGGTGGCGCAAACGATCGGATGCAGGCCGGAGAAGCGATTGCGCGGTTGGCGGGAAATGTAAACTACCTTCGCCACGTTGACTTCCTTTCGGAAGGGGGCGTATACGAGGAACGAGTAGTTGAGGAGAACAACGTATGGCTATCGCCCCCATTAAGAAATCCCGGAGGCCCCGTTCCGGGCACGAACTCATAAAGGGCACTCTGACCAGACCGCTGCTCCAATTCGACCTAACCGGTGAACTCGACCAACTGCACCAGGATGAATCCTGGCTCCAGGCCACTGGGCGAAGCTCCAAGACTCTAGTGAAGCATCCGGATCTTCGCATTGTTCTGATCGCGATGAAGGCGAACAGCCGCATGCACGAGCACACGGCGACAGCCAGAATTTCCGTGCAGGCGCTGAGTGGTCATATTCAAGTCCATCTGCCGGAGCAGGTGGTGGATCTCCCGGTCGGGCACCTGCTGGCATTGGATCAGTGCGTGCCCCATGATGTGGAGGCCATCGAGGACAGCGCCTTCCTGCTGACGGTATCGTGGCCCCCGGCGGCGGAGATCAAGAAGTGCAAGACTCATCCCAAGAGCACGACCGGCCGCACTCGGAAATAGCGAGGAATCAGCGCATCTTGCAGAAAGCCGGGGTGGCAAACGAGCCAACTTCGGAACGAGAGGGATTCAAAGATGAGTTCGCAACCCAGCGGAAATAAACGCGAGATAGCAGCAGCTGAAGTGATTTCCTTGATCGATCTCGTGAATTATCAAGAAGGAGCCGTTGTCAGCCGGACGATCGTGCACCGGCCCACCGGAACCGTCACGCTGTTCGCATTCGATGAAGGCCAGGGCCTGAGCGAGCATACGGCCCCGTTCGATGCCCTGGCTCACGTTCTAGAGGGTGAAGCGGAAATCACGGTTTCCGGCAAGCCGCTGCCGACAAAGGCCGGCGGAGCGGTTCTCATGCCGGCGCAGCAACCTCACGCCCTGAAAGCAGTCACGAGATTCAAGATGCTGTTGACCATGATCCGCTCCGCGTGACTTGACGACGTTGCTGGTTCCCGCGAATCCGGGTAGTTGGAGAGAAACACCCTTCGCGATGCCGACCCAGGATGCTTTTTGCATCGGCGGCGGTGGCGCGCTCCATCCTGGCTTCCACACAACCTCAGCATCTCAGGGAATGATGACGCCGGGGAGGCCGCGGAAGTGGGTGTTGGCGGTGACGAGCTGGGCGTGGCAGACGCGCGCCGTGGCGTAGATGATCGAATCGGGGCCGGAGAGCCGATGGTCGAGGCTGGCGTTTGCGGCGGCGAGGGCAATGGTCTCGTCGAGCGGCACGACCCGGCGGAGAAGCGCCTGGGAGGCGAAGCGGTCGGCCAGGGCGCGGCCGCGGTGCTTGGCGAGATGCCTATAGACTTCGTAGATGACCAGAGACGGGACGAGCACGGAGGCGTCGCCTTCAAGGTAATGAGCGAAGGCGGCGGCTTTCGAATCCTCGGTCAGATACTCGAGCCAGCCGGTGGCATCGACGACGTAGAGTTCAGAAGCGCTCCGAGTGGTCACGATGCTCGTCTTTCCATCTCAGCCCCTTGGCAATTCCCCGAAGCTCGCGGATCGAGCGGCGGGGCACCAGCCGCAGCGCGCCGTCGAGCGAGTACATCAGAAGCTCCTGGCCCGGCTCGATCTTGAGCTCCTCGCGGAGAGCTTTCGGGATGACGACTTGGAATTTGGGCGAGACTTTGACTTTTGCTTTCTCCATGTCCAAAACCCCCGCGCATCGTATCGATTGGCACATCGTATGTCAATTGCCTTATCGATCTAGATAACGTAATACTCCTGCGGGCGCGCGCCCGTGGATCGGCCTGAGTTCACGAGTGTTAGCCGCAAAAACTTCGGGCGCGCAGCAACGCGCGGCGCGAAAAAATTCGGCGCATGCGCACGCAAACGCGTTCGTGTGTCGGCGCGACGACATCGCGGAGTTGCTTGAACGGGCCGGGCCAGTGTGCTATCCACGAGGCCAGTGAAAGGGGACGATCGATGAAAAAATTCTGGGTTGGCCTCGTGGTGGGAGTGCTGCTCCTGCCGGTGCTCTTCGTGGCGTATGCCTTGAGCGGTCTGATGCCGGCCGCAGCTTCGGATCATCCCATGCCATTTGAGGCGTGGCTTGCCGGAGCGGGACTCTTCGCGCGAATCAGACGCGAGGCGCCGAAGCGCGACGTTTCCGGGTTCACGACCGCCGACCTTGTGACCGGCGCGGACGTGTATCAGAAGAATTGCGCGGCTTGTCACGGATTGCCGAACCAGCCCGCGCCTGCGATCGCGAAGGGGATGTTCCCGCCCCCGCCGCAGCTTTTCACCAAGGACGGCGAAGTGACGGACGATCCGGCCGGCGTCATCTACTGGATGGTGAACAACGGAATCCGGCTGACCGGCATGCCGGGCTTCCACGCCTCGTTGCTCGACCAGCAGATGTGGCAGGTGACGGCGCTGGTCAACCGGGCCGATAAGCTTCCGCCTGAAGCGCTCGACGCGCTGAAGCCCGCGCCTCCGGTGATACTGATTACCGCCGGAGCGGCGAATCCGGCGTCGAGCCAGCCCCAGACGACGAGGTGAGCCTAGCAGCTTGTTGAAAAAGGACTAGAGGCTCTGTCTTCAGGGGCTGAAGCCCCCTATTCTTGGGCCTATTTTGTCGGAGCTGAAGCTCCGACCCCCTAAACGGCACCATTCTTCAACAAGCTGCTAGTGCCTAGAAAGTGAAGACGGGTTTTACGACCTTGCCGCTGGCCTGATCCTCGACTGCTTGGTTGATCCGCTCGAAGGGATATTTCGTCACGAGCTTGTCGAATGGGAAGCGGCCTTTGAGGTGCAGGTCGATCAGGTGCGGGATGAACGTGTCCGGCACGCTATCGCCCTGAACGATCCCGCGAACGCTGATGCCCCCCAGCATGACGGCGGAGAGATTCAAGCCTTCCGCCGGGATCGCGCAAAAGCCGAAGTGGCCCTTCGCCGCGAGCGAGCCGATGGCCTGCTGAAAGCTGTCCGCGCGGCCGGTCGAATCGAATGCGTAGTCCACGCCGCCGGGAATGATTTTGAGGATTTCTTCCGCGGCTTTTACTTGAGGGCCCGCCAGCACAGCGTGCGTCGCGCCGAGCTGCTTCGCCATCGCGAGGCGCGATTCGAGCACATCGACGGCGACGATCGCGGAACAGCCGCACACCACGGCAGCCATCACGGCGCTGAGGCCCACGGGACCGGCTCCAAATATTGCAATCGTGCTGCCGGGCTTGGCCTGAAACGCGTTCATCACGGCGCCTGCGCCCGTCTGCACGCCGCAGCCGAGCACGCCGAGGATTTCAAGCGGAGCGTCCTTTCGCACGGGGACCGTATTGCGCGGCCGGGAAACGGCGTAGGTTGAGAACGAGGACTGGCCGAAGAAGTGTCCGTGGATCGGATCGCTTCCCTTGCGGAAGACGCCGGGCTCGCCGAACCGGTCGTCGGTGAAATTCAGCGCGCGCGTGTGCTCGCAATATGCGGGATTGCCGCCGGCGCAGGCGCGGCACGCTCCGCAGGAATCGTAGGTGAGGACGACATGGTCGCCCGGCTTGACCTTGGTGACGCGCTCGCCCACGCGTTCGACGATGCCCGCGCCTTCATGGCCGAGCACGATGGGCTTCGGCACGCCCATGCCTTCGCGCGCTTTCACGTCGGTGTGGCAAAGCCCGCAGCCGACGATGCGGACGAGGATGTCGTCCGGCCCAGGTTCGCTCAGTTCGAGCTCTTCGATCGAAAGCAGCTCCCGGCCTTCATAGGCAACCGCCGCCTTCACCTTCATGTTCTTCTCGTAGGGGCGTGGCTCACGGCGGATGGGCTAGCCGCGGCGGAGAGCGGCGAGGACGCGGTCCGGCGTGAGCGGAAACTCGCGCATGTGGACGCCCGTGGCGTCGAAGAAGGCGTTTCCGATTGCGCCCGCGGCGGCGGCCATCACTTCTTCGCCCGCGCCGGTGGATTTCTGGTCGAGGCGCTGCACTACGATCGGCGTGACCTCCGGGCATTCCTCGAAGCGGAGAATCGGATAGGTGTTCCAGTCGAGGCTCGTGACGTTGGTCTTGTTGAATTTCACTTCCTCAAGCAGCATGCGGCTCGCGGTCTGCACCAATTGGCCGCTGATCTGATTCTCGATGAACGCCGGATTCACGGCGAGGCCGGCGTCTATCGCGCCGTACATACGCTTCACCGCGACCTTGCCGGTTTCCTTGTTCACTTCAATTTCCACGACCGCGCCGCCGTAGGACGTGAGGTGCGTGCCGAGGCCGATGCCACGGCCGGTGACGACTTTCGCATTCGATAGTTTCGAGGCAGGCGGCCGCGGCGTCCATTTCGAAGCCTGCGCGACGGCGTCGAGCACGCCCATCCAGCGGTCGCTCGTGATATTGCGCTTCCGGAAGGCGTACGCGTCAATGCCTGCCTGGCGCGCGAGATCGTCGATGGTCTGCTCCGACGCAAACGAAAACGAAAGATCGAGCGGCGAGCGCAGCCACGCGGCGCGCAGATAATTCATGCCCGGCACATGATGGTTCACGAGGCGCACGTTGGGGATGTCGTACATTCCTCCGCAATCGGAGGGATTGACCATCTGGGCTGCGCCGTCCTGCCATTCGGCGGCAGGCGTGCCGAGCGCGAGTTGCGCGGAGGTTTCCACGGCGCTCCAGTTGTGGTGCCAGCCGTCGTACTGGTAGGCGACGATTTTTCCATCGGCATTCGCGGCGGCGCGGACTTCTCCCACGTGCGCGGGGCCGTAGGGGTCCCAGCCGTGCTCGTCCCAGCGCATGAACTGGAGGCGAACCGGCTTGCCCGCGAGTTGGGAAAGAATGGCGGCGGCCTGCGCCACGTCGTCGTAGCAGCTGTGGCCGTAGGTGCCGGAGCCTTCGTAATACTGCACGCGAACTTTTTGCGGCGGCAGGCCGATGATGCCGGCGATTGTGTTGCGCGTGGCGTACACGTCCTGCGTCGAGCAGATCACCAGCGCCGAATCCGGCGTAACGTCTGCGAGCGCGCCGTTGGGCCCGAAGGGCGCGTGGGCCTGATAGGGCGCCCGGTAATGTCCGGACGCGACGTGCGCCGCGGCAGTGACGGCCGCGTCAACATCGCCACGCTGCAAGACGACCCTGTCCCGAGTCTTTTCCGCGCGCATCACGTCGTAGACGCTTTCGCTCGTCGGCAAAACGGCGGGAATATCCCAGGTGATCTTCAAATCCCGCGCCGCGCGGACGGCGTCCCATTCACGCTCAGCAACCACGCCGATGAAGTCGCCCTTTCGGAGCACGCGCGCACTTGGAATGTGGGCAATGGAGCTTTCGTCGAGTGTCGCGACCTTCGCGCCGGAGCCGTACGCGGTCTGGCCGCGCGGCCGGACGATTCGCGCATGCAACATGCCCGGGAGGCGCAGGTGCTGGAGGTAGACGTACTTGCCGCTTACTTTTTCAGGAATGTCGTTCCGCACCGGACGCTTGCCCACCAGCTTGTATTCCGAGACGGGCTTCACCGGCGCGGTGCCGGTGAAAGCCAGGTTGAAGAGTTTGTCGCCGACGAGCTCGCCGTAGGTGACGGACCGCAGCGTGCTGCCGCCCGGCCCCATCGCCGAGACGACTCCCTTCGACACGGTGAGGTTTTCCACCGGCGCTTCCAATTTTTTCGACGCCATCTGGAGCAGCGCCTGGCGCGCTTCGGCGGCGGCGGTGCGAATCGCCGGGCTGCCGCGCGCGATCGAAGAGCTCGAGTACGTGCCGCCCTGATTCGGCGTGAGGTTGGTGTCGAGGCGGAGGGTCGAGACCTGGCTCATGTCCAGATCCAGCTCTTCGGCCGAGATCTGGAGAAGCGAGGTGGTGGAGCCCTGGCCGAGCTCGACGTAGCCGATGTAAACGGTGGCCGTGTTGTCCGCGTGAATGGCGAGCCACGTGTCGATCTGCTTCGGATCGGGCGGACCGGCAGCCGCGCCACGCGCGACCTTCGATGCGTCTTGAGCAAAGAGCGCGTCGCCGAGCAAGCCCGCGCTGCTGAAGCCGATGACGAGAGCGCCGCCGGCCTTCAGGAATTCGCGGCGCGGGAAGAAGGGGGAGGGAGTTGCCTTCGCGGTGCTCATCGCGCCACCTCCGCTTTTGCCTCATCGTTTGCGGCGTGCAGCACTCCGCTCGTGATCCGCGCCGCGCGCTTGATCGCCTTGATGACCCGCGGGTAAGCCCCGCACCGGCACAGATGGCCGTTCATCGCCGAGCGAATCTGCGCCTCGGTAGGCCGCGGCGTTTTCGAGAGCAACTCGGCGGCTTGGATGATCATGCCGTTGAAGCAGTAGCCGCACTGGACCGCTTGTTCGTCGATGAATGCCTGCTGCACGGGATGGAGCGCGGGAGCCTTGGCGAGCTTTTTCTGCTTGGCATACCAGGCGGGGAGCCCTTCGAGCGTCGTGACGGATTTGCCGACAACCGCGGACACCGGAATGACGCACGAGCGCATCTCCGCGCCATCCACCAGCACCGAACACGAGCCGCACTGGGCGAGCCCGCAGCCGAAGCGCGGGCCTTGCAGTTGCAGGTCATTCGAAAGGACGTAGAGCAGCGGCGTATCCGGCGCGGCGCTGACGCTGTGCACCTGCTCGTTCACTCGTATCTTGATCTCGGCGGCCATTCTTCGCCTCCCGGCGTTGCTTCAGGGTATGAGTTCGGTCGTGCGTTAATCGTTGAAGGAGCTTCGCGCCAAGAGGGTAACACGCCGTGTCAAGCGCGCGTCCCGCTTTAGGCCGGCGTTCGTGAGAATCAGTGTTTGCGGAGGAAGTCGGAGACGTCGGGCGTTGACGAAGCGGCGGGAGCGGGCGGATTGGCCGCGGCGCCCGAGTGGCTCTTGTCCATCGGAGGATGGACAAACTGGCCGTCGGCGGGCTGGCTGTGCGTCACGAGCCAGCCATTCGCGTGGCGCTGGAGGGAATACGTCATCACCATTCCGGTGCCGCCCTGCTTGAGGTGAAACGCGGCGTTGGCCTGAGCCTGATCGCCATTGATGCTGACGGAATCGACGGTCATATCCATCGCGGCCATGTTGATGCTGTGATTGTTTCGGAGATGGTCTTCGATCGCGGCGCGGACGGCCTCGGCATCGCTCGCGGAGGCCTGGGGCATCGGGTTCGCCGCGGGTGTGGTTCCGGTGCTTGCGTCGGGTGCGGCGGCGCCGCTCGGGGCCACAGGCTCAGCGCTCTTCGAGCAGCCGCCTGCCAAAGCCGTGGCGAGAATCACTGCGATCGTTGCAAAGCGCATGTTCATGCGATCGTCCTCTTGAGTTTCGTGAAGTGCGTCGGGAACATCATCTCGCAACAAGGGTCGGCGAGCCAAGCCCCGCAGGAGGCGCGTTCCTCTGCCGCACTTCGTTGCCGGCTTCCGAAGTCATGTCGCGCATTCCGAACTGCACGCCGATCTTCTTGAGGAAGGCGTTGGGAGGCTCGCCGCCGGCGAAAATCCAGACGTAATCGTTGGGAATCTCCTGGGCTGTGCCAGCGACATCGAGCACGGCGGAATCTTCTTTGAACTCCACCGGATTCGAATTGAATACCACCTTGAGCTTCCCCTTGCGGATGCTCTCGGCAAGCCGCTGCGAATTGCGCTCCTTGAGGCGGCTGAAGCTCTCCTTGCGGTAGGAGAGCGTGACCTGATTGCCCACCTGGTGGGCAAGGCCCATGGCCGCTTCCACAGCGCTGTCGCCGCCCCCAACCACGAGGAGCTTCTTATTGATGTAGTGGTCCGCCTCGATCAGCCGGTACATCACCTTGGGCAGATCTTCGCCCTTCACGCCGAGCTTTCGCGGGCTCCCGGTGCGGCCCAGGGCGAGAATCACCGCGTGCGAGCGGTATTGGCCTTTCGGGGTGACGACGGTGAAGATGCCATCGTCTCCCTTCTTGATGTCGTCCACCTTTTCGCCCTTGCGGAAATTGAAATCGACCCGCTTGAGGACCTTGTCCCAAAAAGCGATGAGCTCTTCCTTGGAGAGTTCCGTTTTCTTGAACTTTCCGTACATCGGGAATTCGACGGGGCTGGTCATCACCAGTTTCTGGCGGGGATATTTTGCAACCGTGCCGCCGATTTCGCCTTCGTCCAGCGTGATGTGGTTGAGTTTTCGCTCGATGGCGCGCAGCGACGCGCTGATTCCCGCGGGGCCCGCGCCCACGACCAGCACGTCATGAACGTCAGCAGCCGACCCGCCCGAGCGGAGTCCCGTGATTCTGCCGGCAATCGTATCGACGCAATCCAGCCCCTGCGAGATCGCATTCTTGATCAGAGCGAGACCGCCGAGCTCTCCGGCAATGAAGAGATTCTGGATGCTGGTTTCGTATGCAGGGGTCAGGTGCGGCATGTCGGCGCCCATGCTCGGGCCGGCCATGACCATCGTGATGGCGCCGACCGGGCAAACTTCCGCGCACAGGCTGTGCCCGATGCACTTGTGGCCGTTGACGATGACGGCCTTGCCTCCCAATATCGCGAGGACGTCGCCTTCCGGGCAAACTGACGTGCAGGCCGCGCAGCCGATGCAGTAGGTGGCGTCGATGTGGGGGTGCTGGGCGCGGAATCCGTCGGAATGAAACTTCCCCTTCTCGACAGCCTGCTGCGCTTGCTCCTCCTTCTTCCTCATGTCTTTCAAGTAGCGTCGAATGAAGAACAGGAGGACAACCGCAGCGATGACGAAGGCGACAAACGTGTCCATGGTCCGATTGTCCTACAGATAGCCCAGGAACATGGCCGTCGCGATGTGCAGGATCGCCAAAACGACAAAGGCGTAGCTGAACGGACGGTGCACGACGTGCCAGAGTTGGAAGACTTGCTGGGTGCGCGACAAGAACACCATGCGCTTCGATAGCGCCGCTTGATGGCGCACGGCCCGGACAACGCGCTCGAGCTCGTCATTCCCGCTCGCGAGGAAGCCGCCGAGAGTCGTCAACACGCGGCCGAAGCCGAGGACGCGGCGCCGCAGCGATGCGACGCGGAACGGGCGCGCCATATCCAGGGCGAACATCCACAGGAGCGCACCCATCGCGGACTTGTGCTTCACCATTTCCGCATCGGGAATGTGAAAGGCGGCGACGAGCTCTCCCGCAGTGAACATCTTCTGCGCGGCCATCTGCTGAGTGAGGGCCACCTGCTCATCCTGCAATTCCTGCCAGCTGTACTCCGCAGCATTCAAGTGGCGAGGGATTTGCGCGTAGAGGTAGCGCCCGACGACGCCGCTAAGCGCCACCGCCACCATGATCCAAAACGCCATGCCGGCGATGCCGCGGAATTTGAAAGCGGCGTGGAAGGCGATCACGACCGGCGCCGTGACGCCCAGCACGATGTGAAAATCGAGCCAGTGTTTTGTCTTGCCGATGGCGGCGAGCCATCCCCAGCGCTTGCGGAAGTAATAGAGGTAGATCGAGAAAAACATCGCGACGCCCACCATGCCCAGCTTGATTCCGATCGCGCCGCTGGGACGCAGCAGAGCGTGCTTAGGCGAAAGCGGCCGAGCCACGGCGCTGAGCGTGTAGTAATCGAAGCCGTAGGCTCCGACCACGAGCAGGAAAGCGATGGCGATGGCCCAGGCGCCGGCGAGGCGGACGCGGTGCGCGCGTTCGGCGTCGGGGACCGCGGTTGTCGTAGCTGTAAGAGTTCGAATGGAGGCGTTCGTTGTCATTGTGTGGCCGCTCCCGGCATATTCATGGCAACCCGGTACTTCCTGTAATCGGTGTAGTGGTGCACGTTCCGCCAGTGCTGGCGGGGCGTCTCCAGGTCAATCGTTGCCGACACGGGAAGGAACTGGAGCTCCGTTTCGTCGCGGAGAGCGACCGGGGCGTACACCAATTCCGCGCGAATCGTCTTGACGCCCATGTCGCCGACTGTCGATTCGAAATCGGCATCGATGCGGTGGATTTCTCCGGTTACGGGATCGATCCATGCGGTTCCCGAGATCTCGAGCGGCCGGTCAGGGCCGATCATCTGATACAGGACGGGCGTGGGCGTGCTTGGAAGATGAAAGAACCGGACTCGCACCAGCGACTTCCCGTCCAACACATCGGTTCCCGACTGCTCAAAACGAAAGCTCGATTCGTAGTAGGGATGGAAAACCATCGCGAGGATCGAAAACCCGTATGTGTTGAGCAGCGGGCGCGCCTGAGCGTTCCGCGGCCTTTTGTCCATCAGCCGCTGTTCATCGACACGAAGTCTTCCGTCGTCGAAACGCATTCGGATCATGGAGTCGTAAACCATTTCCTGCTTATAGTCGACCTTGTCATTATTCTTCAGCTTTTGCTGGACCACGTCCTCCTGGTAGCGCAAGTAGGAGTAGTCCTCGGCGAAGTGCCCGACCAGGTCGCGCGTTTTCGAGAGAGTCTGCTGGAGCCCGTCCGCGCTCTGTGCGCGGGCGGCGCCGGCCGTGAACAGGCAGAGAAGCGCCAAAGCTCCCAGCAAGCTCGCTGCGGAGGCCGGGTGGCGATCCTTTTGATGGGGGCGGGTGATCATCGTCGGGCGCCTTTAGAACCTCTTCCCCACCATGACTCGAAACTGGTCATAGTTCATCGTGCCACCACGCTGCCACGTGTATCCCGCTTCAAAGAATAGAAGCCGGCCCACCGACCAGTCGAGGTCGGTGTTGATGAAGTGTGTCCGGGAAGTCGACGTGAGCGTGGAATTGAAATTCTGGAATCCGGCCTGCGCCTGGAATTGCAGCGTGTCGCTCAACTGGCGCGAAAACGAAACGGCCTTGTAATCGCCGCTTCCGAAGGAGCTGTTGAATTTCGAGTAGCGGAAATCGGCGCGCACACCCGTGTGCCAGATCTCGCCGAACGTAAGTCCGTACATGTGATTCCAGGAGCCCTTCGCGTCTCCGCTCGCCGAGCTTTTTCCGAGGTCCGTGTAGATGCTGATCTTTTTCGGGAGATTCACGCGCACTCCTCCGCTCAATCCCTGAAAGAGATAGCGATCCAGCAGGCCCGTGCCGATCAGCGCGGGATCAAACGACGGGAAATCGCGGAAATAGGTGTGGTTGAGCTGGAATTCGAGGTGCGGGTCCGGCTGGTAGCGGAGAGTAAGGTAGCTGCGATTGATGCCGGCGGTGCTTCTCGTTGTCGGAGTGGGAGGCGTGCCCGACGTGCCCGTTGGCGTGACGACGACGGTGTGAGGTGCGTCGATTTCCGTCGCGTCGTAGAGAGACCAGTTGCGCTTGAACGAGATCGAGGTTTCCAGGAAACCGAAATCCCGCGTGGCGTGCCATCCGATGGCGCTGACGGCGACCCCGAATGTTGCCGAGTAGCGGAGATCTTCATAAGAGCCTCCCTGAAAATTGAGGAACATCCCGGCCAGCTTTCCATTCGGGTTGTAGTCGTAGGATGTAGGGTCCGGAGTCGTGCCTGCGAAGACTCCCAAGATCCTGCCGTCTTCGTACCCGAGCTTGCGGCCAATGTAGCCGCCGTCCATCGTGTCCAGGCTCGTGGCCCATGGCAGATAGAGGCGCCCGCCTCCCGCAACCAGCCGTGAGTCGGGATTGTTGTATTGCGCGCTCAGGGTGTAGGTGCGATTGACTAAGTCGCTGATCGTCACGGGCACCGCGCTGCCGGATAACGTGGTGAATCGTCCCCGCCAGTAGCCGTTGAAATTCCAGTAGCTCCCGGCGATGCGCGACATTTCAAAACGCGCCACGATGCCCACCTCGGAGCTCGTAGTGGACGGATTGTTGCGGCTGAGAACGGAGCTGTATTCGAATCCGATCCGGCCCCGCATGCGATTGATTTCAGGAGAAGGCGGCCGCGGAACCGAGGCACGCACTTCCGCCACGACCGGATCGTCGCCCGTGGTGAAAGTAATGATCTGCGGATATTCCCGTCCGCCGACGAGGCGCTGCGCGTCCTGGTTTTCGTCGACTTGCTCGGCGACATCCGGCGCGAGACGCGCAAAATCTCCCACCTGCACCGGTTCATTCGAGGTGGCGATTTCGCAGACCGCCGAGGAGGCGGCGACCGACGTCACACGCAGGGTCGCGATAACGGCTGAAGAAGTCGGCGGCTCGGGCTTGGAAGATTCATCCGTGGACGGGGCGGCGTCGCGCTGCACGATCAACCGCTGCCCTTCCTTGAGACCGGCCGCTTGGCCTCCATCGAGATACACAGCGCCCTCGGCAAGGTACTTCACGCGGAACGTTTTTCTCTCGAGCGATTGCTGCGCCGCCAACACAGCGGGCCATGTCGCGATCGCGAACAGCGCCATGAGTAAGAGGATAAGAATCCGCGCCCTCATCCCCCTCCGCCCCCGTTTTTGTGGCACTGGTAGCAGTTGATGCTGTTGTAGACATAGCCCGATACCCCCGAGTGTTTCGGATTGGTCTGGGCGGCCGTATGGCAGTTCGTGCACTGAAAGACTGAAAAGTCGTTCGGGTTGGTGTGGCAGGTCGAGCAGACTCCGTTTGCGTTCCCGTGATTCAGCGGGAACCATGTGTGATTGAAAGTAGCCCCGGCCCAACTGGTGGTGGTGTGGCACGTGGCGCACGTGGTCGGGAAGCCCGCCGCCGCGTGATTCGGATTCGTCGTTCCCGCGTAATCGGCCTTGTGGCAGGAGTAGCAATCCGTCGGCGTCCCGGCGAACACGCCCCCAATATGGCAACTGTTGCAGGGCACGCTCACGTGGGCGCCGGTCAGAGGGAACGGCGTGTTGTTGTGATTGAACGTCGCATTCAGCCACGTCGCGGTCGTGTGGCACACCGTGCAGTCTTGCGGGTAGCCCAGCGTCACGTGGTTCGGCACTCCGGTGATGGTCGCCGTGTTGTTGTAGTCCTTCTGATGGCAGCCGATACAGGTGGTCGGCAGCGTTCCCGCATAGTTATCCGTGTGGCACGTTGCGCAGGGCACGCTCGTATGAGCGCCCGTCAACGGGAACGACGTGGTGTTGTGATTGAACGTCGCGTTCAGCCACGTGGTGGTCGTGTGGCAGAGCGTGCAGTCCTGCGGGAAGTTGGCCGTCACGTGGTTCGGCACTCCTGTGATATTCGCCGTGTTGGTGAAATCCTTCTGATGGCAGCCGTAGCACGTGGTGGGCAAAGTTCCCGCGTAATTGTCCGTGTGGCACGTTGCGCAGGCCACGCTCGTGTGAGCGCCCGTCAGCGGGAAGGAAGTCGCGTTGTGATTGAACGTCGCGTTGAGCCACGTCGCGGTCGTGTGGCACTGCGTGCAGTCCTGCGAGAAGCCGGCGTTCACGTGATTCGGTACGCCGGAGATGTTCGCCGTGTTGGTGAAATCCTTCTGATGGCAGCCGTAGCAGGTGGTGGGCAAGGTTCCCGCGTAGTTATCCGTGTGGCACGTGCCGCACGGGACGGTCGTATGCGCTCCCGTCAATGGGAACGACGTGGTGCTGTGGTCAAAAGTCGCCGGTTGCCAGGCGGTCGTGTTGTGGCACACCTGGCACTGCTGCGGCATGCCCGTCTGAACGTGATTGGGGCTCGTCGTGGCGTTGAAATCCTTGGCGTGGCAGCCGTAGCAGTCCGTGGGCGCGTTGTTGAACTGGCCGTTGAGGTGGCACAGATTGCAGGCCAGGCCTACGTGCGCGCCCGTCAGCGGGAACACGGTCTTGCTGTGGTCGAAGGTCGCCGGAATCCACGCGCTGGTGTTGTGGCAGCCCTGGCACTGCTGCGAGATCCCCGACTGGGCGTGGTTGGGATTCGTGGTGCCGTTGTAATCCTTGGCATGGCAGCCGTAGCAATCCGTGGGCGTGTTGGCGAACTGGCCGTTGAGGTGGCACAGATTGCAGGCCACGCCCACGTGCGCGCCCGTCAGCGGGAACACGGTTTTGCTGTGATCGAACGTCGCGGGAATCCACGCCGCCGTCGTGTGGCAGGTCTGGCACTGCTGCGAAATGCCTGCTTGAACGTGGGGCGGATTCGTCGTGGCGTTGAAGTCCTTGGCATGGCAGCCGTAGCAATCCGCCGGCGTGCCCTGGAATCTTCCGCCGATGTGGCAGGCGGTGCACTCGAGCGTCGCGTGCGCGCCGGTGAGAGCGAACCCGGTGAACTTGAAATGGTCGAACTTGGCGTCGAACCAGGTGTCCGCGCTATGGCACGTTTCGCAGGTCGTGGGGAAGTTGAGCGCTTTGTGGTCCGGATTCACGGCCTTCTGGAAATCCGCGTTGTGGCAGGAAAGGCAAGTAGTCTGAAGACCGGTGAACTGGCCGACGGCCTCTCCCTTGTGGCAATCGGCGCATTCCAGCGTCGCGTGGGCGCCGAAAAGGGGAAACCGATTCGTGTGTTGTCTCACCCGGTCGGTGCGAATGTCCCAGCCCTTCACCGTGTGGCAGCGTTCGCAATCCGAGCCGAATTGGCTGCGGTGAATGTCGGCGTGGCAATCCGCGCAGCGCGTGCTCACATTCGTGAATACGAGATTGGTGTGGCAGAGCGTGCATTGAACCTTCTGATGCATGCCGCGCAGAGGGTAGCGCGTGTGGTCGTGATTGAACTCGGGGACGTTTCGGATCGGTTTCCAGCCGGAGCTCGTGTGGCAGTTCTCGCAAGGAATGCTGATGGCGCCGTGAGGATTCCTGCTAGACCTACGCTCACTTTGTGCTTGAGTGGATGTCTGAGCGATGGCGAGGGACGCCAGTAAAAGGGCCGCTATTCCGAAGAGGGTCGTCTTCCGCATGAGACACCACGCCCGTATAAGCTGTAGACCGTTGGCTGGGCGCCGAGCTCTAAAAAGCCTATCTTTTCAACGGGGTGCAAAACAACTGTCCTTGAGAGCAGGTTGTGGCCAGTACCATTTCGGCCCACGGATCGGAGCACAGAGCGGGACGAACGTCATCAGGAGAAATCTGGGTGGTTTCTCCTTGCCGACTCCCGCTTGCGACCGCAACGCCCTCGACTTGAACGCCTTCCGAATCATCGCGTTCTGCGATGGATACTTCGATTCCAGGCCCCTTTTGCGGGTTGTCCGCGCGGATGGAATCTTCCGGGCGATCGTGCCGTTCCCGGTAACCCGCGAGCCGTGACTAATTGTGGCAGCTCGCGCACTCGCGCGAAGTGGGCTTGTACATCAGCACGCGTTCGTCATCCACGATTCGATAGCCCTTATGACAATCCTTGCAAGCCACGTCCTTATGGGCGCCCTTCAGCGAAAAATCAGTTTGCGTCTCGTGGTTGAAAAGAGAAGGCTGCCAGTGCTCCGAATTGTGGCACTGCTCGCAGGTCTGCGGTCTCCCTGCTTTCACGAATTGTCCCGCGTGCGGATCCTTGTGGCAGCTCGAGCACGCCGTAGGCGTCGAACGGAACGACGCCTCCGTGATCTTGCCCTCCGGACCGGCCGGCTTGTGGCACTCTTCGCAATGAACCTTCGCGTGCGCGCCGACCAGCGGGAACTTGGTCTTCGAGTGGTCGAAACTCGGGAGGTCCATCCAGGACTTCACCGTGTGGCAAGCCTCGCACCCCGCCGGCGTGCCGTCCGGCTTTTTCCGTTCCATGCGGTCACGAAATTCACCTTTGTGCGGATCCTGATGGCACCCCGTGCACAAGCGGTCATCGAAGCGGTAGGGCACGAGTTTCGCCGCGTACCCCTCCTTGCTTCCCGTGTGGCATTCGGCGCACGTAACGGCGAGATGCGCGCCCGCCAGGCGGAAGCGGCTCTTTTGATGCTGCGCGATCGTGAAGGTCGAGGGATGGAATCCGCCGACCGTGTGGCACGACTCGCACCGGTTGCTGTACGGCTCCGCCGCAAACTGCCCCTCGTGAACGTCCTTGTGGCAGTCGAGACATTTCGCAAACGCGAGCTTGTACCGCGTGGCGGTTCCTGCGGGAACGTGGCACTTATCGCACGACACCTTGGCGTGCTTACCTTCAAGCGGATACGCCGCGAGAGCGTGTTCCTTCACGCCGAACAGCGAGGGCTTCCAGCCGTCTACGGTGTGGCAGGCGGAGCATTCGCCCTTGTCCTTTCGCTCCGCGAATTGCCCGCCATGAGGATCGGGCGTATGGCAATCAGAACAATTGGCGAACGCCACCGGCTTCTTGAAATTGCCTCCCGTGTGGCACTGCAAGCAATCGACCGGCGCGTGCTTGCCGAGGAGGGGGAATTTCGTCTTTGTGTGATCGAACTGCTGGCTCGCCGGAATCTTCTTCCAGCCGGAAGTGGTGTGGCACGTCTCGCAGGATTGCGCGAACGCGCCGTGATGCGGATCGGCGTGGCAATCACTGCATTTCGCAAATGGAATCCCGGTGAATCGCGGCTGCCCGCCCGGCGCCGCCGAGGTGTGGCACTTCTCGCACGCGACCGGCGCGTGGAGGCCCGTGAGAGGGAATCGCGTCTTGGAGTGGTCGAACTTCGCCGCCGCTTTCCAGTCGTTGAAATTGTGGCACTGGAGGCAGTTCTGGCCGAGTTGTCCCTTGTGCGGGTCTTGATGGCACGTCCCGCACTCCTGCGACAACCCAAGGAAGGTGCGGTTCAAGTCTTTCATCTGGATCAGCGGCCGGACGGAGCCCTGGACGTGAGCGGCGGTATGGCACTGGCTGCAAGCGATCCCCGCGTGCTTTCCTTGCAGCGTATAACCCGTTTTGTTGTGGTCGAATTCCTTCAGGGACGGCTCCCAGTGAATCAGAGGGAAATCTTCGCCGTTGTGCTCCGAGTGGCACTTCGCGCAATTTTCCTTGTCGGGATAGTGCGCGTGCACGCCACGGCCGGAAGAAAGCTCCGCCGCGATTTCCTTGTGGCACTCCTGACACTTCAGAACCGCGGAGCCCTTTCCGACCGTATGGCAGCTCGTGCATTGCGTCGATCCGCTGAGAGAAGCATGAGCTTTTGAAAGCGGCCCCGGTGAAATCTGCGCTTGAACGATCCAGCCGGAGAGGAAAAACAGAACTCCCAGAACGCAGAGCTTCGCCACAATAAGACGGCGGACGTTTGTGGGATGCGATTTGCGCGGGGATGAAGGATCGTCGATTGACGCCATGTGTCTTCGTGTCTTCCCAAGAGGCCGCTTCAGGCCGCTGGGTTGCCCGTCCGGTTGAAGATCGCGTCAACGGCTTCGTTCGCGGCCTTCGGACCGCCGGAACACCTCGCATGCTGGGGATCATCAGGCTAGCACAGGGAATGGAACGGGAAGATCAAACCACGAGGCGGTGTGCGTGCCCGTGCAACTGGACCAGGGCCCTTGCGCGTCTGTACCGACGGACAGGGTTCCGGCCACCGTAAATCAGGGAAGGATTAATAAACGAGGGAAGGACTTAGACGCGGAACGACTTCAGAGGGCAAGCGCAAGGCAGTGCCAGACTCCGCCAATCACCCTCAATTGATGGACTCTGCCTTCATCCGTGCGAAGGAAGTAGTGTCCATCCGGGAAGACTCTCTTTTGAGCGGGACGAACGAAGCACTTCGCCCAACGAGTGGGTTGCGAAACACGTCCGTGCCGTGGCGCAGCCGGAGGGGATTTGATTTCGAACTCAACCGGATACTCGATGCCGGTCGCTTGCGCCGGAACCAACCGCCCTCGCCCCTCTAATTCTTCAACGGGAGCCCGGCTATCTCCTTCTGCTGCGCGCGATGAATATTCATGTGCCACGGTTCCAGTTTCCTCTCGTACCGCTCACGCTTCGTCAGACGCTGTGGTTACGGTGCTCTCTTCCGGTTGGGTCTCACTGCCGACGCTTTGATCTTGCGCCGGCGTTTCGGCCCCCGTGGTCTTCTCGAGCTTTCTCTGCGCGCGCCGCTCTTCCTTCTCGCGCCGCTTTTCAAGCCTTTTCATTTCCTTCTGGCGTTTTTGAAAGGTGATTCTCGACACGGCTTCTCCTTGAGTGCGTTTTAGTTTACCAGCGGGGCTCACGCGGCTGGCGCGCGGCTTCGCCATAGTTCTCGGTTGAGAAAGAACCTCGTCCGCGGCCGCCTCCCCCGCTGCCGGCCCTGGCGCCATTGCCGGGCCCGCGAGACTCCGTCCGCTCCGCCCGGGGGCGCGCTTCGTTCACCTTGACGTTCCGGCCCGCGAAATCCTTTCCGTCAAGAGCGGCGATCGCTTTGGTGGCTTCGTCATCATTCGACATTTCCACAAAAGCAAAGCCCCGAGCCTGGCCCGTTTCCCGGTCCATCGCCATGTGAACGCGGGTGACCTGGCCGAATGGCTGAAACAATTCTCGTACGGCGCTTTCGGTGGCCTGAAAACTCAAGTTGCCGACAAACAGACTCTTCATGTTTCTCCTCTACACCCGGTCCTAAAAGTCTTCCATGGTCTTGCGGTCGTACGTGTTTCGGCCTTTTCGAGGCGAATGCGTGCTGCGGTAATCCTCGAGATCGATGTCGGTGATGTCAAAGTGACTGCCCGGCGGGTGATTGGCGTTGGTTGCGAGTTCGCGGCGCAGCTTCAGGGAGCAAACGTCGGGCGCATCCTGATAGCGCACACGATGGTCATTGAACGCCTTGTTCGCAATCGTCAGCGTAAATTCCCGCGGCTCGCTCGAAGACTCTCTCACGGTAAACGTGTACTTGCGGCCGAGCGCCTTCGACTCGAATCCGACGAATTGCACCATGATCGCGTTGCTCACTTCGAGACCGTCGCCGTCGCCGGCGCCGCAGTCGCGGCCTTTTTCCGCCTCTTGGACCGCTTTGGCGGCGTTCCTTCGGCGAGCTCGACCACCATGATGCTCGTGACGAATTTCTTCATGCCGTGGAGATCGAAATCGATGGACGTTCGTTCCGAGTTCGACGCCGTGATCACGCCCAGGCCATACTGGAAGTGCTTGATATAAGTGCCTTCTTCGAGAGCTTTCATCGAGACTCCTCAATCACCATCTTGGAAAAGAAGGGCGAGCCCGCCATTGGCGGGCTCGCCCCTTTTGGACTACAGACTGGCTACGTTCGATGCCTGCAGGCCCTTGGGGCCGGTGGTCACTTCGAACTCAACCGCCTGGCCTTCGTTCAGCGATTTGTACCCTTCCGCCACGATGGCGGAAAAGTGGACGAAAACGTCCTCGCCGGACTGGCGCTGGATGAATCCAAAGCCCTTACTGGCATTGAACCACTTTACTGTTCCTTGTTCTTTCAACTGTGTTTCTCTTTTCTGTTTGAGCTATTTGGTGCCTTTCCACTTCCTCCAGCTCAAATAAAAAAGGGCTGCAAGTGTGGACTTGCAGCCCCTCCAACGAATCTAAAGGTTTTACAAGAGCAACAAACGCACCCCCATTGTCACATGTAGGCACTTTTCTGTCCATCTAAATCGCCCATTCGGGCTTGTTGGTAAAGGCCTTCCGGCGATGTGCGTTGACACGATTTTTGGATTGTTGCGGCTAAGTCCATGTCGTGTGTGAGGTTAGGTGCGGGAGGAACGAAACGTTACATGTATGGGTGTGCCAATTACAGGGCTGTGGTGCCTGGGAACGCGGCTACTCACTGGCACACTCGCAGATCGTAAACTACAATGGTGCAGGCAGTCGATTTAGGAGGGGTGGCCGAGCGGTTGAAGGCGGCGGTCTTGAAAACCGTTAGGCCCGAAAGGGTCTCGTGGGTTCGAATCCCACCCCCTCCGCCATCCTTTCGCCAAGGCTACGGATGGCAGGCCATCCTACGCTGAAGCTTCGGACGGCAAGCCATCTGCGGCGTTGTGAGCGATTCGTCCCGAGCGTCAAGAAATCGAGCGCTTCAAGAAGGCGTCGATGCGCGCGTTCGCCGGAGCGCTGAGCGGCATCGGAGCGGCATTGAACGCGTGCGGCGCGCCGGGATAGACGGCCAGCTCCGCTTCATTTCCCGCCGCGATCCACCGCGCGTACATAAACAGCGAATCATCGAGCAGCGGATCAATGGTGCCGATCGTGAAGATTGCCGGCGGCATTTTCGCCAGATTCGCGTAGAGCGCGGAAACATCCGGATCGCGAGGGTCCACCCCCTTCGGCAGATAGGCCTCGGTAAACTTCCGGATGCTGAGTTTGCCTACCAGCAGCCCGCGTTCGGGAGCCAGCATCTGGCTCGGGGTCATGGACGTATCGTAGTTGCCATACGAAAGGACCGCGCCCCGGAAGCCGGTGTAGCCGTGGCGGTCACGCATCCGCAGGAGCGTGGCGGCGGAAAGCGTGGCGCCCGCGGATTCGCCGCCGATCGTCAGAATGTCGGTGCCGAATTCGGATTTTGCGTTCTTCACCAGCCACAGGGCAGCCGATTCGCAATCGTCCCACGCGGCCGGGTAGGGATTTTCAGGGGCGAGCCTGTATTCGACGCTCGCGCATCCCATTCCCGTATTTTGGGCGACGCGCTCCATCATCGTGTCCTGGGTTTCGGTCGAACCGAATACCAGCCCGCCGCCGTGCATGTGCATGTAGACGCCCTTCGCGCGCTCGGGCAAGATGATGCGCAGCGCGATTTTGTGCCCGCCCTTGCCGTCGATCTGAATCGTGCGCGCGCGCTCCGATTTCGGCGGTGGTGGAAACGGCCCTCGTCCGCTCGCCACCGCCGCGCGATATGCCGGTGCGCCGATGTCCCACCAATCGGGCCCCGCGGATGTCAGCTTGCGGAACGTTTCGTTGGCGGCAAGGGTCTCGGCCGAAATTGCCTCCGGCCGGAACAGAGCTGGATCGAACGGATTGCTCTTTGCTGCGGCTGCTTCGCTCATGTGCTTTGCCTCCCGATCTCGCTGCGACGCGGGAGTATACCACCGCGCGGCGGGACGGAAAGAGTTCGCAAGGATGACACTCTTGCATCCTCGTTCTTACGTGCTAGCCTTACGGGCGGAATGAAAGACGGGGCACAATTTCGAAGCACAGACCGTTTTGTGCGAATCCTAATTAGAACCACTCTCCCTTTTCTTTTTGTGATTCTCTGCGTTCTTCCCGCCGCGGCGCAAACGGCGAGCGCGCCGAAGGCCCCCGTAATCTTGTCAGGTGAACTCCGCGAATTCGTTGAAACTCCCGCAGTTTCGGGCTATGAAAAACAGCTCGCCGCAAAGATCCGCGCGCAGATCGCGGCGCTTCACCCTGTCACGGACAACCTTGGCGACGTGATCGTCACGATCGGCAGCGGCGTGCCGCGTCGCCTGATCGTCACGCCGATCGACGAACCAGGCTTCGTCGTCAGCGGGATCACCGACGACGGCTACTTGCGGTTGCAGCGGTTGCCCCAATCGGGCCTGCCGCCGATTTTCAACGAGCTGTATTCCGCGCAACCGGTGAAAGTGGGCACGGCGAACGGCAAGTGGATCGACGGCGTCGTGGCCGGGCTTTCCGTTCACCTGCAAGACGGCCGCGCGAATCCGCCGAAGGCGAGCGACATCGAGAACATGTACGTCGATATCGGCGCGAGTTCCTCCGCCGAAGCGCGCATGGCAGGGATCGATATTCTGAGCCCGGTGGCCATTGGCCGCCAGCTCTCGGGCCTCGGTGAGGCAAGAGCGGCTGCATCGGGAATCGGCGACAAGTTTGGTGCCGCCGCCGTGGTCGAACTATTGGGCGGGATCGATATAGCAAAGATTAAGGGCACACTTACTGTTGCGTTCCTCGTCCAGCAATGGACGGGAGCGCGCGGGTTGCAACGCGTTTTGCGCACCACACCAGCTGACGAAATGATCTACGTCGGTCGGCTGCTTCCGGGAGGAGCGCTGCCGGGGATGCAAGGCGTCCATCGCGCGCCCCGCCGCGAGGCGGGGAGCGGCGTGCTGATCGGGCTTGAACAGGCGGGCGGCACTCTTTCAGGATTCGCAGCCGATCTCAAGCAGCTTGCCGACGCGAACAAAATTCCACTCGTCATGGACTATTCGGCCGGGATCATTCCTGCGAGCTATCTTCCGCTACCAGCGTTCCCTGCGAAGTGGGCGCATCTCGGCATCGCGACAGCTTGGCCGGGAACCCCGGCGGAAGTGATCAATAATGGTGACATCGATGATCTTGAGTCTCTCCTGCAAATGTATGTGCAAGGTGGCCTGTCGTCTCGGGGCATTGGATCGGGAAGCGGATCGAGTCACGATCGCGGTGCGCATGAAGGAGCGCCCACCGCAACCGAACTTCTCGAGCGCCTCGTTCCGGTTTACGGAGCGAGTGACCATGAAGAACCAGTGAGACAGGCCGTGCGAAGCTCGCTCCCGCCGTGGGCGAAGCCGGAGAAGGATGAAGCAGGGAATTTGATTCTGCATGTCGGCACCACCCCCGCCGGAACGAAAACGCCGAAGATTCTCGTGATCGCGCACATGGACGAGATCGGCTTCGAGGTGAAATCGATCTCGAAGGACGGCCGGCTTGAAGTCGAGACGCTCGGGGGGATGGAATTGAGCTACTACGAAGGCCATCCGATGCTCGTGCACACATCGACAGGCGATCGCGGCGCGATCATGGAATTGCCCAACGGCTGGGACGAGGCGAATTTCCAGTGGCCGGACGAATCAGAGAAAGCCATTCGCGTGGACGTCGGCGCGCGCACGCCGGAAGAAGTCGCGCAGCTCGGCATCAAAGTGGGCGACTCGCTCACGATTCCCAAGGAATACCGCCCGCTCCTCGGCACGCGCGCGAATGGCCGAAGCTTCGATGACCGCGTGGGCGACACGGCGCTGATCTCCGCAGTTTGGGCGCTGGGCGGGCCGCTGAAGGACCGCGACGTCACGTTTGTATGGTCCACGGGCGAGGAAACCGGACTTGTGGGCGCGGCGGCGCTGGCGAAACGCCTCGCAGCGGAAGGCCGCGCGCCCGATTACGTTTTCGCCGTGGATACGCTCGTCAGCTCGGATTCGCCGCTCGAATCCAAACGCTTTGCCGGCGCGCAGCTTGGAAAAGGATTCGCGATCCGCGCGGTCGACGGCTCCAATATCGTGCCGCGCGACCTGGTCGAAAAAGTCGTAAAGCTGGCGCGCGCGAATCAGATTCCGGTGCAGCTCGGAGTTACCGGGGGCGGCAACGACGGCTCCGCGTTCGTGCCGTACGGCTCGGTGGATATCGCGCTCGGCTGGCCGCTGCGGTATTCGCATTCCCCGGCCGAGGTGATCGACACGCGCGACGTGGACGCGCTCGCGCGCATCGTCGCCGCGATCGCGAGGAGCTGGTAGCGCCGCGACGGATGGAGCTCCGCTGCGGTTTGCTATAATCGCGCGACATGGCCGGGCCATCATCCAAGAAGCGGGTTTCCAAGCAACCGGCGCCGAAAGAGCCCGCGTTCAAGGCTCCGCGCTACATCGTGGTCGAGGGGCCGATCCGCGTCGGGAAATCGACTCTGGCGAAAGTCCTGGCCGAGCAACTGCACGCGCGGCGCGTCTTCGACTGCGAAGACAATCCCTTCCTCGCGGACTTCTACGATGAAAAGCCCGGCGCGGCTTTTCGCGCCCAGATGTATTTTCTCTACGAGCGGCACCGCCGCCTGGCGGAGACGCGGCCGGAGGACAACGCCGCTCCGATCGTGAGCGATTTTCTCTTCGAGAAGGACAAGATCTTCGCTTACATCAACCTCGACAACGAAGAGCTGAAGCTCTATGAAAAATATTTCGACATGCTCGCGCCTTCGGTGCCCACGCCGGACCTGGTGATCTATCTCCACGCCAAGCCCGAAGTGCTGCGAAAGCGCGTCTCGAAAAAAGGCGATCCGGCGGAGAAGGAGATTTCTCCGGAATACGTCGAGGCGGTCGCCCGCGCCTACGGGCATTTCTTCTTCCGCTACTCGGCTTCGAATCTGCTCGTCGTGGACACCACGGAGATCGACTTCGTGGAGCGCAACCAGGATTTGCAGGAGCTATTGCGCCGCCTTCGCCAGCCTGTCAAGGGCACGCAGTATTTTCTTCCGCTGGGCCAAAGCTGATCGGAAGCCCGTGTCTCCGCAACGTACTACCGAAGGACAAAAGCAGATCCCTCGCCGGCCAGAAAACGGCCTCGCTCGGGATGACAATACTGCGGCGTAAGGCTTTGAAGGCCTCGGGTCTGACGACCTGAGCTACATCTGGCGAGTACGAGAAGGGGAATCCGGGACGAACACATTCGTTCCGCTCGGTGGAAGCGGGCGAATTCACGGGGCGTCCGTCCCGGACTACTGCACGGGGAAAACTCTTCTTTACAAAATCGCGCCGCTCAAGCCGCCTGCGACGGGCCCGCGAAACGATGGCGCAACCTGCCGAGCGTCCGGTTTAACGGATGGCTCCGGTGCAGGAACGTCAGCATCGGTTCCCTCCGCGTGCCGATCCTCTGAAGCGCCCGGCGAATCCGGAAATCGCGGCCCGCGGATACCAGACCCTTTTCGAGCGTCGCGATGGCTTCCTGCGTCCGGCCGGCCTGCTGATAGATCTCGGCTAGATTGAGGTAAAGCTGGGCGTGATTGTGCCTCATACCCAGCGCCTCCTGGCAGAGTGCTTCCCCATCGGCATAGCGCCTTTCGGCAACGGCAGCCAGCAGGCCTGTGTAAGAGAGGTAAAACGGGTTCTTCGGAGCAATCCCCAGGGCGCGCCGGGCATGGAGGAGGGCGTCATCCGGGTGCCCGTCACGAAGCTGCTTGAGACATTCCTTGAAGTCGGTCATACCAGCGTCAGCAGGAGATGTGGTTCCTATCCAGTGGGACATAAGCTCCTTCCTTGCCCCGCGGGGACCAAACCATCGCAGGGCCGTGAAAGAAAGGTAGCGCGGGAGTTTGCGCGGTGAAATAGAACGCGCGGCCAGATTTCGTTCCAGTCCTCGCGCCTGTACGAAATGACAGGCGAAAAAACGTCCATCGAATCTCCGCGATGGCTGCTCCTAATGCGCGAGTTCGGAAGCGAAAACGAGCCGGATGCCGCGGGCTTCGAGGCCGGGGACGCCTTCGGCGAGCGCGGCGATCGTGGCGGGATGAGGATGCCCGATGGCAATGGCGGAGCCGTCGCGGAGGGCGTCGCGCGAGGCGAGTTCGAGCTGCGCGAGGATCGCCGCTCGTTCGGGCGTGTCGTCGAGAAAGACTTTTCGGGATGCGGCGCGCACTCCGGCGCGCGCGGCGGAGTCGTAGGCGACGGTCGCGACAGTGGTGCGGCTGTCGATGAAGAATAGCCCGCGCGCTCGGAGAGCCGGCATCAGCGCTTCCATGAGCGCTGCATCAGCGGTGGCGCGCGAACCCTCGTGGTTGTTGACGCCCGCGGCATGCGGGACCGTATCGAGCATCCCCTGGAGAGTCGACTCCACCTGCGTGACACTCATTCCGACGCGCAGCTCGATTGCCTCGGGTTTCGCGCCCTCCGAGCCAGTGTCCTCCGACTCGGGCTCCATCGGGAGGTGCAGCATGATCTCGTCGCCGCGGCGGAAGGCCTCTTCGGCGACCTGAGAGGAGAGCGGCAGGTGAGGCAGGATCGAGATGGTCAGCGGAAATGGCAGCGCGAGAAGAGAATCGGCGGCGGAGCGATCGTGGCCCAGATCGTCCAGGATGATCGCAAGCTCCGGATTTCCCGGCGCGCGCCCGGCGGGGCGGCGCGAGCGGGCGGCCAGCGGCGTGACGACGAGAATCGAGTGCGTGCGATTTCCGCCGAACGAAAAATCGAGGCGCACCACGCCTCCCGTGGAGGCCTGCGCGACGGCAAGCTTGTGGCGGCGCGCGATTTCAGCGAGCGACTGTTTCAGCGCGGCCGTCTGCGACGGGTTTTCGAGCGATATATAGATGTCGTCCGCTGCGAGGTGTCCCGCGCCGGTGGCGGATGATTGGATTTCCGGACGGATGGTGATTTCGGATTTATGCCCTGTAGCGGCCTGGGCGGCAGTGACGACTTCCGCGGTGACGGCCCGAAGCTCGGACTTGCGGAGGGTCTTCTTTACGCAGCCTGCGAGGGAGAATCCAAGTACGACTGCGAGCGCCGCGAGAGTCCACGGGGTGCAGAGGGAGGTGTGCGGCGCGGCCGATCTCCCGCGCGATGGGGTCACGATCGCCTAGGCGGCCTTCCGCACAGCGGCCGCGCCCTGCAACACTTCGATGGCTTTCTTGACCGCGGGGTCGCTGGGCGAGCTCGACGGGGCGGGCGGATTCGCGCTGCCCGCGGCCGCGAGATCCTCCGGCGAAGGCAGCACGGGCCGCGTGGGCGTCACGCCTTCGACCGGAATTTCCTTGCCGCCGGGCGTGTAGTAGTTCGCCAGAGTAAGAATCAGCGCGGAGCCGTCTTCAAGCTGAATCAGCTTTTGCATCGAGGCTATGCCGTAGGTGCGGTCGCCCACTGTCTCGCCACGATGATTGTCCGCAATGGCGCCCGCGACAATTTCAGCCGGGCCGGCCGTGCCGTTGCCGATCAGCACCGTGACGGGCTGCGTCCAGGCTACCTTCGAGGCGTCGGCGGAGGAAACCACCGGAGCGATCGTCTGCCCCTTGAGCGACGCGATGGTGCCGGAGGAGAGGAAGAGCTGCGCGGTGGAGATTCCCTCCTGATCGTCGCCGAGGGAGCAATCGCGCAAGTCGAGAATCAGCTTATGCGCGCCCTGGCGCTCGAGCTGCACGAGCTCGTCGCGAATCTGCTTCGTTTCTCCCGCTTCGAATTCGGAAACCCGGACGTAGGCGATGTCGCCTTCAAGCCTGTCTTCCACGAGCTTCGGGGCCGGAAGCTTCGCGAGGGTGATCTCCATCTCCTGGGGCTCCGTCTTGCCGCGGCGGATCACGGAGAGCTTGACGACCGATCCGGGCTCGCCGCTTAGAAGGAGCTGGGCCTGCTCGATGGCCATATCACCCGTGGTGAAACCGGCGATTTTTTCGAGCACGTCGCCCAGTTGCAAGCCGGCCTTCTGCGCCGGGCTATCGGGGAGAGCGGAAATCACGCTGATGTATCCAAAGCGCTTCGTGAGCGCGAGACCCGCCTGCGCCTTGGCCGCTTTCGCGCTCTTTTCCTTATAGTCGGTGTATTCGAGCGGACTCATATAGCTCGACTGAGGATCGAGCGAATCGAGCAGGCCGTGAAGCGCGCCGGCGGTCACCTGATGCATGTTGGGCTCGTCCACGTATTCGCGCTGAACGTGTTCGAGCACCTCGCTATAGACCGTGAGAGCGCGGAAGGCCTTGTCGTCCGAGGAGCGGCCGAGGACGTAGCCGGTGGTCACGTAGGCAAACACAACCACCGAGAGCACGATGACGATCTTCTTTGTGAGAGAGCTCATGTCTGGTTCCTTTTCCCGGCCGCGCGCCCCGCGCCAAGCGGAACCCCGATTATAACATCGGCCCGCCCGATTCGCTGGATTTGGGAGGAACCCGCGCACCAACTAACATCGCCCGCAAGACAGCCGGATGCCGGCGGGGGCGCAAAGAGTATCTATTGACTCTAGTATCTGAAATAGTACTATCTCGGCCTCAGATCTTTGAGGAGGCACGCCGTGGGAATCAAAAAGATACGCGCATTTGCCAACTGCGATGAAGCAACAATCGTGTGGCGGACCGACGCACCGATTCCGAACTGCCGTGGATTTGCGCTCGAGCGGCAAACGAAGGGGCAATCGTCCACGACGATTCTCCCGACCTGGGTCGGCTTCAAGGGTCAGAAACACAAGCAGGGCGAAAACCAGCCCAGCACGGTGTGGCCGATTCAGCGGTATATCTGGTCGGACTTCCTTGCGCCCGCCGGCAAGGAACTGAAGTACCGCGCGATTCCGATGATCGGGCCTGCGGCGAGCTTGACGAAGGCGCCCAGCACTCTCTGGAGCGACTGGACCGATTGGGTGGAGGTCGGCACGGGGCAGACGAAGAATTTCAGCGCCTATTTCAACCGCGGCATCGTGCCTTCGCAAGCGCTGGCCAAGCAGAAGCCCACCAAGAAGTCGCTCCAGACAGCCATCGACACGCCGGGCGACAAGAACCGCAATTTCCTGAGCGGGGAGCTGCGCGTGGCGCTGCTGGATCTTCTGGCGCAGGCCAAGAAGGACGGTGTCCAGATTTTTGCTGCTCTCTATGAGCTGAACGATCCGGAGCTGATCACCGCGCTCAAGGCGATCGGAGGCAATTGCAACCTGGTTCTGGGTTCGGGCGCCTACAAGGCGGCGGACAAGAAGAAAGGCACACCGGCCGAGCCCGACGAGAACAAGGACGTCCGCGAGGACCTCCATCTGCACAGCAGCATAAACGTGCACGACCGGCTGGTAACAAGCCCGCACTTCGCTCACAACAAGTTTGTGGTGTTCTGCGACAAGCAGGGTAAGCCATCGAAGCTCTGGACGGGCAGCACGAACTGGACGGTGACAGGCCTGTGCACGCAGGTGAACAACGGCATTTTGATCGAGAGCCCGCCACTGGCCGCCGCGTACCGTACCCGGTGGGAGGCGCTCAAGGATGCGGGCGCAACCTATCCGGCTTCGCTATCACAGGCGGGATCGACGCCAGCCAAGACAGCCATCGGCGGCGCGCAGGTCACGGCTTGGAACGCGCCAATGTTGAACCTTGTGGACCTTGCCGACGCAAAACAGCGCATTGCGGGTGCCAAGGACGGAGTCCTGTTCTTGATGTTCAACCCCGGCCCGAGAAACACCCTGCTGAATACCATCCTCGCGCTCGATCCGGACAAGCTGTTCATACATGGCGTCGTGAACCAGGACCCCGGGGGATCGAAAACACCGCTCATCAAACTGACGCACAAGGGTCAACAATTGCCGCCCAAGCCTCTCTCCGTGATTCTGCCTGCGGCATTGCAGAAGGGCGGGAGTTGGTTCGACCAGGAGTTTACGTTCAATCGCGTGATGATTCACAGCAAGGTGGTGGTTCTCGATCCATTCGGCAAGAAGCCTGTGGTGATGACCGGTTCCCACAATCTTGGACCCAAGGCGAGCGGGAAGAACGACGACAACCTTGTCATTATTGAAAATGCTCCGGGCCTGGCCAGCGAGTACGCCATAAATATCCTGGGCGTGTACGGCCACTACAAGTGGTTGTACAACCTGTCCATCAAGAACGCGAAGGGTCCCAAGACCGGCGCCAAATCCTCGCCGCAATACGACGGGAACTTTGACGACGACAAATGGCAGGATCGCTTCACCGCAGGCGTGAATAAGCGCGAGATTGAGTTCTGGCTCGGGTAGACGCCAAGGATTCAGAACGTGCCGTTGCGTTCCACTCCGCGGGAGCGTCGAGAGAGCAATCAAGCCTACTTGTGCGCGAAGGTGTGATGGCGCGCGTGGATATCGAGCGCGTCGATTTCAGAAATCGGGACTGCGGCGGTGACATAGGTTTGCGAGATGCGGTCCTGCCACGTGAAGTGGTCCTCGTCCCAGAGCGCCCACAGAAATCCCAGCATCAGCGTCGCTCCGGAGAGTAGGTAGCCGAAATTGCGCCACAGGAGCTGCCGCGTGTCGGGCAGGCTGCCGTCGAGGCGGACCGCGATCAGGCCGCGGAGCTGCATCCCGGGAGTGGCGCCCGCCAGCGTCGTGAACAGGCAAAAGTACAGCCCATAGAAGAGGTACGCCACGGCGAGATAGACGATCGCATCGACCTTCTCGAGCGTGATCTGTCCGCCGAGCGACCGGAATAGCCCCAGAAATCCCGCGCAGGTGAGCCCCAGGAAGATTGCATCGAGCGCGCCGGCCCAGCGGCGCTCGACCAGCGGCGCGACCGGGACCAGGAGATTCTGCGGGTGCGCGCGATCGTCCGGGGCGCTTGAGAAATCGAGCTCCGGTTGAATGCAGATTTCGACGCGCTCGGCTTGACGCCCGGCTCGCCGTTCGGCGGGGCGCTGGCGCTGGGCGAACCCGGGATGCCGGGGTTCGCGAAGCTCGTCATCGGCGAAGTGAACCGGCGGCGCTTCGTGAAAGGGAAGGCCCGACTGGGAGTCGTCGGGATTCAGCCGGTGGCGTCGCGCGCGGTACTGTTCCAGGCGCCGGGAGACTTCCAGGCGCCATTCCGGCTCAGGAGTTTCGCTCAAATTGGCCGCGCCGGCCGCTACGGGCTCGGGGACTTCACTCTTTTCGAAAGAAGCGACGTCACAGAAAGAACAGCTTTCCGTGTCGTCAAGCAAGAGGGCGCCACACTTCGAGCAGATGCGTATCACTGGTCCGTTTTGCGCTGCGGAGGTTCCAGTGGAACGCGTGAATCATAGCACGCCGGAGCGGCGCCTGATACCGCCCGATCCTACCGCAATGTGGCCGATCAGGCAACAAGCGTCGCGGCCCGGCGACCCCGGCCGAATCGGCGGATGGCGCGATTGCGGGCGCGGGAGGCGCGTGTTAGGCTCAGTTCTCTTTTTTGCATTTTCTCAGGCGATGCCGAACGCCACTCTCTCACAGTCTGTCCGCCGACTCGCTCTCTGCGCAGCGTTGCTTCCGGTTGTACTGGGGGCGGGGCGGGCGAGCGAGGCGCAAAACGGTCCGCCGAAGCCGTTCCAAGGCCTGACCTCGGGCGGCGAAGCGACACTCGAAGCGGACCAGCAGCGGCAAGTCGGGAAGATCTTCTATGCCGACGGCCACGTGGACGTGCACTACCAGAACGCGCGCCTTCGCGCCGACCATGTCGAATACGACAGCGAAGCGCAAGTAATCCAGGCGCGCGGCCACATTCAGCTCGATTACACAACGCAGCATGTGGAAGCCGACGATGCGCGGTACGAACTGCGCACGGGCCGCGGCACCTTCCATCACGTGAGCGGGACGTTCGCCGTGCAGCGGCGCCCCGCGCCGACGCTCCTGATCAGCCCCAACCCTCTCTATTTCGAAGCCGAAGTGGCGGAACGGCTGGACGACAACACGTATCGGGTTCGCGGGGCATGGCTGACGGTCTGCAAGCCGGACCGGCCGGCGTGGAAGTTCTACGCACCCGCCGCGACGATCCGGTTGCAAAGATCGGTGCATCTCGAGAACGGGAATTTCCGGCTGTTTTCGATCCCGGTTCTCTACTTGCCCTACGCCACGCTTCCGGCGGAAAAACGCCGCGATTCCGGATTCATGGTTCCCGACTTCGGGCATACCTCACAAAAAGGGACCGTGGTGGGCGATGCGTTTTACTGGGCACCGCTGGACTGGATGGACGTGACGCTCGGGGCGGCTTATTACAGCAGTCGCGGCTGGAGCCAGAAGGGGCAACTGCGCGTGCGTCCATGGGAAGACGCGCAGCTTGAGGCGAGCTACTTCGGTGTGATCGACCGGGGTCTCGACCAGGAGGATGCGCCGCCGATCAAGCAGGGCGGGCACGAAGCGAAGCTGCTGTTCACGTCCCCGCTACCCGGAGGGTGGCGCGCCGTGGCGGATCTCGACCAGCTCACCTCGCTCACCTTCCGGCTCGCGTTCTCCGAGACGTTCAAGGAAGCGGTGAACTCCGAGGTGCGCAACACGGCGTTTCTGACGAACAATTTCGACGGCTTCAGCCTGAACGTGGCCGCGATGAGCTACCGGAACTACGTGAGCGCCCCGGAGCAGAATTCGGTGATCCTGCGGACCGCCCCCGAAGCGCGATTCAGCTCGGTGGACCGGGCGATCTCGAGCCGCCTGCCATTCTACTTTTCCTTCGATGCGTTCACCGGGGCCGAGCATCGCGGCGAAAGCGTGACGCCGTTTGCGACGCCGGACTTCGTCGCGCGCAGTGAATTCGCACCGAGCGTGGCGATCCCGCTGCACTTCGGCGAATGGCTCAACGCCACGCCGAGCTTCACGTTCCGCTCGACGTATTACGGGGGGCAACTGCGCAACGGGGCGTTTGTCGATCAAAATTTCTTCCGCAATACCGAAGAGCTGTCGGTGGATATACGGCTTCCGGTGTTCGAGCGGGTGTGGGAGGGCGACACGAAGTGGAAACACGTGATCGAGCCGGGCCTCGTCTATCGCTACGTGAACGGCGTGAACAATTTCGGGCGATTCGTCCGATTCGACGAGGACGAAACCCTGACCGACACGAACGAAATTCAGTACGGAATCACGCAGCGCCTCTACCGCCGGCGCGGCTCCGGAGACGCCGAGGAATTCATCACGTGGAGCGTCATGCAGAAGTACTTCTTTGATCCCACGTTCGGCGGCGCGCTCGTTCCCGGCCAGCCCAACGTCTTCCGGACGCTCGACGCGCTCACGCCCTTCGCCTTTGCCGATGTGGCGCGGCATTTTTCGCCGATCGTGAGCGACCTGCGGATCGAGCCGGGCAAGCACTTCGACACGCAATTCATCATCAACTACGATCCGCAGCGCAACCGGCTGACCGCCATCGGGACGCTGCTGAAGCTCCGGCCCTACAAGGAATCGTTTCTCACGCTCGCGCACTTTTCCACGCTCAACCTCCCGCTGCACCCGGAAGTCCCGCCTTCGAACTTCGAGCAGCGGTCGAATCAGATCCGCGCGCTTCTGGGATACGGAGAGCAAAACGGCCACGGCTGGAATGTGATGGCGGGCACGAGCTACGACTTCACGCAGGAGGTGTTTCAAAACCAGATCGTGGAAGTCGGCTACAACGGCTCGTGCTGCGGCATCGGCTTCGAATTCCGCCGGTTTTCGTTCGGCACGATCCGCAACGAGAACCAATACAGCGTCGTATTCCGCATCGCGAATCTCGGGTCCGCCGGGAACCTGCGCAAGCAGGAGAAAATCTTCTGAGATGAATCTCGTGAACGGGCGTTCCGAATCCGAGCTGGCGTTTCTTTCGATCGAGCAGGCGGCGCGGCTGCTGAGGCGAAAAGAGATTTCGCCCGTCGATCTCGTGGAGGCGTCGCTGGCGCGGATCGAGCGGTGGAACCCCGATCTCCATTCCTTCCTCACGGTTCTCTCCGACCGGGCGCGACGCCAGGCGCGGGCCGCCGAGAAGGAATTGAAACGGGGCCGGGCCCGAAGCCCGATCCACGGCATTCCGATCTCGCTGAAGGACAATTTCTGGACGCGCGGGATTCGCACGACCGCCGGCTCGAAGATTCTCGAAAATTTTGTGCCCCAAAGAGACAGCGCTGTAGCCGATTTGCTCGCGCGGGCCGGCGCGATTCTGATCGGCAAGACGAACATGCACGAGTTCGCCTACGGCATTACCGGCGAGAATCCCCATTACGGAAGCTCGCGCAACCCCTGGGCACGCGAGCGGGTTTCGGGAGGCTCGAGCGGCGGATCGGCGGTGGCCGTAGCGACGGGAATGAGCTTTGCTTCCGTGGGCACCGATACGGGAGGCTCGATTCGGGTTCCTTCCGCGCTGTGCGGGATCGTCGGACTGAAGCCGACGTTCGGGCTCGTCAGCGTGGAGGGCGTTGTGCCGCTCGCGCTGAGCTTTGACCATGTGGGGCCCATCGCGCGCAGCGTGACGGACGCGTGCATCGTGCTCGAAGCGATCGCCGGGAAATATCCGAGGGGTGAGACGCGGCCGAACCATCGGAATCTGCGCAAGAATCGCCCGCGGCGGTTCCGGCTGGGCTGGCCCAGGGACTTCTATTTCGAGCGGCTGAATCACAACGTGCGCAGCTCGGTCGAGGCAGCCGCGAAGACTCTCGAAGCTTTGGGCGCCCGCATCGAAGAGGTGCCGCTGCCCCGTGTGGCGGGCGCTATCGACCGCGCGAGCAACATGATTGTCGCGGAAGCGAGCCACTACCACGAATCACAGGGATACTATCCGGCGCTTGCCGCGGCTTACGGCGACGATGTTCGCGGTCACCTCGCCTGGGGGCACGATTTGCGCGCGGTCGATTATCTGCGGGGCGCGGAAAGCAGGCGCGAGGTGGAAGAGGATTTTCGCGCGGCATTCGAGCACGTGGATGCCATCGTGACCCCCACTTCGCCGATTCCCGCGCCGCGCATCGGGGAAAGTGAAGTCCACATCGCGGGAGAAAGAGAAACCAAGGTTCGGGCGGAATTGCTGCGGTTGACGCGGCCGGCGAATCTCACGGGAAATCCGGCAATATCGGTGCCATGCGGATTCACGGCGGAAGGCTTGCCCGTCGGATTACAACTGATCGGGCCGCGATGGGGCGAGGCGCGGCTGCTGGCCATCGCGCTGGCCTATGAAGAAGCGACCGAGTGGCACAACCGGCATCCCGAATTGCACTGAAGCTCTGACTTACTCTTCGACTTCCGGCAGCGCCCCTCTCCGTTTCACGAGGTAGGTTCCCACCGAAAATCCCATCGCGCCGACGGCGAGGCCGGCCAGCACGTCCGCGACGTAGTGGTAGCGGCCGTAGACCGTCGCGAGGCACATACTCGCGAAAAACGGCAGGCAAACCCAGAAGAGCCACCGCCGGTAACGCCATGAAGCAAGGATTGCCACCATCGAGCCGGCGACGTGCGCCGAGGGAAACGCCGCGCCGTGGACGCGGCCGAAGCGCTCGACAAGATCGATCACCGCGGTGCAATAACCGCCCGCGAGTGCTTTCGTCTGGATCGCGGCGAGCGAATAGTGCGGGCTCTCGATCGGGAGCAAGACGGAAACGACGTACACCGAATAGTGCGCGATCGCGGTGGACGTCATCACAGTCCAGAAAGCGAGATGCTCGCGGCGCGCGTAGAGAATCATCGGCAGGATGATGAGGTACAGGAAATAGGTCATGTAGGAGAACTGCATGAAATCGTTCAGCGCGGGGGATGCAAACTGCGCAAGCCACACCGAGGGATGGGTACGGGCGAGCGAGTAGTCGAACGCTATCAGCCAGCGGTCGAACCAGCCGGGGAACAGTGCGTGCACGAATCCTTGCAATTCCTCGAAAAGGAAGATGTAGAGCGGCAGGGGATACCAGTGTCGCGCGAGGCGCACAACCGCGCTGCGCGAGTGCGCGGCACACCACGCCAGACACGCAATTCCCGCCGCGATCGAAAGGTGCAGCGCGAGATCGGGCACGGCGTGGTGAATATTGCGATGGAAAATGGTGAGGATCGCAAGGAGCCATGTCAGGTAAGCGAACGTAATCCACTCGAAGGCGCCGCAAGCGCGGCGGATTTCGTCGAGCCAGAGAGATAAAGGGCGGGACCCGGCGAGATCGATTTCGCCCGCATTCCACGTGATTGCTTCCTCGCTTGCAGCCTCCAGCGGAATGAAGCGGCGCAAAGATTTCATCGCGCTTCTCTCGGCGAGAGATGTCGCGGGCGTGAGGCTGAAGCGGCGGACCGATTCCCCCAATCGGCGCTTGGCCAGCCTTCGCTCCGCGCGATGCGGCGCAGCCTTGCAGGCGGATTCACGGCCACGGGATGTCCGACGGAATCGAGCATCGGCAGATCGGAGACGGAGTTGCCGTATGCGTAGCTGTCCCAGAGCGAAAGGCCGAATCGCGCCGCCAGGCTGCGGACGGTGCGAGCTTTTGCTTCGCCGCTCATATGTTCGCCTGCGAGCCGGCCGGTCCAGCGGGCGTCGCGGACTTCGAGTTCGGTCGCGCAAACTTCGGCCGCTCCCGGAAGGCGGTGCGCCACCACGCGCGCGAGACACGCCAGCGTTCCGCTGACGAGAAACACGCGATGCCCTTGCGCGATGTGCCAGGCGACGCGCTCGACTCCTCCGGCAAAAAGCTCCGGCGAGCCGGGCGCGAGCGAGTCTGCCCAGTTTGCGGCCAGCGATTCGCGCAGGCCGGCGAGATGAAGCTTATTGCCGAGGGTTGCGTCGCGCGGGTCGTGCCGCAGCGTCTTCGCGAAACGCGCAAGCCAGCGAGCGACGTCGGCGCCGCCGATTTCATCTTGCGCGAGGAGATGCCCGACGAAGCGCCACTCGAGCGAGGGCGCGGGCAGGAGCGTGCCATCGAGATCGAAGAAGGCGCCGATTCTTTGAGGAGAGCTCATCGCGTCACCCCCGCGGCCATTCTTGACGGCGCTTTTTCCGCGGCGGCGAGATATCGCCGGCCTTCCCAGATCACGGGAATCGCCCGCACGAGACAGAAGAGGACGGTGGTTACCGTCAGCGCCTGGGCCGCGATCAGGAGCGAGTGACCGGCAAACGCGCCGAGCCAGGCGTTCGATTGTCCGCCGGGCAGATGGCGCAGCGGGAGCAACAGGCCGAGGCAGCAGAAGCAGACGCATTTCAGAGTGGCGTATGCCGCGCGGCTGGCGCGAGACGCAACGAGGCTTCGTCCCCACCACGTCTCCAGCATCGAGTTGCGTCCGAAGCCGCTGCGGCCGGATCGCGCGGCCAGGCCGCGGAGGAAATCCGTGAGCGTCCCGCGCACGAAGAACAGAACCGGCACCCAGAGCGAAATCAGGCCGCTGACGGCGAAGAGCGTGAAGAAGAGATTTTCAACGACGCGATCGCCGAGAATATCCAGCTGCGCGCCAGGTAACCATCGACGCCGTCGAGCGCGATCGCCGCGACCGTCAGCAGGACGGCCGCGAAATCGGCTGCCAGGGCGTCCGCGCCGAAGGTGAACAGCGCCACGGCTGCAAACGCCGCCGCCACGCGCGCAAGCGTCACTTGATTGGGCGTCACCGCGTGCCTCCTCACAGGAAGTTTTGCGGGCCCCCACCGCACGCGGCAAATCGTCTTGCCGTTTGCGGTTCCAGCAGGCGGGCCCGCGCATCGTGGAAAGGCACCCGGGGTGCCAATTTGCCGCCGCCGCGCGACTCTGCGTTTTCAGCGGCTTGGAGAATTGCGGCTGGGCGGCACGTCGCGGGCGAAGTCAGCTTCCGATGTCAGCTGGCGGGATTACCCGGCGGTCGCTGCGAGCGGCCAGAACCAAAAACCGGTGGCACGCGTCTAATTGTTGTGGTCAAATCGTGGTTTGGCCGTGTCCCTGTGGGAAGGCCGGTAGCGCCCTGTTGAGGGAGTGAGGGGAGTCGAATGGTAGGCTTTGCGCTTTTGGTGTTTGCTGCAGGATTGCTTTCGTTCTTATCGCCGTGTGTTTTGCCGCTCGTTCCGGGATACGTGTCGATGATCTCGGGCGTGGGCGTTGATGAATTGAAGGAAGGCCAGGGCTCCGGCGGCAAGCTGTTCAGTTCGGCTCTCGCGTTCGTAATCGGTTTTTCGGCGGTCTTCATCACGATGGGTGCCACGGCAAGCGCAGTCGGTGCGTTCTTGCTGCGGAACCGTAACCTGCTCGCTCCGATCGCGGGGGCCTTAATCATTCTATTTGGTCTGCACCTCGTCGGCTGGCTGGTCAAGATCACGGTCCGTGCGGGACTGATCGTCGGAATCGTGCTTGTGGCGCTCGGGCTTCTTTTGACCCTCCGAACGGGCACCAACCTGATTCTCAAGCCGGTGCAATTCTATGCAGCGGCTATGATTTTCCTTCTTGGTCCCTCATTGACAAGGTGGCTGAATCGCGATGTTCACTTGCGCAATGTGGGCGGCAAGAGTCCCGGCGTTGTCAGCGGATTCCTGTTGGGATTCGCGTTTGCCCTCGGATGGACACCCTGCATCGGGCCCATTCTCACGTTCGTGCTTGCGATTGCCGCGATGCGCGACACGGTGGGTCAGGGAGTCTTACTGCTGACATTCTATTCGCTGGGCCTGGCGATTCCCTTCCTGTTGACGGCGGTCCTCATCGGGCGGTTCCTGAAGTTCTATCAGAAGTTTCGCAAGCATCTACACACCGTGGAAGTTTTGAGCGGAGTCCTACTGCTGGTAATCGGCGCACTAATATTCGTGAATGGACTGACGTACATTTCGGCCAGGATGCAAGCTTTTAACCCTGAAATCATTATCGACAAGTTCTTCCATCCCACGACGGTGGGGAGCCCCACCTCCAACGCGCCTTCCGGCCCGGCGCTAGCGAGTGCGCCGGAGGTCACGTTCAAGAATCTTGAAGGTGCCGATGTTTCTCTGTCGAGCCTGAAGGGGAAGGTGGTGCTACTCAACTTCTGGGCCACGTGGTGCGAGCCCTGCCGCAGTGAAATTCCCGTGCTGATTGGACTGCAGGACAAGTACGCGAGCAAGGGCTTCACGATGCTGGGCGCCTCCATGGACGAAGACGGGAAGAAGGCGATCGATCCCTTCATTCACACCACCCAATTCAACGTCGGCGGCCAGCAGAGGACGATGGACTATCCCATCGTGCTGGGCACCGACGCGATTACGGACCAGTTCGGCGGGCTGCTCGGCATGCCGACGAGCTATCTGATTTCGCGCGATGGCAAGATCGCGAAGAAGTATATCGGCGTGGTGAACGAAGCCCAGATCATAAAGGACGTGGAGAGCCAGCTATGAACATTCTTCTACGGTTCCGGCAGATTTCCGCGTTGTGCGCGCTGTTGCTGATTTCGGGCGGCACGGTTGCCCTGTCGCAAGACGCCGCAGCCCCGAAGAGCGCCGCCGAGGTCGTGAAGACGCATGCGTACGTTTCGCTCGACCCCGTTCCTCGAGGGAAGGATTTCCAGGCCGCCATCGTGGTGGATATTGCCAACGGCTATCACATGAACTCCCATAAGCCTCTGGATTCGTATCTGATCCCGACCACGCTGATGCCGCAGCTCCCCGCGGGAATCACGCTCGCGGACACGATATATCCAAGCGGGCATAGCGAGAAGTTCCCCTTCTCACCGGACAAGCCCCTGAACGTCTACACGAAAAGCGTCACGCTGCGTTTGAAGCTCTCCGCGGATGCAAGCGCAAAGCTGGGCGCGACCGCAATCCCAGTGGTGCTCCGCTATCAGGCCTGCAACAACTCCGCCTGCCTGCCGCCGGTGAAGGTGCCGGTGAGCGTGCAACTGCAAATCGTAGCCGCCGGCGCAACCAGCAAAGCGATGCATCCGGAAATTTTCTCCGCAGGGACCTCGAAGTAGCCGTCTCCGATTGAAAGCCGGGCGGAAGCCTTGCCCGGCCACGCGCATTCCACCAGCAGAATCAGCGGGAAGAGAGAACGGGGAGGGCACGTCGCAGGCGTCCGACCACGCGGTCCTTGCCGAGCACGGTCATCGTCTCAAACAGCGGCGGAGCCACGGCGCGGCCGACGATCGCGACGCGCGTGGCGTTGATGAGCAAGCCGGCTTTCACGCCCTCGGCCGTCGCAAGAGCGCGCAGCGCGGCGTCGCAGGCATCGTGGTTCCAGTCAGGCAGGGCGGCGAGTGCGGCGGCGAGTTTTTCAATCATGGCCGCCAGGCGCTCGTCCTTCCAGAACTTTTCGCGCGCCTCGGCGTCATAGTCGAAATCGTCGGTGAAGAACGCGCGAGCCCACGAGGTGAAGTCGCCGAGCAGGCGTGTGCGCGATCGAATCAGATCGACTACGTGCGCGAACCAGGCGCGGTCGCGGCTCGCCTGTGATCCCTCCCACAATCCCGCGCGTTTCAGTTCGGCCTCCACATAAGGCAGAAGCTCCTCCACCGGCGGCTTCTGAAGGTATTGCGTGTTGAACCATTCGAGCTTCGGGCGATCGAAGACCGCGTTTGTGCGGCTCACGCCCGAAAGCGAAAAACGCTCGACGAGCTCGCTGGTACGGAGGAATTCCGAGTCGTCTCCCGGCGACCAACCCAGCAGCGCGAGGAAGTTGCGGAACGCTTCCGGCAAGAATCCTTCCTCAGCATAGGAGCCGACGCTGGTGGCGCCGTGACGTTTCGAGAGCCGAGTCCGGTCGGGCCCCAGAATCAGAGGCACATGGGCGAAGATCGGAGGGGCCGCGCCCAGCGCCTGATAGAGAAGCACCTGTTTGGGCGTGTTCGACAAGTGGTCGGCGCCGCGGATGACGTGCGTGATGCGCATGTCGATGTCGTCCACGACCACGCTGAGCTGGTAGGTCGGCAAGCCGCTGGAGCGGAGCAGGACGAAATCTTCGATCTCCTCGTTCTGCACCTCGCGCGGCCCGAAGACGGCATCTTCGAATTTCGTGGTGCCCGCGCGCGCGACGCGGAATCGGATGGCGCGGGGAACGCCGGATGTTTCCCGGGTGGCGCGCTCCGCATCGCTCAGATCGCGGCAGGGGCAAGCAACCTTCTTCTGCGTCTTGGGTCCCTCGTCGTCTCCTTCGCCTTCCTCCGCTTCGTCGGGTGCAGCGTCCGCGCCGGCGTAGGCGGCGGGCTTGCAATAGCAGGCGAAGGCCGCACCGCTCGCGAACAGGCGCTCCGCCGCTGCCCGGTATAGATCCAGCCGCTGCGATTGAAAAAAGGGCCCTTCATCCCACTCGATCCCCAGCCACTTCAGCCCCTCGAGAATTCCATCCACGAGCTCGGGGCGATTGCGTTCGACGTCGGTATCCTCGATGCGCAGCAGGAGCGCGCCTCCTTCGTGGCGTGCGAACAGCCAGTTGAACAGGGCGGTCCGGGCGCCCCCCACATGGAGATAGCCCGTGGGTGACGGGGCGAAGCGAACGCGCGGCTTCTGTGCGGGAGCCATAAGGGACTTTTTCTCCTGATTTCGAAACGATTCATATTATAGGAACGAGCCGCCAAAATCGAGCAGCGTACGGGCGCAAGTCCATGAAGCCGCTTGAGTTGGTACCCGGGTACTGTTGACTCGAAGGCGCGCACAATACATAGTGGCCGGCGGGCCCCCGTCCGGACTTCCTCAGTGACGTCGCACGAGGTTGACCTCCACGAAACTTGGATGGACAGACGGCGGGGTGACACCTGATTTTCTGCTATTCTCGGCGGAAGCGTCCGCAGTGACAGACACGGGGTGTTGAGTTGGCGAGTTATCTCACCATCACTGGCGTTGTGCTCCAAGTTAGCGCGCTTCTGCTTGCCGGTTTCTTCTACTTCATGTACCGGTTAAAGCGCCAGGACTACCTTCTCGGGTGGTCGGCCGCGTGGTTGCTCGTCACGTTGCATTTCGTTACCGGCGCTCTAAGCGCCTGGATCGGCAGTGATCCCTGGGAACGCCGACTTCTCGAGTTGAGCGAGTTCACCATCGCCCTGGCGGCCTTGGCCTTCTATTCCGCCGCCCGGTTATATGCTGGTCTAAGAATTCCCGTTCGTACGCTCATCGTTGCAACCCTGGCTTTCGCCGCGTGGCCTGTAGTTCACCTGAACCAGATCTTTAATATTCCGCCGACAGTGCTGGCTGTAGGGCTCATCCATTTGGTGGTCGGATACACCTTCCTGCAGGAAGGGCGCAAGCAAGAAGCTCGGGCGGATGTGCTTCTGGCGGTCGCCTTCGCCGGTTGGGGCCTGCTCTACCTGGCAGGGGCGTTCCGATCATTCCTGCCATTCATGCAACGCTCCGGTCTGCTGCCCCTAATGACCTTGCCGCAGCTTTTCACCTGCGTGTTGATGGTGATGGCTGTGTATGAGGAAGAGCGCCGGCGCGTCGAGCGGAACATGCTGGCGCTTTCCAGTCTGAACCTGGCGACCTCGGGTTTCGTCGGCGGCGAGATTCAAGAAATGCTGGGGCAGGCGCTCGAGCGCGTCCTGAACGTGGTGCGCATCCCGAGCGGCGCGCTGTGCCTGCAACACGGCGAAGCCAACGGGCCGAAGTCCGTGATTGTGAGGGGGCTGGGCGATTCATTCTGCACCTCCATGCAGGAATCGAATCTCGACGATTACTTCGTCAACTTGGTGGCGCGGCTCGGCGGATTGGTGGTGTTTCGCGACCTGACGCGCGACGCGAGCTGGGAAGCTCTCGAAAAGGAAGAGGCGTTCCGCCGCGTGCGCCAGGTGCTGCTCGCGCAGGGGCTGCGCACGGTGGTGGGCATCAGCCTGCAGGCGAAAGAGCGGGTTTTCGGCGTACTGCTGCTCGGGACGCCGGACAGCCACAGCTTCACTCCCGCGGAGCGGCGGCTTCTGCTCGCGCTCGGCCAGCAGATCGGCATGGCGGTCGAGAATAGCTACTTGATCCAGCAGACATCGCGCCGCAGCGAAGAGCTGCACACCCTCAACGAAATCGGCCGGGCTTTGAGCTCGACGCTCGAACTGGATGCGTTGCTCGAGCGCATCTATTCGGAGATGCGCCGGGTGCTCGATGTGACCAGCTTCTTCATCGCCTTCTACCAGCCGAAGGCCGGCGAAGTCCGATTTGAGATCGAGGTAAATGATGGAGAACGTTGCCCGAAACGCTCGCGTCCGTCGGGAAACCATCTGGTGGAGCACGTCGTGCGCACCGGGCAGCCGCTCTTGATCCGCGATCATTTCCAGGAGGAGACGGAGCGGCTTGGCATCGATTCCCTCCGGGCGGCGGGCTCGATCTGCGCCGTGCCAATGATTCGCTATGACCGCCCGGTCGGAGTGATGGCGGTGCACGGCCCGAAGGAACGCATGTTCGACGAAGGGCACGTGGAGTTTCTGCGCGTCCTCGCAAGCGAGGCCGGCATCGCGATGGAAAACGCCAGGCTCTTCGCCGAGGAGCAGAAGAAGTCGCGCCAGCTCACGCTGATCAACAATGTCTCGAGCCACGCCATCACCACGCTCGATCCGGACGAGATGCTCGCGAAAATCGCGGCGGAGATGGAAAGGCACCTCGGCTACGACCACATCGGGATCGCCATCCTCGACTACTCGGCCAAGGAGCTGGTGGTCCAGGCCGAGGCGGGAGCCCGGCGAGAAGCCGTGGGACGCCGGATCTTGCTGGGTGAAGGATTGATCGGACAGGTGGCTCGGAGCGGCCAGGTTGCGATTGTCCGCGAAGCGAGCGCCTCGACTCCCCGGCTCGTGCTGGCCGGTTCGGCGGCGTCCGTCGCCCTTCCGGTAACTTACGGCGAGCAGTTCCTCGGAGTGCTCTACGTGGAAACTTCGGAGCCCTGCGATTTCCCCGAACAGGATGTGCTGCTGCTCCGCACGCTGGCCGATCTGTTTGCCGGCGCGCTGCACAACGCGCTGACTTTCCAGAAGGCGCAGGAGCAGGCGATTACCGACGGTCTGACGGGCGTGAAGACGCACCGCTTCCTGATGGAAGCGCTCTCGGCGGAATGGAAGCGTTCGACGCGCGCGAACCGGCCGCTGGCGCTGGTGCTGATGGATCTCGACCGCTTCAAATTCGTGAACGATTTTTACGGCCATCTCGAGGGCGACGTGGTGCTGCAACGCGTCGGCCACATCCTCGAGCAGAATTGCCGCCGTTCGGATGTCGTCGCGCGCTACGGCGGCGACGAGTTCGTGATTCTCATGCCGGAAACCACGGTCGAGCAGGCTCGCCAGCTCGCGAACAAGCTCCGCGGCTGGATCGCGTCCGACCCGCTGCTGCGCGACAAGAACATCACGGCCAGCTTCGGCATCGCCGCGTTTCCGGTGCACGGTTCCACGCCGCAGGAACTCATCCAGGTGGCGGATTCCTCGATGTACCTCTCCAAGCACCAGGGCGGGAATTCCGTTTCGAGCGCAGAGCAGGGCGATCCAAACGACCGGAAGCGGTGGAAGAAGGATGTGCTCGAGGCGTATCTCGGCGTAACCCTGAAGCGATTGTTCGCAACCGGCCCCGAGGCCTTCGAGGAAATCTACCGCCGCCTCGAGCAGTTCACGCGTTCGTTGCGCGAGCAAGGGGGCGAAGGGTCGGGTGACACGCTGCCTCCGGCGGTGGTCGAGACGGTCACGTCGCTTGCGTTCGCGATCGACGCGAAGGACCACTACACGCAGGGCCATTCGCAGAAAGTTTCCGCTTACGCCGTCATGATCGCGCAGGCTCTGGGGATAAGTTCCCCGGAGGTTGAGGAAATCCGCCTGGCAGGACTGCTGCACGACATCGGGAAGGTGGGAATTCCCGAAGCGATCTTGAACAAGTCGGGCCCGCTCGATGCGTCCGAGTGGGAGACGATGAAGACGCACACCGATCTTGGCGCCAGAATTCTCGAGCCGCTCAAGCCGATGGTCCGGATCCGGGAGATGGTGCGCCACCACCACGAATTCTATGACGGCACCGGTTATCCCCTCCGGTTGGAGGGCGCGAGCATTCCCCACGGAGCCCGCGTGATCGCCATCGCGGACGCCTACGATACGATCACTTCCGAACGCACGTACAAGAAAGCGCGGACTCCGGAAGACGCGTTCGCGGAGCTGGAGCGCTGCGCCGCGAACCAGTTCGATCCGGAAATCGTCCGCGTATTCATTGATACGATGCGCCGCGCGCCTCGCCCCACCGTGGAAGCCGGCGTGGGCGCTTCCAGCCGCACGGCCGACTCCGACCTCTAGGCACGGAATTCCACTTCAGAGATTTTAAGAGATTAAGAAAAGGGGCTGCGGCCTGTCAGGCGGCAGCCCCGGATGCATGGTTGGCTGATTTCTTCAGGGAGTGCGCTCATGGACGAAGCGCACCCGGTGGGTTACGGTTTCACTTCGCGAGGGCCTTCGATCCTGCCTTGGCCGACTTCTTGGAGCCTTTCTTCTTGGCCATGTTTCTCTCCATCCGCGGATTTGCCCCGGAGGGCATTGCCTCACCTTATACGTAAACCAGGGGCCAAAGTCCACGGGGAAGGCGCGCGCCGCGGCTCTTACGAGCTGCCGATCAGGATTCCGATCGCGAAGACCAGCGAACCTCCCACGATCACCTGGAATGCAGAGGAAAGAAGCGGTGTGTCCATGTATTTGTGGCGCACGTAGCTGATCACGGCGAGCTCGACAGCGACGACGAACACCGCGACGGTGAATGCCGCGCGGAAATCCGCGATCAGAAAAGGCAGAGTGTGCCCGACTCCTCCAATCGCGGTCATGAGCCCGGTGACGGATCCGCGAAACACGGGCTGGCCGCGCCCGGTCAGCGAGCCGTCGTCGGAGAGCGCCTCGGCGAAAGCCATGGAGATGCCGGCGCCGATCGAGGCGGCCAAGCCGACCAGAAAAGCGTCCCAGCTTTTGTGCGTGGCGAAGGCCGCCGCAAAGATCGGCGCGAGAGTCGAGACGGACCCGTCCATGAGACCCGCGAGCCCCGGCTGGATGATCTGCAGCACGAAGAGGCGCCGCCGCGATTTTTCCTCCTCGGCCCGCGCGCCCGAGGTGACCTGCTTTTCTTCGAGCGTCTCCGCAAACTCGGAGTGCTGGCGCTCGATTTCCGCGAGGTCGCCGAGCAGCTTCCGCGTGGAGGCGTCCGACACCTTCTCGAGCGCGTGCTCGTAGAACCGCCGAGTCTCCAGCTCCATGATCTCCACCTGCTTACGAACGGTGTGAATGCCGAGCGGGCGGATCAGCCACATGGGGCGGCGTTCGAGAAAGCCCTTTACGTCCTGGCGGCGGAGCAGCGGAATGTGCTCGCCAAACCTCTGGCGGTGCATGTCGATGAGCATCTGGCGATGGCGCGATTCCTCGGCGGCCATCTCTTCGAACGCCTTCGCCGTGGAGGGATAGTTTTCCCGCAGCCCCTCGGCGAAGTCGCCGTACACGCGGCTGTCTTCTTCTTCCAGTTGGATGGCGAGCGCGAGGATTTCCCGCTCGGTGAGGTCCTTGAAATTCTTCTTGGCCATGATCGGCGCACCTCAATTGCGCCCGCTTCCTGTCGGAAGTATAACCGCGGTGCGCAAGCGGTGGGAGGCGTTAGGGCTAGTCATCCGCAACGGGACGATTTATAGTGTGCGCGCGAGAGAGGATGCGACGATGGGACTCTTCGATTGGGCCGGCAAACTTTCGCGGCGAGGTTTTCTTGCCGGAGGCGCGGCCACCATCGCCGCCGTCGCGGTGACGGGACCGACGATACTCGCGGACCCGCAAAACGGGGCGGCACCCGCGGGCTTGAATGCTGAGGAATCGCGCGCGCTGCTGAAGTTCGTGCGCGATCTTTTCCCTCACGACCGCCTCGAAGATGTTTTCTACGCGAAAGCCATCGCGCCTCTCCAGGAAGAAGCTGTGAAGAATTCGTCCACACGGGAATTGCTCGCCGGCGGCATCGCGCGGCTCAACGCATCCACCTTGGCGTCCGCCGGCAAAGCGTACGCGGACGTCGCCGATGAAAGCGTGCGCGTCGCGGCCATCAAGCAGATCGAGGGCGGCGCGTTCTTCACGAAGGTGCACGGCGACACGATCACTCCGCTCTACAACCAGCCCGACCTCTGGCCGAAATTCGGTTACGAGGGCCCCTCATCCGCGCTGGGCGGTTACATTCACCGCGGCTTCAACGATCTCGATTGGTTGTGAGGACGCCAATGGCGGCTAAATTTGACCTGAACGATTCATCGGTGGTCGTGATCATCGGCTCGGGCGCCGGCGGCGGGACGCTGGCGAACGAGCTGGCGCGAAAAGGGATTTCGGTCGTGGTCCTGGAAGCCGGAAGGCGTATGGAGATGGCCGAATTCAAGAACGACGAGATCGGCATGTTCGGCGCCTTCACGTGGCTCGACCCGCGCACCACATCCGGCTCGTGGTACGTCACGAAGACGTCGCCGGATTTGCCTGTTTGGACTTGCAAACTCGTTGGCGGGACCACGGTCCATTGGGGCGCTTGTGCCCTGCGTTTCCAGGAACACGAATTCAAGACGCGAACTCGCTACGGCGCCATCGCCGGCGCGAATCTGCTCGATTGGCCCATCGATCTCAAGGAGCTTGCGCCTTACTACGACCGCGCCGAATTGAGAATGGGCGTCACGGGAACGCACGGGATTCCGCGCCTGCCCGCGAGCAATCACGGCAAGGTACTCTTCGCCGGAGCGAAGAAGCTCGGCTACACGAAGTATGAAACCACGAACATGGCGATCAATCCCGTGCCTCGCGATGGCCGCGCCGGGTGCCAGCAGACCGGATTCTGCGTGCAAGGCTGCACATTTGGCGCGAAATGGTCCACGCTCCACATCGATATTCCCCAGGCCGAGGCCACCGGAAAGGCCGAGGTCCGGCCCGAGTCGCAGGTTCTTCGCATCGAGCACGATGCGTCCGGGAAAGTGACCGGCGTCGTATACGCCGATGCCGCAGGCAACTTGCAGCGGCAGAAGGCGCGAATCGTGGCCCTCGCCGCGAATTCAATCGAGAGTCCTCGGCTGCTGCTCAACTCGTCTTCGAGCAAATTCCCGCAGGGCCTCGCAAACTCCTCGGGCCAGGTCGGCAAGAACTACATGCGGCACATGACGTCCACCGTGTTTGCAATTTTCGACAAGCCCGTCCACATGTACCGCGGAACCGCGCAGTCCGGAATCGTGATGGACGAGGCGCGGCTCGACACGAAGCGCGGCTTCGTCGGCGGCTATCAGATGGAGCTGCTCCCGCAAGGCCTGCCCAGCTTCGCGACGAATCTCGTGCCGGGTGGATGGGGACGCGATCGCGCCTCGATCATCGACAGCTATGCGAATATCGCCGGCGTGTGGCTGGTCGGCGAGGATTTGCCCCGGGAAACCAACCGGATCACGCTGCATCCCAACCGAAAAGACAAGTTCGGAATGCCGATTCCCAACGTCCATTCCGATGACCACCCGAACGACCTCGCCATGCAAAAGCACGCGCTCGCGCAAGCCGACGCTCTCTACAAGTCGATCGGCGCCAAGAGGACCGTGCACCGCCTGCCCTTCCCCTCAACGCACAATATGGGCACGAACCGCATGTCCGAAAAGCCGGCGGACGGCGTCGTCAATCGCTTCGGCCAGACGCACGACATCAAGAACCTGTTCGTGTCCGATGGAAGCCAGTTCACATCGAGCGGCGGTGAGAATCCCACGCTGACGATCGTCGCCCTGGCGATCCGGCAGGCCGAGCACATCGCCGGCCAGATGTCCAAAGGTGAGATTTAAGGACGTATCAGGAAACGGGTAGTGGTGTCATTTGACAGACTTGAACCTGCCCCTTCTTTGGCGCTAGTATCCTAGTCGTGGCAAACGGCAAGGCAGCTCCCGCCGGGCATTCCACCGCTACACCTCCCTTCAAAGGCTGGTTTTGGGGACAAGTGTTCGATCTCCTGCGATCTCAGGGAAGATACCTGATTGTTTCAGTAACGGTGATACTGTGTGTTTACTTTCTATCTTCGGCGATGCGTAGTTTTGCTGGTCAAGTAACCATAGCCAGTTTCACATTAAGGTTGCTGGCCGATATAATTGTTAAGTGGTCTTTGACGGTTGCTGTATCGGGACTTTCTTTGGCCATGTATGTCAGGGAAAAAAGGCAGCACGAAAAAACAAGAGAACGTCTATCGAAACGGATCACAGAATTGGAGCTACAAATTCATCCCGCTAGAACTTCGAGCCATTTGACCCCGAAAGGACGAACGCGAAAGGAGGACGAATAGGCCTATGGCCGCCACAGAACTGAGCATCATTATCCAATCCGCCCTTACCTTGATTCTTCTCGCGTTTATCATGCTTGCATGGTGGCCCGCGCAAAGAGTAGACCTCTTCCGTCAACAAATGTTTGCGCTTCGAGATGAGCTATTCGATTTTGCGATGGAGGGAAGCATAAAGTTTGACGACCCTGCTTATTCGCGCCTGCGCGATTTAATGAATGGTTTCATTCGTTATGCCCACAATCTGACGCCGTATCGAACGCTCATGTCATTTCTACGATGGAAGTACACGGCCGGGGAACCGATAAGCGCGTGGTCCATTTCGTGGGAACAGGCATTGAACAAAGTCTCGGACCAAGATACAAGAACTAAACTACAGGAATTCCACTCTAGAGCCACAATGCTGGTTGTAGGCCAGCTGGTATTAAGCCCTGGAATGCTGGTAACACTTGTGCCTTTGCTGGTTCTCGTTGCTCTGTTCTATGAACAATGGACTAGTCTTCGAAACATCTACAATGATGTGAGCAGCAAAATTCCGATGACGTTATTGGAAGAGGAGGCTGCCAATAGTTAGGCAGCCAAAAGCTCTTTAATAACGAACGCACACGATTGACACCGCGCGCGGGCTGGTGCTACCGTGCTGGCCGTCAGCATACCCCTCATGTTTTCGGAGGTGACTTCATGGCATTTAAACTAACCGTGAACGGCAAGCCCACCACGGTGGATGTCGTTCCGGAGACGCCGCTTTTGTGGGTAATCCGCGACATCCTCAACCTCAAGGGCACGAAGTACGGCTGCGGAATGGCCCTCTGCGGCTGCTGCACGGTTCACCTGGATGGGCAGGCCGTCCGCTCGTGCACCACGCCGATTTCGAAGGCGGCGGGCCGCCACGTCACGACGCTCGAGGGGCTTTCGGAAGACGGGACTCACCCCGTTCAGATCGCATGGCAGGATATCAACGTGCCGCAGTGCGGCTATTGCCAGGCCGGACAGATGATGTCCGCCTCCGCGCTGCTCGCGAAGAATCCGCATCCGACGGACGCAGACATCGACGCCGCAATGGACGGCAACATCTGCCGCTGCGGCACGTATCTGCGCGTACGCAAGGCGATTCACAAGGCGGCGGCTATCGCCGCGGAACGTTCCAAGAAGCCCGCGCCCGTCGGTCTCTGACGCGCCGGGAAAAGAATTTAGGAGGTCCTGTGGAAACCACACTTGTCAGCCGTCGTTCATTCCTTCGCGCCACCGCTATCGCCGGTGGGGGCATGATGCTGGCCCTGTACGTCGAGCCGGTTGAGAAAGTGTTTGCCCAATTTGGGCCGCCGGTTGCGCTTCTGCCCGCTTCGTTCATCAAGATCGCGCCGGATGGAATCGTCACGATCGTCGCCAAGAATCCCGAGATCGGGCAAGGCGTGAAGACCATGCTGCCCATGATGATCGCGGATGAGCTGGATATCGATTGGAAGGACGTTCGGATCGAGCAAGGCGATCTCGACCCCAAGTACGGCCTTCAGATCGCGGGCGGCAGCACTGCGACGCCGCTGAACTGGGAGCCGATGCGGCAGGTTGGCGCAGCTGGCCGGCAGATGCTCGTGACTGCCGCGGCGCAATCGTGGGGCGTTCCCGAGTCCGAGCTGACGACCGGTTCCGGGCGCGTGTATCACAAGGCATCGAATCGCTCGATCGGCTACGGCGAGCTCTCCGCGAAGGCCGCGCAATTGCCTCCCCCGGATGTCAAGACTCTGAAGATGAAGGACCCGAAGGACTACAAGATCATCGGCAAGACGACGCAGGATCCCGACCTCCACAAGATCCTCACCGGCAAGCCGCTCTACGGGATTGATTTCACGATGCCCGGCATGCTCTACGCCGTCTTCGAGAAGTGCCCGGTGTTCAGCGGTCAGGTGGTCAGCGCCAATCTCGATGAGATCAAGGCCATGCCCGGCGTGCGCCATGCTTTCGTGGTGCAGGGCCAGGCCGATACCAGCGCCCTCGTCGGGGGCGTTGCGATCGTCGCCGATACCTGGTGGCAGGCGCGCACGGCGAAAGACAAGCTCAAGGTCACTTGGGATGAAGGCGCAACCGCGCAGCAGAGCAGCGAAGGCTATGCAAGCACCGCTGCGGATCTGGCAAAGAAGCAGCCGGCGCAAACGCTCCGCAAGGATGGCGACGTCGATGCCGCCTTCGGCAGCGCCGCGAAGATCGTCGAGGCCGCGTACTCCTATCCGTTCCTTTCCCACGTACCGCTCGAGCCGCAAAACTGTTCCGCGCTTTTCAAGGACGGCAAGCTTGAGGTTTGGGCGCCCAGCCAAACGCCCGCGAGCGGCTTGGGACAGACGGCAAGGACGCTGGGCATCGATCCGAAAGACATCACCATTCATCTCATGCGCACGGGCGGCGGCTTCGGCCGGCGACTCACGAACGACTACATGGTCGAGGCCGCGGTGATCGCCAAGCAGGTGGGCGTGCCGGTGAAACTGCTGTGGACCCGCGAGCAGGACATGGCGCACGATTTCTACCGTCCCGCGGGCTTCCACTTCCTGAAGGGCGCTGTGGACGCGAACGGCAAGCTGGTTGCCTGGCACAATCACTTCGTCACTTTTGGCGACAAGGGCCGCTTCGCGCAGAGCGCCAATATTTCGGGTGAAGAGTTCCCTTCCCGCTTCATTCCCAACTTCGCGCAGGAAGTTTCGATGATGCCGACCGGCGTTCCTACGGGCGCGATGCGCGCTCCGGGAAGCAACGCGATCGCATTCGTGATGCAGTCCTTCATCGATGAGCTGGCGCACGCCGCGGGCAAGGATCCGGTGCAGTTCCGGCTCGATCTGCTGGCCGGTACTCCCCTGCCGACTAAGGCGCCTACCGGCCCACCTTCTCCCTTCGCTCCGCCAACGTTCAACGCGCCGCGCATGACCGGCGTGCTTCAGCGCGTGGCGGAGAAGTCGGGGTGGGGCAAGCGCACGCTGCCGAAAGGCACAGGGCTTGGCGTTGCCTTCCACTTCAGCCACCAGGGATACTTCGCGGAAGTTGCGGAGGTTCGCGTCACCAAAGGCACCCAGCTGAAAGTCAACAAGGTCTGGGTCGTTGCCGACATCGGCAGCCAGGTGATCAACCCCGGCGCTGCTGAGAACATCTCGCAGGGCGCCGTGATCGAAGGCATGAGCCACGTGATGGGCTACGAGATCACCATCAATGGCGGGCGTGCGGTGCAGAGCAATTTCCACCAGTACCCGCCGCTGCGGCTCACTCAGGCTCCGCCCGAAATCGACATCGAGTTCCTGAAGACACAGTACTCACCGACAGGCCTCGGCGAACCGGCGCTGCCGCCGGTCCTGCCGGCCATCACCAACGCGATTTTCGCGGTGACCGGCAAGCGGGTTCGCGCGCTCCCGCTCTCGAGCCAGGGCTTCAGCTGGGCATAGGCTCGGGCCGCGGAGGCTCGACGAGTCAGACGCGTTCGCAAGATCCCTGCACAAACCGGGGCGCTATTCTTTTGCGCTCAATCGTCCGAAGGGATCGTCCATGCGCCCGCGCGATTCGCGAGATTTCGTGGAACTGGCCGCCAGGCTCGCGTAGCGCGGCGAGGAGGCTCAGGTGACCACAAGTTCGCGCCGGGAGTTTTTGAAGGTCGCCTCTGCCGGAGCTGCTGCCGCGGCGCTGGGAACACCCGCCTTCGCCGCCGATCCCACGCTCGGCATGATCTTTCCTCCCGCGAACACTCCCGTTCCTCCTGAGGCGCACCTGATGTATCCGTCCGGCGTGCGATTCCTCGCCACGGGCGTGGGCCTCGAGCGGATGACGCCGGAAGGCTATGACAAAGTTTTCGATCGCATCGTCCCCGCGGCGCAACAGCTCGCCTCGCAAGGAGCGAACGCCATCTCGGTGATGGGAACGTCGCTCACTTTTTACAAGGGCGCCGCCTTCAATCAGCAATTGAAGGAGAGCATCACGAAGGCCACCGGCCTGCCCTCGACCACTATGAGCACGGCGATCGTCGAAGGGCTCAAGGCCGTGGGCGGGCGCCGCCTTGCGGTCGCGACGGCGTACAACGAAGAAGTGAGCCGCCGCCTGAAAGTGTTTTTGGAGGAATCTGGTTTCGAAGTGCTCGTCGTGAAGGGCATGGGCATCGAACGCTTTCAAGACCGAGCCCCCGTGACGCAGACCGAGTTGCTCGACTTCAGCGCGGGCGTGTGGCAGACGGCGCCAACCGCCGACGCGATCCTGATCTCTTGCGGCGCGCTCAAGACATTGGAAATTCTCGCGCCGCTCGAGGAGCGCTGCAGAGTGCCCGTGGTTTCGAGCATGCCGCACGCGCTGTGGGCGAGCGTTCGCCTGCTTGGATTGAGCGGAAAAGCCCCCGGCTACGGCACGCTGCTCTCGAAGGGATAGTTCCCGAATCGCTAGCTGGTCGGCACCAATGCGGGCTGAGGTGCGCCTTGAAGGAGCACGAACTTCTGCGGCGCGCAGCAGACGGAACTCAGCCGGGCAATGTCCCGCTGCATCTCCGGCTTCCCACGCAGGTGCCCTAGCGTCTCGCGCAGAATCTTTGCAGCGACTTCGTCGCGCGGGACCGCAAGCCTGTAATGCATCCATTTCCCCTCGCGCCGGGCAGCCACAATTCCCGCCTTGCGCAGGTACGCCAGGTGGCGCGAAATCTTGGGCTGGCTCGTCTTAAGAATCTCCACGAAGTAGCAGACGCAAATCTCCCGGTCCGCGATCAGGTTGAGCAGCCGCAGCCGCGTGGGGTCCGCCAGCGCGCGGAAAAGCAGGTCGAGCGAAACGCCCGTGTGAGCCTTGGCCATGAGGAGAGTATACATCATATCCGTCTTGACATATATGTGGGGTGGGGTTACCCTCAATCATATTTGGGCAGGCAGATATGTCGGCCGGGAGGCGCGTATGGCAAGCAGCGAGATCAAGGAAGTGGTCAAGAGCAAGTACGGCGAAGCGGCCAGGCAGGTTGCCGCCGGCGGCACGGCCTGCTGCGGCGGCGCAGCCGACCTGAGCCTTTGCGATCCGATTACAAGCGATCTCTACACCGAGTCGCAGAAGTCGCTGCTTCCCGCGCAAGCGGTGGCGGCGTCGCTTGGCTGCGGCAATCCCACGGCGCTCGCGAAGCTTGAACCCGGAGAGATCGTCCTCGATCTCGGCTCGGGCGGCGGCATCGACGTGCTGCTTTCCGCGCGGCGCGTGGCCCCCACCGGCAAGGCCTATGGCCTCGACATGACGGACGAAATGCTCGCGCTCGCGCGTGAAAACCAGCGCAAAGCCGGTGTCCAGAACGTCGAGTTTCTGAAAGGCGAAATCGAGAATATTCCGCTTCCTGAAAACTCCGTCGATGTCGTGATCTCGAATTGCGTGATCAACCTTTCGGCGGATAAAGACCGCGTTCTGCGAGAAGCATTCCGCGTGCTCCGGCCGGGCGGCCGGTTTGCCGTGTCCGATGTGGTCGTGCGCGGCCCCGTGCCCGCCGATATCCGCAGAAGCGTGGAGCTATGGGTCGGCTGCGTTGCCGGCGCGATGGACGAATCCGATTACCGCGCGAAGCTCGCCGCGGCGGGGTTCGCTGAAATCGAGATCGAGCCAACGCGCGTGTACACCGTCGAGGACGCGCGCCAGTTCCTCACGGCTAAAGGCGTTGACGTGGACGCAATCGCGCCCCAGGTCGACGGCAAGTTCGCGAGCGCTTTCATTCGCGCCAGAAAACCCGCCTGAATCGAGAAGGGATACGACGATGGAAAGCCGCTACAACGTTCTCTTTCTCTGCACCGGCAACTCCGCGCGGTCGATCATGGCCGAGGCGATTCTGAATCGCAAGGGACGCCCGACATTCGCCGCCTACAGCGCGGGCAGCAATCCGGCCGGCATTGTCCGCCCGGAAGCGCTCCGCCAGATCGAGCTTGCGCACATGCCCACGACGGGGTTGCGAAGCAAGAGCTGGGAGGAGTTCGCGAAGCCGGACGCGCCGAAATTGCATTTCGTCTTCACCGTCTGCGACAACGCGGCGCGGGAAGTCTGCCCCGTTTGGCCCGGCCAGCCGATGACCGCCCACTGGGGCGTGCCGGACCCGGCGCTCGCCGAGGGGACGCCGGAACAGATAGAGCGCGCCTTTCGCGATACGTTCATGATGCTCGACCGCAGAATCGGTCTGTTTCTCTGCCTGCCTCTCGCCAGCCTCGATAAGCTGGCCATCCAGAAAGAAATCAACCGCATCGGCAAAGAAATGCTAACCGAATCCGCCAAGCGCGATACTCCGCTCCACTGAGGCAGCCGTGTCGACGACCCCGCACATACAAGGACAAGTCTGCGTTCCAATTCCACGCGCCCGTCTCTCGTTCTTGGATCGCTATTTGACTCTTTGGATCTTCCTCTCCATGGCCGTTGGTGTGGCGCTCGGACATTTCATTCCGGGCACGGCCGATTTCGTCCAGCGCTTTCAAGCCGGCACGACGAATATTCCCATCGCCGTCGGGTTAATCATCATGATGTATCCCCCGTTGGCAAAGGTCCGCTACGAAAAGTTGTCCGAAGTGTTTCGAAACCGCCGCGTCCTTGCGCTTTCCCTGGTGCAGAACTGGGTGATCGGACCGATGTTGATGTTCTTTCTCGCAATCGCCTTTCTTCACGGGCGACCGGCATATATGCGCGGGCTTATCTTGATCGGCCTGGCACGCTGTATCGCGATGGTCATCGTATGGAACGAATTGGCGGCCGGGGATACGGATTACGCAGCCGGGCTGGTTGCATTTAACAGCGTCTTCCAGGTGCTCTTTTATAGCGTCTACGCTTGGGTGTTTGTCACGGTCCTTCCCGGAAGATTCGGCCTCAAAGGCGCCGTCGTGAATGTAGGAATTGGTCCAATCGCGGAGAGCGTGTTCATCTACCTCGGCGTGCCGTTCCTCGCTGGAATGCTCACTCGCTTCGTCCTGTTGCGCGCAAAGGGGGAGGAGTGGTATCGGACGAAATTCATTCCGCGGATCAGTCCGCTTACCCTGGTGGCCCTCCTGTTTACGATCCTGGTGATGTTCAGCCTGAAAGGCGATCTCATTGTCCGGCTGCCATTCGACGTGCTGCGCATCGCACTGCCTCTTCTCATCTATTTTGTTCTGATGTTTCTCGTAAGCTTCTGGATGGGGCGTAAGCTCGGCGCTGATTATTCGAAAACGGCGACGCTTTCCTTTACCGCTGCAAGCAACAATTTCGAGCTGGCCATCGCCGTGGCGATTGCAGTCTTTGGGCTCAATTCGGGTGAGGCGTTCGTCGGCGTCATCGGGCCTCTGGTGGAAGTGCCCGCGCTCATCGGACTTGTGAATGTTTCTCTATGGTTTCAGCGGCGCTATTTTACGGCTCGGGGTTAGCACAAACACCGTCTGAAGCTCTCGTAGGCGGAATTGCCGGGAAGTTCATCCTGCCAATTGTATTCTCTTCGCCTCGCCTATCCGTTCAACCACGGCAGCTGCCCTTTGTGGGCCAGCGCCAGTAGGTCCATCGTCGCGGCCACGGCGCAGTGAACGCACACGCCTCCCCAAATCGATTTCGTCTTCCACGCCAGCCATCCCAGCACGAAGCCCGCGACAATCGAAGCCGTCGCCTCGGGCCAGGGCTTGGTGAAATGGATCATCATGTACGGGATCACGGACACAGGCACGGCCAGCGCTCCGATGTGTCTTGATAATCCTCCCACCAGGAATCCGCGGAAGAAAAACTCCAGCGCGATGAATTGGCCGGCGTACATCCCCTCCCACATCAGCAGATCGAACCAGGAGCGGCCCGCCTGCGGGTACATTGGATAGAACGTGTAGAAGGCGGGCGTCTGCGAGACTAGCCAGATCACGGGAAGCACCGCTCCGTACAAACCCACATAAAGCCAATAGTGCTGCGCGAAGCCGCGCCACGAAAGATGGCAATCGCGCAGCCGCTTGCCGGGCAGCAGAGACATCACAATCGCGGGCAGCGCCATATAGCCCACCAGGATCGACGCCACCCACCACGCCTTTACTCGCAGCACCCAGTAGGAATCGAGCCCATTGCCATAGGCGGGAAAGATGGATAGGAACGCGTCCGGGCTGCCGGCAAACTCCACAAGCAGAAGCGAAAGGCACGCGGTCACGCAGATCGCGGCTACCGGCCAAAGGCCGGGTGCCGCCGTGGCGTCCGGAAGGAGCCCTCCCGCGTACGATGCCGGGTTCCCCGGCTGTGCCTGAGCGCCTTGAGGAAGCTCGCGAACCTCTCCTGTTCTCTGGCGACGATTGCGTCCCTTTCTTGAAATTCTTGGGAAAGTTGCGCCCGGGCTGGGCGAGTTTTGCCTCGCTCCGTGCGCGTGCGGCGAAAAAAACCTCATCAAGATCCGTGGCGGCATTGGCGAATGGGGGAGTGTACATCACAGCCCGAAAGCCGCGCAGTTCTTTGCCCCATGGATCATCTGCATCCTGTGGTAGCGTAAATCGGGCGCTTGCACGTCACGGATTTGAGAGGTCGAGCACTGTTCGCCGAGAGAAACTTTCGAGGCAGTGAGGCATCAGAATGAAGGCGTGCCTGCTGCGTTCGCCCGCGCCGGTCGAGACGAACCCGCTCGATTTCACGGACGTGCCGGACCCACAGCCCGGCAAGGGCGAGGTTTTGGTCCGCGTGCAGATGTGCGGCGTCTGCCGGACCGATCTGCACGTGGTCGAGGGCGAGCTCGCGCCGCGTAAATCCCCGGTGATTCCGGGGCATCAAATCGTGGGAATCGTCGAGAAGCTCGGCGAGGGCGCGCGGCGATTCAAGATCGGCGCCCGCGTCGGAATCGCGTGGCTGCACAGCACGGACCAGACTTGCGAGTACTGCCGCGCGGGGATGGAAAATCTCTGCGACCATCCCACGTTCACCGGCTACACCGTGGACGGTGGATACGCCGAATACGCGATAGCGCCCGAAAGCTTCGTGTATCCGATCCCCGAAAAGTTTCCGGACGATCAGGCCGCGCCGCTGCTCTGCGCGGGGATTATCGGGTTCCGCTCGCTGCGGCTTTCGGGAATCCAGCGAGGCGGACGCCTCGCGTTTTATGGATTCGGAGCGGCGGCGCACGTGGCCATTCAGGTGGCGCGCCATTGGGGCGTGGAAGTGTACGCTTGCACCCGCGGAGCGAAGCACCAGCAGCTTGCGCTGCAGCTCGGCGCCGTATGGGCGGGCGAAGCCGCGGCCGAGCCTCCCGAAAAGCTCGATGCGGCGATTATTTTCGCGCCCGCCGGGGAACTCGTGCCGCCGGCGCTGAAGGCTCTGAAAAAGGGAGGCGTCCTCGTGCTCGGCGGGATCCACATGAGCCCGATCCCGTCCTTCGATTACAATCTGCTGTATCAGGAGCGCGTGATCCGCAGCGTGGCCAATAACACGCGCCAGGATGGCGAGGATTTTCTGCGCGTCGCCGCCGAAATTCCCGTTCGCACGCAGGTGACGCTTTTCCCGCTGCGCGAAGCGAATCGCGCGCTGAACGAGCTGAAGGGTGACCGGATCAACGGCGCCGCGGTCCTGGATTGCACACGGTGAACACATGAGAGTCATCTCGCTCAACGTCGGGAAGCCGCGCACGGTGCATTTCGTGAATCGCGATGTGACGACCGGCATTTTCAAATCGCCGGTGCCCGGCCCGCTCCTACTCCGCCGGCTGAATCTCGATGGCGATCATCAGGTGGACCTCGAAAACCACGGCGGACGCAACAAGGCCGTGTACGCCTATCCGTCGGAGCACTACGAATTCTGGCGCAAGGAACTTCCGGATATGGAACTGCCGTGGGCCATCTTCGGCGAGAATTTGACCACCGAAGGCCTCACGGAGGAAGGCGCGTGCATCGGCGACCATTTTCGGATCGGCCAAGCCGTCGTCAAAGTCACCCAGCCGCGCATCCCCTGCTACAAGCTCGCAATTCGTTTCGGGCGGCCGGACATCGTAAAGAGATTTCTCGCGAGCAGGCGCTCCGGAATCTACTTTTCGGTCGTGGAAGAAGGCCTGGTGAACACCGGCGACTCGATCGAGCGGATCCAGGAAGACAAGAACCGAATCAGCGTGGCGGACATCAACCGCGCCTACGCAAAGGGCAGCGACGATATCGAGTTGCTGCGCCGCATCGTGAGCCTGGAAATCCTGCCGCGCGGCCTGCACGACGAATTCGCCGAAGAGCTTGCCGCGCTCGAACGCTGACCCCGAACAATCCCGCTATTTTGTATAGGTTTTGTGGAAATTGTTTCGCGAGTTCACCACGGTGAACGTGGAGTTGAGCTCTGCCGAGACCTTGATGTAGTTGCCCTCGTCCTTGTCACCGGGGTTGGCGATGAACCCCTCGGCGGAGTTGTGATCCTTGCCGGCATCGAGCGCTTCGTGCAATTGCCACAGATCCTCGAGGCCGGGCGAATCATGAACGATTTGCCACGCCTCCGGCCGGCCGCCCTTGTGCGGGCCATTGTTCATCACCGCAACACGCGGGTGGAGCACGTCCACAATCGCCCGGGCGTTCGACGAATCGCCGCTCCCCGGATGCGCGGTTCCGTGATGCGTCGTCAAGTATAGGTCCACGGTGCCGATCAAGTTCCTGGGGCACGCAAGCCCCAGTTCCTTTTGGTTGGTTAGGTCGCCGAGGTCGATGAACCGGAACTTGCCGTATGTAATCAGCATCCCGACCGACCGGGCATTCTCGCTGGGATCGGCGGGCGCCGCCGGCTCGGACGCGCACAGCGGATTCGGCTGGCCCGCGCCGGGCAGAGCGTCGCGTATCTCCTCGCCCGCGGCGGCGAGGACTTGGACGCGCATTCCCTTGAACGGGATCTGGTCTCCCGGCTTCAGCGTGATGCGTTTCGCCTGCTCGGCCACTTTTTCGTAAACGCCGTAGACCGTCCGGGTGGAGTCGGAATTCTCCATGTTCGGGCCGTGGTCCGCGAATGTGCCGACCTTCATCCGGCTGGCGAGCTGGGCCACTCCGCCCGCGTGGTCGAGGTGGTAGTGAGTGATCACGACGTAATCGATGTGGTCGATTCCAGCGGCCTTGGCCGCGGCTTCGATGCGGTTCGCGTCGCGGCCCTCGAAGTCGGGCCAGCCGGTGTCGATCAGCAAGGATTCACCCTGCGGATCGACAATCAGGGTGGATTGTCCGCCTTCCACGTCGATGAAGTAGACCTCCAGTGACTTTGGAGCGCCCGCAAGGGGCGAAAGCGAGAGGCAGAAACCAAGAATCCCAGCGAGAATCAGGGCAGTGCGGCGCATTCGGGGCTCCCGTCGTGCGGGCCGGAGAAGATGGTCCTCCCGGCCCACGCTATTGTACCGGAAGCCGCGGCAGGGCAAGATGCATCCATCGGCCTTTGTGATGCGTTCGATTGGAACAGTTACTCGCAGGGTGACCGGTTCTCCCCTTATCATGATTGTGTATTTGCGTTGTGGCGCAAGGCGCGCGCACAATTCCCTTGTGCAGGGCGCGGATGAATTCAGCGGGAGAGCGCATCGGTGGCTGAGAAAAACAAGATCGGAATCCTGACCGGCGGCGGAGACGTCCCCGGCTTGAACCCCGTGATTAAGTCCGTCGTGTACGGGGCCAGTGAAACCGGGCGGCAGGTAATCGGAATTCGCAAGGGCTGGGAAGGCCTCACCCACATGATCGGCCCGCGCGACGCTACCTACATCCGTGAACTCACCCGCGAGAACACGCGGACCATCGACCGGTCCGGCGGAACGGTGCTCCATACGTCGCGAACCAATCCCCGGCGCGTGGCCGACGCCAATGTGCCCAAGCACGTGCCCGCCAAGAAATTGAAGGAGCTTGCCTTCGACGGCAAGTACTACGATTTCACGCCGATCGTCATCGAGAACCTCGAACAGCTGGGAATCGGCTGCCTGGTTGCCATCGGAGGCGACGATACGCTCAGCTTCGCATCCGTTCTTTCGGCAGCGGGATTTCCTGTACTTGCGATCCCGAAGACGATGGACAACGATGTCCCGGGCACCGAGTACTGCATCGGTTTTTCCACGGCCGTTACGCGCGCCAAGCAATCGATCTCGCGGCAGCGCACCACCATCGGCTCCCACGAGCGCATCGGCATCTTTCGAATCTTCGGCCGCGATGCCGGTTTCACGGCTCTTTACACCGCGTACGTTACTTCGGAGCGCTGCCTGATTCCCGAAGTTCCGTTCGACGTCGATCGCCTCTGCCGCCTCCTGATGGAGGACAAGGCCAACAATCCGAGCAACTACGCGCTGATCATTGTTTCCGAAGGAGCCATCTGGACCGAAGGGGAAGTGCAAGAACTCGGCGAAGCCGACGCGTACGGCCACCGCAAGAAGGCCGACATCGGCCACGCGCTTGCCGAAGAAGTGCGCCGGCGCACGGGACAGGAGACGATGGTCAGCGACTTGACGTACGACTTGCGCAGCGGCGAGCCGGATTCCATCGATCAGCTCGTGAGCATCACTTTTGCCAACATCGCCGTGGACCTGATCCGCAACGGCATCAGTGGGCGGATGATCGGGATCCAGAACGGTTGCTATGCCGAAGTGCCGCTGCCCGACGTGTCCCTCGGCGCCCGCAAGGTCAATGTGGAGAAGCTCTACAACACCGAACGCTACCGTCCCAACTACAGATCGAAGCTCGGCGCGCCGCTATTGTTCAGCGGTTCGTGAGGCCCGCTGGGGCTACAACAGTTTTCCCGCATCCAATTGTGTCTAAAGGACGCCTGTAGGCATCCGCGCGAGTTTCGAGTATAATCAACTTTCCCCGCTGGCCTAGCGACGCGAATGTGTGGCCAAGCTTTCCCTTCGCGCAGACCGGCCGGCAGACAGGAGCTTTTCCATGAAAGAGGGCATTCATCCCGACTACCACGCCGTGACCGTGCACTGCGCCTGCGGCAGCACGTTCGAAACGCGGTCCACGATCAAGGGCAACATGATCCGCGTGGAAATCTGCTCGAGCTGCCACCCGTTCTTCACCGGCAAGCAGAAGCTGCTCGATACGGCCGGGCGCGTCGAGCGCTTCCAGAAGAAGTACGCGGATAAAGCCGCCGCAACCGCCAAGAAGTAGCGGCCGCGCGCGCCTCGCGGTGAATCAATCGCTCGCCCGGTGTACAATGCCGGGCAGATGGCCACGCAATTGTCTCCCGCGCCGGACTCCACGCCCAATTCGCAGGTAGAGACCGCCGCGCCGCGCGTGACTCTGCGCAATTCCTTTGCTCATCCTTTTGATTCGGCAATCGCGGCGGCGCGCACCTGTTATTCTCCGCATCTCGTCGGCCCCGAAGAGGTCACCGAAAAGCAGCGCGTGAACATCGGCGCGGGTACCTACTTCGGTGGGCATCACACCGTCTACCAGCACGCGCACTTTGAATTCGGGCTCGAAAATGTGAGCCGACAGTTCGTCTGGTCGTTCCTCCACGCACATCCGTTCTACAACTCCGAGCAGCAGAGCCAGCGATATGTTCGGCTCGACCGCGCGCAGGCGTACGTCCCCGCGCAGAGCGCGCAGTTCGGTTCGGCCGAGCGGGCCATCTACGAAAAGGCGGTCACGCGCGCGTGGGAGCATTACCGCGAGCTGACGCGCGTGCTTGAGCCAGCGGCTCGCGCCATTTTAGGCGACATCTGGCACGTGAACGCTGCGTCGCACGCCAAGCGCGTGCAGAAGGTCGAGCGGCAATCGGGAAAGCGCGCGATCGAAGTGGCGCGTTACGTCCTGCCCGTGGCGGCGTTCACCACGATGGTGCATACGCTTTCGGGCATCGTGCTTCACCGGCTCTGGCGCATGTCCGCGGCGAACGACACGCCCTCCGAGGCTCGCCACGTGATCGGCGAGATGGTCGCACGCGTCCGCGAAGTCGATCCCCAATTTTTCGACCGATTCGCGAACGAGCCGATGGAAGAAGTGCCGGAATTCCAGCAGCCGCCGAGCGACGGCGAGGCGTTTGCCCGCGAATTCGACGCGCGCCTCGCGGGACTTACGTCGCGGCTCATCGATTTCTCGCCCGGAGCCGTGGGCTCGATGGCGGCGGCGTATCGGGCGGTCGTGGGGCTCACCGAGGCGGAATGCCCCGACGCCGAAGCGCTCGACCGCATGCTCAATCCGGCGCGCAATCCGTATCGCCGCGAGACGCTCAACATCGGCATGCACGCGCCGATGATGCGCCCGCTCGATCACGCGAATTTCACGTTCGCGAAGAAAATCAGCCACACGGCCGATAGTCAAGATCAGCGGCATCGCATGGTCCCCGGGTCGCGGCCGCTATTGACGCTGGCGGACACGCGCTCGCCCGACTACATGACGCCGATGCTGATCCGCGACAATCCGCGCGCGCTCGAAATCTATCAACAAGCGATGGAAGAGGCGTGGGCGGCGAAGAATGAACTGCTCGACCGCGGCGTGCCGCGCGAGTTCGCGCTCTACCTGCTGCCCAATGCGAAGTCGATTCGCCTGGTCGAATCGGGCTCGCTGCTGCACCTGCTGCACAAATGGACCATGCGGACCTGCTTCAACGCGCAGGAAGAGATCTATCAGGCTTCGATCGAGGAGGTCGAGCAGGTGCGCGACGCGCTGCCCGAACTCGGGCGCTACATCGGCCCGCCGTGCTACCTCCGCGCCGGAATTTCGACTCCCATCTGCACCGAAGGCTCGCACTTCTGCGGCGTGAAAGTCTGGCTCAATTTCCCCAATATCGAGCGGCGCATTTGACGCCGAACGTGCGCGGCTACAGGGAAGATCTCGCCTACATCCATGACGCTGGCTACAGCGACTACGCACTCGGCGCCGCGCCGGGACTGCTAAAGATTCTGAAGAAAGCCGGGATCACCGACGGCCTTGTGGTCGATCTCGGCTGCGGCAGCGGGCGCTGGGCGCGCGAGTTGAATCGAGCCGGTTACCGGGTTCTCGGCATCGATCAGTCGCGCGCGATGATCGGGCTGGCGCGCAGGATCGCGCCAGGCTCGTGCTTCAAGATCGCATCACTTTGGAGCGTCCGCCTGCCGCCATGCAAAGCGATTACCTCGATCGGCGAGTGCCTCAACTACAGCTTCGATCGTGCGAGCGGCAGAGGCGCCCTCACGCGCTTGTTCAGGCGTGCGTATCGCGCGCTCAAGCCGGGAGCAATCCTGATCTGCGATTTCGCCGGGCCGGAACGCCGGCCCAGGCGGGGCGCGCGCATCCACGAATCAGTCGGGCGCGATTGGTCGGTGGCGGCGAAAACGACGGCCCGCGGGCCCCGCGTGATTTGCCGGCGCATTGTGGCGTTACGCCGGTTCGGCAAGAAATGGAGACGGAGCGAGGAAGTACACTACCTGCGCCTCTACAGCGTTGCGGAAGTCGCGGGATGCCTCGCACGGTGCGGCTTTCGGGTTCGCGTTGTTCGCGGCTACGGCAAGTTTCGGTTCCCGAGAGGCATCGATGGAGTGGTCGCCCTGAAGCCGAAGTCCCGTGGTAACTAGGCCGGGATTTCAGGGACAGCGGCGATCAAGGCTTGCGTGTAAGCGTTCTGAGGTGCCTGAAGAACCTGCTCCGCCGGACCGAATTCCACGAAGCGTCCGGCCTGCATCACGGCGACGCGCGTCGCGAGCTGCGCGACCACCGGAAGGCTGTGCGAGATCAAAATCAGCGTGAGAGAAAGCTCGCGCCGCAGGCGGTCGAGCAGCTCCAGAATCTGCGCACCCACCGAGACATCCAGCGCCGAGACGGGCTCGTCCGCGACCACAAGCTCCGGCCGCAGAATCAGCGCTCGCGCGATTCCAATGCGCTGGCGCTGGCCGCCGGAGAATTCGTGCGGGTAGCGGCCCAGCGCATCGCCGCCGAGTCCGACAGCTTCGAGCATCGCGGCCACGCGCGCGCGGCGCTCGGCGCGCGAAAGCTGCGGCTCGTGGATCGCCAGGGGCTCGCCGACAATCGTGCCCACGCGCATGCGCGCGTTGAGTGACGCAATCGGGTCCTGAAATACCATCTGGATTCGACGACGCAACGCGCGCAGCTCGCCGCCGTGTGCGCCGAGCCAGTCCTGCCCGCGGAATCGCATTTCGCCGGAGTCCGGCTCGATCAGGCGCAAGAGCATCCGCGCGAGCGTCGTCTTGCCGCAACCCGATTCGCCGACAATGCCGAGCGTCTCGCCACGCTCGAGCGAAAAGCTCACGCTATCGACGGCGACACCGCGGCCCGAAGAGTGCGTGAACGCCCCGGTTGAGACCGGGAACGATTTTCGCAGATCGCGTACTTCGAGGATGTGTGCGTCGCTCATTGCGCAGCGCCGTCAGCGGGCGAGGATACACCTCGTGCGATGATTTTCACTCGCGCCGCTCGCGTGAATGAGTTCCGGCACGGCCACGTCGCATTCCGCCACGTGGCGCGAGCAGCGCGGAGCAAACGCGCAGCCCGTTGGCAGCGCGTCGAGCGCGGGAACCGCTCCGGGGATGGACGCCAGCCTCTCGCGCACCAGTCGCGGAGCCGCGCGCAGCAGGCCCTCGGTGTAAGGATGTCTCGGATGGCGCAAGACCTCGGCGGCGGGACCTTCCTCGACGACGCGGCCCGCATACATCACGGCGACCCGGTCGGCGATCTGTGAGACTACGCCGAAATCATGCGTGATAAAGAGAAGCGAGAGCCGGAGTTCGCGCCGCAGCGCGGCAAGCAATTCGAGAATCTGTTTTTGCACGGTCACATCAAGCGCCGTCGTCGGCTCGTCCGCGATCAGCACGCCCGGGCCGGCTGCGAGCGCCATCGCGATCATCGCACGCTGGCGCAGCCCGCCCGAAAGCTGGTGAGGATATTGCCTCGCACGCCGCTCCGGCTCCGGAACAGCTGCGCGCGTAAGCGCGTCGAGCGTGCGGCGGTGAATCTCGCTGACGTTGAGACTGGGTTCGTGGACGCGGATCGCTTCTTCGACTTGCGCGCCGACGCGCAGGACGGGATTGAGCGCCGTCATCGGCTCCTGAAAAACCATCGCGATTTCGCGGCCGCGCACCGCGCGCATCTCGGAGGGCCCTGCAGCGAGCATATCTTCCCGTTTCGAAGAGCCTGCCCCCGCGCCGTTTCCGTTTGCTGTGGCGCGCTGCAGCCAGGCTTCACCCTTGCGGCGCGCGCCCGGCGGCTCGAGTCCCATCAGTGCGAGCGCCAGCATCGTCTTGCCGGACCCGGACTCACCGACGATGCCGAGCGTCTCACCCTCGCCGAGCGTGAGCGACACGTCGTTCACCGGCCGGATCCAGCCGGATCGCGTCGGCAGTTCGACCGTCAGCCCGCGCACTTCGAGCCTCATCGCCATGGACACATGATATGTCTGGCGGGAAGCTGTCCGGCGAAGTTTTGCAGCGGGAATTTCGTGGCGCACGCTTGGCGAGCAGCAGCGCGCTAGCGGCGGGCGATCGGGATCACGAAGCGGAGCGCGGTATGGGTATCGGAGAAGCGGCAAACTTTGTTGTCGGTGAGGCCCGCAGACTTGCCGGCCGCCATCACGTCCGCCTCACGGATGTGTTTTTGCCCCTTCGGATAGACGACCCAGACGGCGCCGCTGCGGTTCATTTGGGGCTCGATCGATTTGAGTCGCGCGAGGGCTTTCAGGTCTTCGGCGCCGAGGAAGATCAGGTCAGATTCTTTCTGCGGTTTTCCGCGCGCGGCGTCCGGCGCAATCGCGGCGAGATCCTTTAGGAACGCAGCGTCTTCGACACCGAGAACATTGATTCGCAGGCCCGGCTTGACGCCCAGCTTGTCGAGCAGCGCGCGATGCGAATAGTCGCGTTCCGGCGCGCGAGGTTTCTTGGCGTTCTTGTGCGGCACGGGGAGGCCGTAAACTTAGTAATCGTTCGCTGAGCCTTCGAGGAAGGCCCTGAGCTTTCGCGAGCGCGACGGGTGCCGCAGCTTGCGCAGCGCCTTCGCTTCGATCTGGCGGATGCGTTCGCGCGTGACGGCGAACGACTGCCCGACTTCTTCGAGCGTGTGCTCGCTGCCGTCGTCGAGCCCGAAGCGCATCTTGATGACTTTCTCTTCGCGCGGCGTGAGCGTCTTCAGCACCGAAGACGTCTGCTCCTTCAGGCTCAGGTTGATCACCGCATCCGAAGGCGATACCACGGCCTTGTCCTCGATGAAATCCCCAAGATGCGAATCTTCCTCTTCGCCGATCGGAGTCTCGAGCGAAATCGGCTCCTGCGCGATTTTCAAAATCTTGCGCACTTTCGCGACGGGAATGTCCATCCGCTTCGCGATTTCTTCCGAGGTAGGCTCGCGGCCCAGCTCCTGCACGAGCTGCCGCTGCGTGCGCACGAGCTTGTTGATCGTCTCGATCATGTGCACGGGGATGCGGATCGTGCGGGCCTGGTCGGCGATGGCGCGGGTGATGGCCTGGCGGATCCACCACGTGGCGTATGTCGAAAACTTGTATCCGCGGCGCCATTCGAACTTGTCCACGGCCTTCATCAGGCCGATGTTGCCTTCCTGAATCAGGTCGAGGAACTGCAAACCGCGGTTCGTGTATTTCTTCGCGATGGAGACGACGAGCCGGAGGTTCGCTTCGATCAGCTCTTTTTTCGCCTGCTCCGCTTCGGCTTCGCCCCGAAGAATCACCTGGAGCGCGCGCTTCAATTCCGGAGGGCTCACTTCGCTGGCGATTTCGATTTCGCCCAGCTCCTGCCGGCGCCCCCGCAGGTCCTTGCGCGCCTCGGCCTGCACGTCGGCCTTCGATGCGTCCACGCGGCGCTCGAGCTTCACGATCTCGCGCTCGAGGAAATGCACGCGCTCGACGGTCTGGTGGATCTTGTCGATCAGGCGCTTCTTTTCGAGGGGGTTGAAATCGAGCTCGCGGACGAGGTTCGACATCTCGACGCGCGTTCGCGCCACGGCGTAGCGGGCGCGCAGGTTGGGGCGCTTCTTCGACCGCGGAACCCGCTCGAGCTTCGCGGCCAGCTTCATCGCCAGCAGGTAGAGCTTCGCGATCTTGTCGATCTGCTTGAGCGTTTCCTTCGTCTTCGCTTCGATCTTTTCTTCGGTCAGCTCTTCGTCGTCGAACTGGACGATTTCCTTGATCGACCGGGAACCGTTGCGCAGGTCTTCGCCCACCTGCAACAGCTCCTTCAGGATCAGCGGGGCGCGCGTGATGGTTTTCAGCACGAGCAACTGCCCGCGCTCGATGCGCTTCGCGATCGCGACTTCCCCTTCGCGCGTCAGCAGCGGAACGGTGCCCATTTCGCGCAGGTACATGCGAACCGGGTCGTTCGTTTTCTCGAGAGTTCCGGGCGTGAGGTCGAGATCGCCGTCTTCCGAGGCGGCCTCTTCCTTTGCGGCCGGCTCCGCGGTTTCGGTGGAATCGGCGGCCGCAAGCGCCGCCTTCGCGGTCGAGAGGTCTTCGTACACATCGATCCCGTACCGCTCGAACGTCGAGAGTAGATCGTCGATTTCTTCCGAGGAGTGAACCTCGGCCGGCAGGATGTCGTTCACCTCATCGTAGAGCAGGTAGCCCCGCTCCTTGCCCATCGCGATGAGCTGCCTTACCTGATCGTATTTTTCCTCAAGAGCCAAACTCACTATGTCTCTCCCTTACGAGGCCAATCGGCACGCCGATATGAGTTCCCAAGTACAGAAAGCCGGGATAGACACCCCGGCGCCCCACTAGATTATTTACGTATGGACGGATGAATAAGACGATCCCCTGAACCCGCTGCCGTTCTTTGCCGCTCGCGCCCAACTTGCCCCGCGCCCTATGAATACAGTTATATGATGCTCCGCGCGCCCCGGCCGTTTCCTCCGAAACCCTACAATACTACATTAGCCGTTGATCGAGCGTCAACGAAGTGCTGTAAATGGGTAGTGGTGTCATTTGGATTATAAGGTGTTGGTGGCGGCCTTGCCAAGGTGAGCGGCCACCGGATCGTCATACTGGATTGGATGCCCTCACTGGATTTTTTCGATCTTGGTTATTTCCATCTCCTGAGGCTTGGTGGAGTGGTCGAAGCGGACACAGAAGTTATCGAAGAAACCGTTCCTACCGAGTATCCCAGTAACCGAAAGCTTTTTGCAGAACCCGGCCATAACGTCGATTATCCAATCTGTCTCAACGAATATCCTGACCTTATGGAAATAAACCGGTTCAGGAGTCGTCTGGGTGATGCCGCCAATCATGTCCTCAATCCCACTCTGGTAGTCAATCCCGAGGTAAGCCGCTACATCAGCCTTGAAAAGGCACCACGGTGAACCGGAATCTACCACAGCAGGGAATCTCGGAGATTGCCTATGGTCATGGCCGACACGTATATTCACGAGAGGCATCCATAGGCCTGTCTCGTTCTTGAAAGCCGCTGCTGGTTTGTCCAACGGCAAACGCATGTATTTCTTCTTCATGTCGGAGTCCTTAGTAAACAGCGGGCGACCAACTTTTGGGCGCCCAAATCACAATAGGGTCCTGGACTCCGTTTTTCTTGGCCTCTTCGACGGCCTCTGTCATTGTTTCGCCTCTTCCTACGACTTCGGTCTCTTTTTCGTTCAGAGCAAGCCAGCAGTTTCTCGGTGCCTCCCTCAGTACCGTAGTCAGATCATCGTGCGCCATTTGCGTTCCTCCCCTTGCTGTGACGATACCACCGCAGTTTTCCGCTCTTTTCGCATTGTTATGTGTATGTCGCGGAATCAACATTACGCAACCGAATTTTCCTGTTGACATCACCTGTATCACATGATACAAGAAATACATGGAAACGAAAACAATTAATTTGCGTGACCTTCCAGAGGACCTGGTCCGACGAGCGAAAGCGTGTGCGGCACTTCACGGGCTGACGTTAAAAGACTTTGTCGCCCGCGCAATAGACGTTGCAACTCAAAAGGATGTACCAGCAATGGCGGCTACTGCTGCGTTCCTTGGACGGGAAGCTCGCAAAAAGAGGTCAAAGGCCAAGTAGGAAACAAAAGCCCCGCCTCAGCAGCGAACTGAGAACGGGGCCAAATCCAGCAAGCGGGGTTAGCCGCATGCCGAACCCTAAACGGATTATCGGCTCTGCCCCGCAGAAAGGCAAGAGCCGTGAACGTCCTACCGATTGAGAAGCAAATCCAAATAGTGAGTGCTTTGGTTGAGGGTAACTCCGTACGTGCAACCGCTCGTATGGTTGGCGTCGAGCACAAGACCGTTCTGCGCGTCCTGCTTCGCGTGGGAGATCGGTGCGCCCTGCTATTGAATGAGCGAATGCGCCGACTCCCTTGCAAGATCGTTCAGGTGGACGAAATATGGACCTATGTAGGCAAGCATGAACGCTTCTTACAACCCGGCGAGAACGCAGTAGAACTAGGCGATCAATACGTCTTTGTGGCGATGGATTCGGAATCAAAGCTCATCCCGTGCTTCCGCGTGGGTAAGCGAAACTCAGCCAATGCTTGGTACTTCATGCAGGAACTAGAGACGCGCCTTGCGAACCGAGTGCAACTCACAACCGACGGTTTTAGGCCCTATGGTCCGGCGGTTGAGGATGCGTTTGGCGAGCGCATAGATTACGCGATGCTCGTCAAAATGTACGAAAACGACTCACGCGCCGCGTATAGCGCCGGTGAACTAGTGGATGCGAGACCTATCCCAGTCAGCGGAAACCCGAAGCCGTATCTAATTTCTACGTCACACATTGAGAGACAGAACTTAACGATCAGGATGCAGCTGCGAAGATTTACGAGACTAACCAACGCTTTTAGTAAGAAACTTGTTAACTTGAAAGCAGCCCTCGCGATACACTTTGCGCATTACAACTTTTGTCGCATTCATCAGTCTCTGAGGGCTACACCTGCGATGGCCGCGGGAATAACTGAATCTCTATGGGACTTGAAAATGTTGCTCTAAAAGCGCGAACGGCCCACGGTTAGGTGGGCCATTCGACCCAGCGATGCTATCACTGGGGCTGTTGAAATCCACACGTATTTTGGCAGTTAAAGTAAATAGCCGTCAAGCGAAAATAAGGCGAAGGTGCCATGGCATCAGGCAAAAGAAGAACCATAGTCTACATAGACGGATTCAATTTGTTTCACGGCCTGAAGAAAATGGGCTGGAAAAGGTTTTATTGGTTGGATGTTCATGCCTTGTCTCGTCGGCTTCTTTCTGATTTTCAAGTCTTGGTAATTGTAAAGTATTTCACGTCCCGAGTAACTAGCGACCCGCACGAACAGAAACGTCAAAACACATATCTAGAAGCCCTAGAAACTCTACCAGACATCGAAATCGAATATGGCAAGTTCACTTCAGATCAATGGGAGTGTTTCAAGTGTCACAAGATTTACCCGATTTACCATGAGAAACAGACCGACGTTAATATCGCCGTCAGTCTTTTGGTAGACGCGCAAGAAGATCATTTCGATGACGCCATCCTGATAACTGCCGATAGTGACCTAGTGCGCCCCGTGAGCTACGTCAAAAACTCATATCCCGATAAACGCGTCATAGTCGGATTTCCACCAGGGCGTCATACGAACGATTTAGAGCCACCTATTGCAAACAAGAATGTTCACTTGAATCACAGCGGATTCTTCTCGACCTGCCAACTTCCCGAAGAAGTGAAATCTAAGAGCGGGTTCCCGCTTACGCGACCTAAGAGTTGGGTGTGAGGATGATTTCGGTTGCCAAACTTACATGCCTAGAATTTCAAATGACACCAGCACCCTGTAAATGAAACAGCCTTCGATCTAGGGAAGGTGGCAGGCCCGAATCCCTTGCTTCTCGAAATACTGCTGGTGGTATTCCTCTGCGCGATAGAAATCCGTCGCGGGAACAATCTGCGTCACAATCGGGCCCTTGAAGATGCCCGCCTTTTCGAGCGCCGCTTGTGAGTCCCGCGCGGCCGCTTCCTGTTCGGCGTCGTGAAAGAAGATCGACGAGCGATACTGCGAGCCGTAATCGGGGCCTTGCCGGTTGAGCTGCGTGGGATCGTGGCTCTGAAAAAAGACGGCGAGAAGCTCGCGATAAGAAACCTGATCGGGATTGAATTCGACTTCGACAGCCTCGGCGTGCCCCGTTCGATCCGTGCACACTTCCTTGTACGTCGGATTCTTCGTGTGGCCGCCCGTGTAACCGACAGCCGTGGAGGTCACGCCTTTGACCTGCCGGAACGCGTCCTCTACACCCCAAAAGCATCCTGCCGCAAAAGTCGCCTTAGCCATGGCCGCATGCTCCTTACAAAAGGTCCCTCTACCCTATGTGTGCCTGCGATGTTGCCACAAGGGGAGACCCGGGTCGAGAGTAGGGACAGACTTACCCCCTGTCTTGGACCTAAACCTCATGTAATCAATAGAACCACAGGAGATGTGCCTACATCTCGATTAGACGGGATTACAGCTATTTGGTCGCAGAAATCTTCGGTAACAGACGTCCCCCCCTGAAAACCCAGCCTACCGGCCCAATCAGGCCAGTTTTTCCGCCAGTTGCGCAGGGGTATCGGCGGCCGATCCGCACTTTGATTGCTCGAAGATCTTTTCGAGGATTCCGGGGATTTCGAAGATGGCGCGATTCTGGAGCGCAGCGGCGTTGGCGCGATAACGGGCCAGCGCTGAGGGCTCGATCAACTGCGCGACCGCCTTGTCGATCTCGCGGAATCCGCGCAGCACCAATCCCACCTGTTTCTCGAGGATCCATTCGGCGTTGTACCGCTCTTGCGGCAGCGTCCACGCATTGCATTCGACGATCACGGGAAGCCGCATCGCCAGTGCTTCGCTCACGCTGCCCGGTCCGGGCTTGCCGATGAAGAAGTCGGAAAGCTGCATGTAGTAATTCACTCGCGTCGTAAAACCTTCGACGAAACGCGGAAGGCGCGATTTCTGCGCACGCAGTGCGCTGGCGAGCTCTTCGTTTTTCCCGCAGATGAAGATCAACTGAAGCTCGAGCTGCGACCGATCCAGCCGCTCGGCGATTTCGAGCATCACCTGCGAGCCGTGGCCGCCGAAAAGCACGAGCCCCGTGGGCAGGTCGGGCCGCAGTCCCAGCTGCTCTCGCTCGGCGGTGCGATTTTCGACCGGCGCTTCATAGAACCGCGGATGCAGCACCATTCCCGATGCGCGAAAGATTCGGTCGTCCGAATGCCCCATCGAGCGCGCCTGCGCGACGGCGCGGTCCGAACCGCACACCAGATACTGCTGCCTGCCCGCCGTGGCGGGCTGGCGCTCGATCCAGAAATGCGGCGGGTAGTCCGCGATGTCCGTCAGCACCGTAACGAATGGGCGTCCCGGAAACGCGCGTGAAAAGCTTTCCCCGAGCGCGCGATTGAAGTGCGGCACCACGGAGACGACCATATCCGGCTTCGTCTCCTTCCAATGCGCATCGAGCAAGCGGACCGTCGGTCGATGATAGGTCCAGATCGCGAACTGCAGAATTTTCAAGAGCTGCGGACTGCCGAGCGTCCAGCCGTTGCGCAGCAACGTGTTGTACATGTCCTGGATGCGAATTCGGCCGTACTTCTTGAGGATGTCGAGTGGATCGAGCAGCTCCTGAAGATTCGTGAGGCGGACTTCCCAGGGACGCCCCTGCGCCTGGATCGCCATCTGTAGGGCGGTGGCAGCAGCGCGATGGCCGCCGCCGCCGTCGTGGAAGACGAACTCGACCCGCTCCACCTAAAAGTGCTCCATAACTGCCGCATTCTGGCACTGGAAGGGCCACCGAATGCTACAGGACTGTTAAAATGCCCGATCTTGTGTCGAATCAGTTAAATACCTATGTTTTCAGAATCTTAGCAGGGATGTCATCTGTCCGTAACCCTGTGAATTTACTGTGGAAATCATGAAATGCGATTTGCATGTCCACTCGTACTTCTCTGGACCGTGCACCACTCCGTTTGTGGGGCGTTTCTGCCGCGAAAGCTATAGCGATCCCGAGCAGGTTTACTCGCTCCTGGGGCGGCGCGGCATGAACCTGTTCACTCTGACGGACCACGACTCGATCGAAGGCTCCGAAAAGCTTCGCCGGCATCCCGATTTCTTCCTGAGCGAGGAGCTGACGTGCCGGATGCCCAGCGGTACGGAAGTCCACATCGGCGTGTACGACTTCCATGAGCGCCAGCACGCCCAGCTCCAGCAGCGGCGCAACGACCTGGTCGCGCTGCTGATGTACCTCACCGAGCGGCGGCTTTTCTTCAGCGTCAATCACATTTTTTCCAGCGTCACCGGGCGCCGCGAGCGCGAGGATTTCGCGTGGTTCGAGGAGTATTTCCCGGCGGTCGAAACGCACAACAGCCACATGCTCCAGAGCACGAACGCGCACGCCGCCACGCTCGCCCGGCAATGGGACAAGATCGCCATCGGCGGAAGCGATGCGCACGCCCTGGCGTCCGTCGGGACGGCTTTCACGGAAGTTCCCGGCGCGCGCGATAAAGAAGAGTTCTTCGCCGGCTTGAAGGCCGGGATAGGCCGCGTAGGGGGCGAATACGGCTCGTTTGCGAGGCTCACGCGGGACGTCTTCCTGATCGCCTTTGAAATGATGCGCGAGAAATCCTGGACCACGCTTCTCTCGCCGCTGGCCGTGCTGGTTCCTGCCGTCACGTATCTGAACTATCGCGCCGACCACTCTTTCGGTCGGCTTTGGGCGGCGCAGGTGCTTCAGCAGGCCGAATCACGCAAGCGTTCCCGCTGGATCGCCATGCCGCGACCTGCGGCGGAGGAATGGGTATGATCGTAGCCAGAGCGGTATGGGAACAGATTCAGTCCAACGATTACCGGTTGATGCGCCGCGTGCACCGCTGGCGCGCGCCGCGGTGGTTCCGCATTCTGATGATTGTGGCGACGCGGGGAGGCGACGGATGGCTCTGGTACGCGCTAGGCCTGATTCTGTTGCTGTTCGGTGGAGAGCATCGCTTCGCCGCCATCGGGGCGGGCGCTTCCAGCGCCGTGGCGGGGATCTTCTTGTTCCGCGCGCTCAAGAGCACAAGCCGTCGCAAAAGACCGTGCGAAATTGAGCCGCACTGCTGGTCTTCAATTCTGCCTCCGGACAAATATTCCTTTCCCTCGGGCCATTCGATCACGGCTTTCGCGGTGGCGATTACGCTGGGGCTCTTCTATCCCTACCTGCTGACGTGCTTGCTGGCCGTGGCTTTCCTGATTGCGGTATCGCGCATCGTTCTCGGCATGCACTTTCTGAGCGACGTGCTCGCGGGCTCCGCGATCGGAATCGCGCTGGGTCTGGCGAGCTCCCACATCTTCGCGGCGTTCTAGCGGACTGACTCTTCTGGGAATTACGTGCGTCCCGGAGTGCTCGCGGGAGTCGCCGGTTCGGGGATTCATCTCTTGTGCAGCAGCTCGACGATGGCGTGGTACAGGCGCGCGCGGACTTCATGGCGTTCGTTCGCGCGTGTGAGGTAGCGCAGCACCACATTCACGCCGGTTGCGGTCGGCCGGACGCTCATCGACGGCGCCGCCGAGAAAGAGCGCTTTGCATACGACGGCGTCACGCGATTCCATTCCGTCTCCGCGAGATTCGCGTTGGCCGACGTCTCGTCCGCGGCGATTTTCCGAATGGCCTCGGCGGTGGCGTATGGCTCGGCGGTGCTGGGCAGCAGAACTTCGATTTCGTCCCATAGCCACTGGCCCGACGTCGAAAAATTGAAGTAGTGGCCCTCGATTGCGAAGCTGTTTACGAACGACACCTTGCGGCCCGTCGGATGTCCCGCATCGCTCCAGTTTCCGGTTTCGAGGATTACGGTGTGCAGCAGCCCGATCTTGAGCACTTCTCCGCCGACGCCGTTGATCTCGACCCAGTCGCCGGGGCGGATTCCGTCCTTGCCCATCAGCACGAACCAGCCGAAGAATCCGACGATGAAATCCTTCAAGGCCACGGTCAGCCCGGCGCCCGCCAGCGCCAGGACCGTCGCGAAATTGCTCGGGATACCCAAAATCACGACGAGCACCAATATCAGGCCCAGCGCCTGCATCGCGAACAGCAGAATGGCGCGCATTGTGTGCATTTGGCGGCGCTCGAGTGAGATGCCTTCGAAGAAGCGCCGCACCCAGTAGTTCGCCAGCAACACCAGCAGCAGGATCGTGAGGATGGAAAACACGGACACGAGAATCTCGTGCAGAAAGCCCTTTTCGCGCGCGTTTACGAGCTCGATCCAGTTTCCATAGACGGCCGCGAGCTGCTTTTCCGTCTCGATGTGCTTATCGAACTCGGCGAGATTCTTTTTGGCTTCTGTCTGCTGCCGGAGGCGAGCGAGCGGAGAGTCCGCCTCGGGCCGAGCGGCCGCGCCGGGCGCGTTTTCCTTTTGCGGCTTTCCTTCGGCGAGCTCCGCTTCGAGCGCGTCATGCGCGGCTGAGAGTTTTGCGGCGCGCGCGCTGGCTTCCTGCTGGGCTTGCACCAGCAGCGCCTCTTTCGAGCGAAGTGACGACCACGCCCGCACTTCGGCGACAGTGTTTCGCGCTTTCGTGAGCTCAATCGAGGGCGCCGCACCTGCAGGGGCAGGCGGTGGCATGAGAGCACTTGGTGCCGACGAGGCCTTGCGCTGGTCGAGCAGCTGCTGGATCGTGGCCTTTCTATTCCCGCCGGCGCGGATCATGTCCTGCTGGGCGTCCTCGAGATCGTCCTGATCGAGCGCGATCTGGGCCTGCGCGATGCCGATCAACTGCTGGAGATCATCCTTGGCGCTTCCGTTCGCTGCGGCGAGCGCCGCGGTGAACTGCGTGATGCGGTTCTGATCCGCGGCGACGGCGGCTTCCCCGTCTCTGATTCGGGCCGCGAGCTGGTTCATTTCCGGAGTCAGCGGCGGCGGATTCTCCGCCGCATCGTACATCGCCGCCGCAAACGCGAGATCGACCGAGTGATCCGCCAGGCGCAGGGCCTGCTGGGCGTAGTCCTGCTCGGTGTGAGTGACGGCAAGCTGCGCGAGCTGTTGCGCCGAGTCGAGCGCGCGCGTGTCAATCAGGTCCGCCGGGCGCTTCAGCGCCAGGCGCAGCGCCCTCACTCGCTCGCGGTAGTTCGCCCAGTTGTTTGTGAAGATCACGGCGCCCAGCGCGATCGCCACAAGCGCGGCCAGGCACCAGAGAATCAGTTTTTCAAGGCGCTTCATGAGTTCCCGCCCACGCTGTGATAATACGCCGGCCCGCTCATAAGTCGAGCGGCAGCGGATTCTTTCCCGTGATCAGGCGCGCCGAGCGGTCGTAGGAGAAATAGAACCACGCCCACTGCACCAGCACGAGCATGCGATTCTGAAACTCGATGATGTAGACAAGGTGAATGAAGATCCACATCAGCCACGCCGGCCAGCCCGAGAGCCGCAGCCAGTTCAAGTCGGCGACGGCGGCGGCCCGGCCGATCGTCGCAAGATTTCCTTTGTCCCGGTAGCGGAAGGGCGGAATCTTTTCCCCTCGCAGGCGGCGTTGGATGGTTTCGGCAACGTACTGTCCCTCCTGAATGGCCGGTTGCGCCACGCCAGGAAGGGGTTTTCCAGTCTGGTGGCTGAAGTTTGCGAGGTCGCCGATGACGAAAATCTCGGGGTGGCCGGGGACGGTCAGTTCCGGCTCGACAATCACGCGGCCCGCATTGTCGAGCGTGGCGCCTGTTTCGGCGGACAACATGCGTCCGAGCGGCGACCCCAGCACTCCCGCGGCCCACAAAACCGTACGCGTGGGAATCGTCTCTGTACGATCTCCTTCCCGGAGGGTCACCGACTCCTTCTGGATGTCCGTCACGAGCGCGCCGGTGCGCACCGTGACTCCCAGCCGCTCGAGCATCCTGCGGGCCGCGGCAGAGAGCGGTTGCGGATATACCGGCAGCACGCGGTCGGCGCCTTCGACAAGGATGATCTGCGCCTTGGAGGGATCAATGACGCGGAAATCCCGCCGCAGCGTGTCGTTGGCAATTTCGCCGAGCGCCCCCGCAAGCTCGACGCCGGTCGGACCACCCCCGACGATCACGAACGTCATCCACGCGCGCAGTTTTTCCGGATCCTGCTCGCGCTCGGCGGCTTCAAAGGCCAGCAGAATGCGCCGGCGCATGTCGGTGGCGTCCTCGATCGTTTTCAGGCCCGGCGCGAATTGCTCCCAGGCCTCGTGGCCGAAGTACTGGTGGCTCGCGCCCGTGGACACGATGAGCGTGTCGTACTCGACGCTGCCGTCACTCAGTATCACGCGCTTGTTCGCGGCATCGATGCGTGTCGCCTCGGCGAGAAGCACGCGCGTGTTTTTCTGTTTCTTCAGGATATTGCGAAGCGGCGAGGCGATGTTCGCGGGCGAGAGCGCGCCCGTGGCGACCTGGTAGAGCAGCGGCTGGAAGAGATGATAGTTGCAGCGATCGATCAGCGTCACCTGAACCGGCGCGCGCTTCAGTTTCAGCGCCGCGCTCAGGCCGCCGAATCCCCCGCCGATGATCACCACCCGATGCGGGCCTGCCATGCGTCACCATCCGCGAGCAACAGCGGTATCGTACCTCAATCTTCCTCGCCGAATATGCCGATCAGGTCCAAGGGGCCCGGCCCCAGCTAAACGATCCGGTTTGAGGCGGTTCCAGGAGCTTACGAAATCCTTACAGCTCTCTTATTCCTTCCTGATGCCCCAGGAGTAGCCTGCACTCGGCTTCAGCACGTGCGGGCACGTTGGCCGCTCGGTGGAGCTTGTGAAGGAGTACGGCAATGTTTATTTTCCTGGCAATCGTGATGGGCCCCGGAGTCTGGTTCATGCTATATGCGCTCAGCCAATTCTGGCGCGAGGCAATGCGTCTTAGGCGCCGCCCGGAGGCGAAGTTGCCCCGGAGCGTGACCCCGGTCACATCGTTCCGGGCCGACCAATGTGACTATCCCGCGCACCGCGCCGCCGGCTCTGGAGGTGACAGGGGAGCTGGTGAGCGCAGCGTCGTTGTCATCAATCAACCGCTGTCTCGCCGCTCGATCGAGCGGGACGTGGCGTAGGAGCGATTCGAATGCTGGATCTTATTTTTGTTGTTTGCACGGTCGGTTTCTTCATTGTGGCGATCGCATATGTATGGGCGTGCGACCGCCTGAAATAAGGAGCGACATCCATGCTCGGTAACATTGTGCTGCTGGGAATCTGCGTTCTCACGGGCGTGTATCTGCTGGCGGCCTTGCTCTGGCCGGAGAGGTTTTGACGATGACTGCGAACGGTTGGCTGCAGATCGGGCTGTTCTTCGTTGTGCTCTTGGCGGTCACGAAGCCGCTCGGTGTCTTCATGGCTCGCGTGTTTTCGGGCGAGAAGACCTTTCTCGATCCCGTCCTTCGCCCCATCGAGCGCCTGATTTACCGCTCCTGTGGGATCGACGATAAGCGCGAGATGGATTGGAAGGAATACACCGTCGCGATGCTTCTTTTCAGCGTCGTCTCGATGCTCCTGCTGTACTTGATCGAGCGCGTGCAGCAGTGGCTGCCCTGGAATCCACAGCATTTCGCCGCTGTGGAGGCGCATCTCGCGTTCAATACCGCTGCATCTTTCACGACGAACACCAACTGGCAAAACTACGGCGGCGAATCGACCATGAGCTACTTCACGCAGATGGCCGGGCTCGCGTATCACAATTTCGCGTCCGCTGCCGTCGGCATCGCGCTCGCCATCGCCGTGATTCGCGGCATCGCGCGGAAGGAATCCAAGACGATCGGCAACTTTTGGGTCGATGTCACGCGGTGCATGCTGTGGGTCCTGCTTCCCGCATGTCTGATAATCGCGCTGATCTTTGTTTCTCAGGGCATGGTTCAGAACCTGAGGCCCTATGACACGGCGAAGTTCCTAAACCCGCAGACCGTGCAGACGACAGGCGCGGACGGCAAGACAACGACTCAGACGGTCACCGACCAGGTGATTGCCCAGGGGCCGTTCGCCTCTCAGGAAGCCATCAAGATCTTCGGGACGAATGGCGGTGGCCCCTTCAACGCCAATAGCGCCCACCCCTTCGAGAACCCCAACCCCCTGACCGATTTCATGCAGATTGTGATGATGCTCGCGCTCGGGTCGGGTCTTACGTACACGCTCGGCCGGATGACGGGCTCGCAGCGCCACGGCTGGGCCGTGTGGGCTGCTATGGCGATTTTGTGCCTGGCGGGCGTTACGGTCGCATATGCGATGGAAGCTCACGGCAATCCGCTGCTGCACGGCATCGATCAGCACACGAGCGCCATGCAGCCGGGCGGCAATATGGAAGGCAAGGAAGTCCGCTTCGGAATCGCGCCCACCGCTCTCTTCGCTACCACAACGACTGACGCGAGCTGTGGCGCCGTAAACGGCATGCACGACTCGTTCACTCCGCTTGGCGGCATGATTCCGCTGGTCAACATCATGATCGGCGAAGTCATTTTCGGTGGTGTCGGCGCGGGCCTTTACGGCATTGTCGTCTTCATTATCCTGTCGGTTTTCATCGCCGGCTTGATGGTGGGCCGCACTCCGGAATATCTCGGCAAAAAGATCGAAGCCTATGACGTAAAAATGGCGATGCTAGTGGTCCTCATTTTTTGTCTGATTGTTCTTGGCCTTACTGCCGTTGCGATAGTCTCGCCCTTCGGCACGTCGTCCATCTCGAATCCCGGTCCTCACGGTCTGTCGCAGATTTTGTACGCCTACACGTCTCAGGCCGGCAACAACGGCTCGGCGTTCGCCGGGCTGACTGGGAATACGCCCTGGTACAACGTCAGCGGCGCTTTCGACATGCTGCTGGGGCGTTTCTTCATGGTGATTCCGGTCCTCGCGATCGCGGGCAATCTGGCGCGGAAGAAGATCGTCCCCGAATCCGTCGGCACCTTTCCGGTGACAACACCGCTCTTCACGTTCTTGCTGATCTCCGTAATTTTGATCGTTAGTGCACTTACATTCTTCCCGGCGCTCAGCCTGGGCCCGATTCTCGAGCACCTGCTGATGCACGCCGGAAAGGTTTTCTGAGGCCGCCATGAGCACACGAGAAACAAGAAAATCACTCTGGACCGGAGGCATCGTCGCTGGTGCCGTGCGGGATTCTCTGCTGAAGCTGAACCCGCGGACGCTCGCGAAGAACCCCGTGATGTTGGTGGTCGAAATCGGCTCGGTGATCACCACGTACGAGCTCGTCCACCATCAGTTGCTGCACGTGGCTGGTTTCCGCTTCGAGCTTCAGATCACTCTCTGGCTCTGGTTCACGGTGCTCTTCGCGAATTTTGCGGAAGCGATGGCTGAAGGCCGCGGCAAAGCGCAAGCCGACACTCTACGCAAGGCTCGCGCGGAGACCATCGCCCACCGCATCAAGAACGGCGGAACCATCGAAGACGTGCCCGGCTCGAAGCTCCGCGCCGGGGATCTCGTCAAGGTCGCCGCAGGTGAGTTCATCCCGGGCGACGGCGAGGTCGTGGAAGGCGTCGCTTCCGTGGACGAATCCGCCATCACCGGCGAATCCGCGCCAGTCATTCGCGAATCGGGCGGCGACCGTTCGGCGGTCACAGGCGGCACGCGCGTGCTCTCCGACGAAATCATCATCAAGATCACTTCGAATCCCGGCGAGACGTTCCTCGATCGCATGATCAAACTCGTCGAGGGTGCCGAGCGCCAGAAGACGCCCAACGAGATCGCGCTCAATATTTTGCTTTCCGGCCTGACGATCATCTTCCTGCTTGCCGTGGTCACGCTTCAGCCCATGGCGATTTACTCCGGCTCGCCGCAGTCCATCTTCGTGCTCATTTCGCTGCTCGTCTGCCTGATTCCCACGACGATCGGCGGCCTGCTCTCGGCCATCGGCATCGCCGGAATGGACCGCGTCGTGCAGCGCAACGTGCTGGCGATGTCCGGACGCGCCGTGGAAGCCGCGGGCGATGTGGATACGCTCCTGCTCGATAAGACCGGCACGATCACGCTCGGCAACCGCCGCGCGACGGAATTCATCCCCGCGCCCAACATCACCGAAGCGGAACTCGCCGACGCGGCGCAGCTTGCGTCGCTCTCGGATGAAACGCCGGAAGGGCGCTCGATCGTGGTGCTCGCGAAGGAGAAGTACAACTTGCGCGGCCGGGAGCTCTCAGCCTACGCAGCGACCTTCATTCCCTTCACCGCCGTGACGCGGATGTCGGGTGTGGACCTCGATGGCCGCCAGATCCGCAAAGGCGCGTTTGACGCCATCGTGGGCTATTGCAAGGAAAAGGGGAATTCCGTCCCGCCGGAGGTCGAGGAGTCCGTGAAGACGATCGCGAACGCCGGTGGGACGCCCCTGCTCGTCGCCGAGGATGGCAAGGTGCTCGGCACGATCCATCTGAAAGACATCATCAAGGGCGGCATGCGCGAGCGGTTCGATCAGTTGCGCGCCATGGGCATCCGCACCGTGATGATTACCGGCGACAATCCGCTCACGGCGGCCGCGATTGCGCGGGAAGCCGGCCTCGACGATTTTCTCGCTCAGGCCAAGCCCGAGGACAAGCTTGCGCTGATCCGCGCGGAACAGGCAAAGGGAAAACTCGTCGCCATGACTGGCGACGGAACGAACGACGCGCCCGCTCTGGCGCAAGCCGACGTGGGTCTCGCCATGAACGCGGGCACCCAGGCCGCGAAAGAGGCCGGCAACATGGTGGACCTCGACTCGAATCCGACGAAGCTCATCGAGGTCGTGGAAATCGGAAAGCAGCTGCTGATCACGCGCGGCGCGCTCACCACATTCTCGGTGGCCAACGACGTGGCGAAGTATTTCGCGATCATTCCGGCGATGTTCGCGGGCGCCTTTCCGGTATTGAACGTTCTGAACATCATGGCGCTGAAGACGCCGGAGTCGGCGATTCTATCGGCCGTGATTTTCAACGCGCTGATCATTATCGCGCTCGTTCCGCTGGCTCTGCGCGGCGTCCGCTACCGTCCGCTCGGGGCTTCGGCACTGCTGCGGTGGAATCTGCTCGTGTACGGCGTGGGCGGCATCATCGCGCCGTTCATCGGAATCAAGCTGATCGATCTGATCATTACCCACATCGGCTGGGCGTGATGTGGAAAGGCGGGGCTACGACCCCGCCGCGAGGTAACCATGAAGAAGAATCTCCTGATCTCGGTTTTGTTCACGCTGGTGACGACGGTGTTGCTCGGAATCATCTACCCGCTCGTCGTCACCGGCATCGCGCAGGTGGTGTTTCCGAAGCAGGCGAACGGGGAACTAATCAAAGTGGGCGACAAGCTCGTTGGCTCGCATCTGATCGGCCAACCGTTCACCGCGCCGGGATATTTCTGGTCGCGGCCTTCAGCGGCGGGCACGGCGGGATACGATCCCACCGGATCCAGTGGCTCGAATCTCGGTCCGACGAACAAGGCCTTGATCGACCGCGTGAATGCGAGCGTCCAGCAGCTTCAGCCGACGAATCCCGGCACCCCGATTCCCGCGGACCTTGTCACCACGTCCGGCTCGGGCCTTGATCCGCATATTTCCCCCGCGTCGGCAGAGTTTCAAGTCCCGCGCGTGGCCAAGGAGCGCGGCATGAGTGAACAGGACGTTCGCGCGCTCGTTGCGAAACACACGCTCGGCCGCCAGTTCGGCTTTCTCGGCGAGGCCCGCGTGAATGTGCTCGATCTGAACCTCGATCTCGACGCCCTTCATCCGATGCGCTGACGTTCCTTGTGTTAAACTAGGACATAGAGGAAGTTCATGCAGCGCGAATTCACCGCCGTAATCGAGAAAAAAGGGCGTTGGTACGTAGGCACGGTAGAAGAGATTCCCGGCGTCAACACTCAGGGCCGCACCCTCGCGGAAGTCCGCCGGAATCTGAAGGAAGCGGTCACTCTGATTCTGGAGGCGAACCGCTCTCTCGTAGCGAGGCAACACACCCCTCAAGCCAAGCGCGAGTTGATCTCCGTCCGCATCTGAGCCCGCCTCAGTGAAACGTCGCGACTTGGTCGGTCACCTCACCCGGCATGGTTGTGAGCTTTTGCGTGAAGGCGGCAGTCACTCAGTATTCTGGAATCCCGCGACGAGAACCACCTCAACCGTTCCTCGCCATCGGGAGATTAATGACTTTCTCGCGCGAAAGATTTGCCGCGATCTCGGCGTTCCAGCGCCGAATAGCTAAAGAATCTTCCGGTCGCTTTCCGCGATGGGCACGTCGTTGATGCTCGCGATTCGCCGGCGCATCAGCCCCTGGTCGTCGAATTCCCAGAGTTCATTCCCGTACGACCGGAACCAGTGGCCCACCGGGTTGTGCCATTCGTATTGAAACGTCACGGCGATGCGGTTTTCTGTGTAGCACCACAGCTCCTTGCGCAGTCGGTAGTCCAGTTCCTTGGCCCACTTGCGCCGCAGGAATGCCTTGATCGCTTCGCGGCCCTGCAAGAACTCATCGCGGTTCCGCCAATCGGAGTCTTCCGTGTACGCCAGCGCCACTCGCTCGGGATCGCGGGAATTCCACGCGTCCTGCGCCGCCTGCACTTTGGCCTTCGCAGTTTCCAGAGTAAACGGAGGTTTGATCACAGGTGGTGCCATCGGTCTGTCCTCTCTTCGAAAAATCCCGCCCCTACTTCTCCGAGCGGTGGCCGCGAAGCTTTTCCTTGGGCGGCTCGAAGCGGTAGCCGACCCAGGGTTCGGTGTGGATGTAGCGTGGATGCCGCGGATCGGGCTCGATTTTCTTGCGTAGCTGGTTGATGAACACGCGCAGGTACTCGGTCTCTTCCCCGTAGTCCGGCCCCCACACGGCCTGCAGCAGCCGGCGGTGGCCCTGCGCCTTTCCTTGGTTCGAGATCAGGTGGCGCAGCAACTCGAATTCCTTCGGCGTGAGCCGCACCGGCTGCCCCTTCACCTCGACGTGGCGCCTTTCAAAGTCGATTTTCAGATCGCTCGAAACAAACGGCGGCATGGCTTCGGCGGGCGCCGCGCGGCGCAGCGCGGCCCGTATGCGCGCCATCAGCTCTTCGGAGCCGAACGGTTTCACCACGTAGTCGTCCGCACCCGCATCGAGCGCCATCACCTTGTCCTTTTCCGTGTTGCGGACGGTCAGCATGATGATGGGCACGTCGCTCGTGCTGCGGATTTCGCGGCACGTCTCGAGCCCGGACCGCCCCGGCATGTTGACGTCCAGCAGGATCAGGTCAGGTCGCTCGCTGCGGACCTGTTCGAGCGCCTCGTCGCCGCTGCGCGCTTCGGCCACGGTATATCCGTGAGAGGTCAAAGTGGTGAGCAGCACGCGGCGGATCTGGGGCTCGTCATCGGCGATCAGGATTTTTGCAGTGCTCATGGTTGCGCAGGGGTTTGCAATGGACGGCCGCGGTCGATGGGCAGCGTAAACGAGAATACGGAGCCTTGCCCGCGCTGGCTGGTCAGGTGAATCGATCCGCCGTGCGCCTCGACGATCGCCTTCGCGATGGGCAATCCCATCCCCGTGCCCTCGACACTATATCGCTGATCCTTGCCGCGATAGAATTTTTCGAAGATGAGCGTCTGCTCGGGATCGTCGATTCCCGCGCCGCGATCGGCCACGCTCGTCACCACGAAATTTCCGTCCGCCTCGGCGGTGATCGTGATGGGCTGATCGGGCGGCGAATACTGGTTGGCATTCTCGATCAGGTGGACCAGCACTTCCCGCGCGCGCGCCACGTCCGCCTTCACTCGCGGCAGGCCCGGGGCGATCTTCACGTTTACGGTGCGGTTCGCGAGCGAGTTCCGGCAGTGCTCCAGCGCGGCGGTAATCACGTGGTCGATGGGATTGGGCTCGACGTTCAGTTCCACCTCGCCGGCGTCGAGCCGCGCCATTTCCGCCGCTTCACCCACCAGCCGGTTCAGGCGGTCGCTCTCTTCGTTGATGATCGTCAGAAGCTCCTGCCGTTGGTCTCCCGCCAGATTGGGATTCGAAATCAGGTTCGTCACCGATGCTTTGATGGAAGTCAGCGGCGTCCGCAGCGCGTGCGTCACCGCGTCGAGCAGCGCCGTGCGCAGCTTTTCCGCTTCGCGCGCGGCTTCCGTCTGCCCAAGTTGCTCGAGCGCCCGCGCGTGCTCCATGGCGATGGCGACGAGCGTGCCGATCGCCTCGAGCGTCTGCCGCGAAAGCATCGTGCCGGAAATCCCCAGCGTGCCCACCGGCTGCACTCCCAGCCGCACCGAAAGAAAGCAGACGCTGTTCGCCAGGTCGATCACCGGCTCCTCGCGCGTCATGTAGGCCTTCAAGCTTTCGGTATCGAGTTGCGGGACCACCGGGCCCGAGCGGTACACCTTCTGCTTTTCCGCGAGGTAAAGCGCCGCGGCTCCCACCTCGAACACGTCCACGATCTGCCTGGGAATGCGATTCACCAGCTCCATCACGTTGCGCGATTCCAGCAATCCCTGGCTGAACGAGTACAGCTTCCCGATGTCGCGCTGCCGCGCGAGCGCGTCGGCCGCCCTCTGGCGCGCCGTGGTCGATAGCTGGCTCGCGATCACGGCCACCACGAGAAATGCGACCAGAGCCACCCAGTTCTGCGGATCGCGGACCGTCAGAGCTCCCACAGGCGGGAGAAAGTAGTAGTTGAACGCCAGCATGGCGGCGACGGACATCGCCACCGACACGGCCATGCCCCAGAACGTGGAAACGGCTAAAATAGCGAGTAGCAGCGTGAGCGCGACCGTCGTGGCGTTGACCGGAAGCACCCTGCGGTACACAAGTACGATCGCGAGTACAATGGCGAAGGCGGCCGCGAAATGCAGGATTCGTTTCAAGATGGGCGAGCGCACCGCGCCATTCTATCGTAGCTTTCCGAGGGTCCGTCTAAGAGAATACTTCCGTGCCGAAGACTCCTGAAGAGTGGCTGGCAGTCACCACGCCTCCCGAGAAAACGAAGGGCGTATTAAAGCTGTTCCTCGGCTACGCCCCCGGCGTCGGCAAGACCTACGGCATGCTCACCGAGGCGATTCGCCGCCACAGCCGCGGCGAAGACGTCGTCATCGGCTTCGTGGAGACCCACGGGCGCAAAGGCATCGCCGAACTCATTCCCCAGCTCGAAGTCGTCCCACGCAAGAAAATGGACTACAAGGGCACGCTCTTCGAGGAGATGGACGTGGACGCCGTGATCGCGCGGCGCCCGGCCGTCGCCCTGGTTGATGAGCTGGCCCACACCAACGTTCCCGGCAGCAAGCACCGCAAGCGGTACGAAGACGTCCTCCAAATCCTCGAAGCCAAAATCGACGTCCTCTCCACCGTCAACATCCAGCACATCGAAAGCGTCGCTCCCACCGTTCAGGCCATCACCGGCGTGATCGTCCGCGAAACCGTGCCGGATTGGGTGCTCACGATCTCCGATGAAACCGTGATGGTCGATCTCACGCCGGAAGCTCTCGCCAACCGGATGAAGCGCGGCGACGTGTACGGCAAGGAAAAGGTCGAGCAGTCGCTGAAGAATTTCTTCCGCCGCGGCAATTTGATCGCCCTGCGCGAGCTTGCCCTTCGGCAGGTGGCCGAGCAGGTGGACCGCAGCCTTTCCTCCTACATGGACGAAAAGGAAATCCAGGAAAACTGGGCGGTCCGCGAGCGCATCGCCGTGTGCATCAGCGCCAATCCGCGGGCGCAATATCTGCTCGCGCGCGCCGCGCGCATGGCCCGGCGCATGGATGCCGAGCTATTCGCCGTCCACGTGGACATCGGCAACGGCACCGATACGCGCGACGAAAAAGCGCTCGCCGCCAACCTGAAATTCGCCGAAAGCCTGGGCGCCACGGCCGTGCGCCTGAAGGGCAAGAGTGTCCCCGACGCCGCGGCCCAGTTCGTGCGCGAAAAGCACGTCACGCAGATGATCTTCGGCAGGACGGCCACCGAAGGCTGGCACAAGCTCCTCTACATGAACGCCATCAACCGCTTCCTCCGCGACGCCCCCGCCGTCGACGTCCACATCGTCACCCAGGAACCCGACTGACAATCCGCGTTCTTCGCGTCCCGGATGCCTCTGCGGGACGATAAGGATTGTCATCCCGCCTGCCCTGAGTGCCTTGGCGAAGGGAGCGAGGCCGGTTTTTGGCCGACGAGGGATCTGCTCTTGCCTTCGTAGCGGCGGCCTTAAGGCCGGCGATTTGTATTGTGGGTCGGAGCTGAACTTGTCCCGAGTGCAGCCGAGGGAGCTCCGACATAAACATATCGTCGCGGAACGTCTTCCGATGCGCTGCACCTATCGCAGCAAGTACTGCCGCCACCGTCGATGGCTGCGCTCTCGACGACTTCGTCGCTTGAATCGTCATCGACATCCGATAGTTGATTCCCGGTGTCCACAAACCATCACACTTGACACACTTGCGGCCCAAGCATACGCTTCTCTGCGGATTAGCGGAGATACGTATTTGCACTATGGACAACCACTAAACGATGTGAGGAAGAAAACGAAATGACAAAATCGCTTGGTCAGACCATCAGGGAGGCCCGTGTGGCCGCCGGGATGACTCAGAGAGAACTGGCTGCCAAGATCAAAAAGCAAGACGGCCAACCCATCACTCCCCAGTATCTAAATGACATCGAGTTTGACCGACGAACACCGACCGAGTTCATATCAGATCAGATCGCAAAAGTGTTAGGTTTGCATGCTGGCCATCTCGTCATGATGGCCGGCTCTCTTCCAGCCGGAATAGTTCGCGAAGGGATATCCGAGGAAAAGGCGAAGGAAGCGCTAAAGGCGTTCCGAAAACCGAAGTAGGTAAAGCTTATGAAATGGGTTCCCGACAGATCTCGCCGATTTGAGAGTCGTCCGCACTATGCGCCGGGCGAGCTGGATGCGGAGTGCGAACAAATCGTGGAGTCCGTGTTGATGAAGAGGCACGGAAGTGTCATGTATCCGATCGGCACCGAGGATCTCCTTTTTATGCTGGAGCGCGAAGCTTCGGTAGACCTGTATGCCGACTTGGATTCCGCAACGGGCGAGGTGTGGGGAGAGACGGAATTCCTTCCGGGCGATAAGCCCTATGTGAGGATCCTGAGGCGCCTTGCCGAGAACGACTCATATTCCAATCCTCTCCGCACTACGATCACACACGAGTTTGGCCACGTCCATTACCACGGCTTCATGTTTGCGGCATCGCAGTCGTCTGGCAATTTGTTTGGCTTGGGAGAACACGCCACGAAGACCTGTAAGAGGGAGCACATGGAAAGACCCAAGGTTTCGGACTGGATGGAATGGCAGGCAAATTACTGCTCAGGCGCGCTGCTGATTCCGCAGAGCGCCGCGCGCAGAGTCGTTACGGATTTCCTCCGGGCAAACGACATCGCTGCCGCTAAGCATGGGCCAGCGTCTCCAGCCGGACTGCGCCTTACATCCAGCGTCGCCAAGACCTTCAGCGTTTCAGAGGCAGCGGCACGGGTTCGCCTATCCCAACTGGGCTATCTGAATGAAGGGAGCGAAAATCAAAAGATTCTCTTGACGTGACATTTTTTTGGCCTGATAATCCGCTTATCAGCGGATCAGCAGTACATAGAACTGCCCGGGAGGGCCGACATGAACGTGATCACCAAAGCTATTCACATTCTCTTGGAGATTGACAGGCACACGACGAAGAGACTCGAGTTCAGCAGCGACGACGTGACGGGGCGGCAGATCAAGGAAGCGGGCGGCGTTCCGTTAACCGATGACCTGGCGATCCGCCACGGTGATCATCTCGAGCTCGTCACGAACGATCAGCAGATCGAGATTCACGACGGGGAGCGTTTTGTTGCCCTCCCTCCCGGCACGATCAGCTAGGGAGAACATGCCATGTCACCCGATACCATCAGCCGATTTGTGTCCGAAATACAACGGGAGCATCCCGGGATGCTCTACACAGAGGACGGCGGAAGGATTTTGTTAAAGCTGGGGGGTGTGGAGTTTCCGCGCGGGTGCGTCCCTGCGGTAACCGAGGCTTTGGTGGTTCTTGACGCGACCCAACCCAAGCCGCGCCTCTTGGTGAAGCACAAACCGAAGACACCCGGTAGCGTCGATCCTCGCAACGTCAATCCCGAAGCCATCGCCGGCGATTCTTGGTTCGGCTTTTCATACAACATCGCTTGGGATGAATCCCGCCACACCGCTCGACAATTCGTGGAAGGTGCGATGAGGAGATTCGCCAAGGATGAATAATCTCCAAATTCGCATCCCGAAAGGAGTAGGGCAGCGCCTGTTCAAAGAGGTGATTCGCCACGGCCCGAGAGAGCCGGTTGTCTTCGGCTTAGTGACACATGCTTCCACGGCAACCAAGGAGATCGTGCTGGTCCGCGACATTAGGATTCCTCCGGAAGACGCCTATTTGCCCTCACTCGGTCACGGAGCCCGTTGGAGCGGGCGTTACATGATCGACCTGTTGAATGAAGCGACCGCTACTCGTTGTGGACTGCTAATTTTTCATTTCCATGGCGGGTCAGCAGTCCGTATGTCGTCGGATGACTCGGAAAGCGCTCGGCAATTGCTTCCCAAGTTTCAAGTGATTGTGCCTAATCGCCCGCATGGCTCGGTCGTTTTGGGAACTCATTCCGTGGCTGGAGCAATTCTTTTGCCGAGGACAGACCGATTAGAAACCGCATTTAGCATGCGCCAATTCGACAAACGTATCCTGGACTGGCCGATGCCCATTGCGTCCAAGAAAGAGCGACAGCTATTTGAGCGGCAGCCTTTGGTTCGGGGACGGCTCACAGCAGCAGCCATCAGTGCAAGTAGGGTTGCCGTCGTTGGGCAGAGTGGAGGCGGAACACACGTTTCCCTACAGCTCGCACAGCACGGATTCGGCGAGATTTGGGGTGTGGACGACGACTACGTTGACCAGGGTAATCGGTTTTCGGGGATCGGTTTCGGTGAAAAGGATGCTGCGGCGGGCAAGCGAAAAGTCACCGTTCTGCGGCGAGCCATCTCCCGCATCGCTCCGCGCGTTCGCTACGTTGGCCTAAAGGCCCGAGTACCGGAACAGGTGGCGATCGACGCGCTGAAGCAGGCAGACGTCATCGTAGGTTGCGTGAACAATTTGCACGCGAGGGCCGACTTGCAGGAAATCGCATCGCGCTACTGCATCCCGTATGTCGACATCGGCCTGATACTCCCAACTGATCAAGCCTCGCCCGAAGAATTCCCACCAGTCAGGGCGATAAGCGGGAATATTTTCACATATGTTCCCGGTGACGTGTGCATGTGGTGCACTGGGTTCTTGAGTGAAGAAAAGCTTGCCGGCGAGACATTGGGTCGCGGCCGGCCGTATCTGCAAACCAAACATGGTGCTGACGCACACGTGCTAAGTTTCAACGGTGTCCTCGCGAGTCAAGCGGTGAATGACGTCGTTAATCTCGTGGTGGGGTATGTCGGAGAGACCGGCCCAATTGCGTACCGAAAGTATGACGGATTCAAGGGCTCCCTGATCCCGTGCGATGTAAAGCGCAGCGAGAAATGCATGATGTGTTCGAGGAACTCTGCTGCGGGCGATGCGATTTGGGGGACGAGGATCATTTCGCAATTGTCCACCGTGGCTTAGAAAAGCGGCGAATCCTTCACTTGCATACTTCCCGCCCCATTCCATCGGGACTTGATTTCCGAAAAGTCCACACGAGCACACCCTTGACACGCGCTCTCCCGCCTAGAAGCATGGACGCATGGTCCACGAGATCGAATTCGGCGCGCGGTTGGCGGCTCCCGTAACGGCCGGGAGCCGTAAGTCCGCCGCCGTGCGCCCAAAGAATCACCGCTTTCTAATCGACACTCCGGCGATTAGAAACGCCTCCAACCCGCTGAAATCAAATGACAACACTTTTTCTAATCGACACGAATCCGGGCCTCGCTGCTCCGACTCCTTCACCTCCCCTGCCTCCTCTGCCTCCTCCAATTCCCATGCACTCTTGGTCGACACACCTTGCCGGGCAAGCACACGCGTAACTCATAGAAAACAAACGATTGGTGCACACTCAGGGTGTCACACTTTTCGAGACGCCGCTGCACGCATTCTTATGCCCCACAAATCACTAATCACTAGTCACGAATCACGATTCATCCGGCATATCGAATCGCACGAGGCTGGCCTGAAAGCCTCGCGTCTTTACCGCGCCGTAGGCGATGCCGACGAGAATCCATATCCCACCTGCAATCTTCGCGGGACGGCTCAGATTCAGCCAGATGAAAAAGCAGATCGCGAATCCAAGCAGCGGGAAAGCGAGATTCGTCCATCGCTTCTCGCTCGCGCGCCAGAAATACCGGACGAACGCCGCCGCGTTGACGCCCATGAACGCGATGAACGCGCCAAAATTCAGCAGCTCCACGCCCCGCTCGTAGCTGATGAAAAACGCTCCAGTCAGCGCGATCGCTCCAATCAGCAGGACGTTGTTCATCGGAATCCGCCGCTTCGGCTCGATCGCTCCGAAAAATCCGCGGGGCAGCGCGTCGCTGCGCCCCATGCCGTAGAGCAGCCGCGCGGCCGCCAGTTGCGCGCCCATTCCCGATCCCACGTTCGCGATCAGAATCGTGAAATTCAGCAGATGGAACAGCAGAAAGCCGCCCGCCTGCCGCGCCACCAGCGGAAATGCGGACTCCACCATCTCCGCCGGAAACGGTTTCCCTCCCCAGACGAGCTGCGCCGCATAGACCTCGAGCGACGACAGCACGCCGGTGATCACGCAGACCAGCACCGTCGCCAACAGAATATTTCGCCGCGGATTTTCGGCCTCTTCGGAAAATGTGGAAATACCGTCGAACCCGATGTAGGTGAGCACGGCGATGGACGTGCCGCGAAACACGCCGCGAAAGCTGAACGTCTCTGGATTGTAAAACGGCTGCGTGAAGAAGCCGGCTCCGTACTCGTGCAGTCCCCAGAGCGAGCGCGCCACGAACGCGAAGAAAATCACCACGACGATCATCATTCCCGCCGCGAGCGCTTCGTTGATCCGCGCGGACGTGTGGATGGCGCGCAGGTTGAGCGCCGTGAACATTCCCGCGAATCCGATGGCGAGCGCCCAGTAGGGCACGCCGGGCAGCACGTTTTGCGCGAGCTTGCTGCAAATCACCGTGCAGATGAGCGGGTTCAGAATGTAGTCCATCACCATGGCCCAGCCGGTGACGTAGCCGAGCGCGGGATGAATCTCCCGGCCGACGTACGTGTAGGCGGAGCCTGCGCTCGGATACGCCCGGGCCATCTTGCCGTAGCTGATGGCGGTGAAGAGCATCGCCACCATGGCGATCAGAATCGTGGTGACCACGTGGCCGCGCGCCTCGTTGCTGATCACGCCAAAAATGCCCATCGGCGCGATCGGCTGGATGATCACGATCCCGATGACGATCAATTGCCACAGGCTCAACGTGCGCTTGAGGCTCGCCGGAGATGGCGCGCCGCTGCCGGATTCGGCTGGATTCGCGGCCATCAGTGCGCGGCACCTGAGTTGATTGCGCTCGTGGTGGTTTCGCTCAGTGGCAGCGTTGCCGGCTCGATGTTCCAGCCGGTGACGCCCAGTTCCGTCTCGCCATTCAGTGCATCGGGCGACAGATACTGCGCCGCAATTTCGCGCGACTCGCCCGGCATCAGCTCGACGTAGTTGTCCTCCCACAGGACGGGGAGGACTTCCGCGTCTTCGCTCTTGCGGCGGATCGCAAGGCGAATCTGAAAGGCGAGGCGGTCGCCCGGATTTTCGAGCCGGACGCGGACGAGCGGACCCTGCGCCGGTTTTTCGACACGCGCCGAGACGTGAATCTTCCCCGCGCTCGGAAGATTTTGCAGCGCGGTGAGGTCCTCGTAGGATTTCACCGGCGTGAACGCGTCGTTGCCGTCGGCCCAGTTGTAGACGTTCTTTTTCGCGGAGAGCCAGTAGAAATTCGTGCTGAGCGTTTTGCCGCTCGCGTCTTCAAGAGCGAGCTTCACGAAATACACCGGAGACGGCGGATCGAACGCCTTCTCCGGCAGCGCGGCGACGCGCGCGACGCCGTCCGCTTCGACGTCGGCGTGCGCGCTCGCGGAGAATCTTTCGTGCAGTGCGGCGTCGTAGAGCTTTGCGGTGACGCGCAGTCCCGCCACGCTCTGGTACGTGCTGTTTACGACGACGATGCTGCGGTCGTCGTAGGAATACTGCACGTGCAGCGGCTCGCAGGCTTTCTTCGCGCCGAAATATCCGCCCGCGGGTTGCAGGTAGTAGTCGTAGAGATGCCAGATCAGCGACGGCCACGCGTTGTTCAGCATCCAGTGGATCACGCCGGTTGAGTCGTACTTGTTGCGCGAGTACGCCTCGAACATCGCGCGCTCGCCGTCGTAGGCCATCGCCTGAGCTTTCCGCTCGTAGTCGAAGAGATCGGACGGAGCGCCGTAGATCGCGTCCATCGCGCCTTCGAAGTGCCCGAGATTCTGGAACCGCTCGGAGCCCGCGTGATAGTTCCACACGGGATCGTCCGGGACGAGATGCTGCGCCGGCAGCATCTTCCGCAAGCTGGAGAGCGGCGGGACGGCCGCGCCGGGCGAAATCTCCGTGGCGAAGCCGTACGCCCCGCCGTATTTTCCGGTGTCGGCGAACCAGTAATCCTGCGGAGTGTAGTCGTACGGGCCGCGCATTTTCACGCCGGTGGGACCCGTGACGGCGGAGCCGTGTTGGGATGCGGACGAGAGATAGGGATTCGGCCAATCGAGTTCCTTGAGAATCGCGAAGTAGGCGCGCTCGACATCCGCGGGCGGCGGCTCGTCGCTGCCATTCAGCCAGGCGAGCATGCTCGGATGGCTGCGCATTGTTCTAATCTGCGAGCGAAGCGATGCGGTGGCGATCGCGAGATCGCCGGGCTTCCATTTCGGCCACTGCATCCAGTAGTCGCAGCACGTCCAGCCCGCGAGGATCAGGATGCCCTGTTCGTCGGCGAGATCGTAGAATCCGTCGCTCGCTGTTGGCCCTTCGAGGCGGATGGCGTTCAGATTCATGTCGCGGACGTAGCGGAATTCCGTCTTCAACCGCTCGGGAGATTCGCGCAGCAGCATGTCCGGCGCCCATCCGCCGCCTCGGATCAGGATCTTCTTTCCGTTCACGCGGAACAGGCGGTGGCCGCGCGCGTCGAGCTCTGAAGTGATTTCGCGGATGCCGTAGCGGATCGCCACCGAATCGGAAATCTGATCGCCGCGCGAGAAACGCAGCGACAAAGTGTGCAAGACAGATGCGCCCATCTGATGAGGCCACCACAATTCCGGATTGCGGATGCGGAGAGCCGGAAACTTCTCCGGCGTGAATCGCACGGTGCGAATCTCGAGGGGCGCGAGCGCCACGTCCTGCCGAAGCGTGAGTCCTTCAAGGCTTACTTGGAGATTCGCTGTGACTTGTGCGGAAGTTGCGTTGTGAAGCTCCGCCTCGACAGTGAGGTCAGCCCGGTCAAGCGCTGCGCTCGGGAAATGCGTGATCACCTGCGGATCGCGAATTTCAACCGGACCTGTGGCGCGCAGATAGACAGCGCGGAAAATGCCCATGTCCTTATCGGGTGGCGTGGGATTCCAATCGACCCAATTGATGCCGAGGTCGTGCTCAGTTGGCGCGATCACCTCGACCGCGAGCACGTTCGGACGGCCGCGCGCCAGCAGCGGAGTGATGTTGAATTCGTAGGTGCGATATGCGCCGGCTACATCACTCGCGCCGGCGATCTTGCGGCCGTTGAGCCAGATGTTGGCGCGATTGTTGATGCCGTCGAAATGCAGCCAGACCTGGCGCCCGGCGAAATCCTTCGGCAGCGGAAATTCAGTCCGATACCACCACGAACAGCGGAACGGGCTGTCTTTCGGCATAGGAAGCACGGAAAACATTTTGCCGATCGGGTAGGACATCCCCGGAATCGAGCGCAAGTTGTCCCCGAAATAGGGATCGGGAAACGTCTTGTCCGCGACGAGCGCGGCCACGACGGTGGACGGCACGGTCGTAGCGTGCCAGCCATCGGTGCGAAAGCCGGGGACGGAAATCCGTGCGCCCGTCGCCGCGACTTTACAGGATGACTGGATCATCCAGCCATCGCGCAACGTGATTTGTGCAGTGTCCTGAACAGCCAAATCTGCAAGCGCGCGGGAAGCGAAACATGCAAGCACGATGAAGACCGCGACCGAAGCACGGGCAATGGATTTCGTCCGAGGAATCATGGCGTCCGAGCATCGTACATCGAACACCTGCCGCGCTGAAGGCCGCGGCGCTACATCCACACCTTGAAGAGCAATTCTAGATTGCGGGGATTTGAGAGACGTTCCAGCCGCCGCCGAGCGCCTTGATGAGCAAAACGCTCGCGGCCATGCGGCGCGTGAGCACGTCCACTGCGGCGCGCTCGTCGCCGAGCGCCGCGCTCTGCGCGGTGGTCACCTCGAGATAGTTCGCCACGCCGCCCTTGTAGCGGCTGGTCGAAAGGTCGAGCGAATGCTGCGCCGCCGCGACGGCCGCGTCCTGCGTCTTCGCTTCGTCCTGCAGGGTGCGCAGAGCGGCGAGATTGTCCTCAACTTCCTGGAAAGCGGTCAGCGTGGTCTGCCGGTAGTTGTCGACGGACTGCTGGTAGGCGGCGCGGGCCTGGTCATTGATGCCGCGGCGCTGCCCGCCATCGAAGATCAGCTCGGCGGCCGATCCGGCGAGGGACCAGAAGCCGCTCGCGCCCTGCAAGAGAGTGGTGATCTTTCCGCTATCGAAACCCCCGCTGCCCGTGAGAGCGACGAGCGGAAAATACGCCGACCTTGCGACGCCGATCTGAGCGTTTGCTTCCTGGACGCGCCGCTCGGCTGCGGCGATGTCCGGCCGGCGCTCGAGCAAGTCGGAAGGCAGGCCCGGCGGAATGGCCGGCGGCGCATTCGTGAGCGGCAAAGACTGCTGACTGAACTCGGAGGGCGGCTTCCCAATCAGGACCGCGATGGCATGCTCGAAGGCGGCGTGCTGCACGTCCGCGTCGGCGTCCTGCGCGCGCGTGGTTTCCAGCTGTGTCTGTGCCTGCGCGACGTCCACCGCGGAAGCGACGCCGCCGTGATAGCGGCTCTGCGTCAATTCGAGCGCTTTCTCATAGGCGGCGACGGTCGAGTCCAGAAGCTGCTTCTGCGAATCGAGCCCACGCAACTGGAAATAGTCGAGGGCCAGCTCCGCGCGAAGACTCAGCTCGACGGTCGCCAGGTCCGCGGCACTCGCCTGGGCTTCGGAACGCGCGGCTTCCGCGGTGCGGCGCACGCGGCCCCAGACGTCCGGCTCGTACGCAACGTCCACCGGCAACTGAACGTCGCTGTAGGTGACCGGAGAAGTGGATCCAAAGACCGGTTTGTTCTGCGATTGCCGCGTGCCGGAGGCGGAAACACCTGCCGCGACATCGGGGAAATAGCCGGCGCGCGCGACGCGAACGAGCGCGCGGGCCTGGAGAAATTGAGCCTGCGCGGCCTTCAGCGTCTGGTTCGAAACGCCGACCTGCTCTTCAAGCGCATTGAGCTGCGGATCGCCGTAAACTTCCCACCACTTCCCTTTGGCGATTGCATCGCTCGGTTGCGCGGCTTTCCATTGGCCCGCTTCCTTGTAATCAGGCGGTACTTCTGTCGAGGGCCGGGCATACTTCGGCCCGACCGAGCAACCGGAGAGCAGAAGCGCAGCGACGCTCAAGGCTCCGGCCCGGCCGCGCCAGCGATGCCTAGCCGGTTGGAGATTGCGATACGCCGGTGGCCTACTTCTTCGCGTAGCTGATTCTCCAAATTGAATTCGAGCCGTCATCCGTCACCATGGAGGAAAAATCGGGCGCTGGAGTGCCCCACGGCGGAATCACCTGGGGCTGTTGGAGACGGCGTTCCCAGGCCCATTCTCCGCAGCCGCAACGACCCTGACGGTCTCTCCGGAAATCAGAGAGTCCGGCGGGTTCGCGATCACGGAATCTTCCGCCTTCAAACCGGAAACCACCTCGACCTCGGTGCCCATGTCGCGGCCGAGAACGACATTCGTGAGCACGGCGCGGTTGCCGTTTTCAACCGTTGCGACCTGCAAGCCCTGCGAACGGAAAATCAGCGTGCTGACCGGGAGAATCAAGGCCGGCGCGCCCGCAGGCACCTTGAGATGGACTTCGGCATACGCACCCGGGAAAATTGTGCCGCGGGAATTGTCGACATCCACTTCCACAAGAAGAGTCCGCGAGGCGACGTCGATCGCCTCCGCCGTGCGAACCAGCGTTCCCTGAAATCGCCGCCCGGGGAACTCCTGAAGCGTCAAATCGGCGGTCAGCCCCGGCCGGGCCATCTGCGAATACTGCTGCGGCACGTTGACGTACACACGAAGCTTTCTGATTGCGGCGATGTGAAACAGCTCAGTGGCCGGGCCGCCGGCGCCGGAATTGATCAGGTGCCCGACGTCGGTGTTTCGCGCCGTGATGACGCCGTCGAACGGCGCGTAGATTTTCTCGAAGGACTGCAATTGCTCGAGGCGCTTCACGTTGTAATCGGCCGACGCCACCATGGCTTTCTTCGCTTCGAAATCGCCGATGGCATTGTCCACTTCCTGCTTCGACACGGAATCCGTCTTCAAAAGATCCTGATATCGCGTGGACGTGATTTCGGAGAGGCGATAGTTCGCCTGCGCCGTGCTCAAATCGGCGCGGGCCTGATCGAGCTGCTGATCGACTTCGGGCGTCTCGATTTCCGCGAGCAACTGGCCGGCGGAAACGCGCGCGCCGATATCCGCGTACCACTTCTTCAAATATCCGTTGGTGCGGGCGTAGATGGGCGAGTCCGTAAAGGCCTGAATGTTTCCGGGAAGAACGATTTCCGTTTGCGGCGCGCCGAGCTTCGGGTGGATCAGCGAAACAGTGGGAACCGCGAGCTCGTTCGTTTCATTCTTCAGAGCGGCCCTGGCTTTCCACCGGGGGATGACGCCGGCGACCACGATCGCCGCGACGATCAGCAACGCAACGATCGCCGCCAGAACGGCATGCTTGGACCGAGGCTGTCCCGCGGCGGAGCCTTGACCCTCCGGCAACAACCCTCCCGCATTTTCTCGGTGAATCATGGGTTCTTCTTTGCGCTTCCGCGTGACTTCATAGACGGCATCCCGCGCGCCCTCGTTTCACGACGATGCCCCTGCCGAAGAATCCTTCTGGTGCCAGCCATGCACCACGGAGAAGACCACCGGAACGAAAAAGAGCGTCGCGACGGTGGCAAACAGGAGGCCGCCGATCACCGCGCGGCCCAGCGGCGCGTTTTGCTCGCCGCCTTCTCCAAGCCCCAGAGACATCGGCAGCATACCGATGATCATGGCGAGAGCCGTCATCAACACGGGGCGAAACCGGGTGAATCCCGCCTCGAGCGCCGCTTCGGAAGGCGTCTTCCCCGAGGCCATCCTTTCCTTCGAAAAGCTGATGACGAGAATGCTGTTGGCGGTGGCCACGCCCATGCACATGATCGCGCCCGTCAGCACCGGAACGCTGATCGTGGTCCCGGTGACGAACAGGAACCAGACGATTCCAGCCAGGGCCGCGGGCAGCGCCATCAAGATGATAAACGGATCGAGCCAGGACTGAAAGTTCACGACGATCAGCAGGTAGACGAGGACGATGGAGAATCCCAGCCCCGCCAGAAGGCCGATGAAGGATGCGTTCATCGTCTGAATCTGGCCGCGCACGAGAATCTGCGATCCCGCGGGCAGGTTGCTGCGGCTCCGATCGATGATGGGCAAGATGTCGCGCGCGACCCCGCCCAGGTCGCGCCCGTCCACTCCTCCGAAGATGTCGATGGCGGTCTGAATGTCGTAGTGGGTGACGACGGCCATTTCCGCGCCGCGCGTGAACGAAGCCAGCCCGCCGAGAATCTGCGGCTGGGCGCTGGAGGCGTTGGCGATCGGAATGTTTTCGAGGTCTTGCGGCGTGGTGACGCGATACTGCGGGGTCTGGGTGTTGATGCTGTAGCTCACGCCCGACCCATAGTCGAGCCAGAATGCAGGGGCCGTCTGGAAGCTTCCGCTGAGCGCGATGAGCAGATTCTGGGCGACCTCACGCTGCGTGAAGCCGACCTGATTCGCTTTCGTGCGGTCGACATTGATCTGCAACTTCGGATAGTTAAACGGCTGCTGGATTCGCAGGTCCACCGTTCCGGGGACGAATTTCAGCCGGTTCATCAACTGTTCGGCGAATTCCCGGTTGGCGAGCAGGTTGCGTCCGACGATCTGAATGTCGATGGGCGCGGGCAGGCCGAAATTCAGGATCTGGGTGACGATGTCCGCCGGCAGCGCGTAAAAGGTGACTCCCGGAAAATCGCGCCCGAGCTTCATGCGGAGGTCGCGGACGTACTTCTGCGTGGGGCGGTGATTGGGATTCAGCTCGACCTGGATATCGGCGTCCCCGGGTCCGATCGGAGCCGAGGTGCTGTAGGAAAGATTCAGGCTGCTGTAGGGAAGCCCGATGTTGTCGATGATCGTCCCAAGCTCGGCCGGAGGAATCTCCCTTCGAATATCGTTGTCGACGCGATCGCAGAGAGCGGCGACGTCCTCGATGCGGGTTCCCGTCGGAGCGCGCAGGTGGAACTTGAACTCGCCGCTATCGACGCTCGGGAAGAAATCCTCACCCACCAGCGGCAAGAGCGCGAACGAAAGCACGCAGGCGGCCAGGAAGCAGGTGACGAAGAGCCTCCGGTGATGGATGGCCGCCTCCAGCAGCCCGCGGTATCCTTCCCGAAAGCGTTCGAATCCCGTTTCAAACTTTGCCTGCATTCGTACAAAGGGATTGCGGGCTTTCTCGGTTCGTTCCCGTCGCTCCTCTTCGGTTTGTTCCACCAGCAGATAGCGGGCCATGGTGGGCACGAGCGTGCGCGACAGCAGGTAGGACGCCAGCATGGCGAATACCACGGCCTCCGCCAGCGGCACGAAGAGAAACTTGGGGACGCCCGAAAGGAAGAACATCGGCACGAAGACGATGCAGATGGAAAGCGTGGAAACGAGCGCGGGCATGGCGATTTCCGCCGAACCGTCGAGGATGGCCTGCACGAGTTCCTTGCCCTGGTCGAGATTGCGATTGATGTTTTCGATTGTGACGGTGGCATCGTCCACCAGAATGCCGACGGCCAGCGCGAGCCCGCCGAGCGTCATGATATTGATCGTCTGGCCGAGGGCGCTCAGCGCGATCATCGATGTCAAAATCGAAAGTGGAATGGACACGGCGATGATCGAAGTGCTGCGCCAGCTTCCCAGGAAAACAAGGATCATCAGGCCCGTCAGGCAGGCGGCAATCGCGCCCTCGCGAATCACGCCGTTGATCGAGGCCTTCACGAAGATGGACTGATCGGAGAGGGCGCGAATATCGACGTGGAGCGGCAGGGTCGCTTCGATTGCCGGAAGCGCTTTCCGGACATCGGAGATTACGTCGAGGGTCGAAGCGTCGCCCAGCTTCAGAACGGACATCAGAGACGAACGCGATCCATTGACGCGCACGATGTTCGTTTGCGGGGTGAAGCCGTCGCGAACAAGTCCGACATCGCGAATGTAGATGGTCGAGCCGCCGATGGTCTTGATCGGCAGATCGTTGAGCTCCGCGACGGCGCGCGGGGCGCCGTTCATTTCCACCTGGTACTCATACGAGCCGATTTTCGCGGTCCCGGAGGGGAGAATCAGGTTCTGAGCGTTGATCGCGTTGACCACGTCGAGCGGCGAGAGGCCTTTCGCCTGCAGGGCCGCCGTGTTGAGATCGACCATGATGGCCCGCTGTTTCCCTCCGTAGGGATACGGGAGGGTGATGCCGGGAACGGTGATGAGCGAATTGCGGATGAAGTTCTGGCCCATGTCGGAGAGCTGCTGCTCCGTGAGATGAGGCGCGGAGAGACCGAGCTGGAGAATCGGCACCGACGAAGCGTCAAACGTGATGACGAAAGGCGGCGTGATTCCCGGCGGCAGGTTCTTCACGGTGCTCTGGCTGATCGCGGTCACCTGCGCGATCGCGGTGGCGAGGTTCGTGTTCTCATGGAAGAAGACCTTGATGACGCCGACGCCGTTGAGAGATTGCGATTCGATGTGCGCGATGTCGTTGACGGTCGTCGTCAGCGACCGCTCGAAGCTGAAGATGACTCGATTGGACATCTCCTCGGGGGAAAGTCCGGTGTACTGCCACACGATGTTGATGACCGGAATGTTGATGTACGGAAAGATGTCCACGGGCGTCCGGACGATCGAAACGACCCCCAGAATGAGAATCAGTATGGAGGCGACGACAAAGGTATAAGGGCGGCTTATTGCGAGTCGGACGATCCACATCTGCTAAGAGCTCCCGAAACAACGGAGGAGAAACCGGCCATACCCCGGCGGGGCGGCCCAACAATCGCCGCGGGCATTGTCTCACGACAGAACCAAATCGCCGACGCGCCAAGCGTCGAAGCCCGCTCAACAGGGCGACTGGCCGCTTTCTTTCGATGTCCGAATCGTGCGTGAGGTTTCAGTCATCGAAGGAAGCCAGGCAGAGTAACGCGCTGCTGGGTCGCGACTGCAATCGCGCTGCGCACCGGGCGGCTGTGTCGTCTTGAAACACTGGGCCGCGAGCGGGACAAATCGACGCGCTTACCGGCGGTACTCGATGGCTATGTTCTCGTTCAGAATGATTGGTGACACTCAGATAGAGTGTCGCGATGCAAATTCGATGGGGGAAGGTGCCCAAGGCGCGCCACCTGGCGCGCCTTGGGCCAGAGTTAAGCCGAGAAGGTCAGCTCCGGCTTCGATGGATGGCCCACTACTTACATCACCAGCGGAACGCCGCCTTTACCTGCCGGCATTTCGGCATCAGCCGCCAGACGTTCT
>JAIQEW010000014.1 GCA_020073605.1 Terriglobia bacterium
CGGCGCCGTCGAACGCGCCCAGCGTACTCACACCGAGGAGTTCTACGAAGTCACTCCCTGCTCTTGGCAGGTCGCTCCCTTAAATCAGGAACTCCTCGGCTGGGAGCGCATCTACAACACCGTCCGCCCCCACCAGGCGCTCGGATACCAGACTCCGCAACAGTTCGTAGCTCGCTGGCGGGCTAAACGCAAATCCAAAAAGTGTCACTAATCTACTGGACGAGTACAGATGCTTTACGCCAAGTAACTTCCTGATATACGCTTACCCGCGTCCCGAATCTGATCTATCGCATCAACGGAGCCAAAGATGAAAAAGGCCCCAGCATTCCTCATTGTTTTCGCGCTTGTATCGCTCGCCGCGCCGGCGCACGCACGCAACAACGACACTTGGGTCGAGATCACCAGCCCGCACTTCAAAGTCTCGAGCGACTCCGGAGAAAAGGAAGCCCGCCGCATTGCGCGTCAGTTGGAGGAAATTCGCGCCGTATTTCTGGTGGATCATCCCGACGTGCGCGTGGATGGCGGCCGCCCGCTGGTCGTCATCGCAGTAAAGGACGAGGACGCCCTGAAAGTCCTGCTGCCCGACTTCTGGATGGCCAAAAACGCCGTTCATCCCCCGGGAGCCTTCTACTCCTACGGCGACGAAAACTTCGCCGTGCTGCGGACGGATATCTCCGTTAGAAATGGCGACAACCCCTATTACGTCCTCTACGAAGACTACCTCTTTTCCATCCTGCGTCTGAACTACGCCGCGATACCTCTCTGGCTCTCCTACGGCATTGCCGACTACTACGGCAACACGCTCATCGACGAGAAATACACCGAGGTCGGCCACCCGATAAGTTTCCAGCTGTCCCGGTTGAATAGATCGACCCTGATTCCGCTCGCCGATCTGCTCAACGCGGACGGCCGCTCTCCTCTGGTCAACGATCGCGACAAGCAGCCGCTGTTTCACGCGGAATCCTGGGCCATCGTTCACTACCTCTCTTTCAACGCGGACGTCGCCAAGCAGGATCTTTTGAACAAGTACCTGAAGGCGTGGGCCGAAACCGGAGATTCCACCGAGTCTGCGCGCCGGACGTTCGGCGATCTCAAGCAGTTCGAACAAAAGATCGACCAGTATTCGCGGCTGCCTGCGTTCTACTCGCAGCACCGCCCTTCCTTGACGAATTTTTCCGACAAGGATTACAAAGTGCGCCCGCTTTCCAATGCCGAGGCTTTGGCCGCGCGGGCCGACTTCCTCGATCACACCAATCACGTGGCCGAAGCGCGTGAAATGCTCAAGAACGCCCTCGCCCAGCAGCCGGATCTTGGCCGCGTTCACGAGTGCATGGCGTTTGAGGCATTAACCCAGCACGACAACGACACCGCGGAAAAGGAATTCCGCCAGGCGTTGAAGCTCGACCCGTCCAGTTATCGCTCGCTCTTCTACCTGGCGGAAATCATTTACCGAAGATCCGGATACAACCCGCAGAGTCTGCCGGAGCTGCTCCAGGACCTCGAAGCGGCCGTCCAGATCAATCCCGATTTTGCGCCGGCCTATGGCTTTCTTTCCGTCGCCTATAGGGAACAGCCGCAGACCAAGCAAAAAGCCCTTGACGCCGCTCTTAAGGCGCACAAGCTCGAGCCGGCCATGTTCTCCTACGTCGTCGAGATCGGGGACGCGCTCATCTCGCTCGATCGCGACGCCGATGCTCGCACCATTCGAGACACGTTGAACAAAACGGCTACGACCCCCGCGGAAAAGAGCATGGCCGAGGCTTTTTCTAAACGATTCGCACATTACCAAGAGGTGGCCCGCCAGAAGAATCCGGACAACAGCGCCAAGGCGTCACCCGCGAGCGGGGCTCCTGCGCCTCGCCAGCCCGAAAACCAGCCGCAGCCCTAGCGCGCCGCGAACTTGATTTCGCAGTCCGGCCATGGCGCGTCGGCTCCGGAAGCCACTTCACGCGCACTCCCGGCCCCTTCGCCCTTTTCTCGCACAGCAAGCGGGACGAACAATCACGCAGGCTTTTGGGTCCACACTCGAATGGCTTTCACCGGGGTGGTGGGGCACACGACTTCACACGCTCCGCAGCCGGTGCATTTGTCGTTGACCACAGGGTAGGCGATGTACTGCTCCTCGTCCCATGTGATTTTGACTGCATCATAAGGACAGGCGAGCTCACACGCATCGCATTCCTTCTTGCCGAGGGCGGTAAGGCAGACATTGTTATCGACGAGCGCCTCTCCGATGATGTACTTGTTCTTCGGCTGCAGATCCAGCGGCGTCAACGCCCCGGTCGGGCAGACCTGCGTGCAGGCATTGCACGTTTCCAGGCAATACTTGTAGTCCGCGTCGTATCGGATGATGGGCGCCCCGAAGCCTGCCAAGCCCGCCTCATGACCGGTATCCGGGTGAATAATTTTCGACGGACAGGCGTGCACGCAGTTGTTGCAGCGGATGCACAGCCCGGTAAAACGGTCCTCCGGCACGGCGCCGGGAGGGCGCAGCAGCGTATCACTTCCGCGGTATCGCGCCGCTCCGGCTCGGCGCGCCCAGAGGGCCAGCAATGCGCCGCCCGAGCCGGCGAAAAAAACACGCCGAGCAACCTGGAATTTCCGCGCGGGCGCCGTCACGGTCAATCTGGTCCAGAGCGCCTTCCTCGCGGCAAACAGCATGTCCTGCAATCCGCTGAGGGGGCAGATGCGGACGCACCAGAGCATGCCGAAAACCAAAGTGCCTGCCACCAAAAGACCCAGGCCGAGGCAGACCAGAATGACGGATATCGAGTTCGTCGCCTTGTTCACGGCAAAGGGGCTGCTGAAAATGCACAGAGGATCCATCCACAGCAGCACCGGATAGCCCGCCACGGCACCCACCAGCGTGAGTATCGCGACATATTTCCCGACCGGCGGGCACTTGTCCCACCACCGCGACTTGCGCAAACCCATGTGTGACGCGTTTTCGAGTAGGAAACCGGTCGGGCAGAGGTAAAGGCAGAACCACCGCTTCTTAAATGAACTCGCGACGGCTACGATGACCGCGAAAACCACTCCCAGACTGATGGACCGCGTTGCGATACTTGAGGCGAGAGCGACAAATGGGCTCGCTTGTACGAAAACCCTCGGCGCGATTGCCCAGGGCAGCACCGGCCAAACCAGCACGACCGCGCCGACGAAGCAAGTCAGCTGAATCACTCGCCGCGGCACGCGCCGGAGAAACGTCATCCCAAATATGCCCCTTGCTGGTGAAGCAGGTTTTGCAGCTTCGTCACGCTTACGTTGCGAGGCTTGCATCTGTCCTGGATGCACAATGCCGCAGCCAAGCCTGCAGCCTGTCCGGTAACCCAGCAAACCGGAATGAGCCGGGTGATGTCTCCAACTTGGAAATCGGTCGAAATGCATCGTCCGGCCGCCAGGACATTTTCGACCTTTGAGGGAACGAGGGAGCCGTAAGGAATCTGGAATTCGGGAGCATTTGCATACGCGCCGGAATAGCCGATGACATCCTTATACTTTGCGCCGCCCCGGATGTCCTGAACCGTGAGTTTCTTGACGCCGTCAAGGAGCCTGCTGAGCCGCACGCCGAGTTGAGGCGCTGTTTCCGCCAGATAGACCTGTTCGTTTCCCGGCTTCTGACGGAGCTTCTCGACGTTTCCCCAGGTCCCGCGGCGATGCTTGAGTTCCATCGCGGTCAGGTCCGCTACGTCCAGCGCGTCTCCGACCGGACCTTTCATGTTGAGCCAGTTCACGTGGGGAGCAGGCGTCGAATTTCCGGCGTGACCGTTGAGGTCGTTCACCCTGCCCTTGGAGGGGCGCCCTGTCCCGGGCTGACCTGTAACAGGGTGCTCCGGGTCTTCCGATCCTCGTCCCACGGCCATATCGACCTCATCGATGTTCCCAATTCGGCTGATCAGGCCGATGTTGGTTTTGACTTTTTCAAAAGCCGCCCCTGCGGCCGCGTAAATGTCGCCGTCTCCCGAAGCATCGATCACAATATCGGCGAGGATTGCCTTGCGCCCCGACTTGCTCTCAAAAACGGCGCCGCGCACGGCTCCTTTGGCATCTACAATGGCATCGACACCCCAACAATCCAGGTAGGCATTTATCCCCGAATCGAGCACCATGTCGGCCAGCACGTACTTGAACGCCTCCGCGTCGATTGTCGGGTAAACAGGCGCCTTGTTCCGATCGATGATTCCGAATTTGAGCACGTCCAGTTTCTTCATCAGCTCTTCGCCGATGCCGTAAATGACCTGCTTCTTGTCCCGATCGTAAAGCGGGAAAATTCCCAGCACGAGGCCGCCGGTTGCGAGTCCTCCAAGATACCCGTACCTCTCCACCAGAGTGACGTCTACGCCCAGCCGCTTGGCCGAAAGGGCGGCCGCGGTCCCCGCCGGACCGCCTCCGACAACCAGGATGCTCGTCTTTTGCAAAACGGGCAGTTCCCTTCGCGGTTGCACTACCTTGCCGTCAACGATTGTCGCGGGAACGTGGGCATCGGTTTGCGTGGTTGATTGTCCGGCAGCCTGATTGGCTAGCGCCGACGAAACCGGCATCAGTGATCCGGCCGCAAACAAGCCGCCTGCGGTAATCGAACGAAGCATTAGTTCTCTTCGTGTCAGGTCCTTTGACATGTTGCACCTCGTTGCTGGTATGCCTCAGTTCACAAAATGCAAACTCGGCATTTGCAGGTCATGTTAGCCCAAATTGACGGTACAGGGAATGTAGCAGGCGATTCCGACGGCCCGATTCTAAGCGAAGACAAGGCGACAGCAAATCGAGCCCACTCAACTTGGCAGTTCGGCCACTGGTGCCACGTACGATGTTCAATTACGTGTCAAAGTAGCGTTTTGCCTCTTAGACGAGCAATTCGGATTGATTACGGCGGAGAATTGTAAGTTTCCTTGCATGGGGGGCGTTTGTGCCCGGCAAGTCGGATTGCCGGAAAAATATCCGCCTGGTACTCCACTTGTCGAGTTGCAGCGTTAATCAGGCATGTGGATTACTTCCGAGTGCGCCGTGAATCGCCAAGTGAGTAGAGCTGCTTGCCATCTCGACCGATCCGTCGCTTAAATTGCTGTTACAATCCCGCGCATATGGAACATCGGGATGATCAGAGGTTCCGCGCAAAGCGCCCATCGCCGGGGTCGATTCTTCTGGGGCTAATTCCTTTCACGGCCGCGTGCTTCTCAGTGTCACTCTGGGACCGTGTTTATCCCATGGTTCTGGGTTTGCCGTTCAACTTCTTCTGGTTGATCTCGTGGCTGCTCCTCACCCCACTCTGTATGTGGGGAGCATATCGGCTGGAGGCACGCCGCGCTTCTGAGCTGCGTCGCAAAGACGGCGGCACGCTGTGAGTCCAAGCGCCGTTGCTCTGACCATAATTTCCGCCATCGTCGCAGCAGGCTCTTTCATCGGTTTTCGGGCCGGATCTCACCGGAAGATGGATCTCGAACAATGGATCGTGGGCGGCAGAGGCTTCGGCTTGCTGCTTGTCTGGCTGCTGATGGCCGGGGAGATCTATACCACGTTTACGTTTCTTGGGGCGAGTGGTTGGGCGTACTCCAGAGGCGCACCCGTTCTGTACATTCTCGGATACACCTGTTTGGCATACGTGGTTTCCTTCTACATTCTCCCCGAACTTTGGGAAGCCGGGAGGAGGTATCGTCTCCAAACACAAGCCGATTTCTTTCAAGCACGGTACAACAACAAGTATCTCACCGCCTTCGTTGCCCTTGTGGGCGTGATCTTCATCATCCCTTATTTGCAACTTCAGATCACTGGTCTCGGGATCATTGTGGAAGTAGCGAGTTTTGGAGTGATCCATCGCACGCCGGCCATGGTGATCTCATTCGCCATTGTCGCCGGCTTTGTATTCACCAGCGGGATCCGGGGAGTAGCGTGGGTCAGCGTATTGAAGGACTTTCTTCTATTGTTTGCCGCAGTTTTTGTCGGCGTCGCGGTGCCATACATATACTTTGGAGGCATTGGCCCGATGTTTGCCGCGCTCGCGCGCGCCAAACCCAGCCATCTGGTAATGCCGGGCGCGACCACGGATCTCGGACACGCCTGGTACGTATCAACAGTCCTTCTCTGCACATTTGGGTTTTACATGTGGCCGCAATTCTTCGGCGCGACCTTTACTGCGAAAAGCGGCGACACGCTGCGCCGGAACGCGGTCGTAATGCCTCTCTACATCATTACGATGCCGCTCATGTTCTTCGTAGGCCTGGCCGCGCTTCTGGTGTTGCCTGGGCTCGCCAATGGCGACCTCTCGATGTTAACGATTGTGCGCAAGACCTTCCCGCCCTGGTTCCTCGGGGTAATAGGCGGAGCCGGCGCTCTCACGGCGATGGTTCCGGCAGCGATCCAAATGCTCACAGCGGCATCTTTGTTTGCAAAGAACCTGTGCCGCCCGATTCTGGCGCCCGGCATGACCGACCAACAGGTCGGAAAGTTGGCGAAGATCACCGTCCTGGCAATTACATGCGCCGCCCTTTGTTCCGCCATTTTTGACTCCACGACTCTCGTAGGTCTCTTGCTCGTGGGATATGGCGGGGTGGCGCAGTTTTTCCCGGGTGTGGTGTTAGGCCTGTATTCAAAGCGAGTGACCACGTCCGGAGTCTTCGCCGGAATGGTGACCGGCGTCCTCATTGCGGTTCTTCTCATGCTCAGCAAGCACGATCCCATCATGGGACTGAATGCCGGATTTATTGCGTTGTGTTTCAACTTCGCAGTAACCGGAGTCGTGAGTCTGCTAACGTCCACAGGAGAAAGCGGATTTGCTCCGGACTTTACGTCGTCTCCCGGCTTGCAGTCTCAAGACAGCCGGGAGCTCACTTAACGTAAAAGTTTCTTCGGTCCGCATCGCCTCGATTTCGGCCCTTCCCGGCGAGTCGCTACTTCAAACGAATGACCGCTAGTCCTTTGGTGCGACGTCGCGCGTCTTGATGAGCCAATGCCCATTCACGCGCACGAGTTCGTCGACGTCCCGCCCGGCAGCAGCCACGCGGAGAGGCACATTCGGGCCTGCCTGAGCGAACACGGTCAGCCAGTAAGCTTCCATGCGCGCGTGATCCTTATCGACAAATTCAAGGTAGCTGTTCGCGGTCATGTGGTACATGGCCGGCCTTTTTTCACCTTTGGCTTCGGCGTCAGCGGTGCGTTGCCGAAGATCCGCAATCATTTTCTTGAGCGCGTCGTGTCCCTTGATCGCGTTGGGGCCGCTGCCGAATTGACCATCCGGCGTAAATGTGGCGGCGTACGCATCCGCGTTCTCCGTGTCCAGGGCACGAGTGTACTGCCACATCAGCTTCTCGATCCGCACGCGGTCTTGAGCTTCTCGTTGGGAATCGTTTCCTCCCGCCGCGGGACGGTAGCCCAGCAATGCCACAAACAAAAGCGCAACGACGCCAGCAAGGATTTTCTTCATCACATGCATCTCCTTTGGATGACAAAGCGCACTGTCACGTGTTTTCGAATAACTGAGTCGACCCAGCCGAGATTTTGATCGGGAACAATTCAGCCTGCACCAAATCAGACGCGGATATCGTTCGCGCGATCGTGGGTTGTCATGTAACCGAACAAGCCAGCCAAGCCCCAGCGTCCCTTTTTGTATGTGATAACGTCCATTTCCACGCTGTCGTTGATGTACTCGCCGGAGGTGGTGTATCGGCTCGCACCCTGGAATGCATGGACCTTTTCAACGGAGGCATGGATGATACGGCCGCCAGGCGGTCCATCAGCGAGATCCCAACCCCAGTTGCCTAGACCGAGTTGCGGCCAGACGGCACGATACGCTACGAAGTCGATGTGAGTGTTATCAAGCATCTCCTGCGTATAGCTCTGAGTAGATAGCCGCGTTTTGACGCCTTTGACTCGGAGCCCTTCGAGCGCCTTATAGTGTCCCTGCGCCGCAACCTCCCACGACGCTCCACCGGCACCGACACCCAGGTTCAGACCCAGTTGGCGGATGGGACCCCATACGGCCTGCTGATCGTTGTTCATATAGGCTAAGCAATGATCCTGACGTAAGCGCTTGGCCGCCGTGATGCTGTCGTTATACACAACGTGGACCATGTGAGCGGGCGTGAAAATCGTAGACATCGCCTGGATCGCCCACTTCCCGTCATTGTTGGTAACGCAATAGATTCCTTCGCATCTCAGGAGCTTGTAGCCTTCGGGACTGTATCGGTTGTAATTCAGCGACAGGTTCACGGCCACCGGGTTGGAGTTGAATATCTCGATGCCGTCCAAGACGTCGTAGCAGCCGGGCTTCAGGTAGCCGTCATGATCGGTGAACCGTTCCGGGTGTTCGGTCATGTTCATCGATGCCGGCGCGTGGGCGATGAGTTCGTCTGGGCTGGGGACCACGACCGCTTCGGTCCGTTCAAACGTGCCGAACGGAAAGTGCAGCATCTCCGCCATGCCTTTTAAGTCTCTCTGGCCCAACGCGGCAAAGTACTGCGTCACCACTCCCACGGCGGCTGGTACCGACTCCTTGTAGCACATTGGAAACCGGAGGTCGGGAATACCACGAGGCGACATGCCGGGAGGCGGCACCAGATTTGGCTCTGCGGTCTCTGCCTGCTGCGCCGCTTGAGCCGACTGGCCGAGTGCCGATACCGCTCCGGCAGCGCCAAGCAACCCGGCCGCAGCCGCACTCTTCATGAAATTTCGACGGTCTGCTTGGACCTCACCGCCTTGGGCAACTGCATCTCTCCCGTTCTCATCAGCAACCATGACCGTTCTCCTTTCACATCCCTTAGAAATCGAAGCGTGCTCCTAGCGCGCTTGAACTCCGTTACCGCTCACGGTTTGTTGGCGGTGCCAAGCGGTTTCTTCCACAGTCGCAGGGTGACAACAGAGGTGGAAAGGTAGCCGGGCACATGAGCCGTGGCGGGTTGATCTTTGCTGAGGAATGGTGACAGCGTACTCGAAACCCCGAAGCCTCCGGAATAAGCCTCCGGAAGACCGCTCAAATTCAGTTGGCAAGTGAAAGCGACCGCCGTCCGGACAGGAGGCTGCGACTTCAGCACCACGCACTCGCCAACGCCGACCCATGGTATGTGCGCCACCGTCCCTGTGGCATACATTTGCACCGGGTGATCCTGAACGAGTTGGCCCAAGCAGGCGGTGAATCCTCCAACCTCGCTCTTGTGCGTGTTCACGACCCGACTGTCAGTGGCCCGCAACTCGATTGACCAGAGGTCATAGTAGTCCTCGTTTGCAGACGGGAACGGCGCTGCCGCGCATGCGGGCGTCGCGCCCGGATGATGTTGCGTACGAGTGGTTCGAAACACGTAGATCTCTTCCGCGCCTGCTCGCACCTCTTGCTTATAAGTGGATTGCGTGGGGCTGGCCTGACTTGCGGAAGCCCACAGCAGACCGGCGATCAGCAGCATGTTGAGTAGATTCGTCCGTTGGCTCACTCGAAATCTCCCTGCCCTTTCGGCTTAGAATACGACGTTCGGATCGTGCCCCCGTCGGTGACGTACGGGCGAACATGTGTTACCCCAAGCCTTTTTCAGCGCCCTGTTAAGGCTTGGATGGAGCCAAGCTGCTTTCAGGGATTACTTCCAACGCGCTCGCATTGACCACTTTGGCTTCGCCAGTGATCGAACCCGCGGGGCCGTTGTGCATGAAGGCAGCCGAGCCGACTTCATTGGGCGGCATGTTCACATCCTTGCCTGGGCCGATCAGTTTACAGACGTTTTGTCCGGGCGAAAGCGTGAACCGGAGCGAGACGGCCTTGACGGAAATTCCAGAAACCGGTGAGACATTGAGGATCCCGGTGATGTCGTGTTTGCTCACGTTCTTGAAGCAGTAGGACTCCTGCGGGTCCTGAATCTGCTCAGTGGACTCAACTCCGAAAATCTTGAAATTGCTGAGAGTGTGACGGCGGTAGAAGCGATGCCCGCGGAGCTCCCCATAGACGTCCGCGTCCAACGGAAGCCAGAGCTCCTGCTTGCGCGTTTGGAATTGCACGGGGCCGTAGTCGATGGCCATGTAGTACTGCGTGAACCCGATCTCCGCGACCGGCTCCACCAGTTGCGACTCCAGGCGCCGGACCTGATAGCTGGTAGGGTCAATCCACACGCGTCCCTTCAAGGGCAGGGGATAATAGGATTTTGCGATCGCGTAGGTTTCGATCCGGCTGGGACGGTAGCTGCGCTGCGCGAAGTGAATCTGCCAGGCCGGGCGGCCATCCCATTGCCCGAGTCCTTCACAGGAAAGGTCGAAATCGGAAACCAACGTCGGATGCAGGAGGAGTGCCATTGCCGACAGCCCCATTGTGGCGATCTTGGCTGGAAACTGTGTGGGGTCAGCGCTGCCGTTCCGGTATTCCTCCAGGGAGAATTCTCCCGTTTTCGAGCGAGTGATAGTCATGATGTAGTCGAATGTGCGAGCCTCGGGCTTGCCGCGCGAGCCGGCGGCATCCACATCGAAGTGCTCCACTCTTTCCGTCGCGTCGACTTTCTGGAGGTTTTCCACAAGCTCTTTCATCCGCTCGCCGGCACCGCTGACAACCTGGCGAAGAGGGCACTTGACTCCCCGCTGGACCGTGGGCACGGCTTTGTCGATGTCAGGCGGAGCCCACGACGTTCGACTTGAGTTAGCCGCTGACGCGGGAGCGGCGGCGGGCACGACGCTTGTTTGTGCGGATGAACTTGCCCGCAACTCATCCTTGGAGTTCTGCGGCGCAGCCTCGATGCCGGCTGGAATCGACAGCAGAAGCAGGAGGGCTATAGGTAGAAGGGCCGGTGCTCGGATGATGGAAACCTCCCGTCGCGCTCTGCGAGGCTCTGTTTACTCCGTGTGAGCAAACCGCGTTGCGTGGAAACGTTAACGGAGAAAACACCGCCTTGCCATCTTCGCGGGCAAGGACGGGCACGCCGAGAGAAAAGATCGCAAACAATGTAACGCGGATGGCGCCGGGGTACAAGGTGACGATGTCGCACATGGATTTTCACGCGTCACTTCGCCCCAATACGGCATTCTGGCGATGGCTTCTGGGATCACCACGTTGGGTGACTCCCTGTCCAACTTCTTTTGACGACTGGCTTGAATTGACGTCTGCGTATTGACCGATACTCTCTCTTCGCGTTCTCGCCCCGAAGCTCTTTTGACTCCGCGGCGGCGAGCCTTTAGACTTGGCCCGTGGGCTCCTTTTCGCGCGGCTACGGCTACCGCTTCGACATCGGCGGATACTTTCCGCGCGCCATCAAGACGATTTGCATTGCCTGCGTTGGCGTTTTCCTTCTGCAAGAACTTTCTGGATTGATCTTTCACCAGGACGGATGGATTTTCTGGCTCAATTGGTTTGGCTTGCGACCTTATGTGGTCGTTCATGGATTCCGGCTGTGGCAGCCATTCACGTACCTGTTTCTCCATGATGGGATTCGGCACATTCTGGTGAATCTGCTCTTCCTCGCCATGTTCGGCGCGGACCTCGAACATATGTGGGGCGCGCGAAAGTTCTACACGTACTACTTCCTCTGCGGAGTGGGAGCGGGCCTAATCAACGTCGTGGTGAAGATGACTCTGGACCCGCATGGGCTGGGCAGCGCCTGGACACCCACCATCGGCGCGTCCGGGGCCATCTACGGGATCCTGCTGGCGAACTTCGTGCTGTTGCCTGATCGCCGCGTGTGGGTGTTTCCTCTGCCGGTGACCGTGTCGATGAAGATTTTTGTGATCGTCATGGGCGCCATCGAATTTTTCGGCACGATCGGCTCCACCGGCGATAACGTGAGCCACATCTGCCACCTCGGCGGAATGCTGGTGGGTTACCTCTACCTCCGGCGCGGCTCGTTCCTCTACAACTACCGCAACTTCTTTTCCGACTGGAAGAAGCGCCGCATGCGCAAGAAGTTCGAAGTGTACGTCCGCGACCATCGCGAGAAGCCGCCCTCGCGCCCCGATAGCTGGATCAATTGAATTCGCCCTCCGCGCGGTGAAGCAAGAAGAAGGCAAAAGCAGATCCCTCGACTGCGTCCCGCGCTCCTCAAACGGCGAGGGGAACAGCAAGAACGCGCGGGACTCCGCTCGGGATGACATGTGGAGGGGGCGGCCGAAGAAAAGCAGAAAGCAGCACCTGGTTTGACGGGACTCCGCTCCCTTCCTCCGTCAGGGTGGGATGACACAACGTTTAGGGGTTATGGGTTATTTCGCGACGGCGAAGTCGTTCACGATGCCGTAGAGGAAATCGACGCCCTTGCGGAAGGAGTCCGTCGGGATGCGTTCGTTGTCGGCGTGCATTCGCAGAAGATCATCGTCGGTGAGAGGAAAGGGAAGCAGCCCATACGCCTGCACGTTGCGCATGCGCAGCGGCATCGAATCGGTGGCTCCCGTGGACATGAACGGCAAAACCGCAGCGCCCGGAAATTTTTGTCCGGCGTCGTGCGCGATCGTGGCGTACAGATCGGACGTGACGGAGGACGAAGGCGTGGATTCGCCCGCGGCCGGCTCGATCTCGAAGCGCACCTGAGGATCGTTGACCAGCTGCTGCAATTTGCCCAGCAGCGGATCGATCGTATTGCCCGGAAGCAGGCGAATGTTGATGACTCCGCGCGCCTCCGACGGCACGACATTGGGCCGGATTCCCGCCTGAAGCATCGTCGGGGCAACCGTGTCGCGGAGCATGGCGCTCCATGCCGGGTTCGCGTCGGAAATCCACCGCGCCGCGTGCGCGCCGCGATCCGATGTCTCGAGCGCGCGCATCCACTTGGCGGTCTCTTCGTCTTCCAGGAACGCGAGGCCGCTGAAGTAGGCGCGCGTCACGGAGTTGAACTGCACGGGCGCTTCGTACGCCGCGATCTTCGCGATCGCGGCCGCCAGGTGCGCCACCGGGTTATCCTGCCTCGGCACCGAGCCGTGGCCGGAAGTTCCCTTGGCGATCACATCCACGTTCACCATCACCTTTTCGCTCGTCTGAACGCCGACGTACTGCACCTTGCCGTTCTTCAGGACGACCCGGCCGCCCTCGTTGATCGCATAGCCCGCGGCGATCTTGTCCCAGTGCTTATCGACCGCGAATTTCATTCCCAGCGTGCCGCCCGCCTCTTCGTCCCCTTCGGCGAAGAAGATCACGTCGCGATTCAGCCGCGCGCTGGAGCGTTTCAAGGCGACGAAGACAGCCAGATTCGCGACCGTCATGGCCTTGTCGTCGATCGCGCCGCGGCCGTAGAGGTAGCCGTCCTGAATGACGGCGCCGAAGGGATCGACCGTCCACTTCGTCTTGTCCACCCCGACCACGTCGAGATGGCCCATGAGCAGCAGCGCCCGCGACGGGTCCGGCATCGCGGTGGCGGAAAGCCGCGCCACGAGGAAGCCGCGGCCGGGCGTGCTTTCAAAGATTTCGGAACGAATTCCTTCGTGATCGAGAATACCCGCCAGGTACTTTGCGGCCGCCAGTTCGTCGCCCGGCGGGTTCGTCGTGTTGATGCGGATCAGATTCTGCAGCCAGCCGACCGCTTCGTTCTCGATCTGCGCGATGTCCGCGGATCCCGGAGCCGCCGTTTGAGCGGCCGATACTTGTGCGGCGCCGGGGGCCAGAATCTGCGCGCGGCTCTGCGCGTGAGTGGGCACGGCGCAAGCCATCGCGCCCAGCAGTGTTGGGATCAAAATCCGCAAGGTCCCGCGCGCCATCCTTTTCGCCTCCGGGTGAATCTGAAAGTGCATCGCAATGCGAATACGATTGATACTATCATGTCGGCTTGGGGCGCCCGGGATGCAGGGCGAGCGCGGTTTTCTGAATTGCAATCGACCATCCGGGGCGGGCCGTGGCAGCATCCAACTCGAGTGAGGAAAATATGCGAGTGAACGCCTTACGTCGCGTCATTGCCGTGGGTGCACTCATCGTCGCGGCAGCCGCTTGGCCCGTCCCGCGAAACGCGATCGCTCAGCAGGAGGGGCCTCAGGCTCCCGCGCCGGCCCGGCAACCTCAACCGCCGACGCCTCCGCCGCCCGGAGGGCAGCCGCAAGCGCCAGCGCAGCAGAACCAGGCGCCGCCACCGCAGGTTGCGATCTCCGTTCAATCAAACCTGGTCAACGTGGACGCAGTTGTGACCGATAAGGACGGGAATCTGGTGACCGGCCTGAAGCGCGAAAACTTCCGGATTCTGGACAACGGCCAGCGCCAGCAGATCACGAACTTCGCGCCCACGGATGCACCGATCACGATCGTCATCCTGCTGGAATACAGCGGGCGGTATTTTGGATATTTTGGGTCCAAGGGCCAGTATTGGGCCGATGGATTCTTGCAGAACCTGAAGCCGCAGGACTGGGTTGCGCTCAAGACCTTCGACCTGCGAACGAGACTCCAGGAAGATTTCACCCAGGACAAGCGGGCCATCGATCAAGCGATTCGCTCACTCGGCTTTCCCACTTTCCGCGAAGCCAATCTCTTCGACGCTGTGTACGAGACGGTCGACGAGCTTCGGGACGTGAGAGGCAAGAAGTCGATTCTGATTCTGGCCACCGGCTTCGACACGTTCAGCAAACACAATCTCGGCCAGATCATCGGGCGCTTGAAGGAAACGGAAGTCACGATCTTTTCCGTCGGGATGGCCGAGGAAGTGGACCTGAGCTCTCCCGGCGGGGCCGGCATCGACTACATGCAGGCGAAGAATCAGCTCTCCACGTTCGCCAACATGACCGGGGGGTACGCATGGTTCCCGCGCTTCGATGCGGAGATGCCTTCCATCTTCAATACCGTCGCCGCTTTCCTGCGCAATCAGTACACGCTCGTATTTTCGCCATCCACGCCGCCGGACGGGAGATACCACAAGCTCGCGGTGGAAGTCGTGGATGACCAGGGGAATCCGCTGCTGCTCGCGGACAAGAAGGGCAAGAAAAAGAAGGCGGTGGTCGTCGCTCGCCAGGGATATACGGCTCCGAACGCCCCCACGGGGGACTAGTTTCCCCGCTGCCTAGCGGCGGACCGCGTGCTTCACGAATTTGTCGAGCAGCATGCGTGTGAGGCGAGATTCGTCGTGCCGGGCCACGGTCCCCTGCTGCAAGAGATCCCCCGTCACGTATCTCAGCCCCATGCGCTCCAGCTCCGCGAGCGAGGGATCGACCGGTTCGGCTCCCTGCGCCTCATAGCGGCGCCGCAGGCGGGGCGACACCAGCGCGCGGTTGATCACCACGAAATCGAACAAGCCCGGACGAGTGTGGTCGTAGATGGCGCGCACGTGGTCGGCAACCGAGTAGTGCCTCGTTTCGCCGGGCTGCGTCATGATGTTGGCGATGTACACGCGGTTCGCGCTCGAGTTGGCAATGACTTCCACCATCTCCTCGACCAGCAGGTTGGGAAGGATGCTCGTATAGAGCGAGCCAGGCCCGATCAGGATCAGGTCCGCTTCGCGAATCGCCTTGAGTACTTCCGGCAGGGGACGCGCGCGGCGCGGGACGAGACGGAGCCGGGCAATCGGCTTGCGCGAACGGGAAATGTTGGTCTCGCCGGCCACGATGGTTCCGTCCTCGAGCTCCGCCTGAAGCGTGACGTTCTGCGCGGTGGAAGGGAAGATCCTCCCCCGGATCGCCAGCACCTCCGCCGACACCTGGACGGCCTTCGCAAAATCTCCGGTGCTGTTCGTCAGAGCGGTGAGAAACAGATTGCCGAAGCTGTGCCCGGCGAGGCCGCTGCCTGCCGGGAAGCGATACTGGAAAAGCCGTCCCAGCAGATCTTCATCCTTGGAAAGAGCCACCATGCAGTTGCGGATATCGCCCGGCGGCAGGACGCGATATTCCCTGCGCAGACGGCCGGAGCTGCCTCCGTCGTCGGTCACGGTGACAACCGCCGTGAGGTCGGCGATCGGCTGCTTCACCTTCCGTTTGCCGCGCTCCGCAATGTGCCCCTTGAGGCCGCGCAGCACGGTCGACAGGCCGGTGCCGCCGCCGAGCGCGACAACTCGCACCGATGGGGAACGGCGTTCCAAACCGTTTTTCATGGGGAAAGCAGGAAATCAGCCGGCCGTACCTTCTCGCTCGGGGTAGAGCAACTCGGTGAAGCGCGGGTCTTCCTGCAAGAAGGCGAAGTCTTCGTCGTTGCGGGCGTGGTAGCGGTTTTCCGGGCGCAGCTGGATGGCGACCTTCAGATTCTGCATTGCCGAATCCGCTTCGCCGGTCAGGCAATCGAGCGCGGCCATCGCATAGACGATGTGATCGGCCTTCGGCGCGGCCTTGCGCGCCCGGTCGAGGTGCTCGCGCGCCTCGTCCCACCGCCCGAGATTCATGAGCGCCACGCCCTGCGTATAGTGGTCCTCGGCCGACTTTGCGGCGGGAACGGGCAGGCGGGAAATCCGCTGTTCGCAGATGCGCAGGTGGACCTTGGCGCGATCGCCCAATTCCTTGCTGGGCCCCTCCAGCACGCGCTCCAGCGACTGCTTGGCGCGAACGAACTTCTGCTGCTGAAAATACTTCAGGGCTTCTTCGTAGAGTTTCAGTTGCTGCTGCTTGGCGGGCGCGTCGGGATCGGGCGGCATCACCTTGGCCTTCGCCGCCGATGATAACCCCCTGCCATTCAGTGACTTACGGCTTGCACGCGAGGAATCTTTACTGCGGACCGCTCGACGCTTCAAGGTGCGCTCCGAAGGAACGAGAAAAATCAACATAGCAAAATCGGAGAAGCGCGTCAACGTGGGTTCACCGGCGGAAATCGGGAGTGGTTCAGCGCAATCTCCTCACGGGGGCGGCGCGGATGCCCCCCGAAGGGTGCGGCGCGGCTGCCGCCGGCCGGGGCTATCGCAGGCGCGGCCGCAAGTCTTCCGCAAACCTTTCAATGCGGTTCAGCGGCACGACCGAAATGCGCTGTTCTTCGAAGAGCCGCGCGATGAACTGGTGCCGCGGATTGTCGCGCACCGGCTCGATTTCCGTGATGGCGGTGAATTCCGAATTCGCCGCGCGCGCGCGGATGCACTCGGCCGTGTACGCGAGCACCTTCGCCTGCGAAGGGTCGCGGCCGAGCGCGACGGTCTGCAGGTATCCGCGGGTTCCGTTGTAGCGGTACGCGTAGTCGAGACGCATCGGGTCGCCCGGCTGCGTGAACTCCTCGACGCGGACGCCTTTCTCGAGTTTGCCCAGAATGCGGTGCCGCCGGAAGACATCGTTCAAGCGGGTCCGGATCCACGCCCGCGTATTTTCGACGATCCCTCCGCGCACCGAAGGCGGCGGGGCGATGTGATCGCGAAAGAGGCGGTCGAGCTCGGTGTCGAAATCCTCCGCGAGCAGCCCCTTCTGCGGGCTGAACTGCAAGACATTGGAAAGCGTCTGGCCGATCTTTTCCAGATACGTGCGAACCTCGGCCTCGGGCGCGCGGAGCCGGGCATCGAACTCGGCCGGCAGGGCGCGCAGCAGATTTTCGTCTGCGGTCGGATGCAGCCGCCGGACGCGCGCGATTTCGGAGGCCTCTTCGATCATCCGCATGGCGCGCCGGGGGCCGTCCACTTCCTCGAGCAGCAAGCCGACGTTGACCCACTCATCGCGGATGAGATTGGGCGTGTAGCGCAGGATGCGATAGCGAAGAGTGCTTGGGCGTTCTTCGGGCATGTCTCACCCCCAGTTGGGAAAAGGTTGGGCCGATGATTTCCAGGCCGAAACGATCAGCTCCCGGACGAGCTTCCGCCGCCGGAGCAACTGCTCCAGCATTTTCTCGATCGCACCGTGATCGAACCCCAGCCACTCGGGCGGAATCTCGCTGTACACCTCGTCGAGGACGGCCTCGGTGATTTTCGACTCGATGCGCGCGAGCCACGGCTCGAACGATTCGATCCCGCGCACCGATTCGTACACGCGGTGCCGCGGGTAAAGCCCGCGCAGCGGCGCATCGGGAAAGTTCCATTCACCCGCATTGAAGCAAAATCCCTGGTCGATCATTTGCGCCCGGTAACGCGATTCGTCTTTGGCGCGAAAGAAGATCGCCTGGCGACCGTTCGTGTTGCAGGTCCACTTGTCGAAGGCGAGCATCCCGCAAAAGTCCCCCAGGTTCACTACTTCGCGGAGCTGCTCATCCGGCAGAAAATCGTGGACGACCGTATCCGCGGGCGAACCCGGATAGCGGGAGCCGAACTGCATTCCGGGCTGGCAGCGGGCACGCCCGCGCCCGAGCTGGATCACCAGATCCTCGGTGTGCTCGACCAGGCTTTCGCGCACCTCCACCACGGCCGCGGCCGGTATCGGCAGCCCCAGCCGCGCCCCCAGCCTTGCTCCAAGCAATTCGTTCACCAGAATTCTCGTCCCTTGGGGGTTGTTCTGGAATTTCACGATGTAGTACGCGCCGTCTTCGCAGTGCATCAGTTGCGACTGCGCACCCCCGCGCATCCTGCGGACCTGTTCGATCGCCAGCGGCATCGAGCGCGTATGCTAGCCATCCAAAGCGGTTTACGGCAAGGAAAACATTTCAAATTGGGAAATAGCCGGGCCGCCGATTCACGCTGCCCTGCGTTTCCGCATCGAGGGGGCGCCGATCTTCTTGGGGCAGGAGGGGTAACAGGAGAGAAGGCCCGTGCACGGCGCGGTCGTCGGCACTCTGGCAAAAGAAAGGGCCGCGCGAACCGAATGCGATCGCGCGGCCCAGTGGACTCCATGCACGACAGAAAACTGCTTTCAGGATTGCTAGCGCTTCTTGCGTTTGCCGCGCTTCTTCGGTCCCGACTTCTTGGAGCGCCCCTTCTTGGAAGGCCCCTTCTTCGAGGGCCGCTTCTTCGCCTTTGCCTTCCCCTTGCTCCGGGCTTTCTTGGGCTTCGGGCGGGACTTCTTCGCTTTTCTTGCCTTGGGTGCGGGCGCGCGCCCGCCGGGAGCGGGAGCCTCCGGCGCTTCCTCTTCTTCCGGTTCTTCCTCGATGATAATCTCTTCCACTTCCTCTACGATCTCTTGCGGCTGCTCCAGGCCCTCGTCATCGTCCTCGAAGCTTGGCAGTTCGTCGTCTTCGTCATCGTTCATTTTGGCGTGGAACATTGGATCCTCCGTGGGGTCCCGGGCTTACCGTGGGCCTTTAGTCCTCGGCCCGCTTATAAACGGAGTGTCGGAACTTTGTCAAGGCGCAATGGATTGAAAAAACGACTGGATTGCCGAGGGTTGCCCTTATGGATGGGTTGAATCCCGGTTGGAGCTTCCCGAAATTCCGTATCTTGCAGAAAGGGAGTGGCTTAGGTTGAAGAGGGCGACGCTCTACCGCTGGACGATCAGCACGTCACCGGCCTGAGGAAGCCGGTCTGACAGGAAGGGATTGGACTGGCGCAGGGAGGAAACCGTGGTCTGGTACCGGCGGGCAATCGAATAGAGAGTTTCACCGGGCTTCACTCGATGTTCCAGAGCCTGCCCTGTGCCCCCGGAGTTCCGTGTCGACACGTTCTCGACCCCTTGCCCCTGGCTTACAACTTTGGCCGACTTCCCCTTAACGGTCGAGTTCTTTGCCGTTTCGCCGCCGGCATAAATTCGCAGCCGTGCTCCGCGAGGCGCGCGATCGCCGGAAAGGTGATTCCACCGCTTCAGGTCCGTCACCGTCACGTCGAAGCGGCCTGCAATTCCCGCCAGTGTGTCCCCTCGCTGCACGCGGTACCGCACGAGGCGCGCGGCGGGCGGCGCCGTTGGAACGTTCAGAAGGAAGCCAGCCGGCACGCTGGCGTGAGCCTGAAAGTGATTGGCCGCTTCAAGCGCCGGAACACTCACGCGGTATTGCCGCGCGATCGCGGGAAGCGTTTCGCCCGGTGCGGTGGCGTGCAGACGCCAGCTCGTCCACTTGTCCGGAGGCACTTGCTGAATGTTCTCTTCGAAGAGCTTCGCCGCGCCCACCGGCAGCTTCAATTGGAATCCCTGATCGTTCGGCGTGACGTTGCGCACTAGTTCCGGATTCAGCGTGCGCAGATCGTCGACGTCCGCTCCCGCGGCGTCCGCCACGAGGCGCAGACTGACCGGGTGATCGAGGCGGATGGTTTCCACCGGCGCCGGCTTCTCCGGTTCGACGTGCACGCCGTAAAGCCCCGGGTCCTTCGCCACGAACGCCAGCGCCAGGATGATGGGCACGTAATTCTGCGTCTGCTTAGGCAGGGCCTTGCGCTTCTGCAACTCCCAGAAATCAGCATAGCCGGTGCGCTGGATCGCGCGGGCCACATTGAGCGGGCCCGAATTGTACGCGGCCATCACCAGGTACCAGTCGCCGAACATGGAGTACAGATCGCGCAAGTGCCGGGCCGCCGCGCGCGTCGCTTTTTCGGGATCGCTGCGCTCATCCACCCAATAGGTTCTCTCCAGGTCATACTCCTCGCCGCGGTAGGGCATGAACTGCCAGATGCCCCGCGCTCCTGCTCGGGAGACCGCTTCCGGCTGGAAGGCGCTTTCGGCCTGCGCCAGATAAATCAAGTCCTGCGGGACGCCCTCTTCCTTGAGGACGCGCCGGATCATGTCGCTGTAACGCCCCGCGCGTCCGAGCCCGCGCTCCACGATCGCCCGCCCGCGCGTTGTCGTGAAAAAGCTGAGGTACTGAAGCACGGGCGGGTTCACGGCCAGCGGCAGGTCGTGGTGCACGCTGATCATTTCCTTCTCGGCCTTGAGCGCCAGACGCGGGTCGCCCGCGGGCAGCGTCAGGTCGGCGATCTCGTCGATCGGCGCCGGCTGGGCGGGGGCCTCCGATTCCTCTTGCCCCTCTTCGCTGCTCTTCGCCGCGACGAGCTCATCGGATTGAGCGGCGTCGCCGATCTGCTCGAACAGCTTCGAAAGCCTTGGGTCGGAATCCGGCGGGAAGCCGCTGGCCAGAATCATGTTGACGGCGTGGTCGAAGTCGGCCTGAGCCTTGCTGAAATTCCCGGCCTTGTATTCGGCCTGCCCGGCGTCGTAGCTCGCCTGCACGGCGTCCACAACAATGTCGATCGCGGGCCGGCGAACAAAAGCCAGCGAGGCCGCGCGCTTAGAGTTGGCGGGGAATGGAAGCGGCTGGCGGACGTACTCGGGTGCCGCCGGCGCCGGGGTCGCTGCAGGAGGCCGCACATGGACCTCCTTCTTCGCGGTTTCCTCGCAACCCGCCAAGAGGAGCGTGCCCGCCGCCAGAATGAGCCAGATTGTCGTCCCGCGCTTCATCGCAATCTCGTTGACCCTATCGCACGATCGGTCGGTGCAACTTTAAGGCCGGATCGGCAACTACCCCTAAATGGCCGTGTTCCCGGCCGCCTACTCGAGCGTAACGAGAATCTTACGAAGCATTTACAGCGCACGTCAATGGACCTTCCGTTCCAGGCATTGACGGAATCAGGACATTCAGTACTAGACGAGAATTGTGTGCGAAAGAGACGCCCTGCCCCGTCTCGGCACAGTCCGGACGCCGGACGGGGATAGCCTTATACCACCGTCTAAACCGGAAATGCCAGTGGCTTGGATTCCGACAAGGAGGGTGACGCGAGCTGACTAACCGAGGGCTTGGCGCAGGTCTTCGATGAGGTCTTCGGGATCCTCGAGGCCGATTGAGACGCGCACGGTCCCGGGCCCGACCCCGACAGCCCGCAACTCCTCGGGCGACATTTTGTAGTGGGACGTGTAGATCGGCAGGACCACGAGCGATTCGGTCCCGCCAAGACTGGCCGCCAGCAGGAACACACGCACGCGGTCGCAGAAGCGCCGCGCAGCGGCCAATCCAGCCTTCGGTCCGCCCTTGCAATCGAATGCGAGCATCGCTCCGAAGCCTCGCATCTGGCGCTTCGCCAGGGCGAAATCCGGGTGCGACGGCAGGCCGGGATAGTGCACCCGCGCCACTTTCGGATGCCTTTCCAAATACTTCGCGACAGCCATGGCCGACTTGCACTGCCGCTCGATCCTGACCCCGAGCGTCTTCATCCCCCGGATCAACAGGAACGCGGCCTCGGGGTCCATCGACCCGCCCAGTTGAATCACGTTTGCGCGCACCTTGCGTATCAGAGCGGCGCTCCCCGCGGCGGCTCCGGCGATCACGTCGGAATGTCCTGAGAGATATTTCGAAGCGCTGTGCAGGACGATGTTGAAGCCCATCTCCAGAGGCTTCTGCAGCACCGGGCTGGCGAACGTGTTATCGATCAGCGAGACCAGGCCCCATTCCCGCGCGAAGGCGGCCGCCTTGGATAGATCGACCAGCCGCAAGGTCGGGTTCGTCGGCGTTTCGACATAGAGGGCCTTGGTCCGCGGGTTCACGAGCCGCTCGATCCCGGCCAGGTCGGATTCCACGTGCCGCACGACGATCCCGTAGCGCGGGAAAACATCGCGCAGCAGGCGGTAACTTCCGCCGTAGAGCTGCCGCGTGGCGATCACTTCGTCGCCCGCGCTCAACTGCGACAGAAGCGCCGACGCAATCGCCGCCGAGCCCGAAGCCGTGACCACGGCGTCTTCGGCCCCTTCGAGCGCCGCGATCTTCTTCTCGGCGATGGACAGAGTCGGGTTGCCGTAGCGCGTGTAGATGTAAGCCGAGCTTTTTCCCTCGGCCCAGCGCTTCATTTCTTCGGTGCCCGCGAACGTGAAGTTGGACGTCCGCGCGATCGACGTTCCCACCGGCGCACCGACGCGAAAATGCTCCTCGCCGGCGTGGATCGCAAGCGTGGCGTCGCCCCATGGTTTTGTCTTCGCGGGCTTTTTCATGATCGCAGCAGCTTGACGCAGTTGTCGCCGGAATCGCAAGCGCCAATTTGGCAACGGCGGTACGTGCGAGTTCGCAATTCCAGAGTTGAAATCCTCTCAGCGTAGCCTTCGCCTTCCATTCCCTGTTGGCGTTGCCGGTGAACCTGGTCGAAAACCGGGAGAAGGCCGATACGTTCTGTGCCAAGATAAAAGCAGGCGACCCAGACCCGCTTTGAGCGCCAACGGCGCGTCCGAAAGGGGCAACTGATGAAGAGAGCCGAGAGTGTTTTGATTCTTTGCTTGGCCAGCCTGTGTCTTTCGGCGTGTGCCCTTCGAAACGCCGGCCCTTGCTACGGCATCGGATGCCCAGCCTTCACGCTGAGCAAGAGCGCCCCGGACCAGACCAGCACCACCCAGCACGCTCAGACCCGGAAATCCCGGCATCAGAAGGCCAAGAGCGCCGCTTCCGCGCCATCGCCGACGAAACAGGGCGAGTAGTCTCGCCAACCCGACCGGCCGGAATCGCTACGCCGTCGCGGCTTCCCCTTCTTCTTCGGCGTGATGCGGCTTGTGGGCGGCGATCACCTTCTCGGCCAGCTCCTGCGGCAAGAAATCGTAGTGCGAGAACTCCATCGAGTAGCTTCCGCGCCCCTGCGTCATCGAGATGAGCTCGTTCGCGTAGCTCAGCATTTCCGAGAGCGGCACCTGCGCCTTGATCACGACGCTTCCGGCGCGCGACTCGCTTCCGCTGATCTTTCCGCGACGCCCGCTGAGATGCCCCATCAGGTCGCCTGAATACTGATCGGGCGCGTAGACCTCGACGTGCATAATCGGCTCGAGCAGCGCGGGCCGCGCTTGCTTCATCGCTTCCTTGAACGCAAGCGAGCCGGCGATTTTGAACGCCATGTCGCTTGAGTCCACGTCGTGATACTTGCCGTCGTAAAGGCTCACGCGAAAATCCACGACGGGAAAACCCGCGAGGTAGCCGCGCTCGGCGGACTCGCGCACACCCTTTTCGACCGACGGAATCCAGTTTTTCGGAATCGCGCCGCCGAAAACATCGTCCACGAATTCGATGCCCTTGCCGCGCGGAAGCGGCTCCATCTTGATGCGGCAGAGGCCGAACTGCCCGTGGCCTCCGGTCTGTTTCTTGTGCTTTCCCTCGGCGTCGGCCTTGCCGCGGATCGTCTCGCGGTAGGGAACCTTGGGCGGCTTTAGGGTCATTTCGACGTGATACCGCTTGCGCAGCTTGGCGACGACGACTTCGATGTGCTGCTGCCCGGCGCCGCTCAGCAAGAATTCCTTCGTCTGTGGATCGCGCCCGAACCGCAGCGCGAGATCCTCCTCGAGGATCTTGTGGATGGCCACGCCGATTCGGTCCTCGTCGGCGCGCGTTTTCGGCTCGACCGCGAAAGTGATGGACGGCTCGGGGATGCGCGCCGGCGGGTAGAAGATCGGCGCGTTCTTGTCGCCGAGCGTCTCGCCGGTGGTGGTTTCTTTCAGCTTGGCGATCGCCCCAATGTCGCCCGCGTGCAGATCGGTAACCGCCGTGGCCGTCTTCCCCTGCATCACCTGGATATGCTGAAGACGTTCCGGCGAGTTGCGATTGAAATTCTGGAGCGTGGCGTCGTTTTTCAGCACGCCGGACATGACCTTGAAATACGTGATGCGGCCGGCAAACGGGTCGGCGACCGTCTTGAACGCAAAGAGCGAAACCGGCTCGGAATCGGCGATCTTGCGCTCGATCGTTTCTCCCTTGTGGTCCGGCGTCTTGTGCCCGGCGGCCTTTCCGCGGAACGCGGGGGAGGGGAAAATCTCGACCAGAAAATTCAGGATGGCGTCGCTGCCGATATTGTGCAGCGCGGAACTGAGCAGCACGGGAAAGATCTTCTTGTCCCGCACCTCCTCGTGCAGGCCCTTTTTCAGATCTTCGACCGGAAGCGTGCCCTTTTCGAAGAATTCCTGCATCAATTCGTCTTCGCCTTCGGCGACCATTTCGACCAGCTTTTCGTGCGCGGCCTTGGCTTGCTCGGCCATGTCCGCGGGAATGTCCTCGATCTTCGCCTTGCCGTCGCCATCGGGCGTGTAGATCAGCGCTTTCATGGTCACGAGATCGACCACGCCGCGGAAACTCTTCTCGGCGCCGATCGGCAATTGAATCGGTACCACGCCGCGCCCGAATACCTGCTCGATCGAGCCGAGCGCCCGCTCGAAGCTCGCGAGGTCGCGGTCCATCCAGTTCAGCAGGAAGGCGCGCGGCTGATCGTATTCGGTCGCGTAGTCCCAGACCCGCTCGGTGACCACCTGCACGCCCGCGGCCGCGTCCACCACGATCAGCGACGCATCGGCGGCGATCAGCGACGATTTCGTTTCGTTGATGAAGGTGGAGTAGCCGGGTGTATCGAGAAGGTTGATCTTTGTTTTCTCCGCCTGACCGGGCACTTGCCACTCTGCATACGCGACGCCCGTGTTGATGGTGATCTTTCGCGCGATCTCTTCCTCGTCCCAGTCGGTCGTGGTCGAGCCTTCGGCCACCTTACCCAGCCGCGGCGTCATCCCCGCGGTGTACAGCAACGACGACACGAGCTGGGTCTTCCCCGTGTCGCCGTGGCCTACAATGCCCACGTTTCGAATCCAATCGGTTGTGTAGGATTTCATGAGTCACCTCGGTTTTTCGGAATTATGCGGCGAAGGATGAAGGCCGGGACAGGCATTTCGTGCGGAGACAATAAGAACTGCGATTTCGTGCTGTGCCTTGGGATCAACATCACGAACCCGCCCCCCGGCGGTTGCGCGCGATGAACCCTGCGGAAAGCCGGGATGCTAGCACACGCCGCCGTTTCCGTTCAACCGCTGAGCGGATCCCCGCTCAACGGTTCGTATTCAGTTGGACAGACGCCAGCACAAGTCCAAATTCTGAGCGAACGAGATTTTATGACGAAGCCCTGCCCCGAAGTCCCCATAGGACGAACACGGAGGAGGCGATTATCGCGATGCCGATGGTAAGGAATCCGACGGTGATGAGATTTTCCTGCCAACTCTGTCCATGATGGCCCGCACCCGTGATCGGAGAAAGAGCCGCCGTACCGAAGGCCGCTGCAAGCGTGGTAACGAGCCAGTTCCCATAGGTGCCGCAAAGCGCGGTCCAGTATGCGATCCCCTTCGTTCGTGGCGATAATCTTACCTCGGTCCAAACACCCCCAAGCGCAAGCAAGAATATCCCGTTCATCACCCCTTCCAGATGCGCAGCCAGTCCCATGCGCGTGTTGGCAAAACGCTGCTCGGCGAAGCCTGTCAACAGTCCGAGCAGGAACAGGCACATGCCATGCCACATCAGACGTCGGTTGGCGCCTTCCATACCTATCTCCTGTTACTCCCTGAATGTGGCGAAGGACAAGAACGGCCCGCGCAAGACGAGTTTCTAACACCAAATTGTCAGCTCCGCAATTGGCGGGTCCCCATCAGGCGGGCTTCCGGACAACTTGTCCGGTTAGCGCGTCAATCGGGAGCTATCCAGGCTGCCCACCAGTTTGCAGTCACGTGGTACCATCGCGGCACTTCATCTTGAGGTATTCAAGGATGCGCGGTCACGTGATGCAGCCGGCGAGCGCACGTCTTGCCCGAAGGATGCTCGTCTTGCTTCTTGCTCTCCCGGCGGCACCAGGAGTAAGCGCGCAGCAAACGGCGATGGAGTCGGCCGCGGTTCAACTCGCAGGCCCGATCGTTCATTCGAAACAGCACGCACTCGCTATTTTCGACTTTTCGGGGCCTGGCAAAAAGGTCACGGTGCTGGGCGAAAAGCTCGCCGATGATTTCAGTGCCGCAATCACGAAATCCGCAGGAGAACTTCAAGTGGTGGACCGATCGCGAGTCGAGGCGAAGCGTAAGGAGAATCACTACGCGCCCGAGATCGTCCTCGATCCCTTATCCGCGCAGTTGTTCGCGCAAGAGCTCGGAGCCAAGGCAATCATCATCGGCGAGCTGTCGCTCGGCCAGAAGAATGCGTTGACCGTCGATTTGAAAGCGTATCGTGTGGACAACGGGAAAGGCATTCAGGGCCTCAGGATTTCGTTTCCACTCAGCGAAGATATGGCAGGGCTCATGGCGAAGAACGTCTCGAGCTACGATCTGCCCGACAATCTCTTCCCGAAGTACCCAAAATCGAATGCGCCAGGGTATTCAATGCCGAGTTGCATTGATTGCCCCAGGGCCGACTACACATCACAAGCGATGGAGAGACGCCTGGAGGGTGTTGTCGAACTTGTTGCAATTGTCGAGGCGGATGGCCGCGTGACTAACATCGCAGTCGTCAAGGGGTTGCCAGGAGGCCTAACGTTGCAGGCGATAGAGGCTATCAAGAAATGGAGGCTGAAACCCGCCACCGGACCCGACGGGAAACCGGTCGCGGTGCGGCAGATCATCGAGGTCGTTTTTCGAGTGTTTAATTAGAGCTCTTGTTAAATTCGGCGCGGACGCGGAGGGCATTCATGGACGCTTCGAGGAAGATCGCCATCGTCACCGGAGCAGGCAGCGGGATCGGCAAATGCGTCGCCGTCGCGCTTGCTAAGGAGGGTTACTCGGTGGTTCTTGCCGGCCGGCGCAAGGAGGCCTTGGAAGCGACCGCGCTTGAAGCGAGGCAGTCCAATTCCCAAACGCTCGTCGTACCCGCGGACGTCAGCGATCCCGCCTCCGTGCGCGAGCTTTTCGCGAAAACCAAGGACGCTTTCGGCCGGCTCGACCTGCTGTTCAACAACGCCGGCGTTTCCGGACGCGCCATACCGCTCGAGGACTTGACCTACGAGCAGTGGAAGTCCGTGGTCGATACGAACTTGACCGGCACGTTTCTCTGCACCCAGGAAGCGATCAAGATCATGAAGAGCCAGGAGCCGCGCGGCGGGCGCATCATCAACAACGGCTCGATTTCGGCGCACAGCCCCCGGCCGAATTCCGCTCCCTATGCGGCGTCAAAACACGGAATTACCGGCCTCACCAAGGTGACGTCCCTCGACGGCCGAAAGTACGACATCGCCTGCGGTCAGATCGACATTGGAAACGCCTCGACCGAACTGACCGAGAGAATGAAGAAGGGCGTTCCGCAAGCGAACGGCACGATCGCGGTCGAGCCCACGATGAATCTTGCGGACGTTGCGCGCGCCGTCGTGTACATGGCGTCTCTCCCTCTCGACGCCAATGTCCAATTCATGACCGTCATGGCGACCAAGATGCCCTTCATCGGCCGCGGCTGATCGTCAGTTGGCTTATCAGCATTCCACTCGTCTGGATTGACCCGGCCATCGTTCGTGAAGACATGGGACGACTTACACCCCGATTTGGGTTTATAACGCTCCGGTTCAGCGCCGTCCGCTGCAACCAGTTGCAAGACGAACTGTTGCCTTTCAGGCCGGTTTGATGTTTCGGTTCGTGCGGAACACGTTCTGCGGATCCCATTTCGCCTTAATATTGGCGAGCCGCTCGAGTCCCTTGCCGAGCGCCGCCTTGATGCGTTCGGGACCTTCATCCTCCGTCAGGAAGTTGACATACGTGCCGCCGGTGGAGAACGATTTCATATCGTTCCACGCGTCGCGGGCCCATTCGACGTTCGCAGTGTCCTCACCCGCCTGCTCCCACGAGCTCATCAGGTTGAGCACGTAGCGGGCGTCGCGGTTGCCGACGGGAGAGTGCTCCGCTCTTAGTCGGTTCAGAGCACCTTCGATTTGGAACAGGATCACAGCGGAGTGAGGTGAACGGATCCTTGCGGCATGCTTGATGACCTTCTCGCAAAGGGCGGGCTCGATACGCGAGAGGTACTCGCTCTTCCAGTAGTAGCGCCGGCCCTTCGGCTGCGTAGCGTCGAGGAGCGACTGCATCTGCGCGTACGGCCGGCGCACGAGCACATCACCGATGGGCTTGCCGAACGCCTTGATGGAGGCGACGGCCTTCTCGCCCTCCTCAGGTCTCCCGCTATAGCAGGCAAGCAAAGCAACGATTGGCTTCCCATGCATCTCTTTCGGAAGCCACGGCGCAGGGGGCGCCGGGCGCATGAGCGCGACGAGCGTGAGTTCGGGCGGGGCTGTCTCTGCGAGCGTTCGGTACAACTCGAGCACCTTGGGCGCCTCGCTTGCAGGCCAGGCTACCATGCCACCGACGACCTCAGGACCGACAGGGAACAGCACGTAATCGATGCCGGTCACGACGCCGAAGTTCCCGCCACCACCCCGCAACCCCCAGAACAGGTCTGCGTTCTCGTCGCTGCTCGCCCGCACCAGTCGTGCGTCGGCGGTCACGACGTTCATCCCGACGATGTTGTCCGACGTCCAGCCCCAACGCCTCGTCAGGTAACCGAAGCCACCGCCCAGGGTAAGTCCGACGATGCCTGTGAGCGAGACGAAACCGAGGACGGCAGCGAGCCCGTGCACCTGCGTTTCGCGATCCACGTCACCGAGCAGGCAACCAGCCTGCGCGTGGGCGACCTTTCTCTGTGGGTCCGCCCACACGCCTCTCATGAGCGACATGTCGAGCATCAGCGCGCCGTCGGCCGTGGCCAAGCCCGCGATGTTGTGCCCTCCACCTTTGATGCAGAGCAGGAGCTCGTTTTCGCGCGCGAAATGCACGCACGCGATCACGTCCGCGGTGCCGATGCAACGCGCGATGACAGCGGGCTTTCTGTCGATCATACTATTCCAGACGGTTCGGGACTCCTCGTAGCCGACGTCACCAGGTAACAACACCGGCCCCCGCAGACGCATCTTCAAACCGTCGAGCGTTTCCTGCTTCAGGTCGATTTCGCGACCTTCCGTGGTTCTTGCCCTCACTGTCGTTTCTCCCGTCGGCAACTCTCTCGTTCGAGAAATCCTTCCTTAAGTTGTGTGGCCCGCGCACTTCGCGATCCAGTTCTACTATGCGGCCAGCAGTCGTGTATTCAATCGTGACGGACCCAGTCGGTCTGCAGCCTCGGCGGCCGCATTAGGGTCTGCATCACCACGCAATACTGTTCCGTCTTTTCCCGCAGTCCACGCAGTTGTTCCGGGGTTGCCTTATCCGCGGCAACATCTAAATGAAGACGGATGCTCTCAAAGCCGACGGGCACGTCTTTCGATATGCCAAGCGTGCCTCGAAGATCCAAGTCTCCCTCCGCCGTGACTTCAATGCGCTCGGTTGCGATGCCCATAGCCGCAGCCACCATCTGGCAGGTGATTTGCGCGCAGGCCGCCAGCGCCCCAAGCAAAAGGTCGCCGGAACAGGCGCCGGCACCGCCGCCTCCGACTCCCTTGTGGGCTTCGGCATGGTAGATGGCGCGCCCGATATCGACCGAGCACGCCACCGGAACATCCGTCTGGCTGCCTTTCGCGCGGATTGTGATTCGCGAGGCACTTGGGTCGTTGCGGTATTGCTCTTTCAGCGGTTTCTGAAGCGATCGAAGATCCATGGCAACCTCGCTCTTTCATTATTGGCCATTTTTCGCTGGGGCAGCTTCGGCCAGGCCGCCTTGAAGCCGCTCCATCCGCGTGCTAGCATACGTGCGCATCAGGGGGTCGCACGTGCCCAAATTCGTCATCGAGCGCGAAGTCCCGGGGGCCGGGAATCTATCCGACGCCCAATGGCGGGAAATCGCCCAGAAGTCGGTCAACGTTCTGAAAGGAATGGGTCCGGAGATTCAGTGGCTCCAGAGCTACGTAGTCGGCGACAAGGTGTACTGCGTCTACCTCGCTCCCGATGAGGCGAGCATTAAAGAGCACGCCCGGCGCGCAGGCTTTCCTGCCAATCGGGTCTCCGCCGTGCGCCGGCTCATCGACCCGACAAGCGCGGAGTAAGCGCCGGCTCAACATTCCAGTGGCATCCGGATTCCTTTCGCCATGAGCGTCCGCCCGTCCTGGCGCCCGCGCGCTAGCACGAGGTAGATGCCGCCTCGGGCATCAGCACTTCCTCAATAGCTTTCTCGACCGGAATAGCCCAACCCTCCAACCAGGCCGTCGCGCCTGCCGTGTTGGTCAATGCCTGCCGCGCCGGATCGAGAATGGCTTCCAGTTTGACCTGTTCCGCGGGCGTGAGCTGAGCGCCAATATTTTGGCGCAGCGCAGCCGCCGCGCCGGCCAGCCGCAGCGAACGCTCGGCTTGGAGTTGCGCCGCCGCTAAGCACGCGAAACACTCCAGCAGACGGGCAATTCCGCGTTTATGGTCCAGTTCCTGGAAAATTCTTAGGCTTTCCCGGTACAGAGGGCGCGCTGTGGAATAATTCCCCTGTTCTCTCGCCAAACTCCCAAGATCAGCCAGTGTGCCTGCAATGCCCCAGCGGTCACCGAGCTCCCGAAAAATTGCCAGGCCCTGTTCATACAGTGTCCGCGCGGACGCGGAGTCACCTTGATCGCGGGCGACATCTCCCTGGTAGTTTAGCGACCAGGCAACGCCTATTCGATCTCCCAGTCCTCGGAAGATGGAAAGGCACTCCGCGTAGAGGGAGCGTGCGCCAGGATAGTCACCCTGCAACTTGATGACATTCGCCAGGTTACTGAGAGAACGAGCGACAGCCTTCTGATCGCCCAATTCTCTCCACAGCACCAGGCTTTCTTCGAACAGCGAGTGCGCAACTGCGATGTCACCCACGGCCTGAGCTTGGATCGCCAGCGCGTTTAGAGAGGCGGCGGCGCCCTGCTTGTCATGCAACTGACGCGCGATGTCTAGACTTTCCCTCATGAGCGCACCCGACGAGGCGTAATCTCTTTGCTCGGCAGCGAGCACGCTTGCGGCAAAAAGCGCGCGTTCTCGCGCCTTCGCGGGGGCGGCGGCTCCTGCGATCTTCAGCAGCTTGCCCAGCCTGTCCCTGCCTTCGGTGAGATACTCTCGCGCTTCCCAGAAGCGAAACAGGGCCGCACCGAGACGCAGGCCCCACTCCGCATTTCCCGTCTCTGTCAGCCACTCGAGGCCCGCGCGAAGATTGTCGTGCTCCAACGCGAGGCGTTCCAGCCATTCCGCTGCGCTCTGCTCCGTTGTCTCCTCTTCCGCTAGCACCAGGCAGTAGGCGGCATGGGCGCGCTTTGTCAAAGCCTCCTCCCCGCTTGCTTCCAGTTTCTCCAGAGCGTACTCGCGAATCGTTTCCAGCATCAGGAACCGCGATTCACCGTTCGCTTGCTCGACCTGCTGCATCAGGCTTTTGTCCACCATGGATGCCATACCGTCGAGCAGGTCCAAATCGAGATCGCCTTTGGTATCGCACACCGCTTCCACGCCTTCCAGAGTGCATCCCCCCACGAACACCGATAATCTTCGGAACAACTTCTGTTCGGCAGCGCTCAGCAGATCGTAGCTCCAGTCGATGGCAGCGCGAAGCGTCTGCTGCCGCTGCGGCAGGTCCCGCGCGCCGCCCGTCAACAGGTGCAGCCGGCTCGCCAGGCGCGTTCGCATCGAAGAGGGCGAAAGTACCTTGACCCGGGCGGCTGCGAGTTCGATCGCGAGAGGCAGGCCATCCAAGCGGGCGCAAATCTCGATGACGGCGGACGCGTTTTGCCGGTCGAGTTCAAAATCCGGCTTGGCGGCGACGGCGCGTTGCACGAACAGGGCGACCGCAGGGTACTTTGACAGGGCGTCAACCGGAGGCATCGACCGCGAATCCGGCAGCGCAAGCGGCGGCACCGGAAATTCATGTTCTCCGTATACGTGCAACGCCGAGCGGCTCGTTACCAGGATTTTGAGATTGGGACCCATGGTCAGCAGCTCCGCCACGGTAGGCGCGGCCTGAACCAGGTGCTCGAAATTGTCCAGCAGGAGCAACATTGGCGCGCGCGATGAATCCTGCAAATGCTTCTTGAGTAATTCGAGCGGCGACTGGCCTCCCGCCTCCCGGATCCCCAACGTCTGAACGATCACGGAGGCAATCAGGCCCGGATCGCTTAGAGGCGAGAGCGGGACGAAATGAATCCCACCTGGAAAGCGCGCGACAAGGCCACTCGCCACCTCCACGGCGAGACGCGTCTTGCCGATCCCGCCTGGACCCGTGACCGTGACCAGGCGCACATCCTGACGCAGCAGGAGTTCCCTGGCCGCAGCTACTTCCTTTTCCCGTCCCACAAACCCGGTTCGCTGCACAGGAATATTGGCCGCGCGGGGCTCTGCCTGCTTGGATGGTTTCTCCGAGAAGCGATCGCGTATGGCGGCGAGTTCCCGTGCGAGATCTCGGGTAGAGACGTAGCGCTTATCGGGTTCTTTTTCCAGACACCTCTCGATAGCCCAACACAGAGGGGCGGGAGCGTCGGGGTTTTGCACTCCGATCGGTTCGGCTTGTTCCCGGAGAATGGCCACCATTGTTTCCGCCGCCGTGCCCCTCCGAAAGGCGTGTCTTCCAGTCACCATCTCGTACAGCACCAAGCCGAACGAGAACTGGTCTGACCGGAAATCCAGCGGACTACCGCTGGCCTGTTCCGGCGACATATATCCCAGCGTTCCGAGAAGCACGCCCGATCGAGTCGGCGACGCGGACAGGGTACGTGCATCCGACATCTCGCCGCTGGCCGGAGCAAGCTTCGCAAGGCCAAAGTCGAGGATTTTGACGAATCCATCGAGAGAGACCATCAAGTTCTCGGGTTTCAAGTCCCTGTGCGCGATGCTCGCTTCATGCGCCTTGGCCAGCCCATCTGCGACCTGCGCCGCGATTTCAATTGCTTTTCGTATCGGCAGCAAGCCGGAGACAAGCAGCTGGCGCAGCGTTTTTCCTTCTATCAGCTCCATCGCGATGTAGTGAGTGGAACCGTCCTGCCCGAGTTCGTAGATGGTAACGATATTGGGGTGGTTGAGGGCAGAGGCCGAGCGCGCTTCGCGCTCGAAGCGGTGCAACCGATCACGATCTGCGGAGAATGCGGCGGGCAGAATCTTGACTGCAACACTGCGGCCCAGGCGCGCGTCGCGGGCGCGATAGACGACGCCCATCCCGCCCGCTCCGATGTGGGCGAGGATTTCGTATGGCCCCAGCTTCGTGCCGGGTTTCAACACTTCGTTGCTACCCCCTACCGAGCGTTCCATGAAACTGCTGTCCCCTTGTTCGTGCGCGGCGATGAGCGATTCTACCTCCCGCCTCAGCGATGCATCCGCACAGGATTGGTCCAAATAGGCGCGTCTCTCCTCCGGCGCCCGTTCGAGCGCCGCGGCGAGCACCTTCTTCACTTCTTGCCAACGCTCCGGAGTCACTTGCTTGCGCCCCTCTTCAACTCGCGCCGCAGCCATGCCCGGGCTGTCGCCCATTCACGTTTCACCGTGGCAGGCGAAATGCCGAGAACGACGGACGTATCTTCAATGGAGAGCCCGCCAAAGAACCGCAATTCAATCAGGCGGCCCTGCTGCGGATCCAGAGTGGCGAGTTTGTTCAAGGCACGATCCAGCGCGACGATATCCAGCTCCGGCTTCTGCGCCAGTGCGATCTCAGGATCCAGACTCAGGCGGGGAACTCCCGCTCCGCGCTTGGCAGCGAGACGGTTTCGCGCATGGTCCACCAGGATGTGCCGCATCATCTGCGCTGCGACGCCGAAGAAGTGGGCGCGGTTTTGCCACTGCGGCGGGTCCTGCCGGACCATGCGCAAATACGCCTCGTTTACCAGCGCCGCGCTCTGAAGGGTGTGATCGGGGCGCTCCCGCCAGAGATGGCGGCGCGCCAAACGACGCAACTCATTGTAAATCAGGGGGATCAGGGCATCCCGTGCGTCCTGATCGCCAAGGCCCCAGTTGACGAGCAGCCTGCTGACCTGTGCCGAGGATGCTGGACACAATTCCTTACCCTCGCCGGGATCGGTTGGCCGGAAGTTCACCGAAAATGTAACGCCCAAAGCATTCAAAGTAAAGGTGATTTGACCGGCCAAGCCCCGGACGCTTTCGATTGGTCCTCAGACCCCAGCGAAGAAATTCCGGAATTATTGAGCCAAGTCTCCCCCAGTTCTCGCTTTATGAAGTGAAGGCCGACCGACACCGCCGCGGGGCGGCAGAACGAAATGCGGCCTCAAGAGGAGGAATGGACAATGAACGCGAACAAGACACGGTATGCGACCAAGGCAGCAGTGTTGCTGGGCGTCTTTCTGACTGCTTGCCTCTTCACGGCGACGGTGAACGCCGACCCGCTTTTCAAGGGCAAGTTCAGTCTGACCAGCGAAGTTCACTGGGGCAAGGCCGTCCTCCCTGCAGGGGAGTACGTGCTCAAGGTCGACGGCATGAGCCAGTTCATTACCGTCGATAACGCCGGCAACGGCCAGACGGTCCTGCATGAATTGGCCAGGATCGGTCAAAGCGATCCGAACGGAAAGAACGAGTTGCGTGTGTCAACCCGCGGACGCCAGCGCGCGGTCTATTCTGTCCAGCTCGCCGGATTTGGGGAGGTCTTTCACAGCAAAAGTGGTCCGACTCGGGCTGAGAAGGAGGCTGCGGAGGGCGGCAAAATAGAGGACATTCCCATCATCATTGCGAACAAGTAAGCACCGTGGCGGTTAAGGTAGCACCCGAGTATTGGGGGCCAGTCACGCTCGCGGGAGCCTGACTCCGGCCCCCGATCTCTTCTTGGAATCTGAGTGTGACTTTGGGCAACGTGTTGTAGCTCTCGGAGAATCACGAGCCGCCATTCACCAGCCACGAATCACAACCAATCACTATCTTCCTAGTGAGCCCAGATTTTGTTGGGGTCGGACTCGAACGGCAACAACGGCTGCTGCGAATTCGCCGGGAAGAATTCTGAAGTGGTCCTCTTGGAATCCGCCGTAACTAGTGAGACCATCTGGCCAAAGCCGGCGTTGCTCCGCTGGGGGGCGGAAAGTGGCCTATACCTTCGACTTCGATTTGACGAACGACATTCTTCGTTGCCGCCTCGATGGGCAGGTTACTGACGCAGTGCTGAAAGATTTCTTTCGGGTCGGATCCGAGCAAGCCGTCCGCACTCACCCTGGCGCAGGAGTCGTCGATTTCTCGGAAGTTACCTCATTGGAAGTCTCTGCCCACACGATCGAGCAGTTGGCCAAGGCGACGCCGGAATGGCGCCATCCGAACCTCCGCCGAATCGTCATTGCTCCCTCTCCCGAAGTCTACGGAATGATGCGCATGTTTGAGATACACGGGGAGGAGAAGCGCCCTAACCTTCACGTGGTTCGCACCGAGCGGGAGGCGTGGGCGATCTTGGCCGTGCCGAACCCGCGGTTCGAGCCTCTCGAGATGAGGTAATCCGCAACCGCCTGCAGCGAGCTTCATCCTTCGTACGCTGAGTGGGGCGCTGCAAATCTGCTTGGGGCATCCTTGCGTCGCCTTCGCGTTGGCGTAGAATGCGCTTCGCACAAAAAGCGGAAAGGTCGCCGTTGCTCTGGAGCTACATCCTGCCTTCGTCGCCGGACGGGCCGTAGATCGACGGCACGGGCACCTGGTTCATCCGGAGATAGACGGAGAGCTGCCCGCGGTGGTGGATGATGTGGTTGAGGATCATGCTGCGCAGGACGTCCGTGCGCGGCATCGAGAAAATTGTTTTGCCGCCGCTCTGCAGAGTCCACGTTTTCTGAAGGTCTTCATCGCTTGCCTTGGAAATGGCGGCGCGGGCCGCCGCGACGTTCTTGTCGAAGATCTCGAGCAACTGCTTGCGCGAGGTCATGACCGTCGGTTGCGTGGGAGGAGCCCCCGGAGCGGCGAAATCGAATGAGCTGCCCGAAAAGGTCGTAGAGACGAATCCGGTCATTTCAGCGATGTGGCCGGCGAGACGCCCCATGGCCATGGACGTGTCGTGCGGCCTCCAAGACGTTTTGTCTTCGGGGACGCGTTCCAGAGTTTTTCGGGTGGTCGCCATCTCTTGGTCAAATTCAGGGAGAAATGCGTCGCGCAGTGCCATGTGTGCCTCCATTGGAATCGTGGGTTTTGCCGGGGTTATCTTATCTCAGGAGCACGAGCGGTCGATAACGCCGAACTCAAAGCTGGTTGGATGCCGGAGGGGGCAAGAAGATTCGGCGCTGTCAGTCCCCGCCACGTCCAGCGGAGTGCGTCAACACCGTCGGCGCGTCGGGAGGAGCGGGCTGGACACGCGCCGGCGGAGAATTCGCGCCGCCGCCTGCAGTCTGCTTCCACGTGTGCAGGATGCGGTGAATCACGGTGATGTTGGGCCCGATCGCCAGAATCCAGAGCGCGACATCCATGCGATTCGCAAGCGCGCCCAGAATCATCAGCGCGAGCCGCTCGGGCCGTTCCCAAAATCCGATTTCCGAAGTGGGCACGAGAGATTCGGCCCGTGCTTTGGCGTAGCTGACCATCACCGAGCCGGCCATGGCCGCTCCGGCGAGCACGGCGTAGAGGAAACGGTTCACCTGCGCGTAGTACACCAGCAGGCCAAGGAACAAGATCAGGTCCGCGTAGCGGTCGAGGATGGAATCAAGGAAGCCGCCGAACAGGGAAACGCGATTCTGGCGGCGCGCCACGGGCCCGTCGAGCAGGTCGCACAGCCCCGCCACGATCATCAGTCCGCCGCCAGCCGCAAATCGTCCTTGGGCAAACAGCACGCCGGCCCACAGATTCGCGATGAGAGCGGACCACGTGATTACGTTGGGAGGGATTCCTGTAGGGGCGAGCAGGGCGGCGATGCGGTCAACGGGCCAGGAGAGATACCGGCCAATGGTGCGCGTCAACATGTGGTCGGGGTCACTCCGCTATTCCTCTTCGTAGATGGTAATCAACCGGACGACCTCGTATTCCTTCACGCCCGCCGGCGTCGTCACCTTCACTTCATCGCCGACCTTCTTGCCAAGCAGCGCCCGGCCGATCGGAGAACTCGTCGAAATCAGGCCCTTTGCTGCGTCGGCCTCTTCCACCGTCACCAGTTTGTACTCGATTTTGGCGGACTTTACAATGTCCAGCACGACGATCCGCGAGCCGTAGGCGGCCCGGTCCTTCGGCAGATTGTTCAAATTGAGCATGGAAATGTCGGCCATGCGCTGGTGGAGCTGGCCGAGCCGGGCGGAGACGTACGACTGCCGCTCCTTGGCGTACTTGTACTCGGCGTTCTCGGAGAGGTCGCCGTGAGCGCGGGCTACCTTGATTTCCTTCGGCAACTCGGTGTGCAGCTCATGCTCAAGGGCGGCGATTTCGTCCTTCAGCTTTTTCTTGATCTTCTCTGCCAGATCGATCATTGGAAGGTATGTCCAAGAGGGCCATTCTTGCTTGGCCCGCCTGCGCCCTGATTCGTGTGGCTACCAATCGGATTATAGAGGATTTGCGCGTCTCGCCGCAAACACAGCCTCCCCCGCCGCTCGGTCGCGCGGGCCCCGCTTCCCGGATTGGTTCGTTTGAGACCGATTACTGCTGAGTGGCCGAGGCACCCGCCTTGAGCGGTTGCAAATGGGACTTGTACGCGCCGGGCACCGCGTTGAACGGAATGCTCAGCCGGTTCCAGCCGTTGATCGCCACGATCGCGAGAGTTAGGTTCGCAAGCTCTTCCGGATTGAACTGCTTCGTCACGCGTTCATACACTTCGTCGGAGATGTGGCTTCCGGAAATGAGCGTGACCGCCTCCGTCCATTCGAGGGCCGTCCGTTCCCGTTCGTTGTAAAACGGCGCTTCCCGCCACGCGTCCAGGACGTAGAGCCGCTGCTCGGTTTCTCCCAGCGCGCGCGCGTCTTTGCTGTGCATGTCCAGGCAGTAAGCGCAACCGTTGATCTGTGAGGCCCGCATTTTGACGAGTTCCAGCAGGAGCTTTTCCAGACCGCAGGAGTCCACGAAGGTCTGAAGAGCTATCATGGCTTGATAGCCTTTCGGCGATGCCTTGAAAGGGTTGCCGCGCGGTTCCATCTTTGATTCTCCTTAATTGAGGGCTGCTGCGAGTATATCGCTCCGGCGCGGGATTTTGCGAATACGCGCCGGGCGCGGCAGGCGTCGCGCTCTTCGCTGTTCTTTTCGCTGTACAATGGCGCGATCCAGCCGCGGGTGCGAGCCGGGAGAACGCGTGAATCTCGAGCTGACCGAAGAGCAGAAGCTGCTGCAGCGAAGCGTCCGGGAGTTTGCCGAGGCGGAGGTGAAGCCCCTCGCCAGGGAACTCGACGAGACGGGCCGCTTCCCGCGCGAGACTCTGCGCAAAGCCGCGGAGCTGGGCCTGACCGGCATCACCGTCCCGGAAAGATACGGCGGCGCCGGGATGGATCACATCTGCTACTCGATCGTGATGGAGGAAATCGCCCGGGTCTGCGCCTCGACGAGCGTCATCCTCTCCGTGCAGAACTCGCTCTTCTGCGGCACGCTCGAACACTTCGGCACCGAGGAGCAGAAGAAGAAGTTCCTCGTACCGTTCGCGCGGGGCGAAAAAATCGGCTGCTACGCGCTCACCGAGCCGCAGGCCGGCTCGAACGCCGCGGCCCTCGCGACGAAAGCCATCCGCAAGGGCGACCGCTACGTGATCAACGGCACCAAGGCGTGGATTACCAACGGCGGCGCGGCCGACGCGGGAGTCATCTACGTCAATACGCAGCCCGAGAAGGGCGAGAAGGGAATCACGGCTCTTCTCGTCGAGAAGGGCACGCCGGGATTCGCCGTCGGCAAGGAAGAAAAGAAACTCGGCATTCACGCCACGGCTTGCACCGAGCTTTCCTTCACCGATTGCGAAGTGCCCGCTGAGAATCGCGTTGGCAACGAAGGCGATGGTTACAAAATCGCGCTGACGACGCTCGACGGGGGCCGCATCGGCATCGCCTCGCAGGCCACGGGAATCGCGCAGGGCGCGTACGAAGCCGCTCTCGCCTACGCGCGCCAGCGGCAGGCCTTCGGGCATCCCATCGCCGAGTTTCAGGCGATTCAATTCATGCTTGCGGACATGGCCACGGAAATCGACGCGGCGCGATTGCTCGCGCGCCGTGCGGCGTGGAAGCAGGATTCGGGCGCGCGCTTTTCCATGGAGGCGGCCATCGCGAAGCTCTTCGCGAGCGAGATGGCCACGCGCGTGGCGCACAAGGCGATTCAGATTCACGGCGGCAATGGCTACAGCAGCGAATATCCCGTCGAGCGAGCCTATCGCGACGCACGCATCACCGAAATCTACGAAGGCACGAGCGAGATTCAGCGCCTCGTGATCGCATCGTGGCTTTTGAAACGCCAATAACTTTCACCCCGTTGTATTCTTCGAGCGTGCTTCCACTCGATTGCGGCCAGGAATTCGATGCGGCGCGCGACGCCGAGTTCTTCGTGGGGCTGCCCGCGCGTCCCGGCGTCCTGCTTTTCGAAATGAAGGACGGCGCCGCGCGGCCCTATCTTGCGCGGACCGCGGACATCCGCCGCGCCGCCGAGCGCCTCCTGAGCCCTCCGGACGCGGCCTCGAAGCGGCTGAACCTGCGGGAGGTCGCCGCGCGGATTCGCTATCGCGTCACCGGATCGAAATTCGAACAAGCGTTCGCTCTTTATCAGCATGCGAAGCAGATCTTCCCGGGCCGCTATCGCGATCTGCTGCGCCTGCGCCCACCCGCGCTTCTGAAAGTGAATCTGCGGAATGAATACCCGCGTTGCTATGTGACGCGGCGCATCAGCGCCGACGACGGGTTCTATTTCGGGCCGTTCGCGTCGCGCCGTTTCGCCGAGGCGTTTTCCGAGGGCTTCCTCGATCTTTTCAAGATTCGCCGCTGCCAGATCAAGATCCGGCGCGATCCCGATTTTCCCGGCTGCATCTATTCGGAAATGAAAATGTGCCTCGCGCCGTGCTTCGCGGGATGCACCAAGGCGGAATATGACGTCGAAGTGGGGCGCGTGCTTGAAACCCTCGATTCCACCGGCGCGGCGCTCACCGCGAAGTTTGAACGCGAGCGGGAGGCGGCCAGCGAGGCGCTCGATTTCGAGCGTGCCGCCGCGCTGCACAAGCGCCTTGAAAAAGTCTCCGCCGCGCTGCGCGGCTTGCCGGAGCTTGCCAGGCGAATCGAAGACCTCGACGCCGTGATCCTCGCGCGCGCCGCCGAGGAGAAGACCATCGCCGTGTTTCCGGTCCGCGGCGGCCTTCTGGCCGAGCCGGTCTTTCTTGATTTCGGCGAGCTTTCGAGCCAGCCGCGGTCCGTCGAGGCGATCCTGCGGCAGGCATTGCAGCCGGTGCCGAACTTGCGTGAGAAGAGGCCGGAGCACCCGGATGCAAGCTGGCGCGGCCGGTACGGCTTGCGAGCCGCGCCTCCAGAATTAGCCGAGCACCTATCGCTCGTAGCCCGGTGGTTTTACTCGAAGCCGCGCGAAGGCGAAATCCTCTTTCGAGAAGAGGACTGGCCCTACCGCCGGATTCTGCGGGCGTGCGGACGGCTGCTTGCGCCTCCGGCCCCGCCGCCTGCTGGCGGGCCCCCGAAGGCATAAGGTAATCCGAGAGATAATCGTCGTCTCCGCGGCTCACGGTTGCGTCGTACAATTGAAAGAGCATGACAGAGAGTGATTCAGCTAAACCGGTTGCTCCGACAGCCGCCGAGAGCCGCTCCCGATTCCACGATACGATCCGCTCGCTGAAATACCGCAACTTTCAGCTTTTCTTCAGCGGCCAGTTGATCTCGCTCGTTGGCACTTGGATGCAGAACGTCGCGCAGGCCTGGCTCGTCTATCGCATGACTGGTTCGTCGCTTCTTCTCGGCCTCGTCTCATTCGCGGGGCAGATCCCCGTGTTTCCCCTGGCGCCGCTTGCCGGAATGGTGGCGGACCGCCTGAACCGCCGCAAGATCGTGATCGCGACGCAGACCGCCTCGATGATTCTCGCGCTCATTCTTGCGTTTCTCACGCTCACGGGCCGCGTGAAGGTGTGGGAAGTGGTCGTTCTCGCGGCATTTACGGGAGTCGTGAACTCGTTTGATATTCCGGCGCGGCAGTCGTTTCTGGTCGAGATGGTCGGCCGCGAGGATTTGATGAACGCGATCGCGCTCAACTCGTCGATGTTCAACGGGGCGCGGATCATCGGCCCGGCGATCGCGGGAATCCTCGTCGCGGGCATCGGCGAGGGCTGGTGCTTTTTCGCCAATGGCGCGAGCTACATCGCGGTGATTATCGGCCTCCTGATGATGCGCATCGCGCCGCGGCAAGCCGAGCGCGAGCGCGCGTCGGCCCTCGAGCACATCGCCGAGGGATTCCGCTTCGTCCGCCATACGGCGCCGATTCGCGCGCTGCTCCTGCTGATCGGCCTCGTGAGCCTTGCAGCCATGCCGTACACGGTTCTCATGCCGATCTTTGCCGCGCGCGTGCTGCACGGAAACGCCCGAACGCTCGGCGTTCTGGGCGCGGCGACGGGAGTCGGCGCTTTGAGCGGGGCTCTCATGCTGGCCGCGCGCACAAAAGTCACCGGCCTCGGGCGCTGGGTGGCGATCGCCGCCGGCAGCCTGGGCATGGGCCTGATTCTCTTTTCGTTTTCGCGGTGGTACGTCCTTTCGGTGATTCTGCTCGTGCCCGTCGGATGCGGGATGATGACCCATCTGAGTGGGTCAAACACGCTGATCCAATCGATGGTCCCCGACCGGCTGCGCGGCCGCGTGATGTCGGTCTACTCGATGATGTTCATGGGCATGGCGCCGCTCGGAGCGCTGCTCGCCGGCGCGATTGCGGATCGCATTGGCGCGCAATGGACGGTCGGGATGGGCGGCGCGTTCACCGTCGCCGCTGCAATCGTTTTCGCGCGCCACTTGCCGAAGATTCGCCTCGAGGCGCGTGAACTCCTGAGCGCGCAGGGATTGGCCAACGACGATCCGGCGCAGGAGATGACGGCGCGTCGTCTGAGCCTTTCTTGATCGCCGCCCGCGCGATTCTGTTCTGCTATACTGCGCGCGCTTTTCAATCTTCGCCGCGAAGCGAGGTCTGAGTGTCCTCTCCCGCCGCAATCGACAACAAGCGCATGCCCGGGCGTGCCACGCCGCAGGGCACCCTCCGCTACGCCGCGCGATTCCAGGGACGCGCGGCCCCCGGACATTTCCGCGAGGCGCCGGGCGGGCTGGTGCTTTCCTCCATCGGCATCGGGACCTATCTTGGCGAACCTGACGAGGCGACGGACAAAGCGTACGCGGACGCGGTCGTTGCCGCGATCGAAGGCGGCATCAACGTGGTGGACTCGGCCATCAACTATCGCCTCCAGCGCAGCGAGCGCTCCATTGGCGCCGCGCTCAAGCAGCTCGCGGCCAAAGGCTTTTCACGCGAGGAGATCGTCCTGTGCACGAAAGCCGGATTCCTCACGCCGGACGGCGAAATGCCGGACGACGCGAACGAATACTTCTCGCGCGAGTTTCTCGAGCCGGGAATCTTTCGTCCGGAGGAGATCGCCGCCGGCTGCCACTGCATGGCGCCGCGCTATCTTGCCGACCAGCTCGACCGCAGCCGGAGGAATTTCGGGGTCGAGTGCGTGGACGTCTTCTACCTGCACAATCCGGAAACGCAGCTGAGCGAGATTCCCGCGGAGGAATTTCGCCGCCGAATTTATGAAGCGTTTCAGTTTCTTGAATCCGCCGTCGCGGCCGGAAAGATCGGCGCGTACGGACTCGCCACTTGGAATTGTTTCCGCGACGATCCGAAATCACAGGGATATCTTTCGCTGGCCGCGATGGAGGAAATTGCGCGCGAAGCCGGCGGTGCGGAGCATCACTTCCGCTTCGTGCAGTTGCCGCTGAATTTGGCCATGCCCGAGGCGCTCTTGCGCCCCAATCAGGTGGTTGCCGGGAAGACGATGGCGATGGTGCAGGCGGCGCGTGCGGTGGGGATTACTCTGGTGTCGAGCGCTGCGCTGCTGCAAGGCCAGCTCGCGCGGAATCTGCCGCCCTACATCGGCGCTGCGCTCGGGCTGAAGAGCTACTCCGCGCAGGCGCTCCAATTCGCGCGGTCCGTTCCGGGAGTGACCACCGCGCTCGTCGGAATGAGCCGCGTCGAGCACGTGCGCGCCAATCTCGAAGTGATCGGCGTCGAGCCTGCCCCCCGCGATCAGTTTCTCAAGCTATTCGAGCGGAGCGGTTAGGTTTCTCGAGCGTCATGCCTTCGATTCGTTGCCTTCGAACCACGCGTTGATCGCGGCGCCGATGGCGTCGAGATGCCCGGTGAAGAAATGGTCCGCGCCTTCGACGATCGACAGCTGTTTCGGCTCCGGCAGCATGGCAAACAGTGCTTCGAGCTTCACGCGCGAGCCGTATTGGTCGTTCCCGCCCTGGATGAAGAGTTTCGGCTTCGCGCACGTGCGCAGATGGGAGAAATCGAGGTTGTCCACGGGAAGCCCGAGCCCGATCACATTCGCGACGCGCGCGTCCTCGCAGCCCACGCGCAGTCCCACCCAAGCCCCAAAGCTGAAGCCCGCCAGCAGAATCGGCCGCGCGGGGAATTCCGCGGCCATATAGTCGAGCGCCGCGCGGACGTCGTCCTGCTCGCCCTTCCCGCGGTCGTGCTCGCCCTCGCTCTGCTCCGTTCCGCGAAAATTGAATCGCAGGACGGGCGCCCCGCGCCGGTGCAGAGCTTTTGCCGCCTGGTAGACAACTTTGTTGTGCATCGTGCCACCGTAGAGGGGATGCGGATGGCACACGACGGCCGCGAATTTCGGATCGGCGTCGGGCGTAGTCCACAGCGTCGCTTCGAGACGCCCGGCAGGCCCTGCGAGAAAAAGGCTGCGATGGAAGACTTCAGCCATCAGCGGGGCGCCGAAAGAGTCTTTCGCCCCTTCGCCGCTCCGTTCATCCCGCCGTGCAACCATTGCACGGCCACGGATGTGAAGATCGCGCTCGCGCCTCTCTTCGGGTCGGCGAGCGGCGCGGGCCCCGGCCCGTCCTCCATGGCCTGTACGCGCACGACGCGCCCGGCGATCTCTCCGGTCGCCGTCCACTTGCCCCAGGGGATCTTTGCGACCACCGTGTCTCCCGCGGCATAGATGTGCGAGGTTTCAAACCGCATTCCGGTCTGCGAGATGTCCTGCGTCATGGACTCTTCGGGCCAGGGAGTTCCGGCGAGGCGCACGAGGACGGGCAGCGCCAGGGGAGTGCGCGAGGAGTTTCGCCGCTCTCGTTCGAAGGGACGCGGCCATTTGCTCGGCGGCGGCGCAAATTGCAGCGCGATGCGACACCCGCCGCCGGTCGCGCGTTCCACGCGGACGATGCGCGCGGGAGTTTCCGGCTGCGCGGGACCGCTCGCGGCCGGATCGAAGGGGCACACGACCCACACGCGCGCCGGCGCGTCGCAAGGTTCGTTTCGGTGTACGAGCAGCCCTTCGCGGGACACATCCTCGGTTCGCGTCACTTCCAGGCGCATCCCGAGCGGTTCGTGCCAGCGAATCCGGGCGGAAAGCTGGAGCTGCGCGCGCGGATGCTTCCGTTGCTCGACGAACGTGGCGGGTGCCGGCATCACTATTCCATCGTAGCGGCAGCGCCCGCCCAGATCAATCCTTTCACGGAGCCGACCGCATCGATTCCCGGATCGGTGCCTCGGGCGCGCCGAAAAACTCCGTTGCGCGGGCGGGGGAGCGATGGTAGCTTTGGCTCAGTTTTGAGGAACGGGAGGCTCCGTGGAAAACAGTGTGGAGCGGCGGGCGGCCCGGCGTTTTTCGATGATGCTTCCCTTGAAGGTGCGGTTCTCAATGGGCGACAGCGTTACGGAGAAGCCCGGTGAAACCCGCGACGTCAGCTTCCGCGGCCTCTATTTCCTGATCGAGGCTGCCCTCGAGACAGGCAGCTCGATCGAGTTCGTCCTCACGCTTCCGCAGCAGATCACGCTCGCCGGCGACGTCCATATCCGCTGCTACGCCCGTGTCCTGCGCGTCGAATCGCACAACGGACGCCGCGGCGTGGCCGCGCAGATCGAACGCTACGAATTCCTTCCCGCCTCGGCCTGACGGGGCTTCGGCGCGCGCATCACGCCGCTGCGAATCTCAACAGTGGGTTATTGTCCGATTATCCGACTCATCGGGACTTGACCACCTGTCCTGCTGTATTCTTGCCCTAGTGAGCCGATTCGTGAGTTTGGTTTATGTCAAACGACATGACGAGAACGCGCGATGAGATTCTGGAAAACCGCCGTCGACTTAGAGCGGAGTACGGCAAGCTATTCGACTCCGTCGCCGAGCTTCTTTATCGCCACGATCCAATAGGAATCAATTTTGGCGACAATACGGACGAGTATGAGCCGGAAGCAGAGACCATCTTACCGAGGCTGCGCAGTTGCCACTCTGCGGACGATGTGCTCCAAGTTGTACACGCAGAGTTTGTTCGATGGTTTGACTCTGGCACCGCGGGCCCGCCAGAGCACTATCAGGGAATCGCTTTAGGAATTTGGAAACTTTGGCAGGAGCTCCTCGCTCGCAGGCCCAAGTCCTGATTTGCGCGCTAATCGGAAACTGACCCGCTGCCGAATTTCCTTCTCTTATCTCTCCCGCTGACGCAGAATTTATGTTTAAGGACTTCGCATGGCACGCCACACCCTGCTCATCGACGCCGACGACACGCTCTGGGAAAACAACATTTTCTTCGAGAAGGCGATCGATGATTTCATCACGCGCCTCGAGCATCTCGGCTACACGCGCGAATACATCCGCCACATCCTCAACGAGACCGAGCGCCGCAACATCCGCCAGCACGGCTACGGCGTGCGCAGCTTCGGGCGTTCTCTCGAGGAGACGTATCTGAAGCTGGCGGGAAATTCCGCGCGCCGCGAAGTCGTCAAGAACATCGAAGAGCTGGTCCACGAGCTGGAAAGCACGCCTCCGCACATTCTCGACGGCGTTCCCGAAACGCTTGCCTATCTCGCCAAGCACCACCGGCTGATCCTGCTGACCAAGGGGGAGCCCGCCGAGCAGGCCGCCAAGGTCGAGCGCTCCGGCTTGCAGTCCTACTTCGAAGCCATCGAAATCGTCCTGGAGAAGGAATCGGAAACGTACGGGCGGATGATCGAGCAGTTCAAGATCGTGAAGTCGCACGGCTGGATGGTGGGCAATAGCCCGCGCAGCGACATCAACCCGGCGCTGCAATCCGGCCTGAACGCCGTCTTCATTCCGCACTCGGCCACGTGGGAGATGGAAAAGTCGGAGCTCGAAAGCGGCACGGGAAGATTGCTGATCCTGGCGGCGTTCCGCGAACTCCGCGCGCATTTCTGACGATGCGCGTTTTTCGCGCTCCGGATGCTTTTGCGGAGCGATGAGTTTCACCTGCCAAATTGTCCGCGATGTCCAGACCCCCGCTGCTTTCCGCCGCGCCCCTTCACAGTTAACATCGAATCCTGTTTGAGGAGGTTCGCACGGTGCCAACCGACTATCGCCCTGAATTCGCCGATTTCGAAGGCGTGGCGTATCTGAACGCTGCGCTCCAAGGCGCCATGCCGCTTACCGCCGCGCGTGAAGCGCAGGCCGCGCTCGAATGGAAGAAGCGGCCCGACAAAATACCGGACGCAGCGTACTTCGATCTCCCGGATCGCATTCGCGAAAAAGTCTCCCGCGTAATCGGGGCCCGGCCGGACGAAATCGCCGTCACGAATGGCGCTAGCGCGGGGCTCGCGTCCGTAGCCGCGGGAATCGACTGGAAGCCCGGCGATGAAGTCTTGGTCGCGCGCGGCGAATTCCCGGCGCATTTTTCCACGTGGCTGCGCTACGAGCAGGCGGGAAAGCTCCGGGTGAAGGTGATCCAGCCGCGAGGCCGCTTCATTTCCGCCGACGACTACATCGAGCACATCGGGCCGCAAACGCGCGTCGTCTCCGCGAGCCTGGTACGATTCGACAACGGTGCGCGGCTCGACGCTCCTCGGGTGGCGCGCGCGTGCGAACAAGTGGGCGCCGCGCTTGTCCTCGACGTCTCGCAGTGTGCCGGCGCGACGACGATGGATATCCGCGGTCTCGGCGCGGCAATGGCCGTGTGTAGCGGTTATAAATGGCTTCTGGGACCTTACGGCGTGGGTTTCTTCTGGATTGCCGGCGAATGGATCGAGCGCCTGCCGCTCGGCCCCGTCTACTTCATGGCGCTGGAAGGTGCGCGAAGGCTTCACGCCCTGCCGCTTGAAAATCAGCGCCCCTTGCCCGGCGCGCGCCGTTGGGATTCGCCAGAGACCGCGAACTTCACCAATCTTGCGTCGCTCGATTCGTCGCTCGATTTCGTCCTGCGCATCGGCGTGGACGCCATCCAGCGCCATATCGACGCGCTCGTCGATGAAATCATCGAGCGCCTTCCCGGCACGCGCTGCGCGCTGGCCTCGCCCGAGGATCGCGAACGGCGCGGCCCCTACGTGTGCGTCGCCGCGCGCGATCCAGAGACCACGGCGGCGCTCCATGAGAAATTGAGTGCGGCCCGAATCCACGTCAGCCTGCGCGAAAATGCCCTGCGCATCGCGCCGCACATCTACAACACGCCGGAGGATATCTCGCGCCTGATCGAAGTCTTGTCTTCGTGAAGGTTGCTGAGGATTACCGCGGGCCGTAGTCTCTCGGATCGATGTAGGTGAAGGGTATGTGGACGACGGCTTCGAGATCGACGGGCACCCCCGCGCGCGTGCCCGGACGGAATTTCCACTGCGCGAGCGCGTCGATCGCGTTCCGGTCGAGTTGTGGATCGAGCCCCCGCACTACTTGAATGCTGTCCACCGATCCGTCCTTGCGGATGATCGCGTAGAGCACCACCTCGCCATGCACGTGGCCCTTGATCAGCTCTTGCGGATACTTCGGATCCGCCTTTTCGATCGGCACCGGCCCCGCAACTTGCTCCTTGTGCCTGAAAGGCGGCCCGATTTCCTCATCGAGTTCGGCGAAATTCAGAACCCAGCTCCCGCTCGCGCTGGTCAGGTTCGGCAGATTGACGTGCAGCGTGTACACCTCTTTGCCCGAGAAGATCTTTTCCGGCGGCAGGCTTGGATCGATGGCCGCCACGTTCGCGGGGCCTCGACGCGTGTTGGTCGCCGGCTCATACGGTGTCGTCGGCTTCAGGATCAGCCCGCCCGGACGCCTCGCCGCCGGCGTGATGCCCCCGCCTCCGCCGCGCGCAATTCCCGGGCTGATGCTCACCGCAGCCGGAAGAGAGCCCGCGCCGCCTGCTTCACCCGTGCCGATCGTTCCCGGCGCTGACCTCGAGTTTCCCTTTGCACCGGCGCTTGCACTTGCCGAGGAGTTCGCCATGTCTCCGGGAGCGCCGGGCTTCATTCCCTCGGGCGAGAGAGAAATACGCGCGGCCAGATTTCCCTCGGGCACGTTGACCTGGGGCGCGGGGGGAGCCGGTGTGGCGGAAAGCGCGATCAATCGGCGCAGATTCGCATCGCCCTCCGCCGCGGCGGCTCCGACTTCCGGCGCGGGGCCGGCGTCCGCTTTTGCCTGATGGCGCTCGATGACGGGAGCTGACATCGCGTTGAGCGTGATCCGCGGCCGGGGTATGGCGGTCGGCGATGGAGCGATATTCAGCGGGCCAGTATTTTTTTCCAGATTCGGCGCTTCCGGCGCAGCCACGTCGCGGACGGCGCGCTTTTGAATGCGCGGTGCCGAGTCCGTCGGCGCGAGTTGCAGGTGCGGCCTCGCGATTTCAACCGCGGACCACTGCACGATGTTGGGCAGCGGCGTCAAAATCTTCGGCGGAGCCGGCGGCGCATCGGGACGTATCAGCGTTTGCCGCGGGTGCGTCACGCGCACGGGGATAGAAAGAATCGTCTGCCGCGGATGAAAAGCGTCGGCGCCGCGATCGTCAGGTGGCTTGGGCGCATCCTCCGGCTTCTTGGGAGCCGCGGCCGGCTTCGCCGGAGCGGCATGCAAGGTGATCGGCGGCAAATCCTTCGGCTCGCCGTACCACGTCAGCTCGATCTGCACGGGCGCGAGCGTGGGAGTGTTCTGCGGCAGGAATCCCCAGATGGGCAGTATCAGAATCCAGACGACTGCGATATGCCAGAGACACGAAGCCAGAAAAGCCCGGCCCGGCGGTTTGCCGCGAACCCATTCAACGCGGAATCCCCGGCTCTCCGCGAGCTCGCCGTATTTTGGTGGTCGCGGGCCCGCCACATTGGCGCGCACGCTCGACCAGAATTCCCGTCGCGGCGATTCCCAGTCAATGGCCAGATCGAGCCGTGGCAGTCGCGCGTGGGGCGGCAGCTCGACAAGGTAATCCGCGAGCGGAGGAGCCTCGGGTGGAATGACTGGCTGCATGAGTCCGGCCATTATACTCGATGGGGTCGGATGCACTCGGCATGCCAAGTGGCTGCAAGACCTGTGCGGACAGATCCGTTAAGGAGTCGTGTCTTCGGCTGTGACGTAACCGCTGCGTTTTCTGCGACGCCGTGACGCTGCAGTTCTAGGGCTCCTATGCCTCGCTCTCACGTCTCGCGCCCCCTCACCGAAGGCTGCCGCTTCAGGCCGCGGCTGCCAAGCGGTAAAAACTTAGCGCCGCGTCTCCCTGCTCGAGCAGGCGCGTTTGTTCGAGCCGGTCGAATCGCTCCGGCAGTTCCGTTTTGCGGCGATGTTCGACGATCACGATGCCGCCCGGCGCAATCAAATGGGAGGAATCGAGGAACTCGAGGACGAGCAAGCATTCCTCGTCGCGTTCGTACGGCGGATCGAGAAAAATGAAATCCGCCATCCGGTGCCGCGCCGCGAGTCTTTCCAGTCCTCGCACGGCATTCGCCTCGATCACTTCGGCTCCCGCGCGAATCCCGAGCGCTTCGAGATTCTGGCGCACCAGCCGCGCGCTCGCTGCGTGTGATTCGATGAAGACGGCCTCGCGTGCTCCTCGGCTGATCGCTTCGATGCCGATGGCGCCCGTGCCCGCATAGGCGTCCACGAACAGCGAATCCTCGATCGCCGGTCCGAGAATATTGAAGAGCGTTTCGCGCAGGCGGTCGCTCGTCGGCCGCAGGCGCAATTTTCCCGGGCCTTTCAATTGCCGGCTGCGGAATTTGCCTGCGATCACGCGCATGGTTTCATCCTGCCTCTTATCCCACCGACGCCAACTGGTATCGCTTTTGCCAGACCGGGCTGAGCGATTCCAGCCGCGCGACCACCTCATTCGCACGTGCCGGATTCTCCGCCAGCGCGAAGGCCTCGCGCCGCGCGAGCTCGAGGATTTCATGGTCGCGCAGCGGCTGCGCGAAAGAAAAGGCCGCGTCGCCGTGCTGCCGCGTGCCGAAGAATTCGCCCGGCCCGCGCTGCTTCAGGTCCCGCTCGGCGACTTCGAACCCGTTGGTGGTGGCGACCATCGTCTCGATGCGATCCTTCGCGTCCCCCGTGATCGACTTCGGCGCGACGAGGATGCAGTGCGACTTTTCCTTTCCGCGCCCGATCCGGCCTCGGAGCTGGTGAAGCTGCGCGAGGCCGAACCGCTCGGCGTGCTCGATCACCATTACCGTCGCGTTCGGCACGTCCACGCCGACTTCGATCACCGTGGTCGCGACGAGAATATCCAGCTCGCCGTGGCGGAACTTTTCCATCACCGCGTCTTTTTCTTCGTTCTTCAGCCGCCCGTGCAGCAGCCCCACGCGCATTTTGGGGAACACGCTCTTCGCCAGCCGTTCGTATTCCGCCGTCGCCGCCTTCAGCTCCTGCTTCGACTCTTCGATCACCGGATAGACCACGTATGCCTGCCGCCCGCTCGCGATTTCGCGGCGCAGAAATTCCCACACGCCCGGCAATTGCGTCTCCGGCGTCCACCGCGTCTCGATCGGCGTGCGTCCCGGCGGCAGCTCGTCGATCACGGAAAGGTCGAGGTCGCCGTAGAGTGTAAGCGCGAGCGTGCGCGGAATGGGCGTCGCCGTCATCACCAGCACGTGGGGCGACGCGCCTTTCTCGATCAGCCGCTTGCGTTGCAGCACGCCGAAGCGATGCTGCTCGTCCACGATCGCGAGTCCGAGCTTCTGAAACATCACCGGGTTCTCGATCAGCGCGTGCGTGCCGACCACGAATTTCGTTTCGCCGCTTGCGACGCGCTCAATCGCTCGCTCGCGTTCGGCATGCTTGCGCCCGCTCACGATCAAATCGACGCCGTATCCGGCGGGCGCGAAAATCCGCCGCGCGGAGAGAAAATGCTGTGCGGCGAGGATTTCGGTGGGCGCCATCAGCGCCACCTGATAGCCGTTCTCGATCACGATCGTCGCGGCTTCGAACGCCACGATCGTTTTTCCGCTTCCGACGTCGCCTTCGAGCAGCCGGTGCATCGGATACGGCCGCTCGAGGTCCGCCGCGATTTCCGCCAGCACGCGCTTCTGCGCGGCGGTCGGCTTGAACGGAAGGATTCGTTTGATCGCTTCCCGGATCTTCTCCTCGCGCACCCGCATGGCGATTCCGCGCTCGCGGTGGTCCGTCTGCCGCCGCAGCGCCAGCGCGAGCTGGTAATAGAAGAACTCCTCGAAGATCAGCCGGAGCTGGGCCGGGCTGCGGAAGCTGTTCAATAATTCGAGGCTTTCGTTCTTCGGCGGAAAATGCGCGTAGAGCAGAGCCTCGCGCCGCGTGGGGAAGCGATACCGTTCGCGGATTTCGTCGGGGAGCGCGTCTGCCACGCTGCCGTCGAAGCTCAGCAGCACGTTGTAAATGATCCGCCGCAGCATCCGCGAGCTGATCCCGCCGATCGCTTCGTAAATGGGCACGATGCGGCCCACTTCGGTCGAATCCGCGGGCGCCTGATCGCCGCCCACAAGCTCGATCTGCGGATTCACCATCTCGATGCGCGCCGGGCGATATGGATCGGCTTCCGCCTTCCCGTGCAGCACGAGCCGCTGCCCTTCCTTCAGCCGGCCTTCCAGATACGCGCCGTGAAAAAATCGCGCGTGCACCGAGCCCGACTTGTCGCGCACGGTGACGTGAAATACCGGCCCGCGCCCCCCGCGGAATCGCACGATGTTTCCCCCGCCCGCTCCAACCTCCCCGAGGATCGTGCACACCTGTCCGGGCACGATCTCCGCGATGGGGGTGAACCGGATGCGGTCCTCGTAGCGGAAAGGGAGGTAGCCGAGCAGATCGCCGACGGTCGCGATGCCGCGCTCCTCGAGCGCAGCGGCGCGGTTGGGGCCCACGCCTCGCAGGTACTTCACCGAGTTAGTCAGCACGACGCTCATGCAATGAGTGGTCGTATCGCGGAAAGAATGAGCGGCTACTTGCCGTCCACGGAAAATGCCAGCAGCACGTTGCCGGAAGCGCTCCCCTGGAAGAAGTACCCCGAGTTGACGTAAAGCATCCCGCCCGCGATGACCGCGCCGGGCCCGTCGAGCGCGCCGCCCTTGGCCTTGATTCCGTTGACGGTCTTGTATTCCCGCATGGTGTCCACGTCCCAGATGATCCGGCCGTCCGTGGCCGAATACGCCCGCAGGTGGCCGTCGACTCCGCCCGAGAAGACCACTCCCGGAATCGCACTCACCGCCGCCGATTGCGCGGGGCTGCAGCCTGGCCGGTCGCAGCCCGGATGCGGCGTATGCCAGGCTGTCTCTCCCGTGTCGAGCTTGAGAGCAAACAGTCCGCCGCCACTTTTCGGATCGAGTTCGTACTTCACTCCATACACGGAGTCTTGCCCGGCGGGAGATCCCGGCGGCGAGGGGCGTCTCTCGACGTCCGACAACGCAACGTACACATTCTTGGCGTCGGCAGCCGATCCCCACTGCACTCCGCCGAGGGTGCCGCCATGTCCCACGCGCTTTTGCCAGAGCAGCGCGCCGTCGTGATCCGGATCGGCCGCGTAGACGATTCCCGATTTCGCCCCGGCGATCAATGCGCGGCGGCCGTTCGCGAGGTTCACCAGAATGGGAGACGATCCGAAATCGAAATCGGGTCCCTTGGACTCCGGACAATTTGCTTGCTTCTCTCCCGGTATGTCGCAATCGATGTTATACGCGTCACCCTTCCACATCTGCCTCGACCACAAAAGTTTCCCCGTCTCCAGATCGAATGCCAGAAACGCGTCCGAAGTGTCTGCTGGTGGATCGGAGTAGCTGTCGCCCGTGGCTACGTAGATTCTCCGGCTTTTCAGGTCCACGGTCGGCGAGGACCACACGCCCGCGCCCGAGGGTCCCCAGAGCTGCACGCCTAGCCGGTTTTTGCGCACCGGCCTGGGTTCTTCGGGAATCGTGTAACTCTTCCAGATCACCTTTCCCGTTGCAGCATCGAGCGCGGAAACACTTCCGCGGAACTTGCAGCATTCGTATTTCGGATCGGCTCCCGTCACTTCTTCGAGCGAAGACACCGTCACGTACAGCCGGTTCCCGACGAGTAGCGGCGCCCCGGTGATCTGCGCTGCCGGATGCTCATCCATGCGGGTCTTCCACAAAAGTTTGCCGGTGGCGGCGTCCACCGCGTACGCATTCGCGTGCTGATCGCCGAAGTACGCGGCCCAGCCGCGCCCGTTTGTGCCGACGCTGATCGCGGTGCGCACCGCCGCTTCCGTGCCGAACTGCCAGTACGTGCACCCGCTCGCCGCGTCGAGCGAATAGACGCGACGGCCCGCGCTGCCTACAAACACGCGCCCGCCCACGACAGTGGGTTGCGCGTACGCCTGCGTGGTGTTCAAGAACCCGAACGCCCACTTCAGCTGCAACCTCGGCACTTGATCGGCTCGCAGTCGCGCCATTGTTGCGGGCTGGAACCGGTGCTGCGCGGCGTCCACGCCCCATCCATTCCACTGAGGCTGGCCGGCTTGTGGAGCGAAGGGGCGCCCGCCCGCGCCGCAAAGGAATTGGTCTGCCGGTTGTTGCTGCTGCGCTGCCGCTTGAGTGGAAAGAAAGCGGCTCACGGCGTCGATCTGTTCCGCCGTCAGATTTGCGCCTTGCGAATTCATGCGCCCGGTCGTCAGCGAGGACCGGATATCCTCGGACGGAATTTCCGACATTGCGGCGCGGCTGGGCGCGCGCGAAACTCCCGCGTCATGGCACGAGGCGCAGCGCTCGCCGTACAGCGCCTCGCCCTCTTTGTTCGCAACGGATTTCTCCTGAGCCGCCGCGAGTAGCCCTCCCGCGACGACGAGGAGCAACGCACCGGAACATTTATGGATCGGAAATCGCCTGTAACGCCGCAAGGCTTATCCCCTCGCGCTGAACTTTAGCACGGTTCGCTGATCGCGTCCGGTGGGCGCCGCCCGTCGCTCCCGCGATGCAGCGGACCGCGCGTCATTCGATTTCGCGGGGATCACCCTCGTGGCCGTAGTGACTCATTTTGATTCCGGTGTGAACCATGCGACCAGCTCAAGCTCTTTGCCGACGGGATCGGGAGAGATTGACACTTTCCCGTTGGCGAAATGCAGTTCGAGCGTATCGAATCTTCTTCCGCGTTTCTTAGATGCCTTGCGGTAATTGAATCGCAACACCTTCTTTCCAAGTACCGGATCAAGGGCCTCACCCAGCCAATCACCTTGGATCGATTTCTTGACTTTCATATATACGCTCCGTTTCTGCTATGCTAGATGCATGAGGCGCTCAAGCAAGTTACCAAGAGACGTTAACCAGCGTGCCGCTGAGATCGTGCGACAGTCCACAGAAGAGTCTTCAACATCAGAAACGATAACAGACTACCTTGCACGTATAGGCCGTGCGGGTGGTCTTAAAGGCGGGAAGGCTCGTGCGGAAGCACTTCCCGCCAGTAAGAGAACAGCCATCGCTAAGAAAGCGGCGAAGGCTCGTTGGTCTAAGAAACAGGTATAATCGCGTCGGTTTAGGCGCGATGTCGCGTCCCTACCACGGCCCGCTTCCAGTCATCCGGCAAAGGGTATTGGAAGCGGGTCTTGTCGTTCGGCGGCCCACGCCGCACGGTAGGCCATGCGTATAGCGGCATGGGCGGTAACCCTCCTCATGATTGCCCTGCGGCTTTCTCTTTCGGCTTTACTGCTGCCGGAGCCTTTTCGTATCCCTGGATTCGGTCCACTAGGTCGAGGACGAACGCACGGTCATCTGACGGCATCTTCCATACGTCGGCTGTGACATTCATAGTCACCGTGCCCCCGCCCCGCAAGGTCACTGACGTTGTACTGCCAGTGGTCGCGGGAGGCGCTGCGTTTGGTGTCGAAGCCCCACCGCCATTTGTGGACGCCCTTGAGGATCGCGGGCGACGCTTGGCGGGAGAGGTGCGCGTTTGGTCGGTCAAGAATGGGGACATAGCCAAATCAAGATGCTTGGCGAGTTGGAGAAAAAAAGTCACTGATTTGCGAACGGTGCCTCCGCTTACACCAAACTTCCCCATCTCCTCTGAAAGCATGTTGGGAGTCATTTTGGTTAGGTCATGAGAGATGATTGGCTGATAGCACTTTTCAACGAGCGGCTTCAGAAGTTTCTTGCGCTCATTTTCGTCAGCCTTCGCCAGCTTCTCCAAGACTGGCATTGCAGGCTCATCGGATTCGTTGAGCAGGCCGAAGAATCGAAGCGCAATCATTATCTGGCCTTGCGTAGAACCGGACTGAGAGCGCCAGATCCCACGGTCAATTCGCTTGGGAACGCCCTCGCGCAAGGCATCCAACGCGCTGAGAAAGGTCTTAAGCGGAAGGTACGGCGGGGCGGGTGTTTGTGTTTCTTGTGCCATCGCAAACTCCTTGTGGAATACGATTCTACAGCGCGCGGAGTATACCACAGTAATTCCTCAACGGTCGGAGAATATTTTGAGCCTGCGTGTTGCCGTGCGCGCCTTCGGTGCGGAGGGCGACATGAAAGCGGTGGAAATAGAAAATGTACTGTATAGCAATGATAAACAGACACTTAGAGTTACATTGGCCGTCCAGAAGGGATATGTCTATGTCTCTAGCCGTGAAGTGGTTGAGAAAGCGCGCGCCGAGGTACTGGATCCTTTGTGCATTGGCTTCCGACTATCTGACGTGGCTAATCCCAAAATCCACAAATAGCAGTTTGCTAGCATGAGCCGCGCAAGCATAATCAGACATCATGAATCGCTTGAACAAAGAACAACGAATACATCGAAGAAACAGCTGGGCCGCTCGAATCAAGATGAGTCAATACCCCCGCGGCGCGTCGGTTGCTTCAATTCTGTCAGAGGCGTACAATCTGCGCGTTTCTGAGGAAGCGACGGGAAAATCCCGATCGAGAAGCACCGAGGAGACTCGGATTCGAAAAAAAGAGGAGGCATCATGAAACGCCGTGATTTCCTGCGGTCCGCAGGAATCGTGTCAGTAAGTCTTCCGTTCCTAAGAGCGAACAGTTTGTTCGCTGAAGGCAATGCGCCCAGCGGTTGGCGCACATTCGAAGTCACCACACACGTCGAAGTCCTCAAGCCGGCCGGAACCACGCGAATATGGGTGCCTGCCGCGCTGATCAGTCGCACGCCCTTCCAGAAGACGCTCTCGAATGGTTTCAGTGCCGAAGGCGGCACCGCCAAGATTCTCAAGAACAAGCCCCAGTCGCTCGGCATCGTCTCGGCGGAGTTTCCCACGGGGACAAAGCCCGTCCTCACAGTCACGAGCCGAATCGCGACGAAGAACATTTCCGTCGACCTCTCCGCGCTCGGCAAGGGATCGAAAGCGAGCCGCGAGGAGCAAGAGTATTTTCTGCAACCGACGAACCTCATTCCGACCGACGGCATCGTGAAAGAGACGGCGAACGGGATCACGGGGGGGGCGAAGACGGACGTTGAAAAGGCGCGCGCCATCTACGAGTGGATCGTCGAAAACACCTCGCGGAATCCGAAAACGCGCGGATGTGGCGTCGGCGACATCCGCTTCATGCTTGAGACCAAGGATTTGACCGGGAAGTGCGCCGACCTCAACGCTCTCTACGTCGGCCTTGCTCGCGCCTCCGGCCTTCCTGCGCGCGACGTGTATGGCATTCGCGTGGCCAAGTCGGACCTGGGATACAAGAGCCTCGGCGCTTCCTCGGAAAAGATTACAAAGGCGCAGCACTGCCGTGCGGAGGTATATCTCCACGACCACGGCTGGGTACCCGTTGACCCTGCGGATGTGCGCAAGGTCGTGCTGGAGGAGCCGCCCGGCAACCGCCCCCTGGATGACGACATGGTGAAGAAGGCCCGCACCCGGCTGTTCGGGTCCTGGGAAATGAACTGGATGGCGTTCAACTTCGCGCACGATGTCGCGTTGCCCGGCTCAACCGGCAAGCCGCTCGGATTCTTCATGTATCCGCAGGCGGAAACTGCCGACGGCCGGCTCGATCCCCTCGACGCGGACACCTTCAAGTATGAGATCACGTCGAAGGAAATTACCCCCGCGAACGGCTGACAAACTTCGTCCCGCCGGATCGCCGCGGTTTACACTGCACTACGCCTGTCCTAAGATGTGGCCCATCTGATCTCTTTCGGGTGGGCCACCCTTATGGCAACAGCGCGACAATTCCTCGGAGCGACTCCCCGGCGATGGCTTGAATACTTGATCGCCATTCTTCTGGGCAACGCGATCTATTACCTTTCCCTGGTGCCCCATCTTCCCGAAGCACTGCGCCACAAGGGTTTCGCCATTGACTGGGGAGCTGGCGTGGACTTCCTCGTCTGCGTCGCCGTTTACGGGTTGATCCGTCTCGGCACGCGCATCCAGCGGCACTAGCGCCACCCGCCTCTTTTCTTGCCCCAGTCTTCCCAAGGCCAATTTGACCGGAACAACCGGATAGCGGCCCTCGTAATAAGTTTTGTACGATCACTGGCCGGCGCGAAACTTTCCTTGAGGAGACTGGAAATGATTCCGCCGAGCGAAGACGCCGAATTTCAATGGAGCCAATCCACCTTGGCCGAACCCTCAGATAGTGCCAAAATGGCCTCACCGGGTGCTAACGAAGGGCCCGTTTGGGCGTCTATCCAAGCGGAACCCGGAGAAAGGCTCGAAGCCGGGGCAGGCAGGCTCGGCGGCTCGAAAACAGACGAGCCGGCCGGAGCAGAGTCCCGCACGGCGGCAGACACGATGGGGATGAGCGTCGCACTCGACGGAGATGCGCGCCAGGCAGCGGCGGTGAAGCTTGCGGAGGAGCAGGCCCTCGTCCGGAAGGCCCAGGCGGGCGACCGGATGTCTTTCGAGGAGCTTGTTCGCCGCTACGACCGCGAGGTCCTGCGCCTGGCGTTGAATCTCGTCCATCGCCCCGAGGACGCCCGCGACATTTATCAGGAAAGTTTTCTGCGGGTGTACAAGAACCTGAACCGCTTCCGGTTCGAGTGCAGCTTTTACACCTGGCTCTACCGGATTGTGACGAATGTGGCGCTCGACCACCTGCGCCGCCGCACCAGCCGCCGCGAGGATCAGGCGCCCGTTCCCGAAGAGGCCGATGGCGGCACGCGCGATTTTTTTGACCGCCAGCCGGAACTGGGCGCCGCGGCGAATCCCGAAAAGCGGCTGCTCGGCGAGGAACTTGGCCGGCACATTCAGGAAGCGATGAAACGCCTTTCTCCCCGCGAGCGCATGGTTTTCGAGCTGAAGCACAATCAGGGTTTGCGTCTGCGCGCGATCGGCGACATGCTCGGCACATCGGAAGAAACGGCCAAGAATTCGCTTTTCCGGGCGACGCGAAAATTGCGCGCGAGCCTCGACGGCTTCAAGCAGTAGAGAGACCGACAAGATGCAGGACATGGCGAACGAAGACATGACGAATCAGCCTTGCGGCGAGTGGCAGCCGCTGCTCATTCTGCTCGCGGCGGAAGGCGAACTCGATCCAGCCGACCAGGCGCGGCTTGCAGCGCACCTTTCGACTTGCGCTTCGTGCTCCGCGACGCTCCAGCGCGAAAATGAACTCCTCGCCCTTCTCGGTTCTCACCGCAACGAACCCGACGCCGCTCTGCTCGCTTCCTGCCGTGCAAGCCTCGAAGACGCGCTCGATCGTGAAGAAGAGCGCGGCTGGCTGCGCCGCACGTTCGGCTCGCTGCTCCCGGCGAACTGGCTCGCGCCGCGTCCGGCTTGGAGCGCAGCGGTCCTTCTGCTGATCGGTTTCAGCGTCGGCGTTTTCGGGCCTCGGTTCCTCCGCCATCCCGCAAATGCGGACACATCGAATGTTGCCGGCGTTTTGAACTCCGCCACGTCCCTCGCGCCTGTCGGTTCCCCGAATTCCGGCAGCTCGGCTGGTTCCGCTCTCACATCCCTCGATTTGCACAGCGCGGACGTTGCCGGCATCAGCTTGTTTCCTTCCGGCGATGAAGGACCTGCTCGCGTCCAATTGCAGCTCAAGGCGCAGCGTCCGGTGATGGTCGAAGGCACCGTAAACGACGACGATGTGAAAGGCGTTCTGCTCGGCGTCCTGAAAAGCGGCGAGCGCTCCTGCCCGGATGTGCGCCTCGACGCCGTCGAGTGCCTCCGCGGACGCAGCAACGATCCCGATGTCCGCTCCGCTCTTTGCAACGTGGTCCGCACGGACCGCAATGCGGCCGTCCGGCTGAAGGCCCTCGAAGCGCTCAATAGCGCGGAGCCGCAAGAGATGGTCCGCCAGACTTTGCTCGACGCGCTGGTGGACGATCAGAATCCCGGCGTGCGCATCGAAGCCGTCAACGCGTTGCGCGACATGGCCGCAAAGGGCCAAGCCGCCTCGGACGATCGCATGCTCTCCGTGCTGCGCGACCGCATGCAGAAAGATCCCAACACCTACATTCGCCTGCAGAGCGCGGCAGCGATCCGCGATCTCGGCCCGCGCGAGAAGTTTTAGCGATGCGAGGCAACGTGACGGCTTCCGTTCTCCGGCGCGCTTCCAGGAAATCTCTTGCCGCGTTCTTCGTTGCGCCGCTGGCCGTCCTTGTTCTTTTCGTCGCAAGCGCCTCCGCGCACCGCAGAATGGCGTCTTCGGGCGGCGCTCATTCCGGGCCGCGCTTGACCTCCGAGTTGACGGGTTCGGTCCCCACGCATGAGGGCCAGCGCATCCACCTCTCCGCCGACCTCGGCAACGTCGTGATTCGCACGCAGAATTCCGGCAAAGTGGATTACCGCGTTCATCTCGAGACCGACGCCTCGCAGAAAGACGCCCAGCAACTCTTGAAAAGTTTCACCGTGACGTCGCGCGAGACGCCCGATGAGGTGTACCTGAAGGCGCAAACATCGGCGCGCTCGACCGGCCGGCTCTGGGCGACGCTCTATCTGAATATTCCGAAAAGCGCCAGCCTCGAGGTCTCGACCGGTGGCGGCAACATCGACGCCGGCGAAATTGGCGGCCGCGCGGCGCTCTCGACTGCCGGCGGCAATATCACCGCGAGCGGCATCGGCGGCCCGGCGCGTCTCGATAGCGGCGGCGGCAACATCGTCGCACGGAGCGTCGCCGGAGAGTTGTTCGCCAATACGGGCGGCGGCCATATCACCGTGGGTTCGGTCGGCGGCAGCGCCACGCTCCGCACCGGCGGCGGCCATATTCGCGTTACGTCGATTCAGGGAACGGCGCATCTGGAGACCGGCGGCGGGAATATCACGCTCGAACATTCCGGCGCCGAACTTGCCGCCGAAACCGGCGGCGGCGAAATCGAAATCGGTGAGGCCGCGGGGCTGGTCCGCGCGAAGACCGGTGGCGGAGGCATCCGCGTGGTTCGCATGTTCGGCCCGACCGATCTTGAAACGTCCGGCGGCAGCATCTATCTGACCCAGATCGATAGCGCGGTGAAAGCTTCCACGAGCGACGGCGGAATCACCGCGTGGTTTGTCGCCCCGGCGAAGCTGCCCGGCACCAGCGAATTGCAGAGCACCTCCGGGGACATCGTCGTGCATCTGCCGCGTTCGCTGCCCATCACGATCGACGCCCAGGTGCAGCGCGGCGATGAGCACCGCGTGATCGTCGATCCCGCTTTCCCGCTGAAAGTGAGCTACGGCGACTCTCCGAGGGGCGCTCGCACCGTTCGCGCCGAAGGCGCGCTCAATGGTGGCGGCGAGATCCTTCGCCTGCGCACTGTGGCGGGGAACATCCAGTTCGTGCTCAGCGATGTGGACAAGCAGTCGCAAATTTACAAGCAGCAGATGTCGAAGCTCCAGCAGCAGATGGACCAGGTGCAGAAGACGTTGCAGCCGCAATCGAGTCCGATCGAAGGAGCGTCCGGCGGGTCGCAGCAGGGAACCGGAGAGAGCTCGCATCCGTAACACTGTTCGGGCATCCTGATGCTTTTGCAGGGCGCCGGTTCGATGAAAATGGAATAGCGGCCCGGGCCGCTGAAAGTCTCGGAAATTGCACAAAAGGGGGCGTACCGTGCAAACGACGACTCGATGCAATTCGCTTTTCGCGATAGGGACAAAGCCGCTCGTGCTGCTGGCCTGCGTCCTTGCGATGGCTATTCCCGCTCTTGCGACCACCGAGCAGGTGTTCCACGAGACTTGCAAGCTGCCCGCGGGCGGCCACTTCCTTCTCGACAACGTGAACGGGTCGGTGCAGGTGGAGGGATGGGACCGCGACGAAGTGGAAATCCGCGCCGTGAAGACGTCGCAGAATGATCCGAGCGACGTGGACCTCGTGAAGATCGAAGTCGAAAGCCATCCGGGCGAAGTGGACGTCCACACGCGGTATCCCGAAGGAGCGGGCGCCGAGGTCGCGGTGGAATACGTGATCCACGTGCCGAATCGCGTCCTGCTCGGCAGCGTCGGCACCGTGAATGGAAGCGTGCGCGTGCACGGCGTGGATGGTGGCGGAGAACTCCGCTCCGTGAATGGCAACGTGGAAGTGACGGAAAGCTCCGGCCGGTTCAACGCGAAGACCACCAACGGCAACCTGCGGCTCGAGCTGCGCCATTTGATCGACGGCGCGCCGATGAATCTTGAAACCGTCAACGGCTCGGTGGTTCTCGGGCTTCCCTCGAACGCGAGCGCGGACCTGAACGTCCGTAACATGAACGGCGAGTTGTATTCCGAGTTCCCGGTCACTTCCACCACCGCGCTTCCGGGCGCGCGGACGTACCGCGGAAGGCTCGGCCACGGCGGCGGCGCACCCATCTCCGTGCGCACCGTCAATGGCGGCATCCGACTCCTGCTCGAACATCCCGGCGTCTGACTTCGGGCCTCGATATAGTGGCGATTAGAAACGGTCCCGATCGTTTGTTTTCTTGCGGTTAGAGGTGTTTCTAATTCCGGCGATTGGCGATTAGAAATGAGTGCGGCCAGGGGGCCGCTCCGTCTTCCGAGACCTTCCAGCTTTCTGCCGAATTTTGCGAACTTGTCCATCGCGACCATGGTTGTAGAGGGGAGAGCGCCTGTCAAGCGTGCGTCCCTGTGGACTGTCCTGGACGCTCGATGCTGGAGGCTGGATGCTAGAGGTGTTTTGAAGCGACCCGTCGCACTCTTCACGCCTGCGGCGGACGAAGGGACGTCACCTGATAGCGCGTGTGAAGATCATCACAGCCTATATTCATCATTGCTCGGCTCCTTTTTCCGAGCCCTGGTCGCCGAACACCTACCAAGTCTACTCGAAGCTAAGAGCCGACAACGTCATCTAATCAGCCTACGTGCGCCACCCTCTATGGGGAACATGTCAGTACGACATGTATCAGAATTAGGTCATCACGACGCGTACCGCTGATGCACCAAACATTCTTGTGGCCAGAAACCGGGACGGGAAGATCGCCAGCTGAGAGCTGTTTTCTGACCTCTGAGCGAGCACCAGCCGGAAATCCCTGTTTCCCCAAGGATTCCCTTTCGCTCCAACGCTGAACGGCTACGGCTGGTGTGTCGGCCTCGATTTGAGAGATATGGGTGCTGCCTCGGAATTCGGCAAGAATTGTGTATAAGTGTTCCATGACTGCTCCTAACGCTCCTGCGGGCCTTTGTGCTTTCGCCCGTGGGTTTCTGATTTCCGCTGGCGTTGAACCTCCCGCCTAAGCTGATTCTCAACCTTTTTGAGACGCTCCTTATCCACAGGTGCCTTGTTTGGCTTCGAGCGCAACTGGTCGCGCTCCTTACGAAGTTGATCGGCCTTCGATGCCGCGCTCTGTTGCCGTTCTTCGTTGATCTTACGGTCGTCTCGTCCACCGCCTTTTCTTGCGCCACCAGAAGCCGCTCTGGGTTCCGGTTCTTCTTTTGTCTCTTCCAGTGCCGTGGGGGGCGGCTTTGGCGGAGTCGGCTTTGGAGGGGGCCCCGCGTTGCCATAGTGTTTCTTAGCCTCATATACCCCCACTCCTATCGCTGCGCCCGCCGCGGCTCCTGCGAGCGCACCCCACAGGCCGCCTTCCTCCCCGATTTCGGCGCCCGTCTCGGCTCCTCCCTCCGCAGCTTCCGCGGCGGTCATGCCTTCCGCTGCCTCCGCTCCCTCAGCTGCCTCTGGCTCCGCGACTGCGGTGCCGTCGCCATGTCCGTCAAGGTCGGCGAAAGTCTCAGGGTTGTCGCTGACCATAGCGTAGAGATTCAGGGCGGGTGGCCCACCCTTTCCGACGCTAGTACTTCCCGTAATTGACCGAGAGCCCAGCAAGATGGTACCACTTCGGCAGTTTCACTCGGAGTTCACTCCACGCCGGTGGGTGCCCCATCCTTCGATGTGTGAAGGGTGGGGCCTTTCGGGGTCTGTCAAGTGCCGAAGCGATTGCAGCGCCGCTATGGACAGCACCACTTGCACTTCATCACGTGCAGTTGCTACCGTCGCCTTCCACTTCTCCGCTCAGTCCGCGCACGCAATCTCTTCCTGAAAATCCTCGACGAGGTCCGTCATCGTTACGCGTTCGCTCTGATTGGCTACGTGGTGATGCCCGAGCATTTCCATATTTTGATCGGCGAGCCGAAGATCGGCACGCCTTCAACCGTGATGCAAGTACTGAAGCAGCGCGTCTCGAAAGGGCTCCGTGCGCGACAGCGCAAGCGCATGCCGGCATCGCAATTGCGTCTATGGACCGAACCGCCGGAGGGGAGGCTGCGCAGTTTCTGGCAGCGGCGCTTCTACGATTTCAATGTGTGGAGCATCCAGAAAAGGAACGAGAAGCTGCACTACATGCATCTCAACCCTGTGAAGCGAAGGCTAGTGAAGGATCCGAAGCTGTGGCTCTGGAGCAGCTACCGGTTTTACAGATATGGTGAAGAAAGCATATGCACACCGAACCCACTTCCGTGGTAGCGACCCGAACTGCGCAAAACTTGTGATGGGAAAACCCGTCCCACCCTTACAAAGCAAAGGGTGGGGCACCCAACGGTGTGAATTGGACTCAATGAGGAGAGTGACAACCGTGCTCGTTGTTGGCGCGGAATTGAACCGAAGAGTCAGCAGGGATGTCCCCCAAAACTTACGAACGGAAAACCCGTCCCACCCTTACAAAGCAAAGGGTGGGGCACCCAACGGTGTGAATTGGACTCAATGAGAAGAGTGACAACCGTGCTCGTTGTTGACGCGGAATCAACCTGAGGAATTAGAATGGTGGGCCACCCGCCCACGGCGCACTCAGGGCGAGGCGCACAGACAGGAGTGTCTGTGCCACAAAGGCGACAGCAGATCCCGCCTTCGTTCGCCACGGCGAACTCCGGCGGGCAGGCCCTCGTCCCGCAAACCCATCCGGGACGCGAAGAGCGCGGATTGTCACTCCCTTACGATTTCGGCGTTGGTGCTGGGGGCGGCGATGCGGACGAGGCGCGCGCCGTCGAGATAGAGATCGACTTCGAGGTCTTCGGTCTTCACGGTGAGTTCTTCGAGTTTCTTGCCGCCGACGTCCTGCGCGCCGAGCGATTCGACGGTGACGCTGCCGGGCGTCAATTCCTGCGGGACGAGCACGGAAAAAGTCTGCGCGCCCTTTTTGTCGTGGTCGTAGAGCCGCGCGAGCACGGCGTACTGGTGATAGAGGTTGTTGTCGAGGATCACGATCTGAGGGGAATTGAACGTGAGCTGCTGCGTGAACGGCCGTCTGCCTTCGAGGCGCAATTCGATCGTGGCCGTCGAGCCGCTGAAGCCGATGGTGGCGGAAGCCTTCTTGGCGCCCTCGGTGGACCATTCGTAATGCGCTGGAGTGCCGTCGGCGTGGAGTTCGAGAGTTCCCGAGACGTGCATCGTGCCGTCGGGCGATTGAATGTCCGACGTTCCGCGAGCGACCCAGTTGCCGCTGCTCGGCCCGATCTCAAACTGTTCCTTTCCCATCTGCTGCCCGTTGACGAAGATTTTGAAATTTCCTTTTTCCGGGGCGAAGAGCGACGCCGACTTCACGCCGGCCGGAGAGGATGCCGCAAAGGCGAGCAGGGCGGCGAGCGCGGTGGCGAGCGCCGCAGCCGCAAGAAAGCGCCTCTTCGAGTGTGTCATACGGTCACCTTCGGAAAAATCCCTAGCGCCAGAATCTGTTCGACGACGCGCGGCGGTTCGGCGTGGCTATCGACGCAATAATCGGCGAGTTCGTACGTCGGCAGGCGCTCCTCGTAGAGGCGGCGGAAACTGGCTTCGTCGCGAAAGAGCGGCCGGTCGGTGATTTGCGCGCAGCGATGCAGGAGGTCCTCGATGGGGCAGCGTAGCCAGATCAGCACCGCGCCGTGCTCGCGCAGCAGCGCCAGATTTTGCGGCTGGGCGATTGTCCCTCCGCCGAGCGAGACGATTCGCGGCTTCTGCGTCTCGACGGCTTCGGCCACGATACGCGCGAGCTGCTCGCTTTCGATCCTGCGGAATTCCGCCTCGCCTTTGCGCGCGAAAATCTCGGGGATGCTGAGGCCCGCCGCCTCGGTGATGCGCTTATCCAGGTCGATATTCGGCCATCCGAGCTGGCTTGCGAGCAGGCGCGCGGTGGTGGATTTGCCGCTGCCCATGAATCCGGTCAGGCAGACGAGCTTGCGAGGGCGAGTATCGGTTGTCATTGGATTCGAAGCGCGTTGCGCCGCGATTCGGGCAATCAATCGCGCTTCAGGATGTTGATTGTACCATCGAAGGAGTTCAGGTTGACGCTGGCGCGGCCGGAGTTGAGCGCTCCGAAGAGAGCGTTTCCGAACTTCGGCAGGAAATGATGGTGGGAGGACGGTATCAGCTTCGCTTCGTTGTGCACTTTGCCCTTCAGCGAAGTGGCGCTCAGATCGAACGAGTCGCCGGGGGAGAAGCGGACTTCGATGATGCCGCTGTAATTCTTCAGGATGTAGGTGGCATTCGGCAAAAACGCGCCGTTGAAGAGGATGTTTCCTTCCGAGGTCTGTGCGCGGACGTAGCGGCTGCGGAGGTCGATGAGCCGGAAATTTCCACTGATCGAAGTGACCTCGAGGCGGCCCGCGCAGCGCACGCACTGGAAGGAGCCGCCGACGGTCTTGATCGTCAGATAGCCCGCGGCATCTTCCAGATCCACGCCCGCGGCAATCGTTTCGACGTTCATATCGCCGAGCACGTTCGAGACGTTGACGCCGCCCGAATCGTTGTGAATTTGCAGCTCGGTGTCCTCGGGGACGCTGATTTCAAAATTGGTGCGCAGATCGTCCGGCGCGGCGGTGTCCGAAATCTGGCGCGTCAGGATATCGACGCGGTTTCCCATCTGCTCGGTGTCCACTTCCACCTGGCCCGTGGCGCGCTGCGCGACCACCATGACATCCGACTTCGTCCACGCACGGACGGTGATCGTGCCGTTGGGATTGTGGATGGTGACGACCGGGTGCTCGTCGACCTTGAAATGCCGCTCGATCCGGTCGGCCCAGGCGGGCGCCGCGCTCATGAGCAAGAGGCCGGGAACCAGGAGTCCGGACGCCTTCCAATGGCGCTGGTTCCGAAGAGAGGGTTGGGTGCTCATCGGCCGTCGTCTCCGCGTTCGGTCATCTGGGCGAGCAGGTTCGCCTTCTGCTCGTACGCATCGTACAGATAATCGCGCGCGATTTCGTTTTCGGGTTCTTCGCGCACGCTTTTTTCACACAAAGCGATGTAGTTGTCAACAATGGCGAGGTTATCGTGCAGGGAAGCGGTCACCACGGGATTGGGGTTCGCGAAAGAAGAGAAAGTATCCTGCACGGCGGTGTCGAGCTGCGCGCTGAGCGGCCCGGTGGAACTCTGCGTGCCGCTGATCCAGCGATTTTCGTTGATGTGCTTCTTTACGGGCCCGGTCATCGCGAAGGACACGGCAATCAGCGCGACCAGGTAAGCGCCGGCCAGCGCGGGGCGGGGCACTGCGTCGAATACTCCGGCGATCCAGCCTCGCATTTTCTCCGCCCAGCCGCTCTGCTCGTGACGGATGAGGCCTTCGTGCTCGAGCTGCGCACGCAGCGCATTCCAAACGCCCGCCGGAGGTTCCGCCTCGGCGCCCATCGAGGTGTGAGCGGTTTGCCGGATGGCGTCGAGCTCGTCCACCATGCCGCGGCAGCTGGCGCAGACGCGCGCGTGCTCGCGAGCGGCGGAGGGACGCTCGCCCTCCATCCATGCTTCGAGCTGGTTCAGGAATTCGTTACAGCCACTCGCACTCATTTGCTTTAGTCCTCTGCGCCGGGAGCGCTTCCCGCGGCCCGGCGCTCTTCGCGCGCTTTCTCGCGCATCGCTTCGTGAAGCAGGTCGCGAAGGCGCATGCGCGCTTTGTGAAGTTGCGATTTAGAATTGCCGATCGAACAGCCCATCATGTCCGCAATCTCGTTATGCTCGTATCCCTGCACGTCGTGCAGGACAAACACCATCTTGTAACCGGGCGGCAACTGCCCGACGGCCCGCTCGAGATTGACGCGGTCAATCGAACCGCTCAACTTCAGATCGGGCGCGCCGAAATCGCGCCGGGGCGTTCCGGATTCCTCGTCGGGTTCGGTGACCTGTTCGAGCGAGGTCTCCTTCCCGGACTTCTTCCGGAGCTTCATGAGCACGACGTTGACCGACAGGCGATGAAGCCATGTGGAAAACGCCGACTCGCCGCGAAACGTGGAGATCTTGCGGAAGAGCTGGAGGAACGCTTCCTGCGTCAGGTCCTCCGCCTCGGCCGTATTCCCCACCATTCGAAGGCACAACGAATACACCCGGCGGCTGTGCAACTGGTACAGGCGTTCGAATGCCGCCGCATCGCCCAGCTGGGCAAGCCGGATCGATTCCGCTTCCGGTACCTCCCCAGCTTCGGTTCGTCTCGGTCGGGCCACGCTACCCGTCGGGACGCATCCTTCATTGCGATGCGGCTCCCCCTCCAGAAGTTGTACTTCCCGTTCTCTCCGCGCAACTGTCTTGCCTCCGGGCTGGCGGCGGGCGGCAATGGCGGGCAGGCCCATTCGATGCAGGGCGCTGCTTGCAAGTCTCGTCTATTTTCGTCGGAATCGCGACATACGTCCAGCGGCTTGGCGGCAGGATTGATTCCCTTTGAATTGGGCGAGACGCAGCCGACAGCGAGGTTTAGACGGAGCAAACCCGGAACAAGCTTCTGAATCCGGACTAGGCGGAAGCGGAGGCGTCGGAGAAGCGCGGCTTGACCTGCAGCCGCTTGGGGGCCGGGGGAGCATCCAGCTCGCCCGCGAGGGCGGAAAGCTGCTCGTCCGGCAGCGTGCGCAGGAAGGATTTCAGGACCACTTCGATTTCGCGCAGGCAGGTGTTGAAGTCGTAGTGAAGGTGATCGAGCCTTTCCCAGCAATCACCCGGCTGCACGGACAAACCCTTGGAAATATCGCCGGCCGCTTCGTGGAATTCCTGCTCGAGATGGTCGATCGTGTCGGACAGAATCCGCAGCTTGTGGAGGAAGCGGGAGCGGTTGCTGAGAAGCACGTGGTGGAGGATGGCATTCCACGACGCGGCGCTCTGCGCCGTGTTGCCGCGAAAGAATCCGGCGTTCATGGGCTCGACGGCCGGGACCTTTCCCAGGCGCCGCCCGCGAATGGAAAGCGTGTCGCAGAGAGAAATCAAGGAGGGAGACAAACGGCCCAGCAAATCGGCCGCAATCGAGACCTGCTGGCGGGCGCAGACCAGCTCACCGCTGGCGCGCAGCGACAGCGCCTCGTCGAGCGCCACACTCATCATGGCGTACGAGCATTCCCACCGGCGGACGACAGCCTCGAAGAGCTGGCTCTTCTCCCGCGGGAGGATAGTGATCCAATCGTCAGAGACCCTGCGGCGAGCCAAACGCCGCCTGCTGCGCCTAGGAAACACCAATGCCCCCAAGATACCGGGTGATTATACCATCGGTGTCTAGAAGGCGGCTTCCCGAGGTTTCCTGTAATATACTTCCGCCGGTTCGCCTGAAAGCCCTCATCGTCGAAAGGACAGTCCCGTTGGAATTTGAGCCGCTCGACCAGTTCCTGCAACGCCGCAAGAAGCTGAGCGAAATCGAGTCCCTCGGCCACGCGCCGTACCCGCACAAGTTCGCTTGGACGCATACGGCAAGACAAGTCGCCGAACAGTTCGGGCACCGGACGGCCGATCAGCTTTCTTCCGAGCGCGTCGAAGTGCGCGTGGCGGGACGCATTGTGGCGCTGCGGCCGCATGGGAAGGCGGCGTTCGCGCATCTGGCGGGCGACGGCGCCCGCTTGCAGATGTATATCAAGCTGGATGTGGTCGGCGAGCAGGCGTACAAGCTCTTCCAGCTCCTGGATTTAGGCGACATCGTCGGAGTCTCAGGCCACCTCTTCCGCACCAAGACGAACGAACTTACCGTATGGGTCGAAGGGCTCGAGCTGCTCAACAAGGCGCTGCTGCCGCTTCCGGAAAAGTGGCACGGGCTCGCCGACGTGGAGATGAGGTACCGCCGCCGGTATCTGGACCTGATCGTGAACGAGCGCGCGCGGGAGATTTTTCTGCGCCGAGCGCAGATCACACGGGAATTGCGCAGATTTTTCGACGAGCGCGGCTACGTGGAAGTCGAAACGCCGATGATGCACTCGATCCTGGGAGGGGCGACGGCGCGGCCGTTTGTCACGCACCACAACACATTCGACATGGACCTATTCCTGCGCATCGCGCCGGAACTCTACCTGAAGAGGCTCGTGGTGGGAGGGCTTGACCGGGTGTACGAGATCAACCGGAACTTCCGCAACGAGGGGATCGACGCGATCCACCAGCCCGAATTCACGATGCTGGAGTTCTATCAGGCGTACAGCGACGCTCTGGAGCTGATGGACCTGACCGAGGAACTGCTTCGCGGGCTCGCGGAGAAAGTTTGCGGAAGCGCGAAGATCAAATACGGCGAGCGCGAGATCGATTTCAGCCACTTCGAACGGCTCTCGATGCGCGACGCGATCCACATGTTCTGGCCCACGGCTGCGGGCGCGGCGCCGAGCGTGGCGGAGCTCGCGCGGAAGGGCGGTCCGCGGGGCGCGGTGGCGCGCTACAACGCGTTCGCGCGCTCTGGCGGCGGAGAAACGATCGATGACGCCGGCACGCGCTCCGACGGCGAACTGACCGGAGACCTCTTCGAAGCCGTCGCGGAAGGCCATCTCATCCAGCCGACATTTATCTACGATTTTCCGACGGAGATTTCGCCGCTCGCCAAGCGCCGCGAGGACGATCCGTCGCTTACCGAGCGATTCGAACTTTTCATCGCCGGAATGGAGATCGCGAACGGCTTCTCGGAGCTGAACGATCCCGCCGATCAGGAGCGGCGCTTTCGCGCGCAGGTCGAAAAGGGCGGGCACGACATGCCGAAAGAAGTGGATACGGATTACATCCGCGCGCTGAGCCACGGCCTTCCGCCGACGGCGGGCGAGGGAATCGGAATCGACCGCCTGGTGATGCTCCTGACGGATTCGCACGCGATCCGGGAAGTGATCCTGTTTCCGCTGCTGCGGGCCGAAGCGCCAGAAGGCACCTCCGCCGAAAAAAGCGCCGGCGAAGGCGAACCACCGAAATGACGTTCGAATGGCTGGTGGCGCTGCGGTACCTGCGGTCGCCAAACCGGCCGGCGGTGCTTAGGCTTGTGACGCTCTTGGCGATCATCGGCGTCGCAGCGGGCGTGACGACGCTCGTGATCGCGCTTTCAATGAACACCGGCTTCCGCCAGGCGATTCGCGACCGGTTGCTGAGCGTGACCGCGCACGTCAATTTGAAGCCCACCAGCCCTGAAGGAATCCACGATTACCGCGAACGAATTGCGCAACTGAACGGCGCGCCCGGCGTTCGCTCGATCGTACCCGCGATTTACAACACCGTGCTGCTATCTTGCGGCGGCCGCGCGCGGGGCGTCGTCCTGAAGGGAGTGGACCCAGAATTGGAGCTGAAGGCCAGCGGAGCCTTGCGGTACGTCGCCTCCGGATCGAGCAGTTTCGCGGCCGATGCGGACGGCATCCCGGCGATGCTCGTGGGCCGAATTCTCGCGGATGAGCTGAAGATTTCGGCTGGAGACTACGTGACGCTGACAAGCCCGCAGGGAAGTCTCACGCCCTTCGGGATGCTGCCGCGGTCGCGGCGATTTCGCGTCGCCGGGATTTTCGATTCGGGCTTCTACGACTACGATGCAAACTGGGCATTCGTGACGCTGGCTTCCGCGCAGGCGCTTGCGGGCGTGGGGGACGTCGTGAGCCTGCTCGAGGTGCGGGTCGCAAGACTCGATGATGCGCAGGCGGTGGCCGACGACCTCGTTCACCGTTCGGGCCCTGGATTCGCGGCCACGACGTGGATGGACGAAAACCGGGCGCTGTTCCGCGCGCTGAGCCTTGAAAAATTGGTGACGGCGCTATTCATCGGGCTCATTACGTTCGTCGCCGGGCTGAATATTCTCGTCGTGCTGACGATGACGGTCACCGAACGCGCGCGGGACATTGCCGTGCTGATGGCGATGGGCACGCGCCGCCGGCAGATTCGCAGGGTCTTCATCCTGCAAGGACTCGCCGTCAGCGTTGTCGGAATCATCGGGGGCCTGGTGACTGGATACGGCTTTGCGTGGATCGCGGACCGATGGAGACTGATTCCGTTGAATCCCGAGGTTTACGCCATTCCGTACGTTCCGTTTCACGCGAACGCCTTCGATGCAATCTGGATCGCCGCGGCAGCTCTTGCAATCAGCGTCGCCGCGACGATTCTTCCCGCCCGCTCCGCCGCGCGCATTTTGCCGGTAGAAATTCTGCGCTTCGAATAGCCTGCCGCCTGCGATGAACACATGAATTTCGTTCGCCGCATATGTGGCACGTTGTGTCGCACCTACGGCGCTCACGATTTCCGTTCCTTCGTTTCCCAGCCCTTACTGGCTGGGCTAGTTTCTGACGCACCTACGGCGCTCGCCGATTCGGAACTGCCGCGCGCATTTTGCCCGTGGAAATCCTCCGCTTCGAATACTCCATTCACTGACGGCTTCCATTCAGATTTGAAAACTGGCCAATCGATGTTTGAGATCGTTCCGAAGGCGGCGCGCGTGCTAAAATTTACGTGTACGGCATCGAGAGGGAGTATAGCCACAAATTGGCAATCGGCCCGGACGCACAAGGGAAGGGCAAGGGATATGTGTGAAAGGAATTGGGTCAAAATCGCCCTTCTCTCGCAATTAGCCGCATGGAAAAGAAGGACATACCGGCGGGGCAGTTCGGCATCTAAAGTGTGAGAGGAATGGTAAGGCGATGCGAAGCCATGCCAGCGAGAGTGTAGCCGTGGAAGACGCGAATTTCGAAGGCGTCTCGACCTCAGGCGAACTCCTGCGCACCGAGGGTCTTCGCAAGACATTCCGCTCGGGATCGCAGGAAATCGCGCCGCTCGACGGGATTGATCTGTCGCTCGAACGCGGCGAGATGGTGGCGATCGTCGGACCATCGGGCGCGGGGAAAAGCACGCTTTTACACCTGCTGGCCGCGCTGGACACTCCAACGAGCGGTGCAGTATACTTCGCCGGGAATTCGCTCCGTTCGCTTGCAGAGGGTGAACTGGCAGAATATCGCAACCGGGCCGTCGGATTTGTGTGGCAGCGGCATCACCTGCTGCCGGATTTCACGGCTGCAGAGAATGTGGCGATGCCCTTGCTGGTTCGAGGACAAGCGCTGGGTCAGGCGCTCCACGCGGCGGAGGATTGGCTTGCGGAAGTGGGGTTGGCCAATCGCGCGGGGCAGCGTGCGGGAGAGCTCTCGGGTGGCGAACAACAACGCGTGGCGATTGCGCGGGCTCTGGTGAACCACCCCGTGCTGCTTCTGGCGGATGAACCGACGGGGGATCTGGACGAGCGGAGCGCGGAAGCAGTCTTCGAGCTGATCGAGCGCCTCCACCGGTCCCACCATCTGACCTCGATTCTTGCTACACATAATTTGTCATTGGCACGGCGCACGGACCGTGTTCTAGCCCTGGAACACGGGAAGCTAGCTCCGGGCGCGGAAGTGCTCGCAGGCGCCGCCGCACGCGCGGCACGACCGGCGAGTACTGGGGTCAGGCCCCCGGGAGAGCGTGGCTAACTCGTGTTCGAACGCTATACAGAGAAGGCCCGGCGCGTGATCTTCTTCGCGCGGTACGAGGCCAGCCAGTACGGCAGCCCGTACATCGAGACGGAGCATTTGCTGCTCGGATTGCTGCGCGAGGACAAGGCGCTGGCGAACCGTTTCCTGCGCACCCACGGCTCGATCGAATCGATTCGCAAGGAGATTGAATCGCGCATCACGGTGCGCGAACGCATTTCCACATCGGTCGAGGTTCCCCTCAGCCAGGAGTGCAAGCGCATCCTCAATTACGCCGCGGAAGAAGCGGAACGGCTCGGGCACAAACACGTTGGAACGGAACACCTGCTTCTGGGGGTCTTGCGAGAAGAAAAATCCTTTGGCGCCGAAATCCTGCTGGAGCGGGGATTGAGGCTATCCACGGTGCGCGAGGAGATGGCGCGCAGCGCGGGAGAGAAGGTGCCTGTGAACCGGCCAAAAGAAGCTTCGTTGCTCGCTGAATTCAGCCGCGACCTGACGCAAGCGGCGATGGAGGGGCAGCTCGATCCGCTGGTGGGCCGCGACCGCGAGCTCGAGCGCGCGATCCAGATCTTGTGCCGGCGGACGAAGAACAACCCGGTGCTGATCGGCGAGCCCGGCGTCGGCAAGACGGCGATCGTCGAGGGCCTCGCTCAACGGATTGCCGACGGGGACGTGCCGCCATTCCTCGCGGACAAGCGCATTCTCTCGCTCGACCTTTCGCTGATCGTCGCGGGAACGAAGTACCGCGGCCAGTTTGAAGAGCGGTTGAAGACGATCATGAAAGAGTTGATGGAGAGCCAGAACGCAATCGTCTTCATCGACGAGCTGCATACGCTGGTGGGAGCGGGATCGGCCGAAGGCTCCCTCGACGCCGCCAATATTCTGAAGCCGGCGCTGAGCCGCGGCGAAATTCAGTGCATCGGCGCAACGACGCCCGGCGAATACCGCAAGTCGGTCGAAAAAGACCGGTCGCTCGAGCGACGGTTCCAGGCCGTGAAGGTTTCGGCTCCGAACGAAGAAGAGACGATTCGCGTGCTGCAAGGCGTGCGGGACCGCTACGAGAAGTTCCACGCCGTCAGCTACACCGAGGACGCGATCCGCTACTCCGTGTACCTTTCGAACCGGTACATCCCGGACCGCTTCCTGCCGGACAAGGCGATTGACCTGCTCGACGAGGCCGGCGCGCGCGTGAAGCTCCGCCAGGCGATGCTGCCGGACGAGGTTTCCGAGGTGCAGAAGCGCGTGAAGTTCATCACGCACCGGATGGAAACGGCGATCGCGAACCATGAGTTCGAGAAGGCGCGTTTCTATTCCGAGGAAGAGCGCAAGGAAAAGGAACATCTGCGCCTGCTGCGCGAAAAGCTGAAGATCGACGATTCGTCAACCGGCGTCGTGACGCGCGAAGACATCGAAGAGGTGGTGGCGCGCTGGACCGGCATCGCGGTGACCTCGATCAAGGAAGACGAGCAGCAGAAGCTGCTGCGCATCGAGGAAGAGTTGCACCGCCGGATCGTCAGCCAGGACAAGGCGATCACATCGCTCGCTCGCGCCATCCGGCGCAGCCGCGCGGGCCTGAAGGCGCCCGGCCGCCCGGTGGGTTGCTTCCTCTTTTTGGGTCCCACGGGCGTGGGGAAGACGGAAGTGGCGCGGCGGCTCGGCGAGTTCCTGTTCGGCAGCGAAAAGTCGCTGATTCGGTTCGACATGTCCGAATACATGGAGAAGCATTCCGTTTCGAAACTGATCGGCGCGCCTCCGGGATACGTTGGATACGAAGAGGGCGGCCAACTGACGGAGCGCGTGCGCCGCACACCGTATTCGGTGATCTTGCTCGACGAGATCGAGAAGGCCCACCCGGATGTGTACAACATCCTGCTACAAGTGTTCGAGGACGGCCAATTGACCGACGGGCTCGGCAACACGGTCGATTTCCGCAACACGATCATCATCCTGACGTCGAACCTCGGCGCGCGGCAGTTGCAGAAGCAGTCGGGGCTCGGCTTCCAGTCGTCGGACGAAGTGGCCGCGGCGAAGAGCCAGGACGATATGGTGATGGGCGAAGTGAAGCGCGTCTTCAATCCGGAGTTTTTGAACCGGCTGGACGAAGTGATTCTGTTCAATTCGCTCACGGACGAGGATCTGTTGCTTATCATCGATCTGCTCGTCGGCCAGATCAACGAGACGCTGGTGCATCGCCAGGTGCAGATAGCAATGACACCCGAGGCGCGCCAGTGGATTCTCGAGAAAACTTGCGGCGATCGAAATTACGGCGCGCGGCCGCTCCGGCGCGCGTTGCAGAAGTACGTCGAAGACCCACTGTCGGAAGCTCTCATTCAGGGCGGGCTGCAGATGCCGGCAACGCTGGAAGTGTATCTCTCCGGCGAAGGCCTTGCGTTCCGTCCCGTGGTGGAAGCAACCCCGGTGGCCCACTAAGAATCCTACACGCGCGAGCCGGATAACACGGATCTGGCGGGGGAGCAAAAAATCTTGGGCGGGGAACTGCGGCCTTGACCATGGCCGCCAGCAGGGGAACTCTTCTGCGCGCACTCGAAATCCTCGCCGTTGTGTGTTTACTCCCTTTCTTCGGCGGCCAAAGCCTGTGGGCTCAACAGGCGCAGGAACCGGCCGGTCCACAGTACGTCATCACACGCATCGATTTTGTGGGCAACCACCGCATTCAGACCGATACGCTGCGCGCCCGAATCTTTTCCCGCGCGGGTGATCCCTACAGCGTGGATGCCGTCCGCCGCGATTTCCAGGCGCTATGGAACACGCAGTTCTTCGAAGACATCCGGCTCGAAGTGGAGGATAGCCCCGACCGGCCGAACGGAAAGATCATCGTCTTTCACGTCACGGAGCGGCCGATCATCCGCCGGATCGAGTACAAGGGGAACAAATCGGTCACGGAATCGGACATTCTTGACGCGTTCAAGCAGAGGAAAGTCGGACTGACCGTGGAGAGCCAGTTCGATCCCACGAAGATCAAGCGCGCCGAGGTGGTTCTCAAGGAGCTGCTCGCGGAGCACGGCCGGCAATTTGCCACCGTCAAGCCCACCTACGAACGAATCGCCGCTTCCAACGCCGTCAAGCTGGTCTTCAACATCGAAGAAGGACCGAAGGTGAAGGTCGGGACGATCACCATCGTCGGAAACAAGGCATTCTCCAGCCGGAAGATCATCCGCACGATGAGGCACGACCGGCCGATTTCCATTCCGCTGGGCTTCACCGACATTCCGCTGATGAGCAAGACGTTCAATCGTTCCAAGCTCGATGAGGACCTAGAGGTGGGCGTTCGGGGCCTGTATCAAGATCAAGGCTACTTCAAAGTGGTGGTGGACGTGAAGGAATTGAAGACGGTGGACTTGAGCCGCGGCGGCATTCCCGGGCCGATACCGCTCGTGGGCGCGAAGCATGGCAAGGCCACCAATATCACCGTTTCGATCGGAGAGGGCGAGAGATTCCGGATGGGCAAGATCACCTTCCGCAGCTCCGACCCGGATCAGGGGCTGATCTTCAAGCCCGAGATCCTCGCGCGGGCGTTTCCGCTGAGGGAAGGCGACATTTTTTCGGCGTCAAAGGTTCGCAAGGCGCTCGACAACTACAAACAGCTCTACGGCCAGTACGGATACATCGACTTCGTCGCCACGCCGCTGACGGAGGTGGACGACACGAAGAAGGTCGTGAATCTCACGATGGAATTCGATCAGCAGAAGGAGTTTTTCGTCCGGCGGATCGAATTTTCCGGCAACACGACGACCCGCGACAAAGTGATCCGGCGCGAGTTGTTGCTCGACGAGGGGCAGGTTTTCAACAATCGCATGTGGGAATTGAGCCTTCTGCGATTGAATCAGCTCGGGTATTTCGAAGCCATCAAGCCGGAAAACGCGGAGCTGAAGCGGAATGTGAAAGCCGGCACGGTGGATATCAAGCTGAAGGTGAAGGAGAAGGGCAAGCAATCGATCAGTTTTTCTGGCGGCGTCAGCGGACTCTCCGGCGGTTTCGTGGGATTCTCCTATCAGACGAACAATTTCCTCGGGCTGGGCGAAACCCTCACGCTTTCGGCTCAAATCGGAGATATCCAGCGCAGCATCAATTTCGGATTCACGGAACCGTATCTATTCGACCGCCCCATCTCCACCGGCTTCACGATCTTCGCGCAAAGATACGACTACAACACGGCACGCCAGGAAGGAATTCTGCTGGGGCAGCAAATCGCGATCAATCCCGCACTGCAGGAAAACTACAACACCGACTCGAAGGGCTTCACGGTGTTCGGGAGCTATCCGCTGCGCAGATTGTCGTTCACGCGCATCGGCCTGAGCTACGGATGGTCGACGACGGACATCACTCCATTCAGCCAGTCGGCGACGCTCCTGTTTGAGTTCACCAAGTTCACGAGCCTGGCCGGCCCATCGGCGCTCAACGGCATCCGATCGAGCCAGCTGACTCCGACGATCTATTACAACACCGTCGACAGTCCGGTGAACCCGACGCGTGGGAAGAGCATTTCCTATGGAGCGACGATCGTAGGCGGGCCGCTGGGCGGAAACGTGAACACGATCAGCAACGTGTTCGAGATGACGTACTTCCATCCGCACTATCACCACCGAAACGTATTCGCCGCCCGTTTCCAGGCCCGGATGATTACCGGGTTCGGCGGAAAGGAAGTCCCTCCGAACAACCGCTTCTACGCGGGCGGCGAACAGGACATTCGAGGGTTCGACGTTTATACGATTTCGCCATTCGTGTTCATCCCGTTTTCGACGACCACGCCCATTGCGTACAAGGATCCTACGCTTCTGGGTCCCGATGGACAGCCAACCCAGGTGGTGAAGAACTTCAATGTTCTGGAGTTTGTTCCCACCCGTCCGGGCGGCGACATGCTGGGAGTATCAAACGTCGAATACCGGATTCCGATCGTCGGATCCTACGTCAGTTTGAGCATATTCCATGATATGGGGCTCAACGGCATACTGCGGAAGTCCCAGCTCCAGCTAGATCCTTCGGCGATTGCGTCGCTGAACGAACAGTATCCAAACACGGATTTTCCTCTTTGCGCGCCGCATACTGTGAATACTCTGGAAAATCCCTGCGTGCGCATACCGAAAAACCTATCCGTTGCTTCGGGGACGAATTTCCGGCCGCATTCGTCCGCTGGGCTCGAGATCGAATTCCAGATACCCATCATCCAGGCGCCATTCCGCATCTATTACGCGTACAATTATCTCCGCTTAAATGAGACGATTACGCCGGACCTGGGCGCGTTTTATGTCACGCCGGTCGATCGAGACTCCTTGGACAAGAAGGGTCTCTTCAAGACGCAGGTCGTGAAGCAGCTCAACGACTTCTTGGGACTTACGCGGTCCTCGCAGAAGGTCCCGCCCGGCCTGCTGGAACCCAAGGCGACCCTGCGATTTGCAGTGAGCCGGACGTTCTGATGAGAAGAGTGACAGCGGCGGGGAAGAATCGATTGGAAGTGGTGGGAGGGACGCAAATGAGATTGTTGGGATTGGGAGCTGTGATGCTCCTCGTCATTCTGGTGGCAAGCTGCGGGGGAAACTCCACGCCGGTCGGGGTGACGATTGCGGGTCCTTCCCTGCCTCCCATGACGGTGATCGTGAACAGCTCCGTGCAATTTGGGGTACAGGTTTCGGGCGCTTCCACCTCCACCGTGTTCTGGCAAATCTGTAACTCTACGAGTACTTCAACCACGGTCCCGCCAACGAACTGCACCGCAGGCCAGGGGCCAGCCGGGTGCACGATACCAACAGTGTCCAGCCCGCTCACAGGATTCGGAACCATTACGGCAAACGGCAGATACACGGCGCCGGCTGCGCCCCCTGATCCGAGTACCTTTTTGATCGTGGCGACCAGTTGCATCAAATCGACCGCGTTTGCCACGTTTAAGGTGATCATCGATTCCGGCATTCGCGTCCAGATATCTCCGCCGACGGCTACGATGGGCACGTCCGAGAATTTGCAATTCACGGCGACCGTCACCGGCACGTCAAATACGGCTGTCGTATGGTCCGTCAACAACATCCCGGGAGGGAACGCCACCGTCGGAATCATCTGCCCCAACGCCAGTTCAGCGTTTTGCACTATAGGGAGTCCCGGAGAGTATTTCGCACCAGCGACGGCGCCTGGAGCGGTGACCATCACGGCGCAATCGGGCGCCGACCCCAATCAACAAGGAAGCGCGCCGGTAGCGGTGACGACGGCATCGGCTCCGGCGATCACGAACCTGGATCCCGCGGTTGCCGCGGAAGGCTCCGTGCAGCAGGACGTGTATCTGACAGGCACGCATTTTCTTTCGACGAGCGGAGTGCTGGTGGGCAGCGTCCTGCTTCCTCCCGCGAACGTCACGTTTCTTGGCGGCACCTTGTTGCGCGTCACGATTCCGGCAGCTCAGTTGACGCAGGCTCTGCCCGTGCAGTTGAGCGTGCAGTCGCAGGATGCAACGCTGACTTCGGGGACGGTAACCTTGAACGTCGTCCCGGTGCGGCCTGCGCTCGTGGCTTCGTCGCCGGACAGCGTTCAGCGGACCAACGGCGGCGCGAGCCTGAACGTCAACCTGACGGGAGGATTCTTCCTTCCGGGGACGACGACCGCGACGTTCAGCGGAGTGGGGTGCGGTGGCGGGGGGCAGGTGTGCACGACGTTCGTCGATAGCCGGCACCTCGCCGTGACGATATCGGACACCAGCCTCAGTACGCCCGGCCTCTATCCGATCATCGTTCAGAACGCCGACGCCGCGCTGGCCGGTGTGCCGTCGATTTCCGGCCTGAATTTGGCGGTGGCGCCGGAAGAGGGCTCTGTTTTGATTCCAGGCGCGCCGATCGCAACAGCCGCCGTTGGATCCGGCCCGTCGGCAGTGGCAATTGACCAGGCCGACGGGATCGCCGTGGTCACGAACGCGAGCGGCAATTCAGTGTCGCTTGTCAGCCTCGCCACCAACTCCACGATAGGCAGCGCGATCGCGGTCGGGAATCAGCCAACCGGCGTCGCCGTGGACGACCTTTTGACACATCCCCTCGCTCTGGTTGTGAACAGCGGCGACAAGACTGTTTCGACGGTCGATTTGACGACGCGGGCTGTAGTCGGAGCCCCGCTGTCGGTCTCGATCGGCCCATCGGCGACATCCCCCGTGCCTTTCTCGATCGGCCTGAATTCGCTCACGCATCGCGCCATCGTGGCATATCAATCCACGAACCAGGCGACGATCCTGGATCTTTCCACCGGCACGCCCGTGGTCGTTCAGCAAATAGGTGGCGCTCCCACTCCCTACAGCACCGGACCGAATCCCGCAGTGGCGATCGATCCCCGGTTGAACTGGGCGCTCGTTACTCCCGGAGGCGCGGGCACAACCAATCTTGTCGATCTCGGCCGCAACGGAATTTCGGGCGACGTCGGCCGCTTGCCGCAGGTGGTCGGCAGCCTCTCGATTTCCACCACGACGCAGGGCATCGGCATCAACGCCGAGACGCACCAGGCGCTCCTGACGAATCCTCAGTCGATAACGCTGACGACGTTTAGCCTCCTCGACAATACGGTCACTCCCGTCACGTTCACCAACGGCGGGACGCCTCTGAGCCAATCGAACTTAGTTGCAGCTGCCGTGAATCCGCTCGAAAACGTGGGAATCGCCGTGAACGGGGCTGCCTCAGGCGCGACGGCCGTGGTTGTCGATCTGGAGACCGGCACGGTCCTAAGGAACGTGTCCGGCCTCGGGGGGACGCCGCGGGCCGTGGCAGTCGATCCGGCCAGCAACAAGGCCGTCGTAGCGAATCAGACGGACGGCACGGTATCAATAGTTTCGCTGGGTCCGGCGCCGAGTTCGCCGCAAATTGTCGAGGCGAGCCCGGCGGTTGCATTCGGTGGGCCCGGAACTGCCGACCTGACGCTGACGATCACGGGCGCCGGCTTTGTGAACGGCACCTCGAAGGTATTGCTCGATGGCTCGGCTCTCCCGAACAGCAATGTGAGCGTTGTGAGCAGCCGCCGGATCGTCGCAACCGTGCCGGGCGGCATGCTGAGCGCCGCACGGCGCTATCTGGTGCAGGTGCAGAATTCGGCGAGTTCGGTTTCCAACGTCACCGATCTGGCCGTGATGCAGGCCGTTTCCGTCGGGAGTGCTCCGGTGGGCGTGGCGGTGGATACGGATCGCGATCTGGCGGTGGTCTCAAATTCCCTCGACGGGATGGCTTCGCTCGTTTCTCTCGCGCCGCCTTCGCCGACTTTTTCGCCTCAGTCGCTTGGAAACGTCGGCTTGGTTGGCCTGCCGATCAGCGTGGGCACCACGCCGGAAGGCGTAGCGGTGCTTCCGCGGCTCGGCTTTGCCCTGGTGACCAACAATGGAAGCAACAACGCTACGTTCATCGACTATTCGACCGGAGTTCCGACAACATTTCCACCGATAGCGCTGTGCACGGGCTGCGCGCCGGCGGGCGTGGCAATTAACCCCGATACAGCTCAGGCATGGGTCGCGAACACTAATTTGGGGAACTCATCCACCACCGGCAGCGTCAGCTTCTTCACGCTGTCGGCGACATCATCAACGGCCCCGTTGACCGTCAGCGTGGATCCGGATCCCGTGGCGGTGGCAATCGATCCAACTTTCAACTTCGCGGCCGTCGCCACGGCTTCGTCGGCCAGCAGCATTGATTTCATCAATCTGACGAACGCGTTTACATCGCCGGGGCCGCCTGTCCGATCCGGTGTGACCAATCCGAGCGGTGTGGTGTTCGATCCTGTGAACCAGGTTTTCCTGGTGGCGAACAGCTTGTCGAATAACGTTCTGATCATCGATCCGACAACGTCCTTGCAGAGGTCCGCGCGGGTGGGCATCGAACCGACGTCCCTCGACTACGATTTCCAAACGAGCACGCTCGTGACGGTGAATGCGGGAAGCCGCACCATGTCGATTCTGGACTACACATGCCCTCCGAGCAGCACGGCACCCGCATGTCCGAATCCCCAAGTCCGCATGGTGCTCGGGCTGGGCGGAGCGCAAAGCTCTGCTCTCGTGCTCGGTCCCAACGCCGTGGCGATCGATCCGAAACTGAACCTGGCAGTGCTTGTGGATGCGGATAACAATCGCGTCCTGCTCGTCCCGCTGCCGCACTAAAGTGATGGCGAGGATGCACGCATGAACGGAGACCGGCCAAGGGTTCCGAAGCTTCACTCAGCCGGGAAGGCGCTGAAGCCTTTGGGAGAAAGCGGGAGGACGAAACACCCGCCTAGGGAATCCAATTGACCGGTGTTTCGATTCGAAGCTATAATCCCCGGTTTGTGTTTACGGGAATCTTCCGAATGTCGATGAGCGAGGAGTGAGAATGAAGATCCGAACAGTAGTGCCGATTCTGGCAGCCATTCTGATGACGCCCGCGGCCTGGGCGCAGGCCGCCGCGCAGGCGCCGTCGAAGGTGGGAGTCATCAACGTGCAAGCGGCGATCGCCAGCACGGCGGAAGGCAAGCAGGCTGGGGCGGAATTGCAGTCGCGTTTTGCGCCCCGCACGACCGAGCTTCAAAATCTGCAAAAGCAGATCGAAGACCTGCGCACGAGGCTGCAAACCGGCCAGACGACGCTGAGCGACGAGGAGAAAGCCCGGCTGGCGCGTGAGGGCGATCAATTGACCCGCGGCTTTCAGCGTAAGCAGCAGGAACTTCAGGATGACTCGAACGACGCGCAGCAGGAGGTCGTGAATCGCATCGGCCGGAAGCTCGTCGATGTCCTGGACAAGTACTCGAAGGAGAACGGCTACGCGGTGATCCTCGATACTTCTTCGCAGCAGACGCCGGTGATTTACGCGACCAATCAAGTCGACGTGACGCAAGACATCATCCGGCTCTACGACCAGAGCTATCCGGTGAAGAACGCGGGGGCGACCGCGCCTGCGCCGGCAAGACCTGCCACTGCGCCGAAGCCTGCACCTTCCACGGCTCCCAAGCCGTAACGACGACAGCCGGCGATTGGTTGAGATTTCCTCGAGGGCCTTTCCGGTACGAGCCGGAAAGGCCCTTTTCACATCCGAGAACGCCCGGCCTGCGGCTTGACGCGGGGTTTGTCCACCGCGCCGGCTTCGGCTATCATGAGTGCCCGAAGCGATACCGACATCCCATCGTGAAGACTCTTCGCGCGAGCGAACCAGGAGGATCGGCATGGCACCTTCAGTAGGAGCTGCGGCCCCAGATTTTTCTTTGAAAGATCAGAACCAGAAGGACATCAAGCTATCCGATTTCCAGGGCAAGAAAAACGTCGTGATCGTGTTTTATCCGCTCGACTGGAGCCCTATTTGCACGAACGAGCACGCCTGCTTCGTGAACGACATGAAGCGCTTCGAGCAGCTCGATGCGGCGGTGCTGGGACTCAGCGTGGACAGCGTGTGGTCGCACAAGGCATTCGCGGAAAAAATGGGCATCCAGTACTCGCTGCTGGCGGATTTCCAGCCCCGCGGAGCCGTTGCCGACAAATTCGGCGTGTATCTTGCCGACAAGGGAATCACGGGCCGCGCCATCGCCATCGTGGACCGCGCCGGAAAGCTTGCCTGGTTCAAGAACTACGACATCCCGACCGTGCCGGATGTGAAGGAAGTCGCAGATGCTCTCGCGAAATTGAAGTAGACAGCGGGGAGCGCGAGACTTTGCCGCTTATGGTTGCGGTCCTGCATCATGGCGAGCCGGCGCGGCGGGCGGTGAACCCGCCGGTTTCTCGCTGAACGTGCGGATATAATCCACGACCTGCCAACGCGCTTCCTCGCTGAGCTTGTCCTCGAAGGCTGGCATGGGAAGCCGTCCCCGGGTGATTTGCCAGAAAAGCTCGCCATCAGCCAGGCGGCGCATCTTCCGCTGATCCGTGAAGTCCCCCGGAGCGACGGATAGCTCGGCAGCCTTCGGACCTTTCCCATCGCCTTTTTCTCCGTGGCAGCTCCGGCAGTGGTCGGCATAGATTTGCATTCCCGCGGCGATGGCGGCATCGGTTGACGGAACCGGATTCTCAAGTTTCCGGGCCCGCGCAGAGACGCTCCAGTTCCTGGCGGTGTTGACCGCCGTCAACACACCCACTCCCAGAACCAGAAACAATGCCAGGATTCCGAGAGGTCGCAGATTCTTCTTGGATGGGTCAGGTTGCACGAGCGAGTCCGTTGTGGTCCATCATCGCTGAAATGAGTTGAAGTTCGGCCGAGATTCTCCCACAGACGTTCAGGATTTCCCAGTCGAGATCGCGAAGAGCAACCAGACATTCATGGACAGGATGACGACGGTCGCGAGCACGGCGAGATAGTTTGTGAGCGGGCGGTTGACGTGCATGCCCATCAAGTCCTTCCGGCGCGTGAGTATCAGCAGCGGAATCATCGCGAACGGCAGGCAAAAGCTCAAGACCGCCTGGCTAAGCACCAGCGTCTTCAGCGGATCGAGTCCCCAGGCGATCACGGCGATGGCGGGGATCATGGTCACAATTCGCCGAAGGAAGATGCTGATGCGGAAGTTCATGAAGCCTTGCAGAATCACCTGTCCCGCCATGGTTCCCACGGTGGAAGAAGACAATCCCGAGCAGAGCAGCGCCACGGCAAATGCGACGCCGGCAAATTTGCCGAGCAGCGGCACGAGTGTGTCGTGCGCCGCTTCGATTGAGGAGACGTGGATTCCACTTCCAAAGAAAACGGCCGCCGCCATGACGACCATCGCGGAATTGATCAGCCACGCTCCGTTCATGGCGAGGAGCACGTCGACCAGCTCCATCTTGCGGTGACGATGCTCCTTCCGATCGAGCGGATCGCGGCGCGGCTGCACGAGCGCCGAATGGAGATAGATGACGTGGGGCATGACGGTTGCCCCGAGCATCGACACCGCCAGATAGATCGAGGACGAGTGAAACTGCGGGACGAACACGTTCTTGAGAATCGGCGTCCAGGACGGTTTGCTGAGAAACATCTCGACGGCGTATGCGACGCCGATCACGCCGACAAAGAACATGATGACGCGCTCAAGCCATTGAAATCCCACCTGCTCGATCGCAAGGATCAGCATCACGCACACGCCGGTGACAATCGCGGCGGGCAGCAGGGGAATTCCGAACAGCAGGTAGAAACCGAGCGCGGCGCCAAGGAACTCGGCGAGGTCGGTGGCCATCGCGGCAACCTCCGCCGCGATCCACAAGCCGATGGTGATCGGCCGCGAAAATTCCGCGCGGCAGTTTTCCGGGAGCGTGCGTCCCGTGGCGATTCCGAGCTTTGCCGCGAGGTACTGCACGAGGATGGCCATGGCGTTGGACCACAGCAGCACCCACAGCAGCTCGTAGCCGAAGCGCGCGCCGCCTTCGATATTCGTCGCGAAGTTGCCGGGGTCCATATAGGCCACGGACGCAACGAATGCAGGGCCGAGATACCACCAGGCTTCCTTGGGAGTCTTGCGCTGCGGAGCGGCGATGACTTCCGAGGCCGCACCCGAGGTAGGAGAGCTGGACATATGTTAACCGCGCTAAACTTCAAATATAAACTACGCTTAATACCTGCGACCGTCAACCGCCGAGCGCCACGGTGTTGCGGAAAAAGCACCGGGAAGCGGCGCGCGGCTCTGCTATAGTGAGCGGCGCCCGTTCGCGGAACGGGGCTGGAAGGGGAGGATCGTGCGATGGCCGACGCGCCGAAACAGCAGCAAGTGCAGATCAAGGCCGACGAGAAGGAACTGCTCGGCCAGTATTCGAACCTCGTCGTCGTTCACCACAACGCCGAAGAGTTCACGTTGAATTTTGTCTATATGTTCCCGACCGTGCCGCAGGGGAAACTTGTTGCGAGCCTGATCGTGAATCCCGCGCATGCCAAGCGGCTGATGCGCGCGCTGCAGGAAAATGTGGCGCGATACGAGGCGCAGTTCGGGAAGCTGCCGGAAGGCCCTGGGCCGGGTCCCGAGCCGAATGTCGGATTTGTGCAGTAGGGCGGAGCGAAGGAGTTTGACGCCTCGCGAGCGCTAGCGGCCCGGTCCGTTGCCCACAATCCAATTCCCACTGGGTTCGACGAACTCGAGTCCGACGGCAAAACCCGCCTGTGGAACCGGCTGGCAATAAGCGACGCGCGCGACCGCCCGAAAGGAACCCACAGGCGTCGAGATCACGAGCCGGTCGTTGATCTTCCACCGGCGCGTGCTCAAAACGCGCGCCCCGCGCGAACTTATGTTTTCGGTGTATGTGGCTTCGGTGCCGGGCAGCGCGGCGTGACCGCTGATCTGGACCCCGACTTCCATAGGAACGCGTGTTTCACGGCGCAGTACGGTGAATGTCTTTGGGACCCTCATCCCAAGCGGCATATCCCGTTCCCCCCTTTTTGGATTACAAGCAGGCTGCCAGATGCCTGAGGTGCGATTTCCGTGCGCCCCGCCCCTTCATTTTGTACAGCGCGAGATCCGCAGCGCCCAAGAGCTGCTCGATGGACGTTCCATCCGCGGGATAGATCGCCTGGCCGGCGCTGACCGACACGAATGGCTGCTGGCCGTCGTTCATCAGCTGCTCGCAGATGCGCGTTGCGGCTTGCTCGGCCTCGCGTTCGCCTGATTCGGGAAGCACGAGAGCAAACTCGTCGCCGCCGTATCGCGCCGCCGTATCAATGGCCCGGCTGCTGTTTCGCAGCACAATTCCCAGGCGCTTGATGGCGCGGCTTCCCGTAAGGTGGCCGTACTTATCGTTGATTTTCTTCAACTCGTCAAGATCGAAAAGCAAAACCGCGAAGGAGCGGCCGGTCCTGCGGGAACGCTGGATTTCATTGTCGAGCGCTTCAAGCAGCCGGCGATGATTCGCGAGGCCGGTGAGTGAATCCGAAGCCGCGAGGCGGCTCACTTGATCGAAGAGTTGCGCGTTGTCGAGCAGCGTTCCGCCCAAGACGGCCACGTAGCTCAAAACCATCAGCACGTGCGCCACAGTGTAGGCCGCATCCAGCGTGTGCTGGGACTGGCTGATCGTAATGTGGCAGAGCACATTCAGTCCGGCGGCGATGAAGAGAGCGCGATCGAGCGACGCGCTGGCGCGCCGCAGCCGCCACCCGTATCCCACCGTGGCGATCACATAGATTGCCGCAGGAAGCAAATCCCAGCCCCGCGGCACGAATGCGCCCGGATGGATCTTCGGCGCCCGCGGCAGCATGAAGTAGAAGACGCTGGTCAGATAGGCGACCGCTCCGACGATCAGCGTCACGCCGGCGATTTCTTTTCCGGGGTCGCGCGAGACGGGAATCCTGCGCTCGACTACGAGCGCGGCGATGAGCAGCACGCCCAGCAGCGTCCGCCCGGCGAGCCACCCCAGGGAGATCTCGGCTCCAACCGTGGGTGTGACGAGCATTCCGCGGTAAAACGCCATGCTCGTCCCCGCCTCGATCAGCCCCGCCACAACAAATCCGAATGCGAGGATCAGCGAGATTCGATCGTGCGTTCCGCGGAACCGCACCATCGCGTTTGCCGCGAACGTGAAGGCGATCAGGCTTCCGGCCATCTCGAGATAGGCGTCGAGCAGGGGATCGGCCAGATACGAGGAACCACGGAGTGCCCACAGAAGGACGCAATACGCCGCCACGGCGATCGCCCCGAGCGGGACGAGGCTGACGCGAAAACGCCCCCAGAACTTGCCCCTGCGGCCCACAACTTCCCCCAGAAAAAAGACACCTGCCCGCAATACGAACAGCAACTGGTGTGCCGTTTTTGGGATTTCGAACGGCTCTACCTAACTATACTATTTCCCACGAAATCCTCCGGAAGAGTCCGGATCGAGTGGCAAAGAAGTACATAGCGGCTATCGGTGCGGGGTGTAAATGTTACAGAGTCGATGGGTTCTTACACAAACCGTGGCTCAGGGCTTGGGGGCGGCAGGCGGCAGATCGCAGGCTTGGATGACGCTCTGGAAGTTCATCTTCTTGTGGGTGCCGTCGCAGAACGGCTTCGTCTCGGAATGCCCGCAGCGGCAAAGGCCGATCTTCGTGCGTCCCGCAAGGCCGAATACCTTGCCGTCCTGATCCACGATTTCGAAGTCACCCTCGACCCGTAGGGAACCATCGTTGCGAACGGTAATCCTGGTGGTGGCCATTCAATCCTCCCATGGAATCCGGAAAATCGTCCGCCGGATGCGCTCAGTACTTCGGAACCGCCGGGTCCACTTCGTCCGACCAGGCGAGAATACCACCCTTCAAGTTCCATATCTTGCGGAAGCCCGCCTTGCGCAGGAACTCCACCGCGTCCGCGGAGCGCTTTCCGCTGCGGCAATGCGCGACGATCTCGCGCGAGCTATCCAGCTCGTTCACGCGCCGCGAAAGCTCGCCGAGCGGGATGAGATGACCTTGCAGGTTGCAAATCTGATATTCGTGCGTCTCGCGCACGTCCAGGATGTACAGGTCGTCGCCGCGATCGAGCCGCGACTTCAGCTCGCGCGGAGTGATTTCCGGAATGTTTGTCACGATTGTTGGGGCCTCCTCGCCGCGAATTCCGCAGAATTCCGCGTAGTCAATGAGTTTCGTCAGCGTGCGATGCTCGCCGCACACGGGGCATTCGGGATTCTTGCGCAGCTTCAGCTCGCGGAACTTCATCCCCAGCGCATCGAAGAGCAGTAGGCGTCCCACGAGATGGTCGCCCTTGCCGATGATGAGCTTGAGCGTCTCGGCGGCCTGAATCGTGCCGACGATTCCCGGCAGCACGCCCAGAACTCCGCCTTCGGCGCACGAGGGCACAAGCCCCGGCGGAGGCGGCTCGGGATACAAGCAGCGGTAGCACGGCCCGCCCGGATAGCCGAACACCGTGATCTGTCCTTCGAACCGGAAAATCGAGCCGTACACGTTGGGCTTGCCGAGAAGGACGCAAGCGTCGTTCACGAGATAGCGGGTCGGGAAATTGTCTGTGCCGTCGACGACGATGTCGTAGTCTTTCAGGATATCGAGCGCGTTTTCGCTCGAGAGGTGCGCCTCGAACGTATCGATCTGAATATCGGGATTCAGATCTCGCAGGCGCGCAGCGGCAGCTTCGATCTTCGGCCGGCCGACGTCGCTATTGCCGAAGAGAACCTGGCGCTGGAGATTGGTCGAATCGACCACATCAAAATCCACCAATCCGATCCGGCCCACACCGGCGGCCGTCAGGTAGAGACCCAGGGGAGCGCCAAGCCCGCCCGTGCCAACGCAAAGCACCTTCGCCTGCTTGAGCTTGAGCTGCCCCTCCATGCCCACTTCGGGCATGATCAGGTGGCGGCTGTAGCGCAACACCTCTTCTTTTGAAAGTGCCGCGGCAGGCTTGCCTGCCGCCGGCCCTGCGGGAATTCCTGTCTTTGTCACCATTGGAAATGACCTCAAACCGCCTGAATTCTCACGAAGAGGGATTCTTCGCTTCGCTCAGAACGACGACTGCTGCGTCTTCAGCGAGCGCCGCCCGCAATCGAAGGCACGATGCTGATCGTATCGCCTTCGTGAACGCTCGTCTGGTCCTTCTGGAGGTAGCGGATATCCTCGTCGTTCACGTAGACGTTCACGAAGCTGCGCAAGCGCCCGTCATCGGAGTAGAGATGCTTTCTCAGCTGTTCGAACTTGCCCGTCAGCGCCGAGAGAGCCTCGGCCACGGTCTTCGCCTGCACCTCGACGCTTGCCTGCTTATCCGCATAGGCCCGCAGCGGTGTCGGAATGATGACCTTGACTGCCATTCGCCTTCCTCCTGATCGAAACTCGTAGTTAGATGCCGGCCGACTTCGCCGTGATCTCGATTCCTTCGGGATCGTACCCGGCGCGATCGTCGTGCAGACGCCAGGACGTAGTATCGCGCGGCTCGCCCTTCTGGACGCTCACGATGATGTAGCTGTACCACGGCCACGCGTGGTCGCGGTCGTACTCGCTTGGACGCGCCGGCGCATCGGGATGGGAATGATACCATCCGATCAGCTCGATTCGCTTCTCGCCGGCCGTCTTTTCCGCGAGGCGGACGTCGTCCGGCGTCACTTCGAAGCGGTTGCGCGGCGAATCGTCCCGGCGATTGGCAAGAGGCAGAAGATCGAGCACCTCGCGCGAGTCTTCGCCGTCGCGGCCAAGCAGCGCGCCGCAGCATTCGTGCGGATAGGTCTCCACGCCGTGGGCATGAATCCGGCGCATCAATTGCTCGTGAATCTTCAGCGCTGATCCGCTCAATCCTCGCTCCAGAACCGCTCGCTCAGATACTTTTCGCCTGAATCGGGGAAGACGGTCACAATAACGGCGCGTTCACCGCGCGGCAGGCGACGGGCCACGGTCAGGCACGCCCAGAGCGCGGCGCCCGCGCTCACGCCTACCAGGAGCCCTTCCTCGCGCGCCAGCCGCTTGGCGATCCGCTGCGCGTCTTCGGTATGCACTTCAATGTTTTCGTCTGCAATCGTCGCGTCGTAGATCGGCGGCACAATTGCCGTGGCCATGTGCTTCAGCCCTTCGAGACCGTGAAAGCTCGAATCCGGCTGCATGCTGATGCAGCGAATCCGCGGATTCAGTTCCTTGAGCCGCCGCGTGGTGCCCACGAACGTGCCGCTCGTGCCGAGTCCGGCCACGAAATGCGTGATCTGTCCGCGCGTCTGGTCCCAGATTTCGGGGGCCGTGGTCGAATAGTGCGCCGCGGGATTGGCCGGGTTGCCGTACTGATCCGGATAGAAGTATTTCTCTCGGTCCGCGTCGTAAATTTCGCGAACGCGCCGGATGGCGCCATCGGTGCCTTCATCGCCGGGCGTGGATACGATCTCTACGCCGTATGCCGCAAGAATCTGCTTTCGCTCGGGGGAAGCGCTCGAAGGCAGGCAGAGCTTCACGCGATACCCCAGCGCCGCGCCGATCATGGCATAGGCGATTCCTGTGTTGCCGCTCGTCGCGTCGAGGATTACTTTGCCCGGCTTCAAATCGCCGCGGCGTTCGCCCTCGCGGATCATCGAATAGGCCGCGCGATCCTTCACCGAGCCGCCGGGATTGAACCACTCCGCCTTGGCGCAAATTTCGACGTTGGGGAACTCGCTGGCCGCCCGCTCGAGTTTGAGGAGCGGCGTATTGCCGATGCGCTCGAGCAGGTGCTGACCTATTCGAGCGCCCGTGCCTGTCCGTTCGGGTGATACAAGCGGTTTGTTCGCTGCCGTCAATTTCGTCGTCCTATGCTCGGGAAACTTCCTTGTATTGCGCTAATTCGGAACAGTTTAGCAGATTACAGGCTGGGTCTACAGCGACAGGCGCAGGACGCCGGGTGGGGGAGGCTTGGCGAGATTCGATCCACAATTGCGGGTAACTTCATACGCCCATATGATGCTGGACGGCACCCATCGGACGCAAGCCTTATCAGTGTGAGGCTCCGCCAGGCAATCCTGACGCGAGTTCAAATGCCAGCAGGAGGTTGCCCGGCATGCCCGCGGTCACCGTAAAGCCCGACGTGACGTACAACATATCGCCGGCGACCGTGGGTCCGCTCCCGCTCATCGAGCCGCCATGTGCCTTGACGCCGTTCACCGTGGTGAAGTCCGGCAGCGTGTCGAAGTCCCAGATGATCTTTCCGTCCTTCGTGGAGTAGGCGCGCAAGTGGCCGTCCATCGAGCCGGAGAAAACCACGCCCGGGATCGCCGTCACGGCGGCCAGTTGACCGGCGCTGCATCCCAGCCGGCCCTCGCACGCCGGTTTGGGCGGCATCGTCTTCCACACAAGTCTTCCGGTGCGGATGTCGATTGCCGAAAGACCTCCGACCGGGGGCGGAGCGGCCCCGGGTGGCACCGAGAGCAGCACCCCGGGAATATCAGAATTCGCGGCGTAGACGTTCGTCCCGTCCGTTGCCGATCCCCACTCGATTCCGCCAAGCCCGCTGCCGTGGCCGACGCGAACCTGCCAGAGTTCTTTGCCACCGTCGTCCGGATCGAGCGCGTACATCACACCGCTCTTCTGTCCGGCGAGCAAAACGCGGTGGCCGTTGCCGAGATCCTGCAAGATCGGCGACGAGCCGAAATCCACGTCGGGTCCCATCTGCGGCGGGCAGTTGATGCGGGGCGTGCTGAGGCATCCGAAATTGAAGACGTCTCCCGGCGTTTTCTGCTGCGCCCAAAGGCGCTTGCCGGTAGCGAGATCGAACGCGACGATCGCGTCCGTGCCGTCGGCCGCCGGATCGACATATGCATCCCCCGTACCGACATACAGCACACCCAGTTTCTTGTCGATCGTGGCGGCACTCCAGATGGGCCCGCCCGCAGGAGTGAACTTCGCATGGCTCTCACCCGGCTTTGCCTCGTGCGGCTCTTCGGTAATCGTATAACCCTTCCAGACAATCTTCCCGGTCAGCGCATCAACAGCCGTAACGTTTCCGCGAAACGTGCAGCACGGATAATTCGGATCTCCGCCAGTCAGCTCTTCATTTCCGGTCAAGCCGACGTAGATGCGCCCGCGATAGAATTGAGGCGGCGCCGTGATTCGAGCCGTGCGGTGCGGGTCGATCCGGACTTTCCACACAAGCTTTCCATCCTCCGCATCAACGGCGTACAGATTTGCCTCCCCGTCTCCGAAATACGCGAGGGAACCGCTCTTGCCGCGCGAGGCCACAGTGATTGCGGTGCGCACGGTCGTCACGGCTTTGTAGGTCCACACGGTGCAGCCGGTGGCGGCATCGAGCGCGTACACGGTGCCATCGCCCGAGCCGAGGAAGACGCGACCGGCAACCACAGTCGGCTGCCCGTAGGCCGTGCTCGCGTTGGGAATTCCAAAAGCCCATTTCACTTTCAGCCCTGAAATGTTCTCGGCGCGGATGGTTGTGTGCGGCTGGTAGCGGGAGTTCAGAATATCGACGCCCCAACCATTCCAACTGTCCGCCTTGAGAAGATCGCCTCGCGTGGTTGGTCCCGCTGCTGTGCACATATTGGCTCTCGATGCGGCATCGCCCGACGACTTCGATGAAAGGAACGCGGCTACTGCTTTCCGCTCGGCTTCCGTCGACATACGATTGCCATAGATGACCATCGCGCCGGACTCGAGCGCTTGCAGGATCTCCTCGCGCGTCTTTTCCGCGAGCAGCGCCGTTGTGGGTGCGCGGCCCGCGCCGGCAGCGGCGCCTTCATGGCACATCGCGCAGTGCTCTTTGAAGAGCGCCGCGCCATCGGGCGATGTCTGAGCGGAGAAGCGAGGCGTCAGAAGTCCCAGAGCCAGCAGCAGTCCTAAGATGCGCAGAGTTGCGCGTTTCGACTTCATTCCGTTCCCCCCGTTCGTCCCGCTGTGGAGAGGGATGTTATATCGGCTTTGAATCGAAAGAGCAATGTACGGCGCAGAGGTGTGGTTTGGACGGACGGAAAACTGTAGGTCCTTCTTCGAATGCTCAGTGAATCCAAAGTTCGGCGCGACGGGTTGGCGGTTCGAAGCGAAAACCCTCGCCACCTTCTGCGAACGAGAGGGCTGGGCCGCCCTCAAGGTTTTCTCGGGGTTGAGGTTGTCATCCGCCGTCATCGGACCGGCGAGTCAAGGCAACCTATTCAGCCTTCCGCACTCCTGGCAAAGCGGCTTTTGTCCGGTTCCTTCAAGTCGCTGCACGATCTTCTTGCCCTCGGTGCACAGAGAGTTGTCGTGATGCTCTGTTCCTTCTTTCGAGTGCCACGGTTTCCCCTTAGCCTTCTTCGACATCGAATCTCCTTCCTTCTGGCAAAAAGAGAACTCCATCTGCGCACGCGCCTCCCGTCATGCGTCATTCTTCAGACACGATAGAAAACCCTCCGTGCCGAAGCTTCCCACCAACATCCACATACTCCAACTCGAACCCGTTCTTGGTTGCGCGCGCGGGATAGAATCCCGTGTGCAACCAGCGTTCGGCGCGATGACGAATTGAAATCGGCGTGTCGTCTCGAAGGCCGTAAACTTTTCCGTTAATCTCCGTACGCATCAGATGCCGCTCATACGTGCCGCCGGTGCCGTCTTGCAGGTATTGTTCTTGCTGGCTTTCAACGGAAACTATGTGCGCTTGGAGTGGGTACTTGCCCGACACTGGTAATTGTTGGCCGAAAGCTGGCAAGCCCGCTAGGACTGCAAACACTGCGATCGCTGCATATTTCACGCTGGTCCTCCAACTCGTGAATAAATCCTTTCCGCAAAATGACCATACCCGGAGCCGAAGAGTCAAACAACAGTACTGTCCTGATACGAATAGTAACGTATACATATACATGCCAGAACGTCTCAGACGTTTGCCCTGGGTTACGCTAAGCCTTGTAGGGCTACATTCCTACGTTGCTGCTAGGGGCCGACAGGGCTGGGGAGCCAAGACTCGGCTCACTTTTGCCTTTACAGATGCCAGCTGGAATTCATATCCTGAATGGCCATGTGGTACGTCAACAAGCTCTTCGTGCAGGCTCAGGTGGAAGCCCTTTCGGCGAAAGGCTTTCTGGTCCGCAGCTCGGGCGGCGTGGTGCGCATCGAGAAGTATGGCTGCGGCGCCGAACTCCGCAAGGAGCCGCACGGCAAGTATCAGATGACGATCATTCCGTCGATCATGGCCCAGGGGCAGTTCACGCGCCTATGGGACGCGGGCTATCAGAAGTTCCTCCTCACGAACGAAGGGCACAAGGTGCCCATCCGCGTGAACCAGCTTGCTGATCTCCGGCGCTTCAACGAAGAATTGCGCACTGCTCTGGGAGTGCCCACGTATTACAACGAAGCTATCGGCTCGACCTGCCACTACAGCGTCTACGATCGCGTCAAAGGCCGCACCGGCGACATTCCCGACGAAACCGTAGGCGCGCACGAAGAAGCCAAGCACTAACAGCTTGCTGAAAGAGGACTAGAGGCGCTCTCCTCAGGGGCTGAAGCCCCCTGTTCTTGAGGCTTTTTGTCGGAGCTAAAGCTCCGACCCCCTAAACTGCACCAATTTTCGACAGGCTGCTAGAGCGTTTCTCGAATGCCTACCCGCCGCGTCTCTTTGCGTCGACCCCGTAGCGTTGACAAACAAGAGCGCGTGCGACTAGCATTCCCCGAATAGCGAAGGCTTCGAACCCGACAGGATTGGGCGCACCGAGGAGTTCCCCATGGCCGTGTATCTGGAAGAATTATCAGCCGTAGGCGCGGTCCGCTTTCCCGACATTCCGCTCTATCAAGGCTTTGGCGCGCCGATGCGCCTGGAGGCGGATCTGAAGGATGCGGAAGTGATTTACGGGTCTGTGCCGAAGGACCTCAACGGCATCCTCTACCGCTGCGGCCCGGACCGCCAGTATCCGCCGATGGGCGGAGACGACATCTTCATCGACGGCGAGGGCATGGTGGTGATGTTCCGCTTCGACAACGGTCATGTGGACTTCAAGAGCCGCTACGTCCGCACCGAGCGCTACCTCGTTCAAGAAAAGCACCGCCGCGCGCTCTTCGGGCGTTACCGCAACCGCTACACCCGCGATCCGATCGCCAAGGATTGCAACCCGGGCGCGGCCAATACCAACGTGGTGTGGCACGCCGGCAGGCTGCTCGCGCTCAAAGAAGACGACATGCCGTACGAGCTCGATCCCTACACGCTCGAGACCATCGGCAGGTACGACTACCACGGCGAAATCAAGTCCGTATGGCTTTCCGCCCATCCGCACCTCGACCAGACCACGAACGAGCTTCTCACCTTCGCATATCAAGCCAAGGGCGATGGCACCACCGACGTGGCCTATTTCGTGATCGGCCCGAACGGCAAAGTGAAGCACGAGGTGTGGTTCAACGCACCGTGGGCGGGAATGGTGCACGACTTCGCGATTTCCGATAAGTACGTGATCTTTCCTTTCTTCCCGCTGCTCACCGATGTAGATGTGCTGAAGAAGGGCGGGCCCTTCTATCAATGGCATCGCGATCTCCAGACGGTGGTGGCCATCGTGCCGCGTTACGGCACCGCCGATCAGGTCCGATGGTTCCGCGGCCCCACGAGCTTCGCCGGGCACATGATGAACGGCTCGACGGACGGCTCGAAGGTCAGTCTCGACGTGTGCCTCTCGCGAGGGAACTCCTTCGCGTTTTTCCCGAACCACGATGGAACGCCCGCTGATCCGACGCAGGGCGCGCCGCATCTCACTCGGCTGACATTCGATCTCGCCGGCAACACCGAGGAATACAAGACGGAGCAACTGTACGACTGGCTCTGCGAAATGCCGCGCGCCGACGACCGCTACTATGGCAACGGAAAATACCGCGACGGTTACGTCATCTGCTACGGTGCGGGCCGTACAACGGCCGGCGCTCCCGGCATGGGTGCCGTGGGCCACTTCGACCACAAGACAGGAATCGGAAAGACTTGGAGCCCCGGTCCGGATTCCGGAGTCCAGGAGCCAGTCTTCGCGCCTCGCCGGCCCAATTCTCCCGAAGGCGACGGCTACCTGCTGGCTCTCGTGAACCGCATGGCCGAGAATCGCAGCGACCTGGCGATCCTCGATGCGAAAAATCTGGAGGCTGGCCCTGTGGCCATCGTGAAGCTTCCGCATCGCGTCCGCATGACGTTTCACGGCATGTGGGTCTCGCAGGAAGCGCTTGAGAACGGGCGTTACTCGGTGTCTCGTACACCCTAGGGATCGCGGTGTTGCGTAGGCCCCTTCTTGTGCTGCGCCTGCACGGTACAGGTGAGAAAAGGAGAAGCGGAATGGCGCAGGTGCTGGCGCTGATCGACGACTTGTTTTTTCAGGCGAAGCTGCTCGAAACCGCGAAGCATGTGGGCGTGGAGTTGCGCGCCTGCACGACGCCGGACGCGCTCGACGCCGAGATCGCGAAAGCGGCGCCGAAACTCGTCGTCGTGGACCTGAACGCGCGCTCGAATCCTTTGGAGGCCATCCAGCGCGTGCAAACGAGCGGCCACCAGATTCCGCTGATTGGATTCCTCTCGCACGTGCAAGCGGACCTTGCCGAGCGCGCCCGCGCCGCGGGATGCCGCGAGGTGATGCCGCGGTCGAAGTTCACACGGGATCTGGCAACCATCCTGGCGCGGGTGAAATCCGAGTCTTCATGAAGCGCGTTTCTGTTTTCCGAGCCGCGGCTGCCGCAACCATTCTCCTGGCGTTTCTTTTCGCTGGCAACGCCTCCGCGCAGGAAGCCCGCGAATCCGATCCCGCCTCCACGCTCGCGGATGCGATTGCGGCCGCTTGCCGCGCAAACGAAACTCAATTCGCAAACTATCTCACTGCTGACAATGCCGTGGCGTTCCGCGCGCTTCCCGCCGATCGGCAAAGAGCTTTTCTGAAACGGATCTCGCTCGGCGACGAAGCGGGGAAGCCGCTGCTTTCCTCCGACGCACAGAATCACACGCGTGGTCAATAGCGAGGAGACGCGATTCGGTTTAGTCCGCGAGGCCGGAGGGTGGCGGCTGCTTTCACTCGGCCTCGTGCTGCTCGATATTCCCCAACTCTCGAAGCAGTGGGCCGAGAGCGATCTTGCCGCGCGCGAGGACGCCGCGCTCGAGACTCTGCGCGGCCTTGCGGACGCGGTCGATTCCTATAGCCGTGCGTTCGGCAGGCTCCCCGATACGCTCGCGCAGTTGGGGCCGGCGCCGAAAGACGAGGTCTCGCCAGAGCAGGCCTCGCTCATCAACGAGCATCTCGCGGCCGGCAGCGCGGGCGGATACCGGTTTCGCTATCGGATTACGAACCCAATCGGCGGAGAGGGCGATCCGACCTTCGAACTCTCCGCTGCGCCAGAAGACTACGGGAAAACGGGGAAGCGCTCCTTTCTACTCGATTCGGCGGGGAAGTTTCATGCGGCGGACAAGCACGGAGATATGGCGACCACGGCCGATCCAGAGCTTCCATGAGGCGCGTGCGGAAAGTGCGCCTGCGGCAAGCGAAAAGCCATCTCGGGACATCGTGGCCTCGGGTATAATGCCGCCCAGACGATTTCATAAAGGGCCGCGGAGCCACGGCCTTCGGATCGCGCGTTTCTGATTTCTTTTGCCGCTATGTCCACTCCAGCCGCGCGGGGTAAGCAATCACCGGAAGAAGCTGTTCGCGCTGCCAATCAGCGCTTCTATGCGGCGTTCGAGTCACTCGATTTGGCCGAAATGGAGGCAGTCTGGGCGCACGACGACGGCGTCGAGTGCGTCCAACCCGGATGGGAACTTCTGCTGGGCTGGGAGGAAGTACGCGAGCGATGGGCGCGGATCTTCAGGAATACCAAGCGCGTCCGCGTGGCGTTCAGCGCCCTCTGGGTCCGCGTGGAAGGCCACGTTGGCTGGGTGGCGTGCACGGCGCGCGTGACCACGGCGTTTGCGGACGGCTTCGATGAAGCCACCGTGCAGGCCACGAACATTTTCGTCGAGCGCGACGGCGCGTGGCTGCTCGTCGCTCACCACGCGTCTCCGCTGCCCGCAGCGCCGAGAGCCACCGTACAGTGAAGGTTCCGGAGCGTCCCTTCTCGAACAGGCCGCCGCGGGTTCGTTGACACCCCCAGGGGCCGCTGCTAGATTGCTTGCTCTGTGCTTGTGACACCACGCAAACGGACGCTGCGCAGCTTCCTCCCGGTGATTTCGATGGCTCTCGCAGCGGCGCTCGCCGGGGGCTGCGCTGTGAGCCATACGACGGTGGTGAAACCGACCGTCGCGCCGGAATTGCTCCAGATCGCGACGAAGCAGGATCTCATCGCGCGGTACAATCGTCAGGCGGAGGCGATTACTTCCCTGAATGCCGCGGTGACGATGACGCTCACGGCGGGGTCCGCCTACACGGGCGTGATCAAGCAGTATCATGAGGTCAATGGATTCGTCCTCGCGCAGAAACCCGCGAGCATTCGCGTGATCGGCCAGGCTCCTGTGGTGGGCACGAACATCTTCGACATGGTGAGCGACGGAGAGACGTTTCACATCTTCATTCCGTCGCAGCACAAGTTTCTTACGGGACCGGCGCGCCTGGAGCGGCCGTCGGCGAAGCCGATCGAAAACCTGCGGCCGCAACATCTGACCAGCGCGATGTTCTGGGAAGCGATTCCCACCCAGGACCTGGTGCTCGTGGAAGAAGCGAGAGAATCGGGATCTCAATACTACGTGCTGACGGTCGCGCGGCCCGCGGATAAGGCCGGTGCCACCGATACAAGTGCGGCCGCCGCCGGCGACTGGGAAATCGCGCAGAGGATCTGGTTTGACCGTGCCGACTTGAGCGTGGCTCGCAGCGAAACGTTTGACCCGGGCGGCAAGCTGGGCTCTGATATTGCGTACGGCGGTTGGGATATGATCGGGACAATGAGATATCCTCGCCGGATTTCCATCGACCGGCCGGGCAACGATTACAAGCTTCAGATCGGAATTACGCGGGCCACGTTCAACGAGACGGTTTCTCCCGACCGCTTCGTATTGCAGCAACCGCCGGAAACGGAACTGGTGAACGTGGGCGAAGAGTCCAAGGGGACAGAACATTGATCGGCCACATGATCGTCCAGAATGTCTTGCACCGGCCTGTCCGCACGGCGATCACGCTGATCGGCGTCGCGGTGGAAGTCACGCTGGTCATCATCGTGGTCGGGCTCACGAGCGGCCTGCTTACGGAGACGGCCAAGCGGACGGAAGGCGTGGGCGCGGACGTGATGGTCCAGCCCCCTTCGGCATCAATCTTCATGGCTTTCAGCGGTGCCCCGATGCCCATCGCCATTGGCGCCAAGCTCGAGGAACTCGAATACGTCCAGTCGGTCGCGCCCGTGCTGGTGCAGTTCAATTCCGTGAATGGGCTCGACATCGTTTACGGGATTCAGCCTGAAAGCTTCCGCTCAGTTTCAGGCGGGTTCGTCGTGTACTCGGGCACCGAACTTCAAGATCCCAACGACATCCTCATCGATGACGTGTATGCGAGAGCCAAAAAGGTCCGGGTCGGCCAGACGCTGCACATATTGGAGCATGATTTCCACGTGGCGGGAATTGTCGAGCACGGCAAAGGCGCGCGGCTCTTCGTTCTGATGTCCACGCTCCAGGAGATGTCCGGCGCCCATGACAAAGCCTCCGTCTTCTTCATCAAGTGCGACCGCTCGGACCACACCGCCGCGGTTACCGATGAAATCAGCGGGCTGCTGCCGCGGTACGAAATCCGGGCGCTCAAGGATTACATCTCATTGATGACTTCGTCGAACCTGCCGGGCCTCGGCGCTTTCATCAACGTCATGATCAGCATCGCGGTCGCGATCGGTTTTCTCGTGACCTTCCTCTCGATGTACACCACCATCATCGAGCGCACGCGCGAAATTGGCGTTCTGAAATCCCTCGGCGCATCGAAGAGCTACATCGTCCAGATTATCCTCAGCGAAACGACGCTTCTCTGTTTCACGGGCGCGGTCGGCGGAGTGGGTCTCAGCTACCTGATGCGCACGATCGTCCTCCGAATCTTTCCTTCGCTTACCATCCTGATTACCCTCAAGTGGATCGCCCTGGCCGGCCTGATTGCCGTTGCAGGAGGTCTCTTGGGCGCCACCTATCCCGCTTGGCTCGCCAGCCGCAAGGACCCTGTCGAGGCCCTGTCGTACGATTGATCGGTTCCGAAGCTTCCCATCCTTTCCCGGGCTGCATGGCACGAATTTGTGCGCGAGCCGCCACCCGTGAGGCGAACTGGCCTATGCAGAAACTCAAAACGCGACTAGAATAATTCCATCCTCAGGGGAACGATCACTCGCGGGAGCGGCCTTGGAGCCGATACTCAAGACTGAAAATTTGTGGAAAGTCTATCGCACGGGCAAGATGGACGTGCCCGCGCTGCGAGGGGTCAGCATCTCCATCCTTCCGGGCGAGTTCGTTTCGATCATGGGGCCCTCGGGTTGCGGGAAATCGACGCTCCTCCACGTGATCGGAGGCCTGGCGCAGGCGACCTCGGGGCGTGTCCTACTCGACGGCAACGACTTGACGACGATGAACGACGCCGCTCGGACGCTGCTCCGCCGCCACAAGGTCGGTTTCGTGTTCCAGCGGTTCAACCTTCTGCCGACTCTCGACACGTATCACAACATCGTGCTCGCGCAGCATATCCACGGAAACGGCTTTGACCCACACCGCTTCGAAGCCGTCGCGAACCTGCTGGGGCTTAGCGAGCGGCTGCATCACAAACCGTCGGAACTTTCCGGCGGAGAGCAGCAGCGCGTAGCGCTGGCGCGCGCCATCATCAGCGAGCCCAAGATCGTCCTCGCCGATGAGCCGACCGGAAACCTCGACACGAAGAGCTCCGCGACGGTCCTCGCGCTGCTTCGCCAGCTCAACAAGGATCTCGGCCAGACTATCGTCATGATCACGCACAATCCCGACGCAGCGACCTATGGCGATCGCGTGTTGCACATGCGCGACGGCTTGGTCGTGGACGGTTCGGCAGCCCAATCCTGATATGCGCTCCCTTTGGCGAGGAATCGTTCGCGTTATCTTCTGGTCGTACGAGCGCGGCAGCTGGCCCTACGATGTGCTGGTGATCGCGATCGTCGTTTTCGTGCTGGCGTCGCCGAGAAGTTGGTTCCACGACCGGCCGCAATCGGGAGCAGCCGTGAGCGCGAGCGTCGAGCTCGTCTCCGAAGACTCCGACGGCCAGACTCGCACGTACCGCGTGGCCGCAGCCGCGCTTTCTCCCGAAAAGCGCGCGGCAAGGCCGACGCCGGAGCTCGAGCGTGAAACGCACGCGATTCTGGGCCGCACGGTCGATGATCTGAAAGGGCGCACGTTTCAGGTGCTGCGCATCGATCCCGTGCTTGCCGGCGACGGCTCGGTGGCGTATTACGACGTGATGGTTCGTCTTTAGACGCGCGGTTGCGCTGATCTTGCTCGGTGCGTGTCCGGACGCCCGATGGGGGAGGAGGTGCTACGGTGGCCACTGCAAATGCCGCTCGACCAACCCATGAACGCGTGGAATCAGCGGTCCGCGAGCTGATATCCCTGCTCGACCGCCGTGCGACCACCGCCGAGGCCGTCCGCGAACATCACAGCCACGGAGAGTCCTACCATCCGGCGGCGATGCCGGACGTCGTCTGCTTCCCGCATTCGACCGAAGAGGTCAGCGCGATCCTGAAGATCAGCTCGAAGCATCAGGTTCCCGTGATCGCATTCGGCGGCGGCACCTCCATGGAGGCGCAAGTGAATGCGATCCATGGCGGCATCACCATCGACATGCGCGAGATGAACAATATCCTGCGGATCAACGCGGAAGACTTGCAGGCGACCGTCGAAGCGGGAGTGTCACGATTGCAGCTTCAGAAGGCGCTCGTCAATACCGGCTTCACATTCTTCATCGATCCCGGCGCCGACGCGACGATCGGCGGCATGACGTCCACGCGCGCTTCCGGGACGACGGCGGTTCGCTACGGCACGATGCGCGAAAATGTGATGGCGCTCAAGGTCGTGCTGGCCGACGGCCGCGTCATCAAGACCGGCTCACGCGCCCGCAAATCCGCCGCGGGCTACGACCTCACGCACCTCTTCGTGGGCGCCGAGGGCACGCTTGGCGTGATCACGGAAATCACGCTGCGGCTGCACCCGCAGCCGGAAGCTGTCGGAGCGGCAAGCTGCACCTTCGCGACGATCCGCGACGCGGTGGAGACAGCGATCGAAGTGATCCAACTCGGCGTGCCCGTGGCTCGCATCGAGCTGATGGACGAAATCCAGATCGACGCCTGCAACCGCCACTCGAAAACGAATTATCCCGTCGCGCCGATCCTATTCTTCGAATTTCACGGCGACAGCGAAAGTTACGTCAAGGACCAAGCGGAAACCGTGCGCAAGCTGGCGGGCGAACATCACGGAAGCGGGTTTCACTGGTTCGCGACTCCGGAAGAGCGCGAGACGCTCTGGAAGATGCGGCACGAGGCCTATTTCGCAAATCTGGGGATGCGCAAGGGCGCGAAGATGTTTACAACCGATATCTGCGTTCCGATTTCCCGTCTTGCGGACTGCATCGTCGAATCGAAGAAGGATGCCGCGAGCGCGTCTTTCCCGGCCCCGGTTGTGGGGCACGTCGGCGACGGCAATTTCCATATGTCCTTCATGCTCGATCCGAATAATCCCGCTGAGCTTGCCGAAGCGAAGGTGTTGGAAAAGAAGATCATTCTGCGCGCCCTCGAAATGGGCGGCACATGCACCGGTGAGCACGGCATCGGTGCGGGTAGGCAGCAATATCTGCCCATCGAGCACGGCGGAGGACTCGACGTGATGCGCGCGATCAAGCGCGCCCTCGATCCGGACAACCGGATGAATCCGGGAAAAATGGTCGAGCCGCAGGCGCTCTACGGCGGCTCAGAATCAGCTTGACCGCCCGGTCCCGATGAGCGATAAGGTCGGGCGTCTCTTCCGAACTTCAGGTTGACTCGCGCGACAGCGAACACTTTGGCTACCCGCACATCCACGGAGCCCGCTCCCGCAGTGCAGCACCCCTCTCTCCGCTACGCCTGGTACGTCGTCTTCGTGCTGATGCTGTGCTACACGCTTTCGTTCGTCGACCGGCAGATTCTGAGCCTCCTCGTCGGGCCGATTAAGCGCGATCTCGCGATCAGCGATACGCGGATCGGTTTGCTCCTGGGTTTCGCGTTTGCCGTCTTCTATACGTTCGCGGGATTGCCGATCGGCCGGATTGTGGACACTTACGGGCGGCGAAACCCCATCGCCATCGGCATCTTTTTGTGGAGCATCATGACGGGTCTTTGCAGCGCCGCAAGGAGCTACGGGACGCTGTTTCTGGCTCGCATTGGAGTCGGAGTGGGCGAGGCGACTCTTTCGCCCGCCGCGTTTTCGCTGATCTCGGACTATTTCCCCGCCCAGCAACTGGGCCTCGCCATCAGCGTCTATACGATGGGAATATTCCTCGGCTCGGGCGTTGCGCTTGCCATCGGCGGCACCATCGTGGACACCGTGATGCGGATGCCGGCGCTGCATCTCCCGATTCTCGGGACGATCGCCACGTGGCGACTTTCGTTTCTCCTCGTCGGCCTTCCGGGACTGTTGATTGCGCTGCTGGTCTATACGGTGCGCGAGCCTCTGCGCAAGAACGTCCTGCGCGATGCGGCTGGCCGCGCGGCCAAGCTCAGCGTGTGGGACGGGTTCAAGCACATCGGCCATCGCTGGCAATCGTTCTGGGGCATGGCCATCGCGATGATCTTCCAGGCTCTGGGGAGTTACGCCTTCCTTTCATGGGCGCCCACTTTCTTTCAGCGCATGCACGGATGGACGGCGGGCCAGGCGGGCAGGGCCTTGGGCGTTCTGGTGCTGGTCTTCGGCTGCCTGGGAATGTACGTAGGCGGCTCATTGTGCGACCGCTGGCTGCGCAAAGGCGTTGGCGAGGGTCCGCTGAAGGTGGCCGTGATCAGCGCCGCGGGATCTGGGATTTTCTTGGGGCTTGCGATGTTGATGCGGAGTCCGTATGCGTCCATCGCGCTGATCGGGCCGGGCCTGTTTTTTCAAGCCATGCCGATCGGCACCGTGTACGCAGCGGTGCAGCTGATCTTCCCCAATCAAGTTCGCGGACAGGTTTCGGCGCTATTCATGTTTGTTTTGAATCTGGGCGGAATCGGCCTGGGGCCGCTGATCCCCGGAGTGCTCAACAACTATTTCTTCAGGAACGAAAGGATGCTCGGGCCTTCGGTTTCCATCACGATCGCGATGGCTTCCGCCTGCATGCTGGTGATCCTTCCGCTGACGTATCGTCACTACCGGCGAGACTACCACGCGCTGAATTCATCCACCGCGAGCGCGCCATAGGGCTCAGGGCATCGAAGCCCAGGCGGCGGGGACGTCCACGTACGATCTGTCCAGTTCGTGGACCGATTCGCAGCCAAGCAGCGCGAGTGTGCGCTCCAAGTCGGCGCGCAAAATCGCGAGAGCTCGGCTCACTCCTGCTTCTCCGGCAGCGCCAAGCCCGTACGCGTATGCGCGGCCGATCAGAACGGCCTTCGCGCCTAGGCAGATTGCCTTCGCGATGTCGCTCCCGCGCCGGATGCCTCCGTCCATCAGGACCTCGGCGCGGCCGTTCACAGCCTTCACGACCTCCGGCAGCGCGCGCAGCGTCGCGGCGACGCCATCGAGCTGCCTTCCGCCGTGATTGGACACGACCACGCCCGCAGCGCCCTCATCGAGCGCGCGGCGCGCGTCGTCGCCAGTCAGCACTCCCTTGACCACAATCGGTCCCGGCCACGCCTTGCGGATCCACCGCAGGTCTTCCCACGTGACGACCGACCGCGCCAGGCTGGCCTGCGTTTCGGCCAGCGGCAGGGGGCCGCGCCCCGGCACGATTACGTTTGGAAGCTCGAGCATGCGCCCGTCGAGCAAGAAACCGGCGAGCCACCCGGGATGCGCAAGCACTTGTGGCAGGAATCGAATCTTGGCGAGGAGATTGTTGCCGGTTAAGGTTGCGGCGCCGTTGCGCACGTCGCGCTCGCGGAAGCCAAATGTTCCCGTATCGATTGTGATTGCAAGAGCAGTGAATCCAGCCGCTCGCGCCCGCCCGAGCGCTGCCTCGGCAGCCTCACGCCCTCCGACGAGATAGAGCTGATACCATCGCGGCCCGGAAGTGGCCGCAGCAACCTCCTCCAGCCGGCATCCCGATATTGTCGTGAGTGTGAATCCCACTCCCGCTTTTCCCGCCGCTTCTGCGGCACGCACCTCGCCGTGCGGATAGAT
>JAIQEW010000015.1 GCA_020073605.1 Terriglobia bacterium
CACATTTCCTTCCGTCGCTCCCACAGCCATGCGCACGCCGATTTCGCGGGTACGCTCGGTCACCGACACCAGCATGATGTTCATAATGCCGATTCCGCCGACCACGAGCGAGACGGCGCCGACCGCTCCCAGCAGGAGCGTCATCGTATTGGCGGTGGCGGCTGCGGTCTGCGCCATTTCATTGGGGCTGCGGATAATGAAGTCGTCGTCTTCTCCGGTTCGCAGGTGATGGCGCTGGCGAAGCAGGCCAGCGATCGCAGTTTGCACTGCTGTGTTCTCCTGTTGGGAAGTAGTGGAAACCATGATCATCTGCACCCAGCTTATGCCGGAGATCTTCTTTTGGACGGTGGTGAACGGCATGATCATCGTGTCGTCTTGATCCTGGCCGTTGGCGTTTTGGCCCTTTTCCTGGAGAACGCCGAGAATCCGGAACGGCAGATTCTGAACTCGGATCATCTCCCCGACAGGATCCTGATCTCCAAAGAGTTGAGTGGCCACCGTCTTGCCGATCACGCAGACATCCGTCGCCATGTCGACATCGCGCTGCGAAAAGAAGCTCCCCGAGACAACCGGCCAATTCCGAATCTGGCTGAGGTCCTGCGAACCGCCAGTGGCCCTCGTCAGCCAATTCTGATTTCCGTTCACGACCTGCACCATGGACTGAACGTTTGGAGAGATGGCCGTAACGTTCGGCACATGTTGAAGGATTGCTTGAGCGTCGTCAGCGGTTAGAGTCTTGTTCGCACCGCTCCCCATGTGGACGCCGCCCGTGTTTACGCTACCGGCGAAGACCATGATGACGTTCGTGCCGAGAGCCTGAATCTGCTGTCGCACTTGCTCGCTGGCGCCCTGGCCGATCGCGACCGTGCAGATCACGGCGCCGACGCCGATGATGATTCCGAGCATCGTAAGGACCGTCCGCAGCTTGTTTCGCGTCAACGCGCGAAGAGCAACTCGAATTACTTCTCTGGGGTTCATGCGCTCACCTCAATTTCCCAATTCACGGGACACTACCTTCCTGGCGGCCCGCCGCCGAAACCCGGCGGACGCTGCTGGCCGCCGCCACTCGGCGTTACGCCTTGCGTTTGCTGTGCAACGACCACCACATCGCCTTCGTGCAGGTCGCCCTGGATGAGTTGAGTGTTGTTGTAGTCCGTGATTCCGCACTGCACGGCCACCGGGATCAGACTCTTCTTATCCGGTCCGATTTTCCACACCACTTGCCATCCGCCCATATGTGTGGTGGAAGCCTCGCGCGAGATGTTGTACTGCTTGTAGATCTCCTGGAGCTGCGGTTTCGGCGTGCTCGGCTTGAATGTGAGCGCCGGGTTCGGAATTTGAATTGCGTTGCTCGCGTGGCCGGTCGGAATGGTGACGTAAGCCGTTTCTCCGGGCAGAAGCTTCTCATCCGGATTGCTGAAGTCGATCACCGTGTTGTACGTGACCACGTTCTGAATCGTCGTCGGGTTCAGGCGCACGGTGCTCACGCGGCCGTGGAATTGGTCGGTGGGGAAGGCGTCGACCGCAAACGTCACCGGGGCGCCGACTTTGATGTTGCCCGTGTCGGATTCATCCGTGGCCGCGTACACCAGCATGCGAGTCAAATCCTGTGCGACGGTGAAGACGTTGGGGGCTTGCAGCGCAGCCGCCACGGATTGTCCCACGTCGATGTTGCGGGCCACGACGATGCCGTCGATCGGCGAAATGATGGTGGTGTATTTAAGGCTTGTTTCGGCCGCCTTCAACCCACCCTGCATGGCCATTACCTGCGAGTGGGCCTGCGCTAGTTGAGCCTTCGCCTGAGCGAGCGCTGCTTCGGCGGACTGGACTTCGGCTTTCGCCTGGCCGAGAGTCGACTGGATCAGGTCATTTGAGTCGGTGGAGATGACCCCCGCCTGAAGAAGGTCCTGCGAGCGCTTGGCTGTGGCCTGTTGATACGTCGCGTTGGCTTGGGCCTTTACGAGATTCGCCTGATCGACCTGGACATTGGCTGCGAGCGTGACCAGGTTGGCCTCGGCGTTTCCAAGGTTTCCGCGCGCCTGCGTTACCTGCGCTTCATAGATCGCAGGATCGAGCTGGGCCAGCACCTGACCGCTCTTCAGGCGTGTATTAAAGTCAGCGAATATATATTGCACGGTGCCGGAGACGTATGAGCCGACCGGCACGGTCGTCAGCGCGTTGATGGTCCCCGTGGCCTGCACGGCCGCTGTGATGTCACCGCGGTGAACGGTCGCGGTGGTGTACTTCGGGGCAGCCGCTTTGTTCCGGGCGTAATACCAATACCCGAGTATCAAAATCAGGGCAGCGGCACCAATGAGGTACGCTTTCTTGTGCTTCTGGTATGAGTCTCGCAGGGGCATGAATCTCCGATTCCACGGGAATTACTATAGACCGAGCGCAAGATGCCACGGCCAGGCCTTTTCTTTCGTCCCTATAGTTAAAGACGCAGATTGCATGGGACTGGTTACCTTCAGCCAGGGCTGGACTCAGCGGCTATCTCGCCGGCGCCAACCCAAGAGGCGTCTGGCGGAAGGTACGAGCGCGCGCCATGCCATTCGGCAGTACTTCCGGTGCGAGGCTCCATGTTAGAGTGGGCGGCTCAAAAGAAATAGGGAGGGGAAGTGGCGTATCGAGACCTACGGGATTTTCTCAAGAGATTGGACAAGGAAGGCGAGCTGGCGCGGATTTCCACCGAAGTCGATCCGGTCCTCGAGATTACCGAGATTTCGGACCGCGTAGTCAAGGCGGGCGGCCCTGCCCTCCTGTTCGAAAAACCCAAAGGCTCTCAGGTTCCGGCGGTGACGAATCTCGTCGGCACCGAGCGGCGGATGAATCTCGCGCTGGAAGTCGATTCACTCGACGATGTGGCCGGGCGGATCTCCTCGATCCTCGACATGCAGTCTCCCCAGGGGCTCCTGGATAAGGTCAAAATGCTCCCGAAGCTCGCTGAGCTTGGGAATGTCTTCCCCAAAACGGTGCGGAACGGGGAGTGCCAGGAAGTGGTCCGCACGGACAATCTATCCCTGCTCGACTTCCCGATCCTCCAGTGCTGGCCGCAGGACGGCGGGCGTTTCATCACCTGGCCCATGGTGATCACGAAAAATCCCGAGACAGGCAAGCGCAACGTCGGCTGCTATCGCATGCAGGTATTCGATCAGCGCACCACGGGGATGCACTGGCAAACACAGAAGCACGGCGCGGAACATTTCCGCAGCGCGCGCGCCAAGAACAAAGGAGGGAAGCTCGAAGTCGCCGTGGCGATCGGCAGTGATCCGGCAACGTGCCTCTCGGGCATCCTTCCGGTCCCTCCCGATATGGACGAGTTTCTCTTCTCGGGTTTTCTGCGGAGGGACCCGGTCGAGCTCGTCGCGTGCAAAACGGTCGATCTCGAAGTCCCGGCGAACGCCGAGATTGTTCTCGAGGGCCACGTCGAACTCGGCGAGATGCGCACCGAAGGGCCATTCGGCGATCACACGGGCTTCTACTCTCTCGAGGGGCAATATCCTGTTTTCCACGTCACCTGCATCACGCACCGCAAGGAGCCTCTGTATCTCACCACGATCGTCGGGCCGCCGCCGCAAGAAGACTATTTCATCGGCCATATGATCGAGCGGGTTTTCCTGCCAGTAATGAAGATGACGCACCCGGAGATCGTGGACGTGGCGATGCCGGCCGAAGGAATCTTTCAGAACCTGATGATCGTGTCGATCCGAAAGAGCTATCCCGGGCATGCGCGCAAGACGATGAACGCCATCTGGTCGCTTGGGCAGGCCATGTTCACGAAGGTTCTCGTCATTGTGGACCATGACGTCAACGTGCAGGATCCGCGCGAGGTGGTTTGGAAAGCTCTCTGCGCGATTGACCCCGAGAGAGACATCCAGTTCGTGCTTGGGCCGGTCGATACGCTTGACCACGCCGCGCGTCGGCAGGACTACGGTTCGAAAATGGGAATTGACGCGACACGAAAGTGGCCCGAAGAGGGTTTCTCGGGCCGCTGGCCCGACGAGATCAAGATGGACCCGCAGACGAAAAGTCGCATCGACGCGATCTGGTCACAACTCAAGCTCGGTGCGCTGAAGAATAAGAAGTAAGCGGCAGCACGGCGCCATCGGCACATTTCCGAGGTTTTGGCCCTAGTTTCGCCTCCCCTGTCCCTCCGGCCGGGTTTTACCAAAAGCACACGCACTGAACATGTGGGTTGACAGTCTTTGGCGCGGATGTAATAAACGGTTCAAGGGCAGCGCGTACCGGGCGTATCAGTACCAACCACCGCGCTGGACTTTGGGCGCCTCATGGGGTTGAGGCGAAGCGGAAACGAAGGGCAAGCGGGGTTTTCGCAAAGAAACGGCGAAACCGGAAAGCCATGCGGGATCTTCCCTGCGAAGCGGGGCGGAGTGAGGAGCGAGGGGCCGCGCGATGTTCAATCTCGGTAAGACAAAATCGTTAATCGGTCTGGACATCGGCTCGAGTTCCGTAAAGGCCGTCGAGCTGAAAAAGGCGAAAGATGGCTATGAGCTCGTGAGTTTTGGCCTGGAGCCTTTGTCGCAGGACACCGTCGTGGACGGCGCCATCATGGACGCTCCTTCCGTCGCCGAAAAGATCATCTCCATTTTTGACAACCAGAAGATCAAGACGAAGGACGTGGCTACGTCCGTTTCCGGCCACTCGGTGATCGTCAAGCGAGTCAGCATGCCGCTGATGACCGAGGAGGAGTTGTACGACCGGATTCAGGCCGAAGCCAGCCAGCACATCCCGTTCGACATCGCGGACGTGAACCTGAGCCATCAGCTCCTGGAAGCGACCGAGAACCAGATGGACGTGCTTCTCGTCGCCGTAAAGAAGGACAAGATCCTGAACCACACGAACGTGCTCGCGCAGGCGGGGAAGACGCCCGTCGTCGTGGATATCGACGCGTTCGCCCTGCAGAACTGCTTCGAAGTGAATTACGAGCCCGATCCGTCGCAGGTCGTGGCGCTGCTGAATATCGGCGCGAGCGTGATGAACATCAACATCATCCGCGGATGGACGCCGCTCTTCACCCGCGACGTTTCCGTCGGCGGCAACCAGTACACCGACGCGCTGCAAAAGGAACTCGATCTGAGCTTCGAGGACGCCGAAAAGCTGAAGATGGGTGGAACGCTTGCCGGTGTCAGCGACGAACAACGCACCGCGATCCTGCGGTCCGTCTCTGACATTCTGATCCTCGAAATCCAGAAGACATTCGATTTCTTCCGCGCCACCGCCAGCGGAGAGAACATCCGCCGCATCGTGGTCGCCGGCGGGACGGCGCGCGTTCCCGGCCTTCTTGACCTTCTTAAGGAAGAGTTTGCGATGCCGGTCGAGGAACTGTATCCGTTCCGGAAAATTGCAATCAATCCAGGGCGCCACGATGAGAACCAGCTTCGCGAGTTGGCGCCGCGCCTGGCAATTGCCGTGGGCCTGGCGCTGAGGAGCTTTGACACGCCATGATCCGCATTAACTTACTCGGCCAAGCTCGTCCGAAGGCCGCCAAGCAAGCCGTGCCGCTTGAGGCGACCGTGCAGATTCTCTTCGCCGCCGTGGCGGTCGGCCTTGCAGTCGTCATCCTCGGCATCACCTATTACCAGCAAAAGCGGCAGCTGGACGACGTCAACAAGCACATCGCCGCTCTCCGCGCCGAGAAGGCCAGCCTGCAGCAGATCAAGCAGGATGTGGACCGGTTCGAGAGCCAGAAGGCCGTGCTCCAGCAGCGCATCGACGTGATCGAGACGCTGCAGCGAAACAGGAGCGGGGCGCAAGACCTGCTACAGATGGTCGCCAATACAGTCGTCCGTATCGACGCTCTGTGGCTGACCTCTCTTGATCGCAAGGGCGATTCGATCGAACTGCAGGGTGTGGCAGGATCGATCAGCGCCGTCGCCAACTTCATCACGGAGTTGAAACGCTCCGGATATTTCGACCAGGTTGAAATCAAGACCGCCAAGGAAAACGACCTCCAGCCGGGGGTAGAGACGTATGGCTTCACCATGTCGGTGGCCATTGCTGCGCCGTCGGCCGGTCAGCCGAAGACCCAGGCTGTCGGAGCGCCGCAGACGCCCCCGCAACCCGCGGCGAAAGGAAGGAGCTAAGCCATGGCAACCGCGTTCCGAGATTGGCCCTGGCCGCTCCAGGCCCTCTTCTATGTAGGTTTGGCGATTGTGCTGGTGTTGGCGGGGTTCTACATCCCGGGCTCGCCGCTGAACACGATTCGCACGCAGCTCGAGAGTGCGCAGGCTGAATTGAAACCCCTCGATACGGAAGTCCAGGGCCTTCGCGTCTATAAACAGCGCCGCGCCGAATTGCAATCCGAGATGGACGCACTCGAGAAACAACTCGCGACATTGCAAACAATCGTTCCGGAAGAGAAGGAAGCGGACCAGTTCATCCTGATGGTGCAGCGCTCCGCAGTGACGGCGGGAGTGTCGATCCGGTCGCTGACGGCGAGCCCGATCGCACAGAAACCGTACTACTTCGAGATGCCCTTCGCCGTCGAAGCCGATGGACCATATTACGCGGTTCTCGACTTCTTCTCCCGGATGGGGCGGCTGTCCCGCATCATCAACGTGGGCGACTTGAAGTTGACGGCGATCGGCGCAGCCACAGGGACGAAATTCCGTATGGCGGCGGGGACGTCGGTTTCCGGATCGTTTACGGTCACCACCTTCTTTACGAATCCGGCGCAGCAACAACCACCTCCGGCCGCCGCTGGAAAGCCGGCAAAACGGTAGGGCGATGATGATGAAACTTGCAAAGGCAGCCGCAAAGTTTATGGCAATGCTGGCGATTTCGCTGTGTCTTGTCCCCGGCGTATGGGCGCAGGCCAAGCCGGCGGCGAAAGCTGCTCCGAAGGCCAAGTCCACGACCGTAGCGCCGAATAAGGCTGCCCCGAAAGCCAAGTCCGCGACCGTAGCGCCGAAGCAGGCTGCAGCTTCAAAGGCCGCGGCCCCGGTCAAGAAGGCGCAAGCCAAGAAGGCGCCGGCCGCTGCTGAACCGGCCGCATCAGCGGCTCCGGCTGAGGCTCCCGCGGAGGACAAAACCGAGGCACTCCTCAACAAGCGCGATCCGTTTATTCCTTTGATTAACGACAAGAAGGACAAAGGCGGGCAGCATCTGCCGCCCGGTAAAGCGGGTCTCGTGATCGCGACGGTTCGTGTCGATGGGGCCGTGCGAGCAGCGAACGGAATGATTGCCGTGGTCTCCAATCCGGAAGAAAGCGTGTACTTCATCCGTGAAGGTGATCGTCTCTACGACGGGGATGTGGAAAAGATTGGCTTGGACGGGGTCACGTTTCGAGAAAACTCGAAAGACGCTTTTGGAAAGCCGGTCGAGCGAGTGGTGACGAAGCGAATCTACGCGAGCGCAGGAGAGCAGCAATGAGGATTATGCCGAGAGCGTGGGGGCTGGGCGCACTGATCGCGGCCGGCTTTATTTTGTCGGGTGGAGCACTGCGGGCGAGCGAAACGCCGGTGGTGCACGTGAAGGCGGTGGTGCAGGACGGCGGCGTTCGCCTGGAAGCCGAAGCGAACGGGCCGTTCGAATACACCACGTATCGCCCCAGCGAGAGCCTCTATGTGCTCGACCTGAGCGGCGTGTCGGCGGCGGACCCGGCCGGTGCGCGCGTGGTCGCCTCCGACCTGGTAAAGAGCTATCGGGTGATGTCGTATTCCGCGGGAGAAAAGCCTGTTGTGCGCGTCGAGATTCTGTTAACGCAGGGTGTCGAGCCGCAATTGGAGCGCAAAGGCTCGGAGGATCTCACGCTGCTGGTCTCGCGTTCTTCACGCAGCGCTTCAAAGGCCCCAAGCAAAGCGGCTCTGATTCCTGCATCCACGAAATCGTCTGACGCGAAGCCTGTCGCGGCATCGTACGAAGCCATTCGCCAGGTCCATCTCGCCCAGAATGGGGACGCGACGGAGGTCAGCATTTCCGGCTCAGGACCGCTGACGTACCATTCGCTGCACCTTCAGAATCCGGACCGGCTGGTCCTGGACTTCGCCGGATCGCATCTGACGACCTCTGAGAAGCACATTGCCAGCAATCTCGATCCGGTTCGAGAAATCCGTCTGGCGCAATTCACGCCGGAAATTTCGCGTGTCGTAATCGACCTTCGCCAGCCTACCCTCTACAACATCAAGGCAGAGGGGAGCACTGTCACAGTTTCGTTCGCGACCAAGGGCTCGGCGGGCGCAGCATCCGCGCCAGCGGGAGACTCCGCGACCGTGCTGACGATCAAATCGTCCGCTGCGCCTCATGTGAGTTCCGGAGAAGAGCTATCCGCAGCGACACCGGCTGTGATTCCCGCACCTCCAGCCGTTCTCCCGGCTGCATTGACGCAGGCTTCATCCGGTCTCGCAACACAGGCCGCCCCAGAAGCACGGCAACAGGAAACGGTTGCTGCAAACGCTTCGCCGGCCCCGGCAGCAAGTTCTCCCGCATCAGCTGCAGCTCAACCTCCGGCAACGATGCCGGCTCCCGCTCGCGCTCAGGCTCCCGCGGGGCCGCCCTCGTCGGGTAAGTACACGGGCGAACCGATCTCGGTGAACTTGAAGGACGTGGATCTGCGCGACTTCTTCCGGCTGATCCATGAGATCAGTGGCCTGAACGTCGTGGTGGACCCGGGCGTGAAGGGTAATCTCACGATCGTGCTCGACGACGTGCCGTGGGATCAGGCCCTCGACATCGTGCTCAAAAACAACAGCCTTGATAAGCAACTCGACGGAAACGTTCTACGCCTGGCCACGAAGGAAACGTTGCGGAAGGAAGCCGAGCAGAACCGCGACCTCGCCAAGGCGCAGGCCGAAGCCGCCGACGTCGTGACCACAACCCGCGTGCTCAGCTATGCCAAGGCGACGGATATGGCGAATACACTGAAGAAGTTCCTTTCGTCTCGCGGAGACGTCATTGCCGATGACCGTTCGAATACTTTGATCATCCGCGACATCCCGAGCACCCTGCCGGTCATGGACAACTTGCTCCGCCAGCTCGACCGCAAGTCGCAGCAGGTGGAGATCGAGGCTCGCGTAGTTGCGGCTAACCGCGCGTTCTCGCGCGAAATTGGCACGCAGTTCGCCTTTGCGGGAGCAAACACGAACCACAGCAATATTGTTGGCGGCACCGGGAGTGTCGGAACGAGCCCGATTACTCGTGGGGTGGGTCTGCCGACCCCTCCCGTGATTGTAAATACCGGCGGCGGTTCAGGGGCGGGAAACACGATGCCCCTCGTGACAAACCTTGGAGTAGGGTCTCCGACCAGCGGTATCCAGTTCGGTCTCTCGAACAAGAATTTCGCTCTGGATTTCATTATCACCGCCGCCGAGAACAGGGGCGTAGGCAAGTTGCTCTCGAAGCCGAAGGTGATCACGCAGAACAACGAGAAGGCCACCGTCAAACAGGGAACCAAGATCCCGGTTCAGACGATTGTGAACAATACGGTCTCCGTTCAGTTCGTGGATGCTGTTCTCGAGCTGGATGTAACGCCACAAATTACGGCCGAGGGAACGATTTACATGGACGTGACGGTGGAAAACGACCAGATCGACCAGGCCATTCCCCGCGTGCAGGGAATCCCGGCAATCGATACGCAGTCGGCGCAGACCAAAGTCACGGTGAACGACGGCGCAACGGTTGTCATCGGCGGAATCATCGTCACCTCGCAGCGGACTGCGATCGACCAGGTTCCATTGCTCGGAAGTGTGCCGCTGCTTGGAAACCTGTTCAAACATACGACAGTCAGCTCATCGTCTCAGGAGCTCTTGTTCTTCCTAACACCTCGGATTTTGCCGAGCTAAGGGATAGAATGGAGCCGGGGTGACCGGCTTCCTGACGTGGCGGCAAAATCTGCACAGCAGACCTTAGACCGGAGCGGGCCCGCAACGAGATTGGGCCGGCTCCGGTCTTCTTTTTCAACCCTCGGCGCGGACGCGCTCCTGGTTTCACATCTCCCGAACATCCGGTACCTCTGCGGATTCTCGGGCAGTGCCGGCTTACTACTGGTCGAGGCGTCGGCGGCTACTCTGTTCACGGACAGCCGCTATACCTTCCAGGCAAAGGAAGAGGTTTCCGGCGCACGCGTCCAGATCACCAAACACGGGCTACTCGCCGCCGTAAGTGGCACCCTGCGCGGTCGGCGCGGACGCCTGAGGGTGGGATTTCCCGCGGGTAGCGTGACAGTGGCCCAAAAAGAGGCGCTTGTGGCCGCTGCGGGGAGTCGGGTTCGCTGGGTCAGCGACGGCAGCCTGGTCGAGAAGCTTCGTGCCGTGAAGGATGCCGGCGAGCTTGCCAAAATGAGCGAGGCTGCCAGACTCATCAGTAAGGTATTCAGACGGACCCTAGGCTCGATCAAGCCCGGCATAACCGAACTTGAGCTGGCGGCGAAGATCGAATACGGGATTAAGCATCTGGGGGGAGAGGGGTCATCGTTTGAGACGATCGTTGCGTCGGGCCCACGATCGGCCTGGGCGCACGCCCGGCCTACCTCCAAACCACTAAGGAAAAGGGAGTTGGTGGTCCTCGACCAGGGTGCTATACTTTGCGGTTACTGTAGCGATATGACTCGCACCGTGTTTGTGGGTCGTGCGACACCGAGGGTTCGGGGCCTGTACGAGGCGGTCCTGGACGCTCAGCAGGCGGCGAAAGCCGTCATCCGGCCGGGAATCACCGCTGGCGACGTGGATAGGGCCGCGCGCCAAGTCTTGAAGCGATCGAATCTGGCCCGGTACTTTACGCATAGCACAGGCCACGGGCTTGGCTTGGAAGTCCATGAAATGCCCCGGATTGGCAGGGGTGATCGAACGATTCTTCAGGAAGGTATGGTTCTGACGGTGGAACCGGGCGTCTACCTCGAAGGTCTTGGGGGCATCCGCATCGAGGACGACGTCGTTGTAACGGCGAGGGGCGCCGTCGATTTGACTGACGCTCCGCGCGAATTTCTCGAACTCTAAATGGCGAAAAAACCCAAGTCATCGGCAGGTGCAGGGACAGACGTTCGCGGTGTGGACCTCTCGGAAGTCGAACGCCTCTTGGCGTTCATGCAGACGCATGGGCTCGAGGAGTTCGAATACCAGCGCGCAGGCGTCCACATCCGGCTGAAGAGAGCCTCTGCGCAGGCCGGCGGTGTCCGTCCGGCGCCCCCTGCGGAGCACGCCGCAGCAGTGGCTCACGCAGCGGCTGCGGGAGTCCGGGAGCACGCCCCAGAGGCAGCGGAGGCCGCCGACGTGCACGTGGTTAAGTCCCCGATCGTGGGTACTTTCTACGCTGCACCGAGCCCCAATGCCGAACCCTTTGTCACCCTGGGTGCGAAAGTCGCGGCGGGTCAGGTGCTCTGCATCATCGAAGCGATGAAGTTGATGAATGAGATCGAATCGGACGTGGCGGGCGAAGTCGTGCGGATTTTCGCCGAAAATGGCAAGCCCGTTGAATACGGCGAGGCGCTCTTCGGCATTCGCACACAAGGGAAGAAGTAGGCCCCCACGCCGTCCCGTATGAACGAGAATTCCCGGCCGTCCGCGCTCCATGCGGCTCGTGCTCCGAGGCTATGTTCCGGAAAATCCTGATCGCGAATCGCGGCGAGATCGCCCTGCGCGTCTTGTCCGCCTGCAAAGAACTCGGAATCCCCACCGTCGCCGTCTATTCGGAGGCGGATCGCCACGCCCTGCACGTCCGGTTCGCGGATGAGGCCATCTGCATCGGCCCTCCCCGCAGCAGCGAGAGCTACCTGAACATTCCCCAGGTAATCAGTGCCGCGGAAATCGCCAATGTGGACGCCATCCACCCCGGCTACGGATTCCTGTCGGAAAACGCCAATTTTGCCGAGGTATGCGAGGCCTCGCACATCACCTTTATCGGGCCGTCTCCGGCGATGATCCGCATGATGGGCGAGAAGGATCGCGCGCGGGCCGAAATGGCCGCCGCCGGTCTCCCGGTGATCCCCGGCAGCGACGGAGTTGTAGCCGATGAAGCAGCGGCGAAGGCGGTTGCGGCTGAAATCGGACTTCCGCTGATGATCAAGGCAGCCGAAGGGGGCGGAGGGCGCGGCATGCGCATGGTGCGCACGAAGCGCGAGCTCGTCCCGGCGTTTCACACCGCTCGAGCCGAAGCCGAACAGGCCTTCGGCAGTCCGAATGTGTACATGGAGAGGCTGATCGAGCGGCCCCGGCACATCGAGTTCCAGGTACTGGGCGACAAGCACGGCAACATGGTTCACCTAGGCGAGCGCGAATGTTCACTCCAGCGCCGCCATCAAAAAGTCCTAGAAGAGTCTCCGTCGCCCGCTGTCGACGCAGCCACTCGCGAGCGCATTGGAAAGCAGGTCGTCGAAGCCCTGCGTAAAGTGGGCTACTCCAATGCGGGCACGGTCGAGTTCCTGCGCGACGCGTCGGGGAATCTCTACTTTATCGAAATGAACGCTCGAATTCAGGTGGAGCATCCGGTGACGGAAATGGTGATGATGGTAGACCTCGTGAAGGCGCAGATCCGTATCGCGGCCGGCGAACGCTTGGAGGATGCTATTGGCCCATTCCAGCCGCGCGGCCACGCCATCGAATGCCGCATCAACGCCGAGGACCCCGAGACCTTCGTGCCCTCGCCCGGGCGGATCACGGCGTTTCGCGTTCCGGGCGGGCCGGGGATTCGCGTCGATACCGCCGCATATGCCGATGCCGTCGTTCCGCCGTATTACGACTCCCTGGTCGCCAAGCTCGTGGCTCATGGGCGCGACCGCGCGGAAGCCATCGCGCGCATGCACGGCGCTTTGGATGGATTCGTCGTCGAAGGCATCAAGACCACGATCCCGTTGCACAAGCGGATCCTCGCCGAGCCGGATTTCATCGCCGGGAAATTCGACACACATTTCCTCGAGCATCTCACCGCCACGCACGGGAAGTAGTATCCTGTCGCCCGGGTTCATTCATCGTTAGCGTTCCAATGGGGAGATTCGACTTGTTCCCGGCTCTTTACGCAATCCTCGACCCTGCACTGGCGCGCTCTCCGCTAGTGTCCTTGGCGGAAGCCCTTGCCGGCGCAGGCGTGCAATTGATTCAGCTCCGCGACAAATCCTCGAACGCCCGCCAGCTCCACTCTGAAGCGAGGGATTTAGCAGCGGCTCTCTCGTCCCGCGGGGTGCGAGTGATCGTGAACGACCGTCCCGACGTCGCCGCGATCGTCGGCGCCGGCGGCGTCCACGTCGGCCAGGAAGATTTGCCGGTTGAGGAAGCGCGCAAGATCTGCCGGCCGCCGCTCTGGGTGGGTGTTTCGACACACAATATCGAGCAATTGCGCGAGGCCGTTCGCACTTCGGCGGATTATATTGCCGTGGGGCCTATCTTCCCGACGGCCACAAAAGAGAATCCCGATCCAGTGGTCGGCACCGATCTTCTGCGCGAGGCGCGCCGTATGACGAGCAAGCCGCTCGTCGCCATCGGCGGCATCACGCTCGGCCGCGCCGAAGAGGTATTTCGCTCCGGAGCGGACTCGGTCGCCGTGATCGGAGATCTTCTATCGGCTCCCGATCCGGCGGGTCGTGCGCGCGAGTATCTGGCCGTCGCCGCTCGCGTGCTCCCGGCGCGCACCTGAAAGCAGGAAAATGGCAGAACGCGTCCAGAAAATCGGATCGGCGGCCACCGGCTCTTCCGGTGAGCTGGTGAAGGGCCTCGGCCTGTTCGATTCCACGATGATCGTCGTTGGGTCGATGATCGGGTCGGGGATCTTCATCGTCTCGGCGGACATTTCCCACCAAGTGCAGAGTCCCGGCTTGCTGCTCGTCGTCTGGCTCGCCTCGGGGCTCATGACGCTCATCGGCGCGCTTAGCTTCGGCGAGCTGTCGGCGGCGATGCCTCATGCCGGCGGCCAGTATGTGTATCTCCGCGAATCGCTCGGCGAGGTCTGGGGATTTCTGTATGGCTGGACCATGCTCACGGTCATTCAAACGGCCACCATCGCCGCGGTGGCCATCGCGTTCGCCAAGTTCACGGGCGTGCTTGCGCCGGGGATTTCTGCGTCACACTGGATCTGGAAAATTGGCACGCTGGGTCCGTGGAAACTCTGGTTCGGCGAGCTTGGCCCTTACAACGTGGGCCTGAATCGCCAGAGTCTCGTCGCGATTCTCTCCATTGTTTTTCTCACGTGGGTGAATACGCGAGGCCTGCGTCTCGGCAAAATCGTGCAGAACGTATTCACCGTTGCAAAGACCGCCTCGCTCGCCGGGCTAGTGGTGCTCGGCTTCTTGTTCTCCACAGCCATCGCCCGCAGCGGGAATTTCACGGGCTTTTGGCGCAACGCGGGATGGTCGGTGATGCATCCGTATCCGCCGGACGGCCCGACGTGGATGGTTGGCACGCTCACCCTGGTCGGCGTGGCGATGGTCGGCTCGCTCTTCGCCATGGACGCGTGGAACAGCGTCACGTTCACCGCCGCCGAGGTGAAGAATCCAAATCGCAACTTACCTCTTTCGCTCGCCCTCGGCTCGGGAATCGTCATTCTGCTCTACACGCTCGCGAACCTTGCCTATCTCCGAGTCTTGCCGCTATCTGGCGAGGCTCACGGCGCCACGGCGCTCGCTCGGGGTATCGAGTTCGCTTCCGAAGGCCGCGTGGCCACCGCGCTTGCCGAGGTGATCTTCGGTCCCGCGGGCGCGATTGTGATGGCGCTTGCGATTCTCGTCTCTACGTTTGGCTGCAACAACGGCCTGATCCTTTCCGGTGCTCGCATCTATTACGCGATGGCGAAAGACGGCCTCTTTTTCCGCTCCGTGGGCACGGTAAATCGGAACCACGTTCCCGCGGTGGCGCTCGTAGCCCAGTGCGTGTGGGCTTCGGCTCTCTGCCTCTCCGGCACCTACGGGCAATTGCTCGATTTCCTTATTTTCGCGCAGGTGCTTTTCTACATCCTCACCCTCCTCGGTCTTTTCGTGCTCCGCGTAAAGCGTCCGGGGATGGAGCGCCCCTATCGCTGCTTCGGTTATCCATTCTTGCCGGCTCTCTACCTCGTCATGGCTGCCTTCCTAGAAATCCAGTTATTGCGGTATAAACCACAGTACACTTGGCCCGGTCTGATCATCGTTGTGCTCGGTCTGCCGGTGTACGTGCTCTGGAAGTGGGCAGGGAAGTCGCCTGCCAAGACGTAACGGCAGACTGCCTGTGGCATTGCCGGCTCCAATCTTGGGAGGAAAAGCCTGAATGGGCAATCAACTGTTTGCCACGAAGCCGTTGAACCGAATCATGGCGGAAGCGGAGGACGTGGGCGAAGCGTCGTTGCGCCGGGCACTGGGACCGATCAACCTGGTCACGCTCGGCATCGGAGCGATCATCGGCGCCGGCATCTTCGTGCTGACGGGCCACGCCGCGGCGCAAAGCGCGGGTCCGGCCATCGTGGTGTCGTTCGTGCTTTCCGGCATCATCTGCGCGTTCGCCGGCCTCTGCTATGCGGAATTTGCATCGCTCATCCCGATCGCCGGCTCGGCCTACACGTACGGATACGCGACCCTCGGAGAAATTTTCGCCTGGATCATCGGCTGGGACCTGATTCTCGAGTACGCGTTTGGCGCGGCGACGGTCGCCTCGGGCTGGAGCGGCTACTTTGTCAGCCTGCTCGACGATCTTGGACTGCACATCAATCCCAAGTGGATCACGACGCCTGGAACTCAGATGGTTTTCTACAAGGGCCACTGGTCGGAGCTCGACGCCGTCCAGCAGACGCTCTCTGCCGCTGGCGTCAATGCCGCGGCGCTTCCACACGCCGTCGGAGCCTTCAATCTGGTCGCGTTTCTCGCCATCGCCGTCGTCACTTTCATACTGATCGTCGGCATTCAGGAATCGGCCAATTTCAATTCCGCGATCGTGATCGTGAAAGTCGCCATCGTGGGGATCTTCATCGCCATCGCGGGTGCCTTTGTCCTGCACCATCCATCGCTCGCCGCCTCGAATTGGACTCCCTTCATCCCGGCGAACACGGGAAAGTTCGGAGACTTTGGCCTATCAGGGGTCGCCCGCGGCGCGGCCGTGATCTTTTTCGCGTACATCGGCTTCGATGCGGTCTCGACGGCCGCACAGGAGGCCAAGAATCCCCAGAAGGACATGCCGATCGGCATCATCGGATCCCTCGTGATCTGCACGGTTCTGTACATTTTGGTCTCGGGTCTTCTGACGGCCATGGTTCCTTACAGGGACCTGAACGTATCCGCTCCCGTCGCCGTTGCCATCGACGCCACCGGCGTGCGCTGGGGCAGCCTGCTCGTGAAGGCGGGTGCCGTGGCTGGACTGGGCAGCGTCATGCTCGTGATGTTGCTCGGCCAGTCGCGCGTGTTCTATTCGATGTCCCGCGACGGGCTCTTGCCCAAGTGGGCGGGAGCGATTCATTCCCGGTTTCGCACCCCTTGGATTTCCTCGATCGTCGTCGGAGTCTGCGTCGCCATCTTCGCGTCGTTCATCCCGATCGGCGACCTCGCGGTCCTGGTGAACATAGGGACTTTGCTGGCGTTCGTCATAGTCTGCGCCGGCGTGTGGATCTTGCGGTGGAAGCGGCCCGAGCTTCCACGGCCGTTTAAGACGCCGCTGGTGCCGCTCGTGCCGATTCTGGGGATTCTCACGTCGCTTGCCGCCATGCTCAGCCTTCCCGCGAAAACATGGTGGAGGCTGTTCATCTGGCTCGCGATTGGTCTCGTCGTGTACGCCTTCTACGGCCGGACGCACAGCAAGGTGCGGAACTCGGCTCCCCGGTAACGTTCCGTGACATAATCCCGGCTTCCGGCTATGAGCCACTTCTCGCCTCGCCGATTTGTGCTATTTCTGCGGCGAACCTCGCCGATGGACCGAATCGCCCTGGCGATTCTCGCCGTGTATGTTGCGTACCGGATTGCCCGGTCTGCGGGTGCAGTCTTGCCGTTCTCCACCTTGGTCGGACTTCTCGGTTTTGCCGCGCTTGCCTATTTTGTCGTCCGGTTGGTTCCCTGGTTTCGAATGCGGGTTCTCTGGAGCCTGCGTAACCGCCTGATCGCGGCGTACGTTTTCATGGCCGTCGTCCCGGTCATGCTGCTGATGATCATGATTGGGCTCGGGTTCTATCTCTTCTATCTGCAACTCGGCGCGCACCTCCTGCAGGACGCGGTTCAAGCGCATGTCAATACGATCCGCGCCGATGCGGATACGATCGCGGGAGCGATTGAACGCGAGACGGCTCCGTCTGCCACCCCGGTCGGCCCCGGCGTGCTCAACAGTTCCACTATCGCGGGCTTGGTTTCCGGCGAGCAAGCCAATTGGCCGGGCCTCACCGTGTCCGTGAATCGCGGACAGCCCCTTTTGGCGACATCGGGCGGGCAGCGCTACGCGGGCCTCGTGGAGTATCAGGGCAGGCTTTCGTTTGTTTCCGCGCAGCGCCGGAGCGTTCCCGCCGGCCCCTTTACGGTGCTCGTGATTGCGCCCCTAACCCCCGCCCTCCTCGATGAATTTCCTGAGGTGCTTGGACCCATCCAGTTGATCCTGATGGAGCCCGCCGGGGGCTCGACCACTGGAAGGCTTGCCCTGGATATCGACGGACACCTTTACGCGACGGGCGAGCAAATTGCCAGCACTCGCCGCAGTTTGCCTCCTCCCACCAGCTGGCTCGATGTGCGCTTTCAGGGCGGCTCCACGTTTAAGGTGTTCCACGTCGAACCTGGAAAGGACGAGCCCGAGGCGCCCGTGCTGGCCTCTTTCTGGGTGCGTCCGCTGACGATCAACGGGAATCTCTTCAAATCCGTCGGGGCGCTCGGCCCGTATCTCATTGTCGGCATCATCGTCGCGGCGGCAATATTTCTGGTGCTGGAAGTGGCGGTGCTGGCCACAGGTTGGTTGCTGACGCGCACCATCACCCGCTCGATTGCGGATCTCTATGACGGCACGTTGCACGTCCGCCGCGGCGATTTCAGCCACCGCGTCCGCGTGACGCAACGCGACCAGCTCGGCGCGCTCGGCGAATCGTTCAACGAGATGACCAGCTCCATCTCCGAACTGATCGAGGAGCAGCGGGAGAGGCAGCGCCTTGAAAACGAAGTCTCGATCGCGCGCGAAGTCCAGCAGCAGCTTTTTCCGCATACTCTGCCGTCGGTTCCAGGCCTGGAGCTTGGCGCCATCTGCCGGCCCGCGCGGGTCGTCAGCGGCGATTACTACGACTTCATCTCCCTCGGCCCCACGCGCGTCGGCATCGCTCTGGCCGACATCAGCGGGAAGGGAATTTTCGCCTCGCTCCTGATGGCCAGCCTCCAGGCGGCTCTCCGCAGCGCGGCCACGCTGGATGCGCAAAGTGGCACGGCCGAGATCGTCTCGCGCGTGAACCGGCATCTCTTCAGCAACACGAGCGACGACCGCTATGCGACGCTTTTCTACGCGGTCTATGATTCGCGCGAAAAGACGCTCACGTACACCAACGCCGGCCATCTTCCTCCATTCTTTCTCACGGACGGCCGCGTCGAAAAGCTCGATCAGGGTGGGACGGTGGTCGGCCTCTTTGACGACGCGCGCTACGCTGAATGTACTCGTAAGGTTGAGCCCGGGAGTCTCCTGGTGGCTTTCAGCGACGGTCTTACCGAGCCCGAGAGTGTCTACGGTGAGGAATTCGGGATCGAGAGGCTGAAGGCGGAAGTCGTGCGCCGGCGCGGCGCGCAGGCCACGCAGCTTGCCGAAGGCCTGATCGCCGCGACGGAGCAGTGGGCCGGCACCCCCGAGCAGGCCGACGACGTCACCGTTGTCGTGGCCCGGATGGGTCTGTAGAGGGATGCGGGAGTTATACTGGCTCGATGTCGAGAGTCCAGCGAGGCCGTGAATCGTAAGCCATGAAAATTCTGACCGCCGCCGAAATGAGAGAAGTGGACCGGCTCTCCACCGAGCGCCATGGGGTTCCGAGCTTGGACCTCATGGAAAACGCCGGCAGGAGCGTCGCGGAGTTCATCCATTCACGATTCCCCGATTTTGCGCGGCGCCACATCGTGGTCATCTGTGGCAAGGGCAACAACGGCGGGGACGGCTTCGTCGTCGCGCGCCACCTGCTGAAAATGGGCGCGAAGCCATCGCTCTATCTCATCGGTGATGCGCAGGAAGTGAAAGGCGACGCTGCAACGAATCTGAAGCGGTGGAAGAATGCCTCCGGTAAGACCCATGTGATTCGGGAGCAGAGCGAGTGGCAAGCCGCGAAGGGAACTTTTGCCACCGCCGATATCGTGGTGGACGCGCTGCTCGGCACGGGTGTTCGCGGTCCTGTCGAAGGCCTTCTCGGCGAAGTTATCGACGACGTGAATCGCGTCGGGCGCCCGGTGCGCTCGGTGGTCATTGCAGTGGACATTCCTTCCGGCCTGCCCGCGGATTCAGGTGCCATCCAGGGCGCGGTGGTTCAAGCCGACTACACGGTCACGTTCACGGCCCCGAAGCCGGGCATGGTTTCCGGAGACGGCGCACCGCGCTGCGGCCAGATTGTCGTTCGGGAGATTGGGTCGCCTCCCGAGTTGATCGAAGAGATCGGGAAGGGCACGCTGCGGTGGCTGGATGCAGGAGAGGTCGGCGTCTTCGGCATGCCGCGCGAGTCGGAAGGGCACAAGGGTGACTACGGCCATGTCCTGATCGTCGCGGGCTCCGTCGGAAAGAGCGGAGCGGCGGTCCTCGCCTCGTGGGCCGCCATTCGTGCGGGAGCTGGACTTGTGACGGTGGCTACGCCCGCCCCGGTGCTTCCCATGATCGCGGCTCACACTCCGGAAGTGATGACCGAGCCGCTGCCTGCCACCGACTCTGGCAGCATTTCGTTCGGCGGCCTCGATCAAACCAAGTTTGAAGCCACTTTAAAAGGGAAGCGCGTCCTCGCCATGGGTCCGGGCCTCTCGACACACAACGACACGCAGCGATTCGTCCGCGCCGTGGTTGGCAAGCGGCTGGTCCCTATCATTCTGGACGCGGATGGATTGAACGCTTTTGCCGGGCGCGCCCGGGATTTGAAGCACGCCACCGATGTCATTTGCGTGACGCCCCACCCGGGCGAAATGGCGCGCCTCCTCGAATGCACATCGAGGGAGGTGCAAGCTCGGCGCGTCGAGCTTGCGCGCAGGGCCGCCACGGATTGGAACGCGATTGTCATTCTGAAGGGCCATGGGACCGTCATCGCTGCGCCGGACGGAAATGCGTTCGTCAACTCCACCGGCAATGCCGGGATGGCCACTGGAGGTACCGGGGACGTCCTCACCGGCATCCTCGCCGCGGTCACGGCGCAGTTTGGGGTGACGCCCTGGTGGCGAGTCCTCGCCTTCGGCGTGTACCTTCACGGCCTCGCCGGCGACATTGCCTATGCCGATAGCGGCGGGGCGCCGCTGATGGCCTCCGATTTGATTTACGCCATTCCCCGCGCCTACCAGCAATTCTATGCCGCGTGCAGCCGTGCCTAGGCGCGAGATCGTCACACACTCCTCGGAAGAAACGATCCAGCTTGGGCGTGAAATCGGTGCGCAGTTGAAGCCCCCTGCGTTGATCCTGTTGTCAGGCGATCTCGGGGCAGGGAAGACGACGCTCACGAAGGGAATCGCGACCGGCTTGGGCGCCGCCGCGGAAGAGGATGTGACCAGCCCCACCTTCACGCTCGTACACAAGTACGACGGCAGCACTCGCGTCTACCACGTGGATCTCTATCGCATAGGGGACATCCACGATCTCGAAACGCTCGGCCTCGAGGACGTTTTCGCGGAAAAGGCCGTGGTCATCGTCGAGTGGCCCGAAAAGTTTGCGATTCGCACGGATTGGCCCATCGTGAACATCCACCTCGAACACGTCTCCGAAGATATCCGCCGGATCTCCATCGACGACCCGGCGGAGGTTCTATCCTCGAGCTGAAATTGAATTGTCCGATGTAACAGGTTGCTGAAAAAGTCCCTGCGTGCGGAAGGGCGGGGTTTTAACCCCGCCGTAACCCACGTGCGTTCTTCAGGGGTTTCAACCCCTGAAGTCCGGCGTTGAGTGTTTCAGCACCCTGGTAAGGCCGGGCAAAGCGAAGCGCCAGCTGCCGCTCCCGCTACCCCATAATGTGAAACCCGGCGTCCACGTAGATGACGTTCCCGGTGACGCCGCGCCCGAGGTCGCTTCCGAGGAACACGGCGGTGTCGGCCACTTCGGCGATGTCGGTATTTCGCCGGAGCGGCGCATGCTGCGCGGCGAAGTCGAGCAGTTTCGAAAAATCCTTGATGCCCCGTGCGGAGATGGTCTTGATGGCGCCCGCCGAAATCGCGTTGACGCGAATTTTGTTCGGCCCCAGTTCGCTGGCCAGATATCTCATTTCGGCTTCGAGCGCCGCCTTGGCCACGCCCATCATATTGTAGCCGGGCACCACGCGCGTCGATCCGAGGTAGGTCATCGTCATGATCGCGCCGCCATCGGTCATCAGTGGCGAAAGCGCTTTGGCGATGGCGACGAGGGAATAGGCGCTCACGTCGAGCGCGAACTGGAACCCGTCCCGCGAAGTGTTCGCGAACGGCTGATTCAAGTCTTCGTGTTTTGCGGCCGCCAGGCTGTGGACCACGACGTCGAGCTTGCGTCCTTGCGCCTGGAGCGCTTCGGCCAGTTTGTCAATATCCGCCTGTTGCTGAACCTCGCAAGGGAACAGCCCCGAGGCCCCCAGTGTCTGCCCGAGTTCTTCGACCGTGGGCTTGGCGCGTTCGTTTTGATAGGTGAGCAGCAGGGTCGCGCCCTCGCGCACAAACGCCTGTGCGATCGCGTACGCGATGCTCCATTTGTTCCACACGCCGAGAACGATGGCCGTCTTGCCTTCCATTAGTTTTGACATGGCTCGACATTGTACCCACAATTCCGCGATTCAGCTTCATCTTCCGTATTCACCGCGACGCCATCCAGTGAATGATCTCGCGGACGAGATCGGCCACATACGGCCACAGCAGAACAACGATCGTGATGCTGGCTGCCACAACCCGCGACGGAGTCACAAGTCCCTCGACGATTCCGCCCTGCCGGTGGCGCGCACAGAAGCCGCCCTCGAGCGCCCTTCGACCGCACCGTTCCCCCGCATCTCCCAGATAGAGGCACGGCCCGTGGTCCTCACGGGAGTGCACGGAGGGACTCTCGAGCGCTACCTCTGCGGCCTCCCCGCCGACTTCGACATGCTCAAAACCCCCGGCGTCGAGCAGATGCCGGCCGCCCGCGGTTCCCGCAGTAACGCTTACGTTCCGGTCCATTGCACCGACCTTTTTGTCTCGGCTACAGTGGAAGCTTATCTACTCGCGAATACTTGATGTCCGAAACTCACATTGCGCCGACGCCCGCCCATCCGTCCCGGATGAGGCTCGAGCCATATTCCGCCGAAATCCGTCTGGCGAATCTGGCGCTCGGCATCGACAACATCCATTATGACGTTTTTCTCAGCCCGCGATTCGTCGAATTCGCCCGGAAGTATCTCCTCGAATTGGTCCGGCAGGCCATCAACATCAACCTCCTCTACGGCAAGGAAAAGGACCGCAAGCAATCGGGAGCGCCCGAACATTCTGCTTTCCGGAAGCTGCTCACGGAAGTCCTGCAAGAGTCGCTCACGCGCGCGAAATTCCAGCAATCGATCGAAACCGACGTTCTCCACCGGCTCGCCCTCCTGAAATTCATCAGCCAGGAGACGGGAAACCAGTTTGCGAGCATCTTGGTCGAGTGCAAGGACTGGATACGCTCGCGCGGCGAGCTTTTCGAACACAGCGAGCAGGCTCACGTGATGCGTTCGAAGATCGCCGAAGTGCAGGCCGATCGCAAGAACGTGATCCGCCAGGCGGGCGAGACGCTCTGCCGGATCTGGCGCGAGGTCGAGGAAGGCACGCTTGCAAAGACGCGGCGCGCTCTTTTCGGCGACGAGTTTCCGGACACCTACCAGCTCCTGCAAAACCGTTTCCTCTTCGTCGAGGGCGGCAACGACGACCATTTTTTCCTCGAGCACTATGTCCTGCTGGGCAACTTCGTCAACGACCCGGACCGCTTCGAGACCTTCGACGCGATTCTCCTCGATTTCGTCCGCGATTACGTGCTGGCAGGCGACAACTCCGAGGAGCTCGCAAAAGCCCGAAAAACGCACGAACGCTTGCTCGAGCAGGCGCGGCTTCTGCGCAACGAGCTGGCCCATGTCGAGGAGGAACTGGAAGAGTTGGGTTCGCGTGCAGCGGACAGCGACCGCTCATTCCCTTCGTTCTTTAAGCGCAAGCCGATTGCCTCGACTGACTCGAAAGGAGAGCTTGACGACGTCCGCCGGAAGGCCGCCTCGCTCGAAAAGAATCTCGAGGAACTCGACCCCCAGATCGTCGCGGCCAAGCAGCGCATGGAGTTCCTCACGGAGGAGCTACAGAGCCGCCTTGGTGACTACCTCAATCAGCCGGCGAACGCCCGCCGTCTATTCGCGCTTCGTACTGATTCGGACGGCAGGTCGCTCGCGGGAGACGGCTCCGGGGAAGGGGATTCCGGCCTGGAAACCCGGGCGCATCTGCTCGAGGAATGGGTTCACCGGCTTGAGGAGCGCGACCTGTTATTTCACGTTCTCGCGAGCTACGAAATGCGCAAAATCTCCGCCGAATATTGCCCGCCCGTCCACCTGCAACAGTTGAAGAAGTCCCTTGTGTTCCGCGACGAAGCGAAACGCGTGGCGCAGATCCTGGAAAAGTTTCCGGCGCGCAAAGTGTCGATGAAGAAGCTCGAAGAGTCTTCCCGCGCGATCCGACGCCGCACCACGGACGAAACCCTGGCCGTTGGCCTCCAATTCGCGGAAGACCTGATGCGCCTGCGCCGCGACCGCCGCAACTACCAGCAGGTCGCCGCGTGGTTCGAGCGCATCAACCTGGTCCACTCCGAGCGCGCTCGGGAGCTCTCCCGCGTCAATAAGAGCCTCTACGAGTTCCTGCACCCGGATGAAGGCCGTCCGGCAGACGACCCGGTGATCAACCACGTGGTCATCAAGGCGGATGTTCGCGGCTCCACCGGGATCACGAAAGACCTCCTTGGCCGCGGTATGAACCCCGCTTCGCATTTCAGCATGAACCTGCACGAGCCGGTGAAGCGCATGCTCGAGCGTTACGGCGCGGCGAAGGTGTTCATCGAAGGCGACGCCATCATCCTGGCCATCTACGAAACGGAATCCACGCGCGCCACGCAGAGGGCCGTTGCGCGAGCCTGCGTCCTCGCGCGGGAAATACTGGCGGTCACGGCCGCCTACAACGTTCGCGCGAAGACCAGCGATCTGCCTCCGCTTGAGCTGGGCGTAGGCGTCGCGTTTCAGGATTCCGCGCCGTCGCTCTGGATGGACGCCGATTCGAAGATCATGATTTCGCGCGCGCTCAATCTCTCCGACCGCCTCTCAAGCTGCTCGAAAATGGCGAAGCGCCTGTTCCAGACCAACCCGGCGCCCTTCAACGTCTACCTTCTCCAAACCTTGATGGAGGACGTGGGCGCTGACGAAGGCGAGGAGCTGCTGGTCCGCTACAATCTCAACGGAATCGAGCTCAACGAGGAAGGATTTCAGAAGCTCAGCGCGGAGATTTCGCTCGCGCCCTTGGGGGGCAATTTCCCGTTGCCGTGGGGCAAGGAGCGCGTGCAGCTCTTTTTCGGGGAGGTTCCCCTGGGGGAATCGCTCGAGCCGATCGTGATCCGCAAGGGCTACGTTCGCCAGCTATTGCCCGGCGGAAAGATCGGTGCGCAAGGCAACCGCGCCTACTACGAAGTTTGCACGGACGTGAAACTCCTCGATCTAGCTCGCAAGAAAGTCTCCACATCTTCTCCAAAGACTTGACGCCGATTGTCGCGCGGTCTTTCGCTCGTCCCCAACTCGTCAAGAAAAGTTGACCGCGCTCCGGCTACAGGCTTGCAACATCCTGCTATACTTTGCGACGGAGGCGAAAGGAGTCCGGTGACTTTCGTGGCCTTCAAAGCCATGGATCCTGTCCTTTGCGGCCAGGATGGTGGGTTCGACTCCCACACGCTTCCGCCATATCCTTTTGATCTGACGGAAGTTGCAGAAAAACGAGGCAGCAGAAGGCAGCAATAGGGGATTTTGGCTCTCGTTCTTATGCTACCTCGCCCAGCGGCATGGACGGTAGTCACCGAGATTACCCCCTTCGCGGGGTTACCTTGCTGAATAGACTAAAGCTGCGGACGCGCCAGCTTCGTGAAATATGGAAGCCCGTCGGTTTGATACTCACAGCTTGGTGGGTCTGGCGAACCGCGAAAAATTTCCGAAGCCAAACCGGGCCTTTCGATAACCTTATCATCGCGTGCCTGGCTCTGGCTTTGGCGATCCTCTATACGGTTCCTATCAAATCAGTTCAGCTTTTCGCTAAGCGGATCGTCGCCTTCCTAGTTGACCTTGCACTTCTGGCCGTATTTACAGTGGGCGTTACGCATCTCCTATTCCAAGGCGATGTTGTGGAACCCAGTGCTGTCGTCTCTATGGTCATCGTGTGGATTTGGTTTCTTCTATTCGTGTTAGTGGACTGGCGAATCAGAGGAACACCGGGCCAGTTGATGCTTGGCCTTCGACTCAGAACGGTTGGCCAAGGAAGCAGCGGTTTCACCAAGTGTCTGGCTCGAAACCTTCTGACATTTGTTGTTCCTATTGTCTTAGCAGGACGGCTCCTAATTGCGCCATTCCCATATCCGAAATTGGGAATCATTCTACGGTTATGCGCTGGATATGCTGGACTATCTGTAGTTCCGCTCTCCATAGTCTTCACGGGCGGTCAGACGCTCCCGGATTTGTTATTGGGCATGTCAGTGTTGCCCCGGCGAGCGGCCTTGAACGAGTACGCTTCTCGGTTGAATAAGAAGCGATGGGTCTTTCTGATTCTAGCTTCGCTTGTGACTGGATTCATCCTGGCTTATTCCACCTACCTTCAATCAGAATTGGCACGAAGGCCGCCCGTACCCCCGCTGTCCCAGACCTCCCAATCCGACTCGGGAGCTTCGGCCTGGTTGTGGCCTCGGTTGCAGGCGGGCATTTACAGTCCGGACTCTTACGTGCAAGACGTCGAAGTGTTCTCGGTGTCCGGTGATCTGCGTTCAGACATTCGCGAGGCCCTTGAGTCCACGCCATGCTCTGGTACTTCTAAGCTGCAAGGGAACGCCTTGCTCGTAGAAGCTCAGGTTTGGATTCTAACCCCAGCCACTTTCAAGGGCGTCCTTTATAAGAACTTAGGAGATACCATCAGTGCACAGGTGCCCGCGAGTAAGAGGCCGGCCTTTCTCCTGTTCGACCTCACCACTAAGCAGGGGTTCGGGGCCTTCACCTTTACTACCGCGGAAAGCTCCGCACTCTGCATCTCGGAGTCCGAAGGCAGGCCTGTCGACGCACTTGTGATGACGGGGGAATCACTTCGCGCAAGGGAATCGGTAGGCGAGTTGAGCGCCTTGGCTGTCGGCAATCTGAAAGTTTACTCGGACTTAGAAAGGCTCCCAATCTGGTCTCGATAGGAGGCAAACCAATCGGAATTTTGTTCCCATCGCTCCAGCTGGCTGGCGCGTGTGAGATGCAACGCCGCTGAGCCACAGGTTCTGTGGATTCAGTTCTTGATTCGACTCCCACACGCTTCCACCACTTTCTCTGTCCGTCCCGCCTTGCTGTTTCCGGGCGCTGCTTTGGGATATAGTTCACTCTTGGCGCATGCCCCGCAAAAAGAAATCCCGCTGGAAGGTCCCCAAAGAAGCTCGCCGCCGCGCGCGCCTCGGTATTGGCATGCCTCCCACCGAGCGCACCATCCCCAATAAGCGCGACAAGCCACCGAAGCACAAGAAGACGCTCTCGAAGTTGCTCGAAGAAGTATGACCGGACGAACTTAGTGGATGTTCCGCGTCTTCCGGCCGACGTAATCCATCAGCAGGTATTGTCCCAGCGTGTAGGGTGTCGTGAAGTAGGCTTTGCCGCGGCACAATTCGGTGATCTTCTGCACGAAATTGACGAGGCTGTAATCGCTCGCCAGCATGAACGTGTTGATCAGGATCCCGGCGCGCTTGCACTTTGCGACTTCTTCCATCGTCTGCGTCACCACCAGCGGGTCGAGTCCGAATGCGTTCTTGTAAATCCGCCCGTCCTCCAGCGTCAGCGCCGATGGCTTGCCGTCCGTGATCATCACGATCTGCCGCATGTCCTTCTTCTGGCGGCTCAGGATCCGCTGCGCTAGGCGCAGGCCCTCGCGCGTATTCGTGTAGTACGGCCCCACCTGCACGCGCGCCAGCTTTCCAAGCGGGATCTCCTCCGCGCTGTCATGGAATAGCACGCAGTGGAGCGAATCGCCGGGGTATTGCGTGCGAATCAGGTGCGAAAGCGCCAGCGCCACGCGTTTCGCCGGCGTGAATCGGTCTTCGCCGTAGAGAATCATGCTGTGGCTGCAATCGAGCATCAGAACGGTCGCGCAGGAGCTTTGGTACTCGCACTGGTGAACCATCAGGTCCGGGTAGTCGAGCTCGATCGGGATGCCCGCCCCGTTGCGCTGCACGGCGTTGAAGAGCGTCCCGCTGATGTCCATGTTGAGCGTGTCGCCGAATTCGTAGGGCTTGGAACTGCCGCCCGATTCGACGCCCGTCGCGAGGTCGCGCGTATCGTGCCTCCCGAAGCTGCTCTTTCCGAGCGAGGCGAGCAAATCCTTCAGCGTCTTGAACCCGAGGAAATCGAGCGCCTTGTCCGTGATCTCGAATCGCGCCTCCACGTTCGGCTGGTCGCGCCCGATCTGCCCGCCCGGCGTCTGGGAGGGCGGGGCGGTCACCTGCGCCGACTGTTGCTGCGTGATGTAGCCTTCCTGCTCCATCCGCTCGATGATCTGGTCGATCAGGTTGCGCAGCTCCTGGTTTTGATTCATGTCCGGGTTCTGGCGCATCTGCTCGAGCAATTCGGGAGGGATCAGGTCGCCTTCCTGGAGGGCGCGCAGGATCGCCTGCCGGAGCTGCTCCATGTGCTGCTCGCGCGAGCGCTCCATGTCCAGCTCGTAGAAGCCGTATTGCGATTCGAAGCCGCTTTGCAGGAAGAAATCGGAAAGCCGGTCCATCAGGTCTTGCAGGTCGATGTCGTCGGCCGCTCCGGGCAGGTATCGCGAATACTTTGTGTATTTCACGGCTGTTCTCTGCGCCTAACACGCAATCCTGTCATTCCGAGGAGTCCCGGCCCGTTCTTGGCCGCGGCGACGAGGAATCTGCTTTTGGTTCTCACGCTCATCAGTTGAATTGCCGCCGCGGCATCCGGCCCGATGGCTCCCGCGGTTCGCGCGGCTCGGGAGTCTTGCGCGCCTCGCCGAAGAATCCGCGCTCCTCGCTCCGGTTGATCCGCTTGTGCGCCCACAGCCCCTCGAGGATGAACTCCGCTGCGCTCGTCTGAATCGCAGCATCATCCTTCGAGCGCACTCCCAGCGCCTCCAGATGCTCGAACAGCCCCTGAATCTTCTTGAGCTGCCCGAGCAGTTCGGCGCTCGAAGCGTTTGCAGGCACTTTCAGCTCGCCGCCCATCTCGAACCACTGCACCACAGGCTGAAAGTTTACGTCCTTGAAGTATTTCGTGAACGTCTTGCCCACGGCCGCACGAATCAGCTCGCGCGCGATGTTTTCGGCTCCGCGCATTTCGCCTTCGTATTCGAGCTCGAATTTCCCCGTCATCGCGGGGATCGCGGCATAGACATCCGCCACGCGCGCCACCACTGCGGAGTCATGGTTCCGCACCGCCCGCTGCTCGGCGCTGCTCAACACGTTTTCGAGCGTACTGATCGGCAGCCGCTGGCTCACGCCCGACCGCCGGTCCACCCGCTTGTCGTCTCGCGCCTGAAACGCCACTTCTTCCACGATTTCGCGGATGTAATCCGGCACCTGCACGCGCCGCTTGCCTTCGCGGTTCGTCCACGATTCCTGCGCGGTGATGGACATTCCCTCGGCTACAGTCGCCGGATAGTGCGTGCGAATCTCGGAGCCGACGCGGTCCTTGAGCGGCGTGATGATCTTCCCGCGCGCCGTGTAATCCTCGGGATTCGCGGTGAAGACGAGCAATACGTCGAGCGCCATCCGCACGGGGTATCCCTTAATCTGGACGTCGCCTTCCTGCATGATATTGAAGAGGCCGACCTGAATTTTTCCCGCGAGGTCGGGCAGCTCGTTGATGGCGAAAATCCCGCGATTTGCGCGCGGAAGTAGGCCGTAGTGAATGGTCAGTTCGTCGGAAAGATTCTTTCCTCCGCGCGCGGCCTTGATCGGGTCCACGTCGCCGATCATGTCGGCGATCGTCACGTCCGGCGTGGCGAGCTTTTCCACGTACCTGTGGTCGCGCGTAAGCCACGCGATCGGTGTGGCGTCGCCCTCCGCGGCCACGCGTTCGCGGCAAGCGCGGCATATCGGGCGGTAGGGGTTGTCGTTGATCTCGCAGCCCGCGATCACGGGAATCTGGGGATCGAGAAAGGCCACCAGCCCGCGAAGAATCCGCGACTTCGCCTGCCCGCGCAGCCCGAGCAAAATGAAGTGATGCCGCGAGAGCACGGCATTCGTGATCTGCGGGATTACCGTGTCGTCGTAGCCGTGCACGCCGGGGAAGAGCGGCTCGCCTTGCTCCATCTTCTGCAAAATATTCTCGCGCAGCTCCTGGCGGACCGTCCGCTGCGCCACCTTATCTTCCGACCACGGGCTCCGGCGGAGCTCGCCCAGATTCTTCGGTTGTGGACTCATTCGGTCACCGATTCCTTAGAAAAACGCCGCGGCTCGTTTCGACCCGCGGTTCGACCTCATTATAGTGGAACGCAGCGTGCGCGCATACTTTGGATTGGCGCGCCTCGCGGCGGGTTGCCACGCGCCCCCTTGCCCTCAGTGATGAATGGGAGCGCACTGCATCAGTTCAAAGCGTGGCCGTTCCCGCCGGCTCGCTTGCGAGCCCGCTGGCGTTCGGCCAGTTTCGGCAAAAACGACTCGATCCAGCGAAAAACCGTTTCGCGGCGGTCGCCCTCCGAGCGCATTTCGAGCAGCGATTGTCTTTTCTCAAGTTCCATTGGCAACAGCGCGGCCATTCGGTATGAGAGGATGGCCGCATCGTTTGGTGCGGCGTCGCTCCACGGCCGCCCGAAAAGAAGCCCATGGCATTTGTCAAAGCTCTCGACCAGCAGAGACTCCTTTTCAGCGTCGGTGCGGAAGGGACCGTCAGCAACGTACTCGACGTTCCCCTCGTAGTATTCCTTTTCATCGAGCAGTTCTTTCAACTGAAACACCGCGCGGCCTTCGGTCAGGATGTCCGTCCGGCCGTCGGCGTACTCCTTCATCTTCTGGGTGACTTCGGCCGTGCAGCCGACCGTGGCGACGGCGCCATTCGACGCGAGGATCATCCCAAACTCGAGCCGCTCGTCGAGGCACTTCGCAATCATGATTTTGTAGCGCGGCTCAAAGATGTGCAGGGGAAGCTGCGCGCCCGGAAGAAGCACGACGTCGAGCGGAAAGAGCGGTATTCGGTTAGGTCGCGTCATGTGCGCCGGCGTCAGAGCCGGCCACGGCTATCGCAGCAGCTCCAGGGCTGCCTGCATTTCATCCCGCGCGTGCATGTCGCCCGCCTTTTGCGCGACGACGATGCCGTCCGAGAGCAGCTTTCGCGCCTCTTCAATCCGCCCGAGGCGCGCCAGCAGCTGGCCGAACTGGAAGTATCCCGCCGAATACCCGGGGTTGGTTTCGAGGAGTTTGTGAAAGTGGCCGGTGGCGGCGGAATCATCCCCCAGCTTGATGCATTCGAGCGCAAGGCCGTATCGCGCAAATGCGTCGCCGGGTTTCTGGGCGACGAATTGCTCGAGGAGTTCGCGGCGCGATTTCTGCGTCTGTGTCATGAAGTGAGGCTCGTTAGTATAGCGGGAGCGCGGCTGCGGAGCTAGGACGCCGCAAGAGCCCGGCCTTTTAGGTGCGCGTGTACCGCGTGGGCGGTTTGGAATCCCTGCTCGACGCATTTTGGGATCGATGGCCCCTGGAGGTAGTTGCTCGAAAAGAATAGACCCGGAATTTCGCGTTCCGCGTCCCGAATGGCGCGGACGACGTGCCCGTGCCCCAGGTTGTACTGCGGCAGAGCCTTCGGATGTTTCCATACCGCCGAGACAATCGGCGATCCCGTCACTTCCAGAATGTGCTCGTTTTCCTGCTGCACGATCGCCGCAATTTCCTTTTCCGTCTTGTCCATAATCTCGGGGTCGGTCACGCCTCCGGCGAAACTCGTGATGGTGAACTGTCCATCGCGGGCGCGCTCAGGGAAGAGCGACGAATTCCACACGGTTCCGAGCGTGTGATACTTCTCGCTGCGCGGGATGAGTACCCCGAAGCCATCGAGCTCGGCGCTAAGCTGATGCGTGTAGTATCCCGACGCGACCACAGCCACTGCGGCGTATGCGATCCCTGAAAGAGACGCAGCCAGCGGCGATGAAATCTGCGCCACGAGGTGCGAAGCCGTATACGCTGGTGTCGCCAGCACGAGGGCTCGCGCGGACACGGTTTCCTGCCGGCCGCCTTGGGTCATGCGGATTTCGTAGCGCGGGCCGCTGGTAGTCTGCACGCGCGTTACGGCATCTGCATGCACGCCTCCTCGAACGTTCTGGCCGACGTGCGTGGCAAGGGCCCGCGTCAGCGTCGCCATTCCTCCCCGGAATGAGCACAGCCGGGGTGGCCCGCTGGTCGTTCCCTTTGGCGGCCGGGATTTCATCGCGCCGCGCAGAATGCTTCCGTATTCTCGCTCCCATTCCTCGAGCGAGGGAAACGCCGCGCGCAGGCTCAGCTTCTCGGGATCTCCCGCATAGACTCCGGAAACGAACGGCGCCACCAAGTATTCGAGAATCTCGTGCCCAAACTTCCGCCGTACGAAGTCCGCAACCGATTCTTCTTCGCTCGGCGGTTTTGTCTTCCGGAAGGCCTCGGAGACAACTTTCCATCGCGAGCCCACTCCCAGCAGGGAACTGGAAACAATCGCTTGCGGCGACATCGGCACCTTCTGTAGCTGTCCGTGCCGAAGGATGTACCGCGGAGCGCGCGGATCGGCCATGCACAGATCCGCTTCGATCCCCAATTCGCGGACCAGGTCGAGCATCGCGTCGGTGCCCTGAAAACTCTGTGGACCTGTCTCGAAGAGAAATCCGTCCTGCGTGCTCGTGCCGATCAGCCCGCCCACCGAGTCCGCGGCTTCGAGCAGCGTCACCGGCGATCCGAGCTGTTGGAGCCGGAAAGCGCACGCGAGGCCCGAAATCCCCCCGCCGATGACGACGACTTGTTGTGGATCGGCCATGTCCGTGTGGCTGGCTAGAGCGTCTTTGAAAACAACGGCTTCTCGGCCATGCGCTGCTCTTCGAGATAGCGATCGAACACCATGGCCACGTTGCGTATGAAAATGCGCCCGAGCGGCATGACGCAAATCTCGTCCGCGGAGAGCGCCACCAGGCCGTCTTCAGCCGCTTCGTCGAGGCGCGCAATTTCCTTGGAAAAATATTCGTCGAACGAAATCGAAAACTCGCGCTCTACCTCTCGCTTCGGAATCACCGTGTGGCACAGCAGCCGCCCGATCACCGCGCGGCGGATCAGGTCGTCGGCGGAGAGCCGGTAGCCGCGCATGGTGGCGAGCCCGCGCTCCGTCACCGCCGTTTCGTATGCGGGCACTTCGCGCCGGTTCTGCGCGTACGCCTCCCCGATCGAACTGATCGCGCTCACGCCCATCCCATAAAGGTCGGCGCCCGCCTTGGTCGTGTATCCCTGAAAGTTCCGGTGCAGAGTGCGGTTCTGCTGCGCCGTCGCAAGCTCGTCGCCCGGCCGCGCGAAGTGGTCCATCCCGATGTAGAGGTACCCGGCCTCGAGAAACTTTTCCAGCCCCGCGCGAAAAACTTGCAGCTTTACGCGGCCCTCCGGCAAATGCTTCGCAAACGAGCCCTGCTGTTTTCGCAGCCAGGGCACGTGCGCGTAGCTGAACATGGCCACGCGATCGGGAGCGAGTTTCAGCACTCGATCGATCGTCGCGCGAAAAGTGTCCGCCGTCTGGTACGGCAAGCCGTAGATCAGGTCCACGCTGATGCTCTGAAAACCCAGGTCGCGCGCCGCGACGATCAGATCGCGCGTCATCTCGTACGGCTGCACCCGGTGGATCGCCTTCTGCACTTGCGGCTCGAAATCCTGGATTCCCATGCTCAGGCGGTTGAATCCGAGCCGGCGCAGGGATTCGAGGTGCGCGCTGCTCGTCACCCGCGGATCGACTTCGATCCCAATCTCGGCATCCGGCGCGAATGAATACCGCTCGCGCGTGTATCCGAAGAGGTCCTCCATTTGCGCGGGCGTCAGGTATGTCGGCGTGCCGCCGCCCCAGTGAAATTGAATCACCGGCCGTGTCCGCGCGACCATCTGCGCAACGTGGTCGATCTCTTTCTTCAGCGCGGAGAGGTAGGGAGTGAGTACGCTCTTGTCCTTCTGGATCGATACGTTGCAGGCGCAGAACAGGCACAGGCTCTCGCAGAAGGGAAGGTGCATGTAGAGCGAGAGCGGCGTTTTCCGCTCGTCGGCCCGGGCGAAGTGCTCTTCGAGGTCCCCTGGCCCGAAATCGTCCTTCCACACGGGCGCGGTCGGGTAGCTCGTGTAGCGCGGCCCCGGCCGGTTGTACTTCTCGAGCAGTTCCTCGGAGACCGAGCCGATCTCGATCTTGTTGCTCGCTGTTGTCTTCAGTTCGCTCATGGGCGCGCAGACACCATCGCCGTCTGCCCGGCTTCGACAAACGCTCTCGCGTTCTCCACGGGCGTTGTCGGCAAAATCCCGTGGCCAAGGTTCAGTATATGCCCGGCGCCGCCTGTTTTCTCGATCGCTTCCCGCGCCGCCCGGCGAATTCCGGCCTGGTCACCGAGTAGTACGGAAGGGTCCACGTTTCCCTGGAGAGCCACTTTGTTGCCGAGCTTGCGTCGCGCCTCCGCGAGGTCTGTCTTCCAATCGACGCTCAGCACATCCGCGCCCGACTTCGCCATTCCGTCCAGGTGCTGCGCCGAGCCTTTCGCAAACAAAATCTTAGGCACGCCGTTTTCGCCCAGCGCGTGCAAAACCATTTGCGTTGCGGGCAGCTCAAACGCGTCGTACTCCTCCCGCGTAAGCTCCCCCGCCCACGTGTCGAACAATTGCACCACACTCGCTCCCGCGGCGATCTGCGACTTTAGATATTCCGCCGTCGCCTGCGCGATCCGCTCGAGCAGTTCGCGCACGGTCTGGGGCTCGTCTCGCAGCATTCGCTTGGCGCGGGAAATGTCTCCGCGCGTCTGTCCTTCAATCATATAGCAGGCGAGTGTCCACGGCGCCGCCGCGAATCCGATCACTGGCACATCAGGACCCGCCTCTTTGCAAATCGCGCGGATCGCGTCGCCGACGAATCGCGTCTCCCGCTCGGGATCGAAATCTCGCAGCCGCCCGACCGCCCCCGCGTCGCGCACGGGATTCGAAAGCACGGGCCCGGAATCGGGCACCGCAAGAGGCAATCCCATGGCCTCGGCCACGATCAGGATATCGGAAAAGACGATGATGGCATCCACGCCCAGCACGCGATACGGCTGGATCGATACCTCGGCTGCCAGCTCCGGGGTCTTGCAGATTTCGAGAAACGAATGCCGCGCTCGCACGGCCTGATATTCGGGCAGGTAGCGCCCCGCCTGGCGCATGATCCACACCGGAACGCGCTCGGTCGGCTGGAACCGGCAGGCGCGCAGGAAGAGGTCTCTTTTGTTTTCGTCGCTCTGCCTCATTGGATATGGACGTTCTTCGATCATAATAGCAGATGCCCGCGAGCCTCGCAGCGAAGCACTCTGTCATTCCGAGGGCTGCGTAGTTGGCGGCTCGAGGAATCTGCTCTTCTCTGATGGCGTACCTGCGCGCGCCGCGTTCCCCTTACACACCCATTCGGCGCTATAATCCTTTGCGGTTTCCTCCATGCTCAATCATATGAGCTACTTGAGTCTCGCGCTGTACGCCGCGTGCTTCATCTGCTACGCGCGGGTGCTCTACGTCCCGAATCTCTGGCTGGGGCGCTTGGCCACACTCCTCATGGCGGGAGGGATCCTGTTTCATTACTTCGCCCTTCTCGATCGATCCCAGGGAACGCATACGATCCCCTACGACGATCTTTACGGCTCGATGTCGCTTTTCGCGTGGCTTCTGGGCGTCACATATCTCGGCCTTGAAATCCTTCATCGCCAGCGATCCGTGGGGGCGTTTGTGTCGCTCCTGCTTGTCGTCTGGATGGCCCTGCTGGGCGTGCTTGCCCCGCACACGATTCCGGCGCCTCCCCGCGCCCAGGGGCCGCTCTTCGCGCTTCACATTGCGCTCAACACGTGGGCCTACTCGGCCTTCGCCCTGTCGTTCGTCTTGAGCCTCGTCTATCTCATGCAAGACAGGATCCTGCGTTCGCACCACGCTGGGACGGCCTTCTGGCGCTTTCCTGCGCTGGATGTTCTCGACCGCATGTCTCGCAGCAGCGTGTTCGTGGGGCTTGCGGCCCTGGCCGTGGGTGTCACGAGCGGCTTCATATGGGCGCACCGCCTGACCGGGTCGTATCCCTGGAGCGATCCCAAAGTGGTTGTTACGATGGTGATTCTGGTTGTGTACATTGGATACCTGGTGCTTTCGCGCACCGTCCGCTGGCGCGGCTCCCGTGCCGCTCTGGTCTGCGCTGTGAATTTCGCGGTTGTGCTGTTCAGCTACACGTTTGTAAATTGGTATTTCACCAGGTTTCACCGCTTCTTCTGATGGGCACCGCCTCCAAACCGAAAAGCTCGCCGGCCGGCGCCGGTCCGGTCCACTCCGGGACGCGCATCCAGATCGCTCTGATCGGGTGCAGTCATCGCACGGCTCCCGTTGAGCTTCGCGAGCGCGTTGCGTTCACTGCCGAACAGGCGGTGGAAGCCGCCCGCGAACTTCGCCGCCAGGGCATTCTCGAGGAAGCCGTCGTCCTCTCCACCTGCAATCGCAGCGAGCTCTATGGCGTACGAAGCGATGCCGGCTCGGAAATCACCGAGGCGATGGAGGAATTCCTCACTACCTTTCACGGAATCTCGCGTGCTGAGCTGGAAGGACGCACGTATCGCTGGCTCGATACGGATGCCGTCCGCCATCTTTTCCGCGTCGCTTCAGGGCTCGATTCGATGCTCCTCGGCGAAGCCGAAATCCTGGGCCAGCTCCGCACCGCTTACGGACAGGCGCTCGAGCACGGCGCCACCGGCCCCGTTCTCAATCGCGCTTTTCAGGGCGCGCTGGAAGTAGGGAAGCGGGTTCGCGCGGAAACCGAAGTCGGAGCACGGCCGATGTCGGTCGCTTTCGCGGGCGTCAAGCTGGCGGAGCGCGTCTTCGGCAATCTGAAGGGCCGCTCCGCCTTGATCGTCGGCGCCGGAGCCGTCGCCGAGCAGGTCATCGAGCACCTCCGCAATCGCGGCATCGGCAGTCTGCGCGTCGTGAATCGATCGCACGACCGCGCCACCGAGCTTGCCGCGCGCATGGGCGGCGAAGCGGTCGCCTGGGAGTCACTCGAACAGGTGCTCGGCGCGCCCGACATTATTGTCACGTCTGTAGCGAATGCCGGGCCCGTCCTCACGCGCGCCATGCTCGAGCGCGCTCTAGCCGTTCGAGGCGGCCGGCCGATTTTCGTCGTCGATCTGGGAGTTCCGCGCAACGTGGCTCCGGAAGCGGCGGGCCTGTACAACTTTTATCTCTACAACGTCGATGACCTCGGCGAGATCGTCGAGCAGAATAAGCGCGCCCGCGAAGCTGAAATCCCGCGCGCCGAAGCCCTCGTCACCGAGCACATCGCGAAGTTTCACTCCTGGCGCGCCGCGCTTGAAGCGGGATCGGTTGTCGATGACCTTCGCGGGCGCTTCCGCGAGCAGCGGGAAGCCCTCCTGCGCGAACGCCTCGCCGGAATGCAAAACGTCTCGCCCGAAGAGCGCGAGCGCCTGGCCGCCATCACCGAGGAATTGGTCGAGCGTCTCCTGGAAGAGCCTGCCCAGAAGATTCGCCAGGGTGGCACGATGCGCGGCCGCCTCGGCGCCATCGACGCCGTCCGCCACCTCTTCGGTCTAGACACTTCGAAGGCAAAAGGTTCCGGGAGCGAGGATTCGGAGTGACGCGGCTGCGCATCGGGACGCGCGGCAGTTCGCTCGCTCTCTGGCAAGCCAACCACATCGCCGCCCGCCTGGCGGAACTCCACGGCATCGAAACGGAAATCATCCGTATCCGTACTTCCGGCGATCGCCTTCAGTCCGTGCCGGTCGCTCAAGTCAACGAGCAGATCGGTCCGGAATCAGGAATGAAGGGCATCTTCATCAAGGAAATCGAAGACGCGCTGCTTGCGAACACCGTGGACCTCGCCGTCCACAGCATGAAGGATATTCCCACGGAGATTCCTCGCGGCCTCGCGTTTCCGGCGATCACGCGTCGTGAGGACCCGCGCGATTGCTTGATCTCCCGCAGCGGCCGCACTCTGAAAGGGCTGCCGCAGGGCGCGCGCGTCGGCACGAGCAGCTTGCGCCGTCAAGCGCAGCTTCGCCACTATCGGCCGGATCTCGAGGCCGTCGATCTGCGCGGCAACGTTGATACGCGCATGAAGAAACTCGACGCCGGCGAATTCGACGCCGTCGTGCTTGCCATCGCGGGACTGAATCGGTTGGGCGCCACCGCTCGCGTAACGCAGGTCCTGAATGCGGACGTCATGCTTCCCGCCGTCGGCCAGGGCGCCATTGGAATCGAAACGCGCTCCGACGATCGCAAAACGTTGGATATGGTCGCCGCTCTCGACGACGCCGAAACGCGCGCCTGCGTCACCGCCGAGCGCGCTCTCCTGCACGAGCTTCAGGGCGGCTGCCAGGTTCCTCTTGGCGCCTGGGCGCGTCTCGTGGACGGCAACCTGCATCTTGAAGCTGCCGTTTTCTCAGTCGATGGGAAGGAATTCGTTCGCCGAGAGGAGCGCGGCTCTGCCGGCGATCCCGCCGGGGTAGGGAAGCGCCTTGGCCAGATCCTCATCGAAGCTGGCGCGGACCGAATCCTGCGCCTCGCTGGCCGCGCTCTGTGACCTATGTCGATGACGCCAAACCTTCCACTAGTAGGCAAACGCATCGTCGTCACGCGCGCGGCCGAACAGGCCCCTGAACTGGTCCGTGCGCTCGAATCCCTTGGAGCTCAGGTATTGCTGCTGCCTTTGGTGACCTTCACCCCGCCTGAGGATTGGCGCCCTGTCGATAGTGCACTCGAGCGCATCGCCACGTTCGACTGGGTTCTATTCACGAGCCAGAATGCGGTACGATTCTTCGCCGGGCGCGCTGCGCAGTTGCATCGTGAAAAGGGATGGCCGCGGCCGCCGAAGATTGCCGCCGTGGGACCTGCAACGGCGAGCGCGGCAGAGCGGGAAGGTTTTCAAGTGGACCACACAGCACAAGAACATTCGGGCGAAGGCCTCTCGCGCGAACTCTCGGCTTCGCTTGCCGGGCGCAGCGTGCTCCTTCCTCGCAGCGATCGCGCCGACAGCCGCCTGCCGGATGCGCTTCTGAAAATCGGCGCGCAGGTGACCGAAGTCATCGCCTACAGAACTGCGCCGCCCAATTCACTCGACTCCAAGATTGTCTCGGCCCTTGCTGCAGGAAGCGTGGATGCAATCGTTTTTGCCAGTCCTTCGGCATTCCACAATGTGGCTGGTTTGCTTGGCGCAGGCGGAATGAAGAAGCTCTCCGAAAGCGCCCAATTCGCGGCGATTGGTCCGACCACCGCAAGCGCCATACGCGCCGGCGGCGCGCACGTTGAGATCGAAGCGGAAGAATCCTCGGCGGCAGGCTTGGCGGACGCCATCGCGAAGCACTTCCAGCAACGCTCGGAAACTGCGAGGCGCGCATGACGTTTCCCGCTCATCGCCCGCGCCGCCTGCGCCGCACCGAAGCTCTCCGAGGCCTCGTCCGCGAAACGCGCATCTCGACGGCGGGCCTCGTCTATCCGATGTTTGCCTGCCCCGGCTCGAAGGTCCGCACCGAAGTCAGCTCGATGCCTGGAATTTTCCAGCAGTCGCCCGACCAGATCGTCGAAGAGTGCCGCGAAGTCGCTGGCCTCGGTATTCCCGCCGTGATTCTTTTCGGCCTGCCCGAAAAGAAGGACGAGACCGGTTCGGAAGCCGCGTCGCCGAAGGGCGCCGTGCAGCTCTCGATTCAGGCGATCCGCAAGGCGAAGGTCGATCTGCTCGTCCTTACCGACGTCTGCCTCTGCGAATACACGAGCCACGGCCACTGCGGCGTCATCAAAGATGGCGAAGTCCTCAACGATCCGAGCCTCGCGCTCCTGGCCGAAGCCGCGCTTTCGCACGCGCGCGCCGGCGCCGATATCGTCGCGCCCTCGGACATGATGGACGGCCGCGTTGCCGCGATTCGCCGCAAGCTCGACGAAAACAAGTTCCAGGATATTGCCATCCTCTCGTACGCTGCCAAATACTGCTCTGCCTTCTACGGCCCCTTCCGTGAGGCCGCGCAATCCGCGCCGCAGTTCGGTGACCGCCGCAGCTATCAGATGGATCCGGCCAACGCGCGCGAAGCGCTCCGCGAAGTCGCTCTCGATCTCGAAGAGGGTGCGGACATCATCATGGTCAAGCCTGCGCTTCCGTATCTCGACGTGATCGCCCGCGTCCGTGATCGCTTCGACGTTCCCGTCGCCGCCTACAACGTCAGCGCCGAATTCTCCATGGTGAAGGCCGCCGCGCAAAAGGGCTGGATCGACGAGCAGCGCATCGTCCTCGAAATCATCACCAGCATCCAGCGCGCAGGCGCCTCCGTCATCCTCACCTATCACGCCAAGGACGTCGCCCGCTGGCTGAAATAACGGGTTAGGTGGTAGGGCGGGGATTTATCCCCGCCGTAAACGATGGCGCGCAGCGCCTTCCTATGCGCTGTTCCTCTCGCAGCAAGTTTTGGCATTTTGGTTTTGAGTCTCGACTGTCAACTCTTGACTGTTGACTGTAAACTGTCGGCTGCTCTCGATGCCTAATTCCCGCTCATCCGATCTCTTCGACCGCGCCCAGAAGATTCTCGTCGGCGGCGTCGACAGCCCCGTCCGCGCGTTTCGTGCGGTCGGCGGCCAGCCTCTCGTCATCGACCGCGCCGCCGGCTCGCGCCTCATCGATGCCGACGGCCGCGAGTACATCGACTACGTCTGCTCGTGGGGCGCGCTGATCCTCGGCCACGCGCAGCCCGACGTGGTCTCCGCCATCGCCGACCAGGCCCGCCTCGGCACGAGCTACGGCATGACCTCGCCGCTCGAAATCGAGCTGGGCGAGCGCATCGCTCGCGCGATTCCCTCGATCGAACGCATCCGCTTCGTCAGCTCCGGCACCGAGGCGACGATGTCCGCCATCCGCGCCGCTCGCGCCTTCACGAAGCGCGACCTCATCCTCAAATTCGAGGGCGGCTACCACGGCCACGCCGATAGTTTCCTCGCCGAAGCAGGCTCGGGCCTCGCGACGCTCGGCATTTCCTCGAGCCCGGGCGTTCCCGAAGCGCTCGCCCGCCTCACTCTCAACGCGCCCTATAACGACGCCGCTGCCGTCGAGCGCGTCTTCGCCGAGCATGCCGGCAAGATCGCTGCCATCATCGTTGAGCCGGTTGCCGCCAACATGGGTGTCGTCCCGCCCGCGCCCGGCTTCCTCGAGTCGCTCCGCAAAATCACACAGCGCGATGGCGCGATCCTCATCTTCGACGAGGTGATCACCGGCTTCCGCCTCACCTACGGCGGCGCCCAATCGCTGTTCAAAATCCATCCCGACATGACCGTGCTCGGCAAAATCATCGGTGGGGGATTGCCGGTTGCGGCCTACGGCGGACGTCGCGAGATCATGGAGTTGATCGCCCCCCTCGGCCCGGTCTATCAGGCGGGGACTCTCTCCGGGAACCCTTTGGCCATGCGCGCCGGCCTGGCGATGCTGACAAAGCTCGAAGCCCCCGGCTTCTATCCCGAGCTCGATAAGAAAGCCAGAAACCTCGCCGAAGGCCTGCGCACCGCCTTGCGGGAATTCGGCGTCCCTGGACAAGTCAACGCCTCCGGCTCATTGCTCACCCTGTTTTTCTCCGCCGAGCCGGTCCGTGACTATTCCGGCGCCAAGAAATCCGACACCGCCCGCTTTGCCGCCTTCTTCCGCGAGATGCTGGCGCAGGGCGTCCTCCTGCCCCCATCCCAGTTCGAGGCTCTCTTCGTCTCCGCCGCCCACACGGACGACGACATCAGCCGCACCCTCGCCGCAGCCCGCGCGAGCCTGAAGGCCATCTCCGCACCCAAGTAAGCGATCGAGGGGCAGGGAACTGAGCGATGAGCTGCTGGCTGCCTTAATTAGCTCCTGCTGCCCCGTCACGATGTCTTCTCACTTCGCCCGAGTCCGTGCCAATCGCAGTCACGTCAGTCTCTGCTTTGCATGGGGACTAAGTGGAAAACGCTTGCCACTCGAATAGTACTTGCCCGCCCAAATCAACGTTTCTGGCTCGCCAACACCCTCTGACACACTGAAAATACGCCGGTTACGCAAACCCCAAAATGGTAGTACTCATGCACTCCTCGTCGGCGTTAGGCGAAAAGGAGACCCCTCTTCCATGGTCTTGGCAATGGCCGCTCTGCTTTTTCAACTGGCGCCGGCAACACAGGCGCTGCCCGATGTCGTGCTAAAGCCGCTGACGCCAGCCGCGAAGGCCGCCCCAGCGACTCCCGCTGCGGCCGAGCCGGCCACGAACCGCACGAGCGAGGCCAAGACCTCTTCGAACGCGGCCTCCTCCAACTCCTACGCCGAGACCGCGTTTGACAGCGCCTCGGCGAACTCGAAAGCCTTCTCGACGGTTCGCCTCCCGGAGCCGCAGCCTGCAAAGCCCGTGGAGGTCATTCCAGCTTTGGAGATGCCCTCGCGCCGGAACTGGCTGATCCTGTCGGTCGCGCAGCACAGCGCTGCCGCGTTCGACGCCTACTCCACGCGCCGGGCTATTTCGACCGGAGCGTCGGAAGGCGACCCGATGATGCGTCCCTTCGCCCATTCGCCGGGCATCTACGCCGCGATTCAGGCCGGCCCCGTGGTTCTCGACTATGTCGGGCGCCGCATGCAGCGCAGCCAGAACAACTTTCTGCGGCACACTTGGTGGCTCCCGCAATCGGTGAGCACCGGGATTTTCCTTTTCTCTGGCGTTCACAACATGAACGTCGCCAATCGGCACTAGGTTCGTTTCACCTGTAGTCGCTTCACTCCCTGGCGGGAGCATCGTAGTCGGACACCCGGGCCTCTCCTCCCGGGTGTCTTTTTGTTTGGCCTCCTCGTCCCTCTCAAAAATCTCAAATTCCTCTTTTCTTCTCAGTGAAACCACGTAGAATGTGCGCCTCATTGTTGCAGGCTTCGCTCGATGGGCCTCCCGGCCTTGCGAGAGGCGCTGTTACACACTCTTCGCCGCTTTTCTTGAGAAGAGGAGCATTCGGGGTGGTGGCGGAAGTTCCGGCACAGGCTGTCCAAATTGCCAGGCGCCTATTGCGCGCGTTGGTGCTCGTGTGCGCGGCGCTGTTGTGGTCCGGTGTTGCCGGTGCGCAAACCACGGGCGCGATTCGCGGCGAGGTGAGGGACCCTTCGGGAGCGGTCGTGCAGGATGCCGTTTTGACCGCCACTCTCGCCGGCACCGATACCTCGCGCTCGGTTTCGAGCGGACCCGATGGCACCTTCGAGCTCCCCGAACTTCCCGTCGGAAACTATGCACTGGCCGCCGAAGCGCGCGGCTTCAAGAAATTTGCCGCGCGGGATGTCGCCGTCACAATTGGCCACGTGGCCATCGTGAGCGTCGCTCTCGAAGTCGGTGGATCGACTGAAACGGTCACCGTGCAGGCCGACGCCGTTCAGGTTGAGTCCACGAGCACCCAGCTCGGCGCGGTGATGTCCGAGACCGCCGTCCGGGAACTCCCGCTCAGCAGCCGCGACACCTACCAGCTCCTTCAGTTGCAGCCCGGCGTGCAATCGCAGGTGGGCGCGGATCTCTTCTACGGCAGCGACAACGCCGGCGTTGTCTCCGTCAACGGTGGCCGCGGCCGCTCGAACAATTACATGGTCAACGGCGGCGATGGCAACGACATCTTCGCGAACGGTCCCGCCATCCAGCCTTCGCCCGACGCCATCGAGCAGTTTCGCGTCATCACGAATACCTTCGACGCCGAATACGGCCGCAACTCCGGCTCCGTCGTCAACGTCGTCACCAAGTCCGGCACCAACAATCTTCACGGCGACTTCTACGAATTCTTCCGCAACGACGTGCTCAACACGCGGAGCATCATCGATAAGCTGAACAACCAGAACGCCCCCACGCTTGAATACAAGCAAAATCAGTTTGGCGCCACGCTCGGCGCCCCGGTCAAGAAAGACCGGACGTTCATTTTCGGCTCATACGAAGGGAATCGCCTTCGGAAGGGAATCAATGCGGGCACAGTGCTGTACCCCACTGCGTCCGAGCGCGCGGGAGACTTCAGCGCCACGGGCCCTGCGTTCGTCGGCACGCTCGTCGATGACGCATTTGCGACGCTGCTCGCGAACCGCACGAGCAATCCCAGCAATCCGGGCCGAACGTGCCAGCAGGCTGTAACGGCCATCGGCGGGCAGCCGATTGCCGCCGGAACGCTTTTCTCCGCTATCTTTCCGAACAACCGGATTCCCGTCGAATGCTTCGACCCGACCGCAGTCGCGATTTACGATCGGTGGGTCGCGCCTTTCGCCGGATCCTGCGACTCGCTGGACAGCTGCAATCTTCCTTCGATCGATGGCCAGCGCGACCGTCGCGACCAGTTCACGATTCGCTTCGATCACAAAATCACCAACTCGCAGCAGTTCAGCGCCTATTTCTATTTCGAGGACGACGATCGGACCGATCCCTTCTCGACTTTTCAGGGAGCCGGCGCGAACGTTCCCGGATTCGGCGCTCTCTTTAAGACGCGCACCCAGCAGTGGAACCTCAGCCATACTTGGACCATCGGTTCCGACAGCGTCAACGAATTCCGCTTCAACTATTTTCGCGAAGGCCAGGGCAATCTCAACCATCCGCTGAATATTCTGCCCAGCGTTCACGATTCCTGCGGCTCCGCTCTCGTCTCTACGTGCTTCACCGATCCCGCCAACCCGTCGGCCGGAATAACGTCTGATATCCCCGGACGCCAGGGCGTGCCAAGCATTCTGATCACCGGCGGATTTTCCATCGGCAACAACAACGAAGGCGAGCTTCCGCAGACCGGCAACACCTTTCAGTGGACGGACAATTTCACGAAGGCGTTCTCGAAGCACACGGTAAAATTCGGAGGCGACGTTCGCCGCCAGCGTTTCGACCAGTTCCTCTATTTCGATATCAACGGGTTCTTCACATTCCTGAGCGACTCGAATCTGTGCGTCTCTGGCCCGGCGACAAGTTGCGACGCGCCCTCCACCAACGACGTCGGGTTCTCGAGCGCCTATCCCGGCTATTTTCTTGGTACCTCCAGCAGCTACACGCAGGGAGCAGCGCAGGGCCAGAACGATCGCAATACGGCCTTGTATCTCTTCGCGCAGGATAGCTGGAAGCTCAAATCGAACCTCACCCTCAATTACGGCCTGCGCTGGGAGCTGAACACGCCGTACTACGATCGCGGCAATCGCCTGCAGACATTTCGTCCCGGCCAGGCGACTTCGCAATTCCCGTGCTGGATGTCCCAGGCCAGCGCCGACAGCACGGGGCTTTCGGCAGGGGACTGCGGTCCCGGCAGCGGCAACGATTCGATCTTCCCGTACGGCCTCGTCTTCCCCGGAGACACAGGAGTGTCGCGCGGTCTCACGAGCACGTACTACAAGGCCTTCGCTCCGCGCATTGGTCTCGCGTGGAGCCCGTCGCGGACCGATGGCTGGCTGGCGAAGCTCACCGGCGGCCCCGGAAAGTCGAGCATTCGCGCCGGTTACGGCATCTTCTACAATCCGATTGAGCAACTCGTCCTCGAGCAATTCAGCGCCGAGCCTCCCTTCGGAGGCAGCGCGTCGCTCACCAACACCCTCTTCAATCTGCCGTTTCAGTCCCAGTCTGGCGGCAACCCGTTCCCGAATGTCTTCGGAGGGATTATTCACCAGACGCCTGCCACTCCGTGCGCCTCCGATTTTGCGGGTGGTCCCGCGGGCTGCGTCGATTGGTCTCAATTCCGGCCCATTCTGCTCGCCGGTGAATTCCAGCCTCATCTGCGCTCTCAGTATTCCGAGCAGTACAACCTGACGATCGAGCGCCAGTTAACCAAGGACATGCTTTTGCGCGTCGCCTATGTCGGTACGCAAGCGCATCACCTCCTTGCGATCCACGACCTGAATCCCGGAAACGCGCAGACGTGTCTCGACCTTCAGGCCGTCTCGGAGTTCTACGCAACGTCCGATCCCGGCCTCAGCGCGACCTACGCCTGCGGCCCGTTCGGCGCGGACAACGCTTACAGTTTGCCGGCCGGCTCGCTTCCTTCCGGCTTCACGGTTCATCTTCCTTACGGTCCCAATTCCTCGGTCGCGGGTGGTCCTGAATCGCCCGCGATCACGCTCGTCGGCCTCCGCCCGTATTCTTCGCCGATCTGCCAGCCCATCGGTGGCTCGGGCTGTCCGCCCGATGGCGTCCCGGTCTTCAGCAACATCTTTGCCGAGGACACGATCGCCAACTCGAACTACAACGGATTGCAAGTCTCCGTCGAGCGCAACCTCTCCAAGGGCTTGCTCTTCCAGGCGTCGTACACGTACAGCAAGGCAATCGACCAGGGCGCATCGTTTGAGAATGAGCTCAATCCCCTCGACTTCCGGGCCACGCGCGGTCTTTCGCTTGTGGACGCGCGCCACCGCTTCGTCTTCAGCCCCTACTGGGAGCTTCCCATATCCAAGCTAAGTGGCGCCGCGGGCAAGTTTGCAAACGGCTGGGCCGTCTCCGCCATCATCACCTACCAGAGCGGCTTTCCGATCCGCATGCAGACGCAGGACGATCTCGAGCTCCAGAGCAGCTACTTCTTTGAGGACGCCAACACGCCCCAAATCGATGGGCGGGTTCAGTTCGTCCATCCGAAGACGAGCAATACTTTTCAGTGGTTTGATCCATCCAACATCAGCGACCCGGCCCCGGGCACTTTCGGCAACATGCCGCATTCGCTCTGCTGTGGCCCGGCGATCAGCAACACGGATTTCTCCATAGAGAAGCACACCGCCATAGGCGAGCGTTGGTCCACGGAATTCCGCGCGGAGTTTTACAACCTCTGGAACCATACACAGTTTGCCAATCCCGACGGCAACTTCAGCGACACCACGTTCGGCCAAATTCAGAAGACGCGCGAAGATCCCCGCGTCATCCAGTTCGCCCTCAAGTTCCTCTTCTGATCGCGTCGTGTATGTCGCTCAGGTCATCCCGATTGGCTGTACCGGAGAGACGTGGGGCCCTATGGTTCTGTCCTAAGAGAAGTTGTCGCTTGCTGCGGCAGGCACCCGGCTTTGTGGCACAGACACTCCTGTCTGTACCCGGCGCACATGCTTGGCATGATGCCGCCCATCCGCACACGGTTTGCTTTCTAGCAGAACTGTCGGCTTTCGGTGCCAGCCGGTCTAGGAACGACGAGAAGGGAACTGCCCTCTCACCGCGCCGCGCAGGATTGCGGTGGAAGGGCGGGGATGAATCCCCGCCGTGAACGGCGGCACGAAGTGCGTAGTATGCATTCCGGGTGCTCGTGCGGAACGCTTTCCATTGCGCGCTTCATCCGCAGCGTGTTTTCGAATTTCCGGTGCCATTCAATCTCCCAAGGTCGTCGGCCACCATCAACGGCGGACGACCTGAAAGCCCTGGCACTGCACAGTTTCTGTCGCAGCTTGTAGTTGCGCTGCCTGTTCCCCTCGTCGATGGCGTCGCTAGCGGCTAATGTGTTGCCGTTTCATTGCCGGGCCACAGCACCGACGCACCGATCATCACGGCAACAATCCCGAGGATCGTCCCAAGCGATGCGCCGGTCGATATCGGAATCCAATCGCTCGCCACCATTTTTGCGCCTGTGAACAATAGGATCGCCGCCAGCCCCGGCCGGAGAAACCGGAATCGCGGCAGTACGTCTGCCAATCCAAAATACAGCGCACGCAGACCAAGGATGGCAAACACGTTCGACGAATACGCGATGAAGCTGTCCCGCGTTATGGCCAGCACCGCCGGCACGGAATCGACCGCAAAGACAATGTCCGTTGCCTCCACCGCCACCAGCGCCAGAAACAACGGCGTAGCGTTCCATTGCCCTCCTCGGCGCACCCAGAAGCTTTCCCCTTCGTACTGCGTGGTTACCGGGACCGCCATCCGTACCAGCCGCACGAGCCAGTTGCGCTCCGGCTTCACCATGTGAGCGCTCGGCAGTAGCATCCGCACCGCCGTCAGAAGCAACACGGCCCCGAACACGAACAGCACCCAGTGAAAACTGCGCAGCAGCGCAACACCCGCAAACACAAACGCGGCCCGCATCACCAGTGCGCCAACCACTCCGTAGTAAAGCACCTTGTGCTGCGCCTGGGCCGGAACGGCCAGGCTCTGGAAGATCAGCAGGAATACGAATATATTGTCCACGCTCAGCGATTTCTCTACCAGGTAGCCGGTGAGAAATTCGAGCCCCGCCTGATGGCCGCGTGCGTGGTATAGCCACAGGTTGAACAAAAGCGCGACGCTGATCCATGCCGCGCTCTCCGCAATCGCCTCCTTCAGCCCAATCCGGTGAGCCTTGCGGTGAAACACCCCGAGATCGACGACGATTGCCACCGCAATCGCGACCCCGAAAACGACCCATACGTGGACCGGAGTGCTGAACATTCGCCGCGAACTCCCCTACGCCTCGGCCAGTCTAGCTAGCAGGTTGCCGAAACGCCAAGCACTCATCGCCACCCCCAGTATCTCGTGTAACACAAACATAATATTCATTTGGGGAACGCAAGTGGGAAGTGTTCAGCATGAGCATCCGGGATGCATGCCGCGCACTTTGCGCGGGCAGGAAGGAGGAACCGGGAACAAGGAGGATGAGGACCTAGCGGATTGTGCGCGGGCGAGTTGCACGTCAGCGGCGGCGCGCTAATGGTGGCGGCGTAGCCTCCTGCTGCGCCGACGCCCGCGCCGACGACGAACCACATCGTATTGCGGCGCAAGCGTCGCCAGAAGCTGCCGCCCTTTGCGGCGGTGATGGCAGCGTCGCGTTCACGAATGAGCGCGACGATCTTCGCGGCGTCGTCGGACTTGTCCTGGCGCGCGGCGGCGAGCTGCGCCTGGCAGGCGCGGCAATCCTGGACGAAATCGTAGAGGGGCTTCAGGTCGCCGGCGGGAATTTGCGCGGAACAGTTGTTGGGTGGGTCGCACGAAGGAGGCACGGCCACTTGCTGCGAGAGATTCTGCGCACTGGAAGGCGCTTCGCGTCGTCCTTCTATTTTGGGTCCAAAGGTCCGCCCCCCTGAAGAAAGGCCCTCGCGGCTGGCAAGCCTTTCTGCGTCAAGGCGAGCCTGAGCGGCGTGAATTTGGGCAGAGCAGTCGTCAGGCGGACTGCACGAAGGAGGCACGAGTACTTGCTGCAAAAGAACCTGCGCATCGGAAGGCGCTATCGCGCCGGCATTCTTGGCGGGGATAAATCCCCGCCCTTCCACTGTGGAAGGGGATTCGCGCCAGTCGATCCGGCTTCCTGAAGAAGAGGCCTCAGGGCCGGCGACGTTTCCTTCGTCAGGGCGAGCCTGAGCGACATGGCTCGCAGCGGAGGTTTCCTGGAGGGTACTTCCCTTCTCCGAGCGGGTCGCGGCGGATGGGGCGGTGCTCGCAAGCGTGATCGGTTGCGGGAGCGGGAGATATTTTGGGAGGTCGCGCACGATTTGGGCGGGCGTCTGCGCGGCGCGCTTGAGCTTTTCGATTTGCGCGAGCGTCACGTCGAGAGTGGTCTGGCGGGAGCGCTCGCGAGAGTCGGCGGCGTCAATGAGCTGCTTCTGCGCGGCAAGCGTGGACGCGAGGCGCACCTGTTCGTCGCGGGACGCGAGCCATGCGTGAGCCGCCAGCGCGGCGACGAGCAGCGCTGCGGAGAATGCGGCGATTTCGAGTGTGCGGCGAGTCATGGAGGCAGTGGTCCTTTGTCCGCCAAAGCGGACTCACGGCAAGCGAGTGGCTAGTGACTAGAGGTCAATGATTCGTGACTGGTGACTGGTAATTGGTGACTTGTGGCCAAGTCCCGCCCTTCAAGGCAGCGTGTGTCGCGGAACGCGAACAGAAGACTTGCTGCGACAGGGACAGCGCAAGGGAAAGCGCTCTGCGTGACCCACGAATGTGGGAGCTGAATACCCGACCCCCATGGGGCGCGGGCGTTTGCGATGCAAGTTCCCTGGTGCGGTCAATGCCGAGAGTACTTGCTGCGGGTGATGCTGCGCATCGGAAGGCGCTGTCGCCCAGCATTTTTGGCGGGGATAAATCCCCGCCCTTCCACCGTTGGTGGAGTGCTACGCGCGTCGCCAATTTTCGCGGAGATGAATCCCCGCTTTCATCGCGTGCGGGACGCCGAATGGGCAGCATCGAGCCGGGGGTCGGTGAAGACCACAGCCAGGATTGGCTGTGCTACGAAACCATTCGGGAATAGGCGGCGCGAGCGGAATCTACCGCACATCGCGGAAAACCGTGAGATCGCGCAAGGGCGCGAGGCCGAGCGCGCGAGATCGATCTCCCAGGCTCATCCGCCATGGATAAGGGCGGACGAACTGGGAGCCCTTTCTGCGGTAGCGCGCTCCGGTGCGCCACCACGCGCGGAAGTCGGTGAGCGACCAGATCAATTGTGCTTTCGGACGCGCGTTCATCGGTAGTTCGCGATGCGGGCGAGGACTTGCGGTGCGTAGCCAGCGTTCGCGCCGCCGTTCCAGAGCGTGAGGGCGCGCGCAATATCGCTGTCCGCCGAACTGATCTTTGCTGCGAGAGCAGCACAGCCGATGTCGAGCCCGGCGGGCGGATCGCACAGCGCGCTGAGGAATTTTCCCGTGAAGCCGTGCTCGCGCGCGACCTGTCCCATCACCTGCATCAGTCCCCAGGAGATCGAGCGCGCCACTTCCTCGGTCGGAGGGAGGCCGAGCGGCGCGACGTAGTGCACGCGGAAGGCAGGCTCGTAGCGGATCGCGTGGGTGTCCCAGGAGGATTCCTGCTCGACGACGGCGCAAACGAGCGCGGGATCGAGCGCGTACTTCGTGGCAGCGGCGCGGGCAAGCGCGATCAGATCGGCAGGAGGGGACATGGTGGACACGGACCAAGGAAACAAGGAGGCAAGATGCAAAGACGCGGCGCCGCGCGGACACATCTGCGATTCAAGAGTTCCCTGCTGTGCGCGATGCCCAGACTACATGCTGCGGGTGATGCTGCGCAGCGGAGGGCGCTCCGCGCCGGTTCGCTTATGTCGGAGCCTTCCGGCACAGGGCGTCGGGCCGCAACAGTTCCCTGCCGCGCCGTAGGCCCAGAGTACATGCCGCGAGAGAAACAGCGCATTCGAGGGCGCTGCGCGCAGGCTTGTTATGTCGGAGCTTCCCGACAAACAGCGTCGGGTCCGATTTCAGGACTCCGGTGGAGTCCATCGGACTCCCGAAACCGGAGACGCAAACGACGCGAAAGACGCAGCCCGCAAGGACTCAGGTGACGCTGCGCGGCGGCGGCTATTGAACGATGACGATCAGCTTGGCGTTGTGTGTGGTGCCGTTTGCCGTGGCGCTGACCAGCACGCTGTACGTGCCGGCGGGCGCCGGGATTTTCGCTGGAGGAGGTGGTGGCGGCGGACCGACATTCCCGCTGCCCCCGCCACAACCATTGATGAGCAGTAGCAAAGACAAGGTGCCGAGTCCGAGCGCCCACTGCAATCTGGCACGAGTGCGAATTGGAGCGCTGCGAAGTGCGAAGAAGATGCTCAGTGCAAACACGACGGCAACACCGGCCGGAAACTGGGGCAAGCCTTCCCGCCGGAGCGGAAGGCTCTCGGCCCCCTGGAGAGCATAAGCGTTGATCGTGAGCGAGGCTGTGGTGATGCCGCTGACCATCGGCGTCGATGGATTCACCGTGCACCCGATGCTCCCGGGTGACGGAACGCAGGTCACTGGAACAGCCATGTTGAAGCCGTCGGCCCCATTCAGAATCAGAGAGACGCTGCCCGATTGCCCGGAAGGAATCACGACGCGCGGAACATCGAGTGAGAGAGAGAAGGTGCTGAGATCGACGGTCACCGCGCCAGGGGCGCTTGTGGACGGATTGTAAACACTATCGCCGCTATAGACAGCCACGACCTGATTGCCTCCACTCGACAGTGCGAGCGCGGGCATGGGGCCCGAAGGGGTGCCTATGGAAGTTCCCGGGCCGATCTGCACCAGCGAGCCGGGCAAGCCGTAACCGTTCACATAGAAGATTACCGATCCAGTGGGAGCCGGCGGAGTTCCGGACGAGCCCTGCACAGTGGCCGTGAAGCTGGTGGACTGCGTCCGGGTGATGCTTGTGGGAGAGACCGAAAGCGTGATCGTCGACGCCGCTCGGGTGGAAGGCGTGACCACGATGGGCGTCGGGTACGAGCCAGCCGCCGCGATCCAATTGTTGTCGCCGGCGTAATTCACGCTGAGAGTGAAGGTGCCCGCGGTTGGAAGATTCGCGAGTGTGGCTGTCGCAACAGCGTGAGGGAACCCGGCAAAATTGTTGACGGCAACAAGCGGCGCGGTGACCGTGGTGCCTCCGAGCGTCACGCTCACGTTTCCCGTGGGCGGCGTGCCGAACCCGGTCCCGAGCACGACGTCCATCGTGAGATTGCCGCCGACCGGGACGGATGTTTCCAGCTGAGGAAAGTAGAGCTGCGGGTCCCCTTTCGCGATTGTGAACGTGAAGGGACCAACCGCGGAGGGCTGATAGCTCACATCGCCGGAATAGCTGAGCGTGATCGCATGCGTGCCGACGGACAGCGTGGTGGGAGAATATCCGGCAACGCCCTGACTGTTGATGGGCACCTTCTGCGAGTTGGTGCCATCCGCGAAGGTCACGGAGCCCGTGCCGAGACCGAAGAGTCCCTCACCGTTCATGCCATAGGGCTCGGCGGTAAATATCCATCGTCCACCGTAAGTTCCCTGGTCGCCCGTGTTGATCACGTTGCCCTGGGGTCCGTACGCGACAAACCAGATGGAGCTCGACTCAGGAGTAACCGTCACATTTACAGGAGCGGACGCGCTTGGGCCGAAATTGCCGTCGCCGTAGTATCGCGCGCTGACCTGATACGTTCCGCCGGGAAAGAAACCGACTTGTTCACTGGCCGTTCCACTGGCAAGGGGGATGGATTCGTTCCATTGGAATGGCATACCGCTCGTGGTGGTGATACCGACGTCGCCCGTCGGCGTGCCGGAGCCGGACGATCCCGCGACGTTGGCGGTGAAATTGACGAGTGTGCCGTGAACGAATGACGTCGGCGACAAGGAGAGCGTGGTTGTGGTGGAAAGGAACGAGGTCTTGTTCCAATTCGTGACGAGCGCGTTCGCATCCACCGAGCCGAGGCCGCTGGCAAGATCGTAGCCCGGCCCCGCGGGATATTTTTGCAGGGAAAAAAGACCATCGCCATTCGTGTCGAGCGAGCAATCCGGACTTCCCTGCTGACAAGGGACGTTGTTCGTGCCCGTCGTGATGTCATGAAAGACGGCCGGGAATTGCCGGGCGAGCGCGTAGAGAGTGAAATCGGCCTGGCCCTGGCGTCCGAATCTCTGGTTGACCAGCGCCATAAGTCCCGCCATCGCGGGGGCCGACGCAGAGGTGCCTCCGACGAGGAGAATTTGCGGCTGGCCGCCGGACGGAGTCGAACAATTCCCCTGGGCGGCGCAGATCGCATAGGCGCTTGAATTCTCGCCTGCCGCGGCGAACAGGGACACATCCGGCAGATCGCGGACTCCGTCGTTCGGCACTCCGGGAGCCGTCTGCCATATTGGCTTTGGGTATCCGGAGAGGCAAACCGTTTGGCCCGCAGACTGCGAGCAACTGCTGGCGCCACCGCCGCCGCCGAGGATTGATGAGCCGAGGCCGCTGAATATGTTCAGTCCGAAAGGCCCGTCCCAAGGTTGTTCGGGGAGAGACGCTTTCAAGGATCCGTTGCTCGCATCGTTGGTCTGGTTCCAGAAAGGCGTTGCGCTGGAGGGGCCGGAAGCATAGCCCGGGTAGAAGAAGTCGGTGCCACCCACCGCTACGTTCCAGGGCGTGGATGCCGTGCCGTTGACGGCCAGGCCTTGAGTGGCGACCGGGCTGCCATCGAAATCGCAGCCGCCAGAGCCGCTATCACCCGTGGAGACAACCACCGTCTGCCCCTGCGCGGCGGCTTCCTCCCAGAGTCTGTTCCACAGAAAGTTGTTGTTGGCGCCGAGCTGCGCTTCGCAGCCTCCAAAGCTCAAGCTGAGAACGGATGCCTGGTTATCCTCCACGGCCCGGGCAGCGGACAGCATGATCGGATCCTCTATCTGGCTGCCGTCGGAGATGTAGAGGTTCACCGTGGCGTTGGGCGCCACAGCGCCGCTGAGCTCCACGTCGAGATACGCTTCGAGGTCGGAGCTGGGCAGCGGCTCGATGCCCGGATCGTTGCCATCGATGACAATTTGAGTCGGATTGGCGGGAAGGCCGAAGAGTTGGCGGTACGTGTTGACCAGGCTCACATCGATATTCGACTCGCCGATGATGCCGATGGTCTGGCCGGAGCCATTCACTCCCGCCGCGTACAGCGGAGTGACGTCGTACTGCGTGGCGAAATCCTCCGGAGCAAGCGCGAAGAAGTTCGAGATGCCGCCCGGTAGCGTGAATAGAGGAGTGGCTTTGTTCGCGGAGCGGGAATACCAGGCTTGCCCCAAGGATTGAACGTAGGGTTTCAGGCGGAAATTGCTGATTGGAGCAACGCCGCGAACGAGAGGAGCGAGAGCTTCCGGAATCGTCAGCTCGGTGGCGTTCGCGTAGCGAGTTTCGCCCTTGATGCTGTACTGGTGAATCTCGGAGTGGAAGGCCTCCCGGACGTTTGCAGCCGTCCCGGAAAATTCGATGAGGCTCTTGCCGTTTCTCGTCGCAGCCACGCGGAAACCGTGGGAAGCGAGCCAGTTGGCAGCGGCCTGAACATCGGAATCGGCGGGTCCAAACTGCTCGCCGTATTGCGCCGGAGTAAGCCACTGGTGATAGGAGGCCGTGCCGGGGCTGTGGACGTCAGACAGGAATTGGCGGAGAGCCGCCTCGCGTTCCGGCGGGCGGTTGAGCATCAAGAGCATGCGATTCGCCGCGAACGAATCGGGGACGGCGCCCTGATCGGAGCCGGCTCGTGCGAGCGGGTGCACGGTGCCGCGGAGCGTGACCGTTTTCGATTCGTCGATGGCCTGCGTGACGAGCTGGCGCGGAGGATTCTGCGCCGCAGTCGTCCAAGGCAGCATCAGGACTGCCGGCAGCAGACAGAGAAAAGACGCGCGCGAAGAAAATCCTGGCACTGGCTTCATCGACGGAGCCTCACAGCATCAGCGATCGCAATGCGGGAGGCAATGGTTCGCGCGAGGTTGAGGTCTAGCGAGCTGAGCAACCAGCGCCTCTGGGACGGCGAGTAATATAGAACTGAGTACTTGCGAAGTAAACAACAAAACCAGTGGAGGCTCTTCGGTAGGTGCGATCATTCCGGCGGGGGTGCGCGTTCAGGTATACTCGCGCGCATGCCTGATAATGCCTCGGGCAGCGACCTTTTCTCGTTTGACCGGGCGCAGCGAGCGCCCTCCGTGCCCTACCCTGCCCAGCCGTACGCTCCCTATGCCGACGCGTGGAAGGAATTCGACAAGCTGCAAAAAGCCGTGCGCGGCCAGGGCCCGCTTCGGTGGATTCACTGGGTGTTTGACATGGTGGTGTTCGGCGGCGGAGCGTTTGGACTTCACCTGCTGAAAGGACACAAGCTCATCATTGGTTACAGTATCGGTGCGCTCATAGTTGCCGAGATCTATTCGTACTTCAGCCGGAGAGAACGATTCCTTCACTGGCAGTGCCCGCGCTGCCGCAGCGAATGGCCCGGCACGAAAACCGAAAAAGATACCAGGTGCAAGTTCTGTCACCTCCAACTCCATCAGATGGCGCCGTAATTCGCTCTGATGAGATTGGCAATGGGCGACTTTCTTGCGGGCGCGGGCTTGCCTTTGTGGCGGCTCGAAGCCTGGATGTGGAAGCAGGAATCGTGGGAATCGTTCTTGGGTCAGGAGTGGCGGTTAATCTGGAACAGCAGAGCGTTCAGCTTTGTGGCTAGCTTTCGATATGCACGCTCTTGCTCCGAGATTTGGTCCTGGGTATACACCTTGAATGGGAAACCTCCACCCGTGGCGGCGCCTTTGTAGTCCAAATAGGCGTCAGTGATGTTGTCGAAGCCCCTGATAAGTGGGGAACACTGACTCATTCCGAGTGCTGATTCCACGTGCCCAATTCCGTTTGCCACGCGACGAAGAGCGGAGAGAATGGTCTTCTTATCGCTCTTGTTGATGCGTGACGCGTCGTGGCAGCTAATTAGTGCCTCGCGGGACGACTTGAGCTCTACCAGAACATCCCGTAGATCACTGATGAGTAGGTCCTTTTCAGCTCGCAGATTACTTGCCTTCTCCTGAAAATACTGGGTTACAAAGAGTGCGATAAAGACATTGACCGCTAGTATCCCGAGCTCTACCGGCTTGATCTCGAGATCAAGATGAAAGCCGAACAAACAGTAGTACGCACTGAGCACAATGGCGCAAAACGTAGCAACTATGAGCAGCGCAACCCAGACGGCTTTCATTTCTTGCGGGCTTCCTTAATGTATTTGGTGATTTCCTGCACGAGATACGGCTCGTCTTCGCACTTGAAGGTTAGGGTGTCGAGGATCTTCGACGCTTCGTACTCGCGTGCAAGGCCTCCAAATGCAGCTTCGAGGAATGAAGTGGCATAGCCTTCTGTCCCGTCCAGATCAATATTGAGCTTCTGCCCTGCGGCGACCGACTCGACAAATTGTGGTCTCAGCAAAGTCTCCAAGAACTCCTCCCCGGAGAAGTCGCCTTCCTCTCTTGATCTCGGTCCCGGTGTCTGCGAAAAGTCGCGCGCTACGGAAATTGCCATTGTGAGTCCTTTCTACTGACTCTCCCAGTACAGAAGAGTCCCGGCGAATTCAGTGGGGAGCACTCTGAAATCCCCGGTCGTAAGGTTCGCGTATACGTCATTTGCGATGATGACCAAAGAAAGTATTCTGCCTTCTTGAAAGAGGCGATAAATCGCCGGGATACCTTTACCCCGATAGGCCACGCCCGTACTAGATTCTACTTTGCCTTCAAGAATGTCTCTCAGAATTCTTGTGTTACTCGTCACGCCAGCGAGTCGATAGAGGTGTCGCATTGCGCCTATCTTTATGCTTCGGAAGATCCCCACGCCCACATCCAGAAACGTGTAACACACTCTCCCGGTTAGCTTATCGGCGTACACGGTTGCCCACCAAGTCTTGGTGCCCGCATGCTGTTTCCCAGCATGGTTGTGGGTATTAGACATACTTTCAATTAGCACTCGATACGTGCTGAAATGATGCCTCGGGGCCCCATAGTTTGCCTCCGTGCCAATGTGAATTAGGTCTCGCGCAACCGTTGGCTCCACTTTCTTGCTTTGCTTCTGGAGGATTCTGCCTCTGGTACATGGTGGTAGCGGATTAACACTCCGTGCGTAGTCGAAAAATCCAGACTGCATCAGCATCTCAGTCGCGGCAAAGTCATTCGGCACGTTGCCCCTTACTCGGGTTTCGGGCATTCCGCGTATGGTCGCGACCAACGCCGCAACCGCGTCGGACGTCATCGCGGTAATACCACTAAGGTCAAATGCCAGATTGCTCTTTTCGCCAAGAAACTTGACCTGACGAAGGAATGCGGTCACTTCCTCGGGGTTTCTGACGAGGGAGAACACATTGGGAGCAGTGACGGTTACAAACTTTGGCCCCTCGTGTTTTCGTCGTTTTATTCGCTCGGCTTGAAGTGCTCGCTTCTTAACCCTGTGCCGCTGCCTCTTGCGCAGCTCATCTTCTTGTCTGTGCCTTAGGTAGTTCTTCCATTTGTTGGTCGAATACAGTTTTTTCGACATTGTGGGCGAGAAGCGCCCCAAAGTGTAAACCGATTCATCATAGCGGACAAGATAACGGTGTTGCAGGCGGTAGAACACACCTAATCGCGCGAGCGATGGCTGAGGTCGAGCCAGCGGATGGGAGGGAGCGGCTTGCGGTCAATTCCCTGCTCTTCGCAGAGCTTTTCCAGGCGCTCGTAGATGTGGGGCAAGTGGTTCGTCGCCATGTCGTGGACGAATGTGCGTGTGATCTCGTCGTTGCGAATTCGGCGATAGAGCCAGCGCAGAAACACGACGAGCTGCACGGCGGCGCTCAACGCAACAGCTGGCCAGTAGGAATCAAGGAGTGTGTGCATGGCAGGGGGTGGCGAGCGTCCGCCTTCGCGATTCTTCTGCTTCGGCGGATCATGCCCTTTGAACAAAGAAAAGCAGATCCCTCGTCGGCCAGGAGCAGGCCTCCGTCGGGATGACAACAAAAGAGGCTAGCCGAACAAAGAGGCGATGCCGGCGCCGATGCCAAACAGGCCGCCGAGTCCGCTGCCCGAACTGCCGGACGCGCGCTGGCGCACGCCGAGCAGCTCCGCGGGGACGCCCATCGCGCGGCCGAGCAGATTCGTGTCGATGCCGTACGTCTGCCCGAGCGCGTTGAGGCCGGCGAGCTGCTCCTGCAATTGGCGGTTCGCGAACGAGATCTGATTCTGCTGCGTTTGGCTGGCGTCGGTCTGCGCCTGCTCGCGGCCAAGTTGCGCGAGCACGTCGCCGTACCCGGCGGTGTTGTTGGTGGCGGCCAGGCGATTCGCGGCGCGCTGGCGAAGCGCGTCGAACGCGGTGTTGGCGGCGCCGAGCGACTGCTGCGTGATCGCGGACCGTTGCTGTGGCGTGTAGCCCTGGCTGGTCAGCAGGCTCTGGATCGTCGGCATCAGCAGCGAGCGGTCCTTCAGGCCCTGTAGATTCGATTGCGAGATGAGCTGGTTCTGAAGCGCAAGTTGCTGGTCGGTGAGCTGGCGTGTGTGGCTTTGTGCTGCGCGGGACATGGGATGTCTCCTTGGCGCGTCTTTTGCGGGCGCGAAATATGTGAGCTAGTCGAAGTGGTCGATGAGTGCGGAAAGTGGCTAGTGATTAGTGACTAGAGAAAGACGCACACGCTCGGTTCTAGCCACTCGCCACTAATCACTCGCCACTGCTTTTTAATCTTCTGCAATACGGTATCCAGGCGTCGTCGCGGACCCAGCCGAGAGCTTCCAATCGGCGGCCGAAGCGTTTCGCGATCGGCGGAGGGAGCCAGGCGTGCGCGTCGTCGAGGCCGCGCGCGAGCAGGTCTTGTTCGCCGGCGCGATGCAGCGCGAGCAGGCGCGCATAGCGCTCGCGCGGCTTCCCCGCCCCGGGATCGGCGAGCAGATACATCTCGCACGTGAGTCGCGCGAGCGAGGCCATCACGGCGCGGCCGTCGTCATCTTCGACGACGAGCTTCGAAACGAAAATCGGGTCGGAGAGGTCCGGGAACGCGTAGTCGAAGCCCTGTCGCGCGTGCATGCGGCGCAGCGCGTCGAGATCGGCGGGCGTGTATTCGCGGACGAGCAAGTGTGGATCGTCACCCCTCGGCTCATCCGCCAAAAAGCTGGCGGATTCGCTCGGGATGATCATCCTCGTCGGATGATCAGAAGACTTGATGGCGGAGGAGCGGGTGGACGCGCGCGACGGCTTCGGCGGCGTCGAAGGTGGTTGCGCCGGGGGCGACGCCGTGCGGGGCGAGCGCGGACTGAGCGGCGTCCGAAATCGGTTTCTGCGCGAGCGGGTGCGGCAGCGCCTCGAATGCAGGCTCGTCCTCGAGCGAGAGGTGGACGCCTTCGTCCGCCTCGATGAGGACGAGGATTGGCGTAGCGTCGCGCTGATCCGCGTCGTCGGCCGTAGGGGCGGGTTTCAAACCCGCCCCTACGGATTCGTGGCGAGTAGTGGCATCAGGCGCATCCGCATCGACGGCCCGCGAGTCGAGGACGATGAAATGCGAATTCGCGAAGCGCGCGGCGTGGCGCTGCCAGTCGCCGAGCGTCGTCATGTAGTAGCGCTTCCCTGTCATTTGAATTGCTCGTCGATGGGAACCTGGTAGCCGGCGGCGAGGCGATTCGTCTCGTTGGCCATGCCGACGACGGCCATCAGTTCGTGGAACATGGCGTCGGTCATGCCCTTCTTACGGGCCGCGGCGGTGTGCGACGCGATGCAGTAGCCGCACTGGTTCGTCACACTGACGGCGACGTAGATCATTTCCTTCAGCAGCGGATCGAGCGCGCCAGGCGCCATGATCTGCTTGATCGATTCCCACGTGCGCATCAGCGACGCGGGATCATTGGTCAGCGCCTTCCAGAAATTGTTGATCCAGTCGACCTGGCGCGTCCGCATGATGTCGTCGTAGACGGCGCGCACCTCGGGACTGGCGTCCTTGTATTCGATCATTCCAGCGGCCATGCTCGTTCTCCTCGCGGCGATTCCGTTGCAGACAGGAATACGCCTTCAGCGAGAATAGCAGAGCGCAGCGTGACCCCGTCGTTGTAGGGGCGGGTCCCGATAGGATCGGGACGCAAGAGACGCGTTTGAAACCCGCCCCTACGGCGGACAATTCGGCTTCGCCAGTCGGACGACAAACCGCACGCCACAAAACGGATTGCCGTCGCGTGCGATTTGCGAGAATCTGTGCAGCGCGGATTCAAAACCTCATACGCTGGAAGCGGACGGGAGGAGCCATGGTCGAAAAAGAGATCGAGATCAAAATGGCCGATGGAACGTGCGACGCGGTTCTCTATCAATCCGAGGACGGGCGCCGGAGGCCGGGCGCGATTCATCTGCCGGATATCGTCAGCATTCGGCCGTCGCATCGCGAGATGGCGCGGCGACTGGCGGACGTGGGCTACACCGTGCTGTTGCCGAATCCCTTCTATCGCACGGCGCGCTCGCCTGTGTACGACTTCGAGCCTAACTTTCCGGACGAGCGCACGATGAAGCGCATGGGCGAACTCGCCGGTCCGCTGACGCCGGAGGCGATGGAGCGCGACGCGGGGAGCTACGTCAATTTTCTCGCGACGCAAAAGTCGGTGAGCGACGCCGCGATCGGCGTGGTCGGCTACTGCTTCACGGGCGCGATGGCGCTGCGCACCGCGGCGGCGCGGCCGGACCGAATCGGCGCGGCGGCGTCATTCCACGGCGGCGGGCTGGTCACCGACGGGCCGACAAGCCCGCATCTCGTCCTGCCGCGCGTGAAGTGCCGCGTCTATTTCGGGCACGCGGTGAACGACCAGTTCATGCCGCAGCCGGCGATCGACACGCTCAATGCCGCGCTCAATGCCTGGGGCGGAAAGTACGAAAGCGAAATGTACGAAGGCGCGCTGCACAGTTGGACCGTGCCCGACAGCCCCGTCTACAACAAGCCGCAAGCCGAGCGCGCGTTTGTGAAGCTCAAAGAGGTCTTCGCCGCCACGCTGAAATAGGGGCGCGAGGATAGGCTGGGGTAATTTCCTTGCTTGTCTCGGTTGGAAGTCGGCCTCGTCTACTTGCCGACATACTGAGAACGTCCGCGGCAGGCATCAACGTGCCCCCGGCGGCGAATAGACGCCGGCAGCCTCCTGCCAGAGCAGCAAGATTTTGTCTGGAGCGCTGGGAAGCGGCTGATACCGATAGGACGTGCCTTCCTGCGTATACCACCGACGCCACTGGAGAATGATTTCTTGCTGCGCATCCAGTGGCGCGAAATAGGTTCTCCCGCGCGAAGGCCATATGGCAAAGAAGGTGACGCACTTGGGACTTTTGAAATAGAGCCAGTAACGCCGATTGTCCTCCTCCCGGGAGCGCCCAAATTTCCACTGAGTGGTCGCACAGAAGTCCTTGGCGCCCGTAATAAACCGCAGCACCTGAATGCACGAAATCACATGTACTGTCGCGGGGATGTTCTCGATTTCCTTGGCGCGCTCGGGATGGGCAATCGCGTGCAGCTCGGCGACCAACGCTCCCGCCGATTCCACAGGGGTTTTCGCTAGTTCTTGGGCGTCTGCAAAATCGTCGTTCTGGGCCTCTCCTAGACGCTGCACGCGTCGCTGAATGGCATCGCTGAGGGTCGCCGGGCGCGACTGCGCCTGAAGAGCAGCAGTCACGACGAGCACGGCCAGCAACCCGTGAGTACACACGCGCTCTATTCTAGTGATCGTAGATGTCAATGTACGTGCGTGTCCCTTTCGGAACATCCCCTCCTCCCACATTCACGAATGGACCGTAGCTCCGAACCGGGGCACCCTTCTGGCCGAAACGAGCATCCTTTGGCGGCCGCTGTGGTCCCACTCCCGCCTGACGGATGAAGAAATAGTGTCCGGGCATCGACCCGTTGCTCTTCTCAGCTGCATCCAGGTTATCGTTCCACACCGAGGTTTCGATTGATCCGGCGTTCTTCCCTGGCCTCGCGTGCCGCACGTTGCCGTTCCGCTCGGATATGTCCATTATATTCCGCCGGGCTTCCCTGAGTTGATCCAGAGATTGCCTATCCCACTTCGAGCGATCATACGGCCCGGCGTGCTTGACGCTTGGGGACTTTTGCGGAGTCAGCCCTGCGGTTTCCGCGTACCCAACGCTTGCCTTCCCCTCAATGGTTCCGTGGTGGGCAGGGCGGATTCGACCGGGATGCGCGGCGCTGGTGGGCGCCGCCGCTTTCCCGGATTGCGGTTGCGGAGTCGGCTGCTGTTCCAATTCGGGATACTCTTCCGACCAAACGCGGTTCGCGCTTGCGATGCGGGCGCGCTCGAGTCCGCGACCGAACAACGGGTTTGCGTAAAACCTACTGTTGATCCAAGGCATCGCGATCCCCTTCTTTCAGAAACTCTGCTAAGCAATCGGCCTACCAAGCCGGCGCCGTCGAACGACAGAATGAGATTACGAACTGAACGTGTAATTGTGCGTCAGGATGGAGGCGGCGTGGCGGCCGGCGAAGAATTGGTGCGATGGCTCGCAACTCACGGTGACTTTTCTCCCAAGCTCCCCGCTTTCGGTGATTACCTCGATTTTACGGAGCGTGACGCGGCCAAATCGGCCCACTAAGACGTCGCACATGCAGAGGCGCTCGGCGCGCATCGGCGAGCCGTCGGCGAGCGTGAAGATGTGGTGCGGCGTCACGTCGAGCGACTCCGCGTTCGAAAAGTGAAGGCGGATGAACGTGTCCGCGTCGCGGACCTCGAGGCGCACGATGCGCGTCCACGCTTCCCCGCCCGCGGCCGAGGGGCAGCGCAGGTGTTCGCCCACCTTGCACGTTTCGATTTCAACCGTGCCCCGCTCCTTGGTGAGCACGATCGTCCCAGCGCGCAGGCAGCTTCCGCTGCCGCCGCCCGAGCCGCCGCCTGTGCCGCTGGTGGTGGTCGCGGCGACCATCGCGCCCTGCGAGAGCGGGACGCGCCCCTGAAGCGACTGCTGCTGCGCGGCGAGATTCGTCTTCGCGGTCTGCGCGTTTGCGGGAGAGCCAGCGCCGCCCGCCACCCACGCGAGCGCCGCAGCGACGTCGTCCCAGTAAGGATAGAAATAGTAGGTGGTGCCCGGCGTGAGGCCGGTGACGATCACGGAGCCGTTAGGGACCGCCGTGGCGGTGCCGTCGGCGCGATAGATCGAGAGGCCGGACCAGGTCCACGTGAGGCTCGTCGTGGTGGAGGCGTAGGTGAACGCGCCGGACCACGTCGGCGGCACGGAGCCTTTCATCAGCACGCCCGATTTCGTCGGATCGATCTTCCCTGCCGTGAGGGCGGCGCTGGCAACGCGCGCGAATTGCTCGCCGTCGGTGATCTGGTGGTCGAGGCTCCAGCCCTGGTTCGGGCCCAGCGACGCGCCGACGAGGCGCTTCAGCGTTTCATAGAGCTGCGGGTTCGTTTTGCGCAGCGCTTCGATTTGAGGGATGGTGAGCATTTTCGATTGGCCACGGAGACACAGAGGAAGTGACTAGTGGCCCGTGGGATGCGACGACACCCGGTGTTGTAGGGGCCCAGTCCGCCGCGGCGGACGCCCGGTGCGGAATCATCGAGCGCAAAACCATGTGCGCGATTGCGGCACACCGGGTTTAGGTTTCGTGCGCGAATGCGTGAGCAAAGGCAACCGCACAGCGGCGGCATATGGCAACGGTGTTGCCGAGCATGTTTGCCGGGCGTAGCAGTGCTACGCCCCTACGAAGACAATTCAACGGCGGCAACAGGAGCAGCCAATCACGCACTTGTTCGTGCGGACGAGAAAAGAGAAACGGTTAACGGGGCTTTACTTGCGAGGAGATTTCGCGGTCCGGTAGTGGTTCATTTTGCGAGATGTCAAATCGTGATAGCGATAGGCACAGAAATGCATGCCCATGCCACCGACGTATCTTCCGCAATGGAGCCAAACATTACCAGCTAAAGTGCTCGTTGGATGAAACCTGCTGGGCATCGCGAATCAAGATAAACCGCACATGATCCCCGCAATCGTCACATTCTGGGAACGTTTTCTCATATAAGCACGTCACTTCATGCTCTTGCGCGTGGTGAGGATCATGAACTACCTTGTAGATTCCTGAATGGGGTACCTTCTCTCCGGATTTGAATTCATCTCCAATATGATCCATTTTCCCCTCCTGTTACTCGAATGCCGCAATACATGCCGCACCGATTGGAGAATGCCGCCGTAGTTGCGGCTGAGGCAAAATAGAAGGCGGCCCGGGAGCTGGGGCCGCCCTTGGTCCTACGTGTCTCTTAAGGAAGGTCGCCTCAACGGTCAGGCCTTACGTTGGCGGAGCGTTTGGGGTCGGCGTTATTTCTGCCGGTGTCCCCTGTTGCTCGCTTCCGTTGAGTACTCCCTCCCTCCTTGCCACGTTCCTATTCTTCTTTCCAAAGGCTGGATGTGATCCGCGTCACATGCAGCTGTGATCCGCGTCACAATCCGCCGGAGCCGCCGGCTGGAGGAAGGGCCATGGATTGTTGCTTCCCTACGCCAACTCTTGATAAACGCACTGACCGGTTGAGCCGACACGACTAATCGGGCAGACGCTGGCGTCTTGGCACTGTGAGCATGGTCACAAGCACGGGTGAGCCCCCTCACCGCCTCAATTGCGTATTAGAGCTACACAAAGCTGTCGAAGGTCCGATTCCATGACGCCGGAGCGCAATTCTCACGAACTTGGGGGGGCGACCCATCCGAAGGCAAGCCCGGGTAGTTTCATAGCTCGGTTTTCTTCCGAAGAGGGGAATCATTTCATGAGACACGAGCCGAAAGAAGTGGTTGATCGCGTGATGCGCGAGTACAACGAAAATCAGGAACACATTAACAGATTGGCGGTCGAACTCTCGAGAATAGGGAGAAGGCTTATCGACTTAGGCGAAGCGCTGGCGGGGAACCCAGAGGGCGTACACTTAACTGCTGGAGGCGTCGATATTAAGTATTCGAGTGATCTTGACGTCGCTAAATTGGCATCGCTAACGAACGATTACAGAAACGCGCTGCAAACCAGAGCGCATCTGGAAGACCAGCTTAGACAGCTTGGTATTCCGCCCCCTCGGGACACATACTGAGCGAAGCGATTCCTTCCTTGTTCCAAACATGATCTGCTCCCACTTCCAACGCTGACGGATGCGGATCAGGCTGCGTTATTAGATGACACCTCTTCATTCCGCCAAGTGCTTGAGAGCGGGAAGTCCGACCGGCGCCGTAATCTGCCAGGGAATACATGAAAGCGGCGCATAGTGCGGCGGTAGCAGGGCAGCAGAAGGGATTCACGGGCTAAGTGCCCGATTAACGCGCGCTGACCGGGCAAGTGCCCGCTGATCCCCGCTGGGTTCTTTCAAACTGACCCACTACCCGCGGTCGAGGACGGCGCGGAAGAGCGCGATGTGCGCGGCCGTGCTGCCGCAGCACGCGCCGACGATTCTGGCGCCCGCATCGAGCAGGCCTTTCACGCCAGCCGCCATTTCTTCGGGAGGCTGCTTGTAAACCCATTGGCCTTCCTCGAGGACAGGTTTCCCTGCATTCGGCATGGCCATGAGAGGCAGGTTGCACGCCTTGCGGTAGCGCGTGAGGATCCGCGCCATCCATTCGATGTCCACGCCCGTGCCGCAGTTCGTGGCGGCCACGTGCGCGCCCGACGCCTGCATGAATTCGGCCGCTTTTTCCGGCGTGACGCCCATCATCGTGCGGGCGTCGAGGCCGTTGCGCGTGATGTCAAACGCCACCGAGGCGATAATGCAGGGCGTGCCCGCCTCGCGCGTCGCTTCGATTGCCGCGCCAAGCTCTTCGAGCGAAGTCTGCGTCTCGATGATGATGGCGTCCGCGCCCGCGCCTGCCAGCGCTGCCGCCTGCTGACGAAAAGCAGCGCGCGCCTCCTCCACCGTGACGGTGCCGAAGGGTTTCAATAGTCCGCCGAACGGGCCCATGTCGCCCAGGACGTACCCCGGGCGACCGCCGAAAGCGCGGCGGGCGATTTCGACGCCGGCACGGTTGATCGCATCCGCGCTATCGGCCAGGCCGTGGCGTTTCAAATTGATCGCAGAGGCGCCGAAAGTCTGCGTGATCAGGCAGTCGGAGCCGGCCTCGACGTAGCTCTTGTGGATGGCGAGGACGCGGTCCGGGTGTGTGAGATTCCAGTGCTCGCCGCAACCGCCCAGCTCGAGGCCCGCAGCCTGCAACTGCGTGCCCATGGCGCCATCGCCGAGCAAGGGGCGTTCCGCAAGCGCTTCGAGCAGGCTTTTCATATCGCTTCCATGAATCATTCTACCGTACGAGTCATGGAAACGAGTTGCGGGACGAACATAGGGACCGGTGACTGGTGATTTGTGATTAGCGAGTAGTGACTCGTAACCTGTAACTCGTGGCGGGTACGGCACTGAATGGCGATGTTGAGAACCAATGTGCATGACGAAGTGGAAATCTGATGTCTTCTAGAGTGGCATACTTTCGTCATCCACTTTGTGCCACATTTGGACACTCGTTACTACTTAGCGCTACTTTGTGCTACGATATGTCTTTGTTGTTCTTATTGTTGTGGTGGGAGAACCACATGGCACGACGTAGAAAGCTATCGACAACTGTATCCCCGGAAGGATACTCCTTTCTTCGCGGTCTGGTCCGTGCGGGCAAGGCAAGCAACCTTGCTCAGGCAATCGACTTGGTACTCGAGGAATTTCGACGTATCGAGAATCGGCGCAGGCTCGAGCGGGCCACAGCTGAGTATTACGAGAAAGCATCGCAAGAAGCGATTGACGAGGAGAACCATCTCGCGGCTGCGTTCTCTGCTACCGCGAGCGAAATAGAGATCGATGGCTAACCCTGCACCGCGCCGCGGAGAAATATGGATTGCCAACACGGGTGATCCCCCGCGGAGGCATTGGGTTGTAATCGTGTCTGTCGATACTCGCAATCAAAGCCCGCGCGCCGAGTCAGTATTGGCGGTCCCCTTCGGTAGCAAGCCCGCGGGTGCACCGACGATCATTGCATTTGAGCCCGGCGAAACTGGCCTGCCGGGTCCGTCGTACCTGCGGGGCGAACTGATTCAACCCCTTTTGAAATCACGCCTCGTCGAGCGACTCAATCGTCCTTTGTCAGATCGCCGAATGCGTGAGGTATGCCTGGCGATCCGGCGCTCCTTCGATCCGGATGCCCCTGCCGACAATCCTCGAATCTAGTTCGTACCCCTCACAAGGGCGAAGGGATCGGGCTTGGCCCAGGGGGCGAGCTTGGTGAGCGAGAACCAGGAGCCGACGGCGTTGGTCCCGAGCTGGTACGAGACGCGCTCGGCGAGCACGTTGGTGAACTGCTCCATGTCGCGCGAGGCAGGCGCGCCGAGCGTCCACGAGCCAAGTGACTGGACCACCACGCTGCCCGGTGAAAGCGCCGCCAGCGCGAGCGAGCCCGCTCCCTGCACGTAGGCCGTGAGATAGCCGAAGAGATTTCTCCCGCTGAAGCCCGTGGCCGCGAGAAACGCGGTCGAATAGAACGAATTGATCGCCGCGCCGTCATCTGCATGTGCGCCGGGCGTGAGCGCGTAAACCTTCCCGCTTGAATTATTCGACCCGAGAAAGACCTGCGCGACCCCCGTGGGCCGCTCGATCAGCGCGCACGAATTTGCGGAAATCATCCAAGGCGCCCATTTCCGCGAGCGCTCCGGCGCGGTGAGCATGGCGACGAGCGGGTCGCCGAATCCTTCGGTGTAGTCGAGCATGAGGATCTGGTTCGGCTGTGTCGCGCTGCCCATCGGCACGCCCACCAGAATGCGTTTGTGCTGCGTATCCACCTGCACCCAGATGAGCTGGCCGTACTGCCAGTTGATCGCGTCCCACGTGGGCTGAATTTCCTGGGAAATCTTCACAGGCTCGCTGCCGTCGAAGAGGTAGAGTCCCGAGCGACTGGCGATCACGACCCATTCCTCGCCGTACCCGACGCCGCGCGGCGAAGGCGTGCCGACGCTGTTGGACACTTCCTCGACCTGCCACAGCGCCGGCTCGTTGACGCCGTCGGTGGCCGTCACATACATGCTGCGTTCCTTGACGAAGTAGAGGTTGTTGCGCAGCTTGAACGCGGCGCGAATTCCCTGCCCGTTGTTTTCGGCGATGCTCATGATTCCGGTGACGCCGTCGTAGGCCTCGGGCTTTTCCGTGCCGGACGCGCGCACCAGTGAAGGATCCTGCGGCGCGCTGGTGACGAAGATTTCGATGTTGTCGATGGCGAAGTATTCGCCGCTCGGCGCGGGAATGCCGTCCACGTAGACGCGCAGGATGAGGTCGGACGGCAGGGACGTCTGCGGCGTGAAGAGCTGCGCGGTGAATTCCTGGTAGCTGGTGGTGGTCTGCGCGATCGTGACGGACATGCCCGCGCCGAGCAGCCCGACCGTCGGGCTGTAGGCATTGACGCGCAGCGTGCCGGCCGAAATATTCCCGGAGTGCTTCACGCGAGCGCGCACGGAGTAGCCCGTGTTTTTCACCATCAGAGGATTTCCCGCTGCGTCCGTGATGGCGCTTTGATAGATCATGCCGCGCGCGGCGGTGGCGCCGTCGGCCGTCATACGGTACGCGTCGCCCCAGATCGCGTCGACCGGGTCGCGGCTGCCGCCCGCGCCGAACGTCAGATCGAGCTGCCAGCCGAGCGGGCGTCCGCTGCCCGATGCGTCCCAGCCGCCGTCGAAGGTGAGGTTGCGCCAGTTGTCCATGTTGGCGCGCTCGCCCCACCAGAAAAGTCGCTCGGCGTAATCGACCACGCCGAGCTGTTCCTGAAGCTCGATCTGGCTGAAAAGATAATCCACGCTCGCGCCGGAGAGCAGAATCGCATCCGTGAAATCGACGGTGAGCGACGTGGTGGTGTTGTCGTTGATCGCCATCGTCGCGGGCACGTGATAGAAGCTCGCGCCGCCCGACGCCGTGAACGCGAGCAGGCGCTGCACCACGTTCGACGGGCCGGTGGGAATATTCGTCACGCTCACTTTCTTGGTGCCCGCGGCGGTCCACGAAACCGGCGGCGATGGCGCGGTCCAGTAGCCCTGCCGCGTGACGAATACGACCACGCACTGATGCACGCCCGGCGAAATGTTTCCACTGGGCGTGTCGGCGACGGATGGTCCTTCGGCGGGGCCGATCTGGCTGACGCGATCGTAGTTTACGTCGTCGTACTGCCGCGGCAGGTCCTGGCCGGTGAGGCCGTCGCCGATCGCCATGTACTCGCGGCCGAAATGCGTGGTCGAGGTGAAATATAGATTTGGCTGCGAGGCGCCCGCGAGCAAAAGCGAAAGCGTGCCGGGCGTGATTTCCTTGTAGAGATTTCCGAAGGAATCGAGCGCGAGCAGGTGCGGGACGAGATTGGGCGTGATGTAGCTCTTCATCCCGTTGATCTTCGGCGCGCCGGCGAGCACCGGGAATTGCGAGACGAGGCCGGGGCGCGTGCGGACTCCTCCCGGGAAGAAATCGACGTCGCCGAGATTGGGCGACATCCCGGGCGGCACGTCGGAGGGGTCGAGGAGCGTGACCCATGTGCCGAAGGTGGTCAGCGGTAGAGGCGAAAAGGTTTCGATGGACATGGGAGTGACCAGTGGCTAGTGAGGAGTGGCTGGTGAAGAACGTGATTCGTGACTTGTGATTCGTGACTCGTGGCACCCAGTCGGCGACGCAAGCGGGGTCTCAGCGCGCTCTGTGGAACTCTGTGTTCTCCGTGGTGAGCGCTTTTGGGGCCTCGGCACAGAAGATGAAACACAGAGGTCACAGAGGACGCACAGAGGCCACGGAGAAGTGTGGCGTGTGGCTGGCGACTGGCATGGGTTTGCACTAGCCACTAATCACTCGTTACTGCATTTTCTTGAATATTCCGTAGAACGTGATCGTGTCGGAGGTGATCGCGCTGGGATACGCGCCCGAGGCAAGCTCCGGGAATGCGCCGGCGCTGCCGCCCTGCTGGAAGATTTTCACCTTGCCGTTCGAGAGCGAGGAGCCGGGAATGAACACGTAGTCGTAGCCGGCGAGGCCGTCCATCCAGGCGGTGCCTTGAATGGGCGCTTGCGTGGCGGCGATGAGCGGAAATTGCGAGAGATCGAGCGTGTCGCCGCTGGTCGAGTAGTTCCCCGACGCGGCGGCGGTGCCGGTCACGTGGATGCGCTTGCCGTCGTCCCACGTGTCGACGAGTGTGAATGTGAGTGCCATGGTTCCTCCGGAGAAGGCAGTGGCTTGTGACTAGTGATTCGTGAGTAGTGGTCCCGAAAATTCTTGAGTGGCGAGCCTGCCCGCCGAAGCGCTTGGGCGTAGGCGGGTGGCGCCGGGATGGTTGTTTTTTGGGGGAAAAGGCGTACCATCGGCCCACGTTCGGCGCCGAGGGGGTACGGATGCCGATAATTACGAAAGTCGATCACGAACGCCGCGAGGTCCAGGCGATCGCGGTGGGGCCGGTCAGTTACGCCGATGTGGAAGAGCACATCGTGCAGCAGCGGCGCCTGGACAGCGTGTCCTACCGCGAATTCCTCGATGGCCGGGGCGCCGGGCTCAGCCTCAGTCCCGCCGAAGTCCGCCGCATCGTGGAGCTGCTGCGAGAAATGAGCCGGGAGGCGCCGCTCGGCCGCACGGCCGTGCTCGTCCCGTCGGATTACGCGTTCGGAATGGTCCGCATGCTCGAGATGCTTCTCGAGGAGGTCTTCGAATTGAGACCCTTCCGTGACGAGCAGGAAGCCCGCGCGTGGCTGGAAGGAAACGCGGCCAAAGGTCAAGCCACGTAAGCCGCGGGGCCGGTCACCAATCACTAGTCACTACTCACCACTCACTGGTATGATTGGCGGCTTGCGACGCAACCCGAACGCCTGCTTGTGAATCCAAAGCGTCGAATCCTTACCCAAAGAGGGGGAGCTTGGTGCGGCGACTGCTGGTTGTCTGTGGTGTGACGGTGCTGATCTACGCGGCGTTTGCCGCGGCCCCCCGAAATCCCGCGGGCACGGCCTCGGCCGCGAGCACAGGCAGCTTTCAGGTGATCGCGCCCGATCCGCCGGGCTGTCCTATGGGCCCGGCCGTCACCTTCTGCAACCGGTTTCCCGGCACCACCAGCGATCCTCTGCTGTTCACGGTCCTCATCGAAACCGCGGTTAACAATCCCACCGTGACATTCGCGGCTGTCCCCGGACTTGCGGCGAACTTCGCCGCAAACGATTTCTCCATTACCAACAACACCTGTACGGGGAGCCTCCCGGGGGGCTCGACGTGCGCCTTCGATGTCCTCTTCTCGCCGACGACAACCGGCCTGCGGGAAGCGGCGGTTACGTTCAATGGCAAGCAACTGATCAACGTCGCCGGGACCGGCGCGACGTTCGTGCTCGTACGTCCCACGTCGGCTCCGAACTGCTCGCAGCCGAACCCGTCGGACAACGCGTTCATGTACTGTCAGGAGGCGGTCGGCGCCACGAGCGCGACACAAACGTTTACGGTGATGACCAGCAGCGCGGTCACTGGCCTCAACATCACGTTCGCGGCCGTTCCGGGGTTGTCGTCCGAATTCAACGCTGTGGATTTCACGATCGAGAGCACGACGTGCACCGGCACACTGGCGGCGAACGGGAGTTGCACGGTCGATGTGGCGTTCACGCCGACGACGGCCGGGCTCCGCTCCACGGTGCTGACGGCGACCGATTCCGCGAGCGATACGGCGACGATCTATCTTGCGGGTCACACGAATACAGGCCTTTTGTTTACGTTGCCGATTTCGGCTACCTGCTCATTTGGGAACTTTGAGTTCTGCAACGAGCCGGTCGGCGGCAACTCGGCCGCGACCACGTTCACGCTGACGAACATTTCCGGCGCACAGCTCAGCGGCGTCACGGCACCTATGACTTCGGCCGCCAAGGATTTCACCGTGACGGGGACAAATTGCGTGTCTGTACTGGCAGCGAGCGCGACGTGCACGATCAGCGTGGAGTTCACGCCGCAGGCTGCGGGGCTGCGCCAGGATACGCTCACCGTCACCGACGCGCAGGGCGATATCGGCGCCGCGAACCTCGCCGGGACCGGGGACAACTTCAGCCTTCAGATCGTGCCGGGCCAGACGCCCGAGCTCACGGTGATTCCCGGAGGGACGGCGACGTTCATGGCTCAGGCGAGTGCCGACAGCGTTTTCGGCCAGAACGGCGAGAAGATCGCGCTGGTGTGCCCGAAGAATCTGCCGAAATTCGCGACGTGCGCGTTCAATCCGTGCCCGGTGAGCGTCACCCCCGGCACCGCGACGCCGTTCAGCGTCGTGATCGTGACGGCGTCCGCCAAGACGCCCGCGCCACCGGTGGCCAGCGCGTGCCCGGGCACTTCGTCCGCGAATGCCGCGCCCGGAGGATTCGATGCGCCGCGCGGGCCACGCCTCGTGTTTCAGGTCGCGCCGCAGACCGCGCCGCGCGCGCTGCGATTCCCTGCCCCGTTCGTTTTCTACCTCGTGTTGCTCGCGACTCTTGCCGCGATGGCGATCGTGCTTTTCGGTGCACGCGTGTCATCACGCAGGCGCGTGCCGCTTGTTTTCGGGATCGCAGGCCTTGCCGCGGCGATTCTGCTCGGATGCGGCGGCCACGGCAACGCCATTTCGACCGCCACGCCGACGGGCGTTACCACAATGACGATTCTCGCGAACGCGACCGATTCCAGCGGCAATCCGATCAACGCTTCCCGCGCGTTTCAGATCACCCTCGACGTTGTAGCGAAGTGACGAGGTGAGGACTCAAACGTGAGCGTTCGCATTTGCGCGTTGACCGTTGCGCTGGCTCTAGCCGGTGCCTACCAAGGACGGCCGACGGCCGAATCTGCCACGCCGGCATTCGTGCAAGGAATCGTGTCAAATGAAGTCGGCGCACGAATCGCAGGGGCCGAGCTCCAATTTGCAACCGAGGACAACAGAATTGTCGCCCAGACGTGGTCAAACGGCACTTACGACGCCAAGCTGCCGCCTGGTGTTTACGCGGTTCGAGTGATGCATTCGGGCTTCTGCGAGGGACGCCGGGGTAGTTTCTCTGCACGGGCAGGCGCTGAGATTCGTCTCGATTTCGGGTTATTGCGTTGCGGTTCGGATGACTATCGCGTCGGAGTTGGAGGGACGCTCATCAACCGTTTAGGGTATGACTCCGAGGAATTGGCAACACCCACGGTCGACGGCTTGAAGCCGCTGGTTCTGTTTGGAGAACGCAAGGAAAGCGACGGCACTGTTCACTATTCAAGTCTCGTTCTCTTGGACCGGCAGTACCCGGTCGTTTACACGTATGACTTGTTGACGATCAAGGCGCCGTATCTCACGTACTCGCCAAAAGATCATTCCATTGACGGAAACGGTGGCGTGGTCTGGCAAGACGGCAGTTCGACACAAAACGGTTCGCGCATCAAGGTCACATTCCGCAACGATGTCCCTGAGATCAATCTGACGAAGTAAGCGCGCCGTTCCTTCTCTCCACTATAGATAAACCACTCGCCGATGATGGCCGTAGGGCATGCGGCGGCGGCCCTTGGTCTGTTCCGGGCGCACGTAGCGCTCGATCAGATTCTCGACCGCCATCTGCGCCGTGCCAAGCAAATCTTGCGCCAGAGCCCGCGCGCCGCGAGAACGCGCAGCCAGCGCCGCGGTCGCGAATCCCAGCGGGTCCGTGGCAGCGCGAATCTGCACGGGATCGGTGCCGAGCGTGAGCAGCGGCAGGATTTTCTCGTAGCGGATGCGGACGGTAATCGATTGTGTGGCGCCGATCAGGCTGATTTTGTCCTCGCGCCATTCCCACAAGCGCAGGTAGGTGCTCGGCTGGAGATTGAGCATCGCGCCGCCGCTGGTGAATTTCTCCATCGGGACGAAGACGTCGGTGGTGTTCGCCGTGGCGCGCTCCCACAGCATGTGCGGCGCGAGGCAGTCGGTGGGAAGCTGCGGGCTCGACGTGTCGCTGATCTCTGTGGGCGTGACGCCGCTCGTGGGGTCGGGATCGAGCTGGAGGTCCTGCTGCTCGGCCAGGACACTGACGCCGTTTTCGGCGAGCTCGCGCTGCAAGCCGCGGTAGGCGGAATTGAGCAGCGGCATCAGTAGCGCGTCGGTGAAGACCGATCCCGCCGTGTCGTTGACCAGCGCGCGCGCCAGGTTCAGCGCGTCTTCCGCCTGCGAGTACGCCGTTGTGGGGACGACGGGCATGGGAGCCTCCGGTTGGCTTGAGTACAGGTGGCGCGATAGTGCTGCTCAGTGCGGTTTCGGACTAGGGGTGAGGTGCGAGGGTTGAGGAGCGAAACTCAGCGCGCGATCCTCTCATCCCTCGTCCCTCACGCCTTGCCCTATTGGGGTATCGGTGACTGGCGAAGATAGAGCGCGACGCCGAGGACGGCGCTGATCGCGGCGCTCGCACCGCCGATCGTCAGCGTGTGCGACATTCCCGCCGCCAGATTGAAATGGTTCGGGTCGATGCCGATGGCGGCAAAGCCTGTGACGATTCCGTTCGCGCCGCCGGAAACCGCCGCGGCGGCGACGCCTTTGATCCATATGCGTATGTCCATGGGAACCCTCGGAAGTTTTCTCCGTGACCTCTGTGGAACTTTGTGTTCTCTGTGGTGAGCCTGTGGAAATGATGAAACACAGAGGTCACAGAGAAGGCACAGAGATCACAGAGGGCCGCGTTTTCGGTTTGGTTTCAGCACATCTAGATCAATTCGCCGGCAAGATGTCGGCGCTACGGCCAACTTTCAATCCAGGGCGGCGAGCACCCGTCGAGCCGCTAGTGAAGAATGATCGCGGGCATGCCGTAGCCGCTGTAGGTGACGCCAGCGGAGGGAATCGAGATCGGGGACGTCATCGTGCCGCCGGAGCTGGTGGAGCTGGAAGTGGCGCTCGATAGCGCGAGCGGCGCGGTGCCGCTGTAGGCGATCTTTCCGGTGGTCGAATTTCCGGTGAACGCGAAGATATACGTGCCGTTTGCCAGCGTGACCGTTCCCTGCGTGCACGATTGGTCGCTCGCGCTTCCGACGGTGATGTTCACCGCCGTGACGGAGCACTTCACGTTGCCGGACGTGTCCGTGATCGCCCAGCTGTAGAAATCGCTCGTGCTCGCATCCGTCGTCGAAACGTCCACGGCGATCTTCGAGAACTGAATATTCGGCAGGTAGATCACCGACGTGTTGATCGCGTTGGCTGAGCTGGGCGCTTGCCCGCCGGTGACGAATCCCATCGCATATTTCGTGAAGAGCGCGGGGCACGGCGAACCGGCGTCCTGCACGTTCGTGGTGGTGGAAGCGAACGCCGCGCAGTTCCCTGCCGTCGGCGTTCCATTCGTCAGCGTGGCGGGCAGTGCGCCGACGGTGAGATTCCCCGCGACGATGAGATTGCCGTACACCGTGGGATTCGTGCTGCTCAATGACGCGGGCTGCGGAATGTTCGGGCTCGCCGAGCCCTGGCTCAGGACGATGTCGTCCACGTAGATCTTGTTGGGATTCGCCGCGGTGTTTTCGAGGATGAATACGCGCATCGAGTGCGCAATCGTCGAAGAGAGCGCATAGGCGTTGGGCACGCGAAACGTGATCGCGTAGTTGCGGCTCGCGGTCCACAGGTTCGCCGTGGCTACGCTCCAGTCGGCGCCCGTCACGTTGCAGTTGCAGGTGATGCCGTTGTTGTAGGTGAGCGAGGCGTTGGTGCTCTGCCAGTTGGCGCCGTTGATCGCGGTGTTGGAGTCGCCGGCGTAGTTCGCGGGCGTGAGGACGCGCGCGTTGGCGGAAGCGCTCGTGATGCGGTTGGCCTCGGTGCAGTTCGCGTCCGAATAAAAGCGGAAGCCGGGGCGAAACGCGATGCCGGTAGATGCTGCCGCGACGCGAAACGCGAGCGTGTAGTTCATCGTCGCATCCACCTGAATGCAGCCGGAATTGATTCCGAGGCCGGCGGTGGCGTTGTCGCCGATCGCGACGTTGTTCGCGCCTTGCGTGAATGCGTCCGCCGCGGGCGATCCGGACGACGCATTCTGCGCGTAGATCCCGCTGCCCGCCTGATTGATGTTCGTGCCACTCACGCCGCCCCAGTAGTAGAGCGCTGTGGAATTGCTCCAGCCCTCGAACGCGGAATTGTTGAGCAGGTTGGGCCCGGCATTGTCGTTCAAGCCGAAGTGCACCGAGGGCAGCCAGTTGTGCCCGTTATTGTCGATCGCCACCATCGAAGTGGAAGGCTCGTTAGGTTTCACGACGGTGTGCGAGGAGAGCGAGATGTAGGGATCGAGCAGGTGAATGCCGACGGCAGAGCCGTCCGCGGGAAACTGAAAGCAGTTGTACACATTCTCGCAGCGGTTGTTCGGGCCGATCACCACGCTCTGCGCGCCGATGATGTTGTAGCAGATCTGATTGAACGCGGTGGACGCGGTTTCGCAATCATTGCCGTAGAATTCGTCGTTGTTCGGGTAGTTTCCGTTGGAATCCTTGGCGAGGACGAAGCCCTGTCCGGCGCCCGGCGCGAGATAGCAACTGTTCTGCTCGAGCACGACGACGTTAAAGATGCCGGCGAGGTACGCGCACGTGTCTCCCGTGCTCTGCGGATCGAACTCGTTGTGCTTGATCAGCGTGTTGGTCGAGTCCAGGTTTCCCGTCGAAGTGTTGCCGAATATTCCGTAGGAATTGCCGCCGGTGCCGAGGATGAAGCGGTTGTTTTCGACGTCGGCGTGGCCGACGCTGGTCATGTTGAGGACCACCGAAGACGCGCCCATCGCTTGCAGGTACATTCCCTGGATGTGGACCCAGTCGATGTTGCGCGTGGCCGCGTTGGGGTTATCGACCGTGGTGCAGCCCGCGCCCCCGCAGGCGATGTAGCCCGAAGTGTCGGGGCGCGGCACGGTCCCGAGTCCGGATTCCTGCCGCCCAATCAGCGACGAGCCGTCGCCCAGGAGCTCGACGGCATCGTGCGTGGTGGCGTCGGTGACGGTGAGCTGCGCCGCGCCCCAGAGAAGCGTGGTGCCGGCCGGAATCGCAATGTGCGAAGTCGCGGTGAGCGTTCCGGTGAGGCCGCGCGCGTCGCAGACGCCGGAGCTTGTGGACGCGGCGGTGAGGCACGCGTTGATTTTCGAGGCGGCGTCCGAGCCTGAAAAGCGCTCGGCCTTCGGCACGCCGTTGAGCGAATTCACGGCGGCGCTGCCGTTGACGTCCAGATTGAACTGCGGGCTGGTGGTGTTCACGCCGAGCGAAGTGGGCGTGAAGCGGTGCTGCGCCTGCATCGAGCTGGTGAAAAACGCAAAGAGGGTGCCGGTGAAGCCGGTGTCCGTGAAGCTCGTCGTCGAAGCGCCCGAGACGAAGCCGCTCGTGTTGGAGAATTTGTTGACGCCCGCGATCGGAGACCGAAAGACGCAGTAGCCGAGGATCGGCGTCGTGCCGGTGCTGGGCGATGCGGTCCACGTGAGGCTCACCGCGTTGTTCGCGCCGCCGACGGTCACGGCGGAAGAGATCACCGAGGGCGCGGAGAGCGCCGAAGCCGTGCTGCAATTGCTCGCCGTGCTCGCGGCCACGTAATAGTAGTAAGTGCCCGCGGCGAGCGTGCCGCCGGTGGTCGCAGCGACCGCGACGCCGGACGGCGGAAGCGCCGTGGCGAACGCGATGTCGATATTCGGCGCGCTCGATTGGTAGATTTGCGCGTTGTAGCCGTTCTTCGCCGGGTCGGCGAACATGTAGCCGCCGACGGGATCGATCCCCAGCGACGCGTAGGGGCTGCCAGATTTGAAAAACCGCGCGGGCGTCCCATCGTCGTTGCTTTCGATATCGAAGTAGCTCGTTATGAGGCGGCCGTTGCCGTTGTCGGTGTTCGACGTATCGGTCACATAGTCGAAGCCATTGTAATTCTGGCGGGAGCCGCCCGCGATCGGATTGCCCGAGCCGTCCAGCACCGCAAACGAGCACACGGATTGGCATCCGGTGACCGAGTAGTCGTTCAGCGATCCGGCCGTGATGCGGATCGCGGGTCCGGCCGTGCCGTTGCCCGCGTTCCCACCGTTGCCGCCGAGCGAATGGTTGATGGTGACGCCCGAAAGCGTGGTCGAGGAGCTGTTGAGGCTGATGAGCGCGTTGGTGGTGAGGCCCGTGTCACTCTGGGCCGCGTGGTCGAACGTGACGGAGCTGAAGAGGACGAAATTCGACGCGCCTGTGTTGGTGATCGCGAGGAAATCCTGCGCCGTGCCCTCTTGCAGGACGTTGCGAAACACGTAGTTGCCAGGGCCCACTCCGAAGGTGTTCACGCGCTGGATATACTGAAATCCGCCGCCGGAAGTAGTGACATTGGACATAGAGACGAGCCCCACCAGCGGCGCCTCTCCGAACTGAGCGGTTTCTCCGGTGAACATCGCCGTGGGCAGCGTGTTGTTGAAGTTGTCCAGCTCTCCGCCGTCCATCCAGAACCAGATCATGTTCGTCAGCTTGAGCGGAGTTTCGTCCGCCATTCCTGTCGGCGCGAACGGCGCCGTAGCCAGATGCACGTTATTCAGATGGACGAACGATGCGCCGAAAACCCAGATGGCCTGATTCCAGCCGCGGATTGCAAGATTCGTGAATGTAGTTCCGTTGCCGTTCGGATACACGACGTAGAAAACAGGTGCGGCGTTTGGACTCGATCCCGGACTGACGGCGATCCAGGAAAAGGGCGCTCCGGCGAACGCCGAAGCCACGGTGCGCGTCACGCCGGAACCCTCAAAACTCAGCCCTCCGCAGGGCAAATTGAATACGGGAGAGGTCGAGGGAGTCTGCGGCTGGCTGACGATGTACGTGCCCGGCGGGAAAAAGACCGTCCCCCCGTACGTTCCCGTGCACGCGGCATTGATCGCGTTCTGGATCGCGACGGTGTCGTCGGTCGAGTTGTCGCCCTTCGCGCCGAAGGCGGTCACATCGACGCGCGGGCGCGGTCCGGCGATGTTTTCGTTTCCGGTGACGTTGAGCGTGCCGGGCGACAGCGTCGCGGGGCTGAAATTCGTGGTCGTCAGCGTGCCGTTGATGGTCGCGTTGCCGGAGACGTTCAGGTTTCCGCCGAGCGTCAGGCCGAACGCGGAGATGTTGTTGCCGGAGCCGGAGGAGGAAAGATCGGCGGGGAGAATGACGTCGCGATTGGTCACCGTGCCGCTGATCTGCGCGCTCGAGATCTGGACCATGTAGCGGCCCGCCGGCGCGTAGAAATGGTAGTTGCCGATACCGTCCGACTGGAACGGGTTCATCGCCGGGATGGTGAGCGTCGCGTCGGTGTAGATCGTCGCGAGCGGCGAGCACGGCGTGCCGGTGGCGGAGGGCGTGCAAACGCGCACCGTCGCCCCCGCGACGGGATGCCCGCCGGGGCCGAAGATGATGTCGTCGTGGCGCGAGCCCTGCGCGTGCGCCGCTGGTGCCAGCAGCGCCGCGCACGCGAGCAGCGCGGCGAAAGCCGCCAGCTTTATGCGCACGCGAACTCCTCGGCGTCCTCTCTTGCCATTTGTCGCAATTTTCATCATCGCCTTCCCTTCTCTGCCACGCGCAGTCATCGCACTTCGCCGACAGCTGTCAATCCGCTGATGTCGGTAGGCGTGACCGGGGTTGTGTGTACGTAGAGTTGCCTAGCTGCGGACGCCGGCGCCAAATGGGCTGCGGAACGCCAAGGAAAGCCGCGGCAGTGGTGGGGTACCGATCGGATGCCGCGCCAAAGACCGCGGTGCTACACGTAAACCTTCTAGCCCGAGGTGAATGGACCTTATCGCGCGGGATTGGCCTTCGTTGCGCCGGCGTTTCGTCCCAATCCCGCCCCGGCGGGCAGGCCGTGCAGAGCAGCCTTTTCGGCGTCGAGGATCGCGCCGCAATGCTTGCAGACGGCGACTCCGGTCTTCACCTTCTCGCCGCACGCGGGGCATTCGCTCATGCGCATCGGGACGTACGCCCACTCGCGCTCCACTCCGAGCGCCATCGCGGCGCGGCGGTGCAGATCGGAAATTTCGCGGAACGAATGGCCGCGCGCCCAGAGCGTGTCGCCTTCGCCGATCAGGCGGTGGTAGTACGCGTCGCGGCGGGCGGTGGCGGATGATAATTCTTCGGTCGTGGGGCGCGCGCCGGCGCAGACGAAGATGCCGTGGTCGTGCAGGTCCTGCAAGAGATCCTCGGCGATTTCTCGCGCGGTAATCGTGAAGGGATAGCGGCGATTGTCGCCGAGGTCGATCGCGTCGCCACGCGACGTGATCAGCAACAGCGAAAATGCTTCGCCTTTTGCACAAGATGGAATGTGGTAGACGCCGTGCGTGCGCGAGACGTACCAGTCCTGGTCGGAGATGGATGCGATCGTGACGGTCGAGGCAGTGTCCGCCTGCGACGGGGCGGGCGGCAGAATATCGCGGCGGCTGCTGCCGAAGTGCGAGAGCGGGCGAGGGACGTCGCTGCCTGTGAGATTTGAAGCGGTGGCTGTTGCGGTTTCAGTTTGCAAGGGGGTTCCTTTCGGGGGAGTGAGGCGTGATTCGTAACTTGTAACTTGTGATTCGTGATTAGCGATGGAGACGCGGCGCCGAATCAACGCCCTACGAAGAAAGCGCCTCGTCGAGGATTTCGTCGGCGGCTATTCCTCGGACATTGTCGCAGGCGTGATCAGGCCCACGTGCTCGATCCCCACACCGCGCATGATGTCAATCGCACGGGCCACCTGGTCGAACGGGACGTCGTCGGCACCTTCCACAAAAGCCACCTTATCGGCGCGCTCCTTGAAAATGTCCGAGAGGCGCGCCCCAATTGAATTCCAGTCGCTCGGCTCCCGGTTAATCATGAGCTTCCCGCCTGGCATCACTTGCACGACAACTATGTGTGGATCAGGCAGTTCGAGTTTCGGTTGGGGTGGGGGAGGTTGGGGAACCAGAGTGGGCAATCCGGTGGGTACCTTCGGCGTGATCACCAGGAAGATGATGATCAGCACCAATAGCACGTCGATCAGCGGAACGATATTGGGATCCGACACCTGGCCGTCTTTACGTGCACCAACTGCCATTCCCATGGCGAACCTCCTTGGCGATTACGCGATTCGCTTTAACGCTAGTCCGATCCTTCTGGCACCGTAGCGGCGGCCCGGCTTTATCGTCTGGATGTATTGACACCGGCGCGCGCGGGTTGGTGCCTATGACTAAATCGCGAACTGGAGATCGGCCGCGCCACCAGCAATCAAACGTCATCAAGGACTTCGTCGCACGAACGGTCGAAATCGCGGGCGCGGCGGGCTTCGCGGGCGGCGATGGCGAGCCGCTTCGCCTGGCGCGGCTGGCGGCGCGACCACTCAATCGCGCGCACGATCCAATCGCACGCGGCGGGCGTCAACGGCATGAATTCGCCGGCAGCGCTTTCCAGCGTGAAGCAGTGCTCGTACTCGCCGCGAGCGGGATACGGCCCGAGCGCGGGGATGCGGATGCCGTCCTCGACTTCGGCCGTCTGCTCGTACCACAGCTCGGGCGAACCGTAATTCTCGGGGGGCGTCCAGCGCTCGACGTGCCAGCGGTCGAGCGGCAAATATTTCGGGACCTGCCGCAGCTCCACCGCCTCGCGGATCACATTGCCGTGCGGATCGCGGTCGGTCCAGCGTCCGCCGATCCAGGCGAGGCGCGAGCCTCCCCAGACGACGCGGAAGTTGGGCTCGCCATAGCGATTGGTGCCGCCGGCTTGCGTGACGCGGCGCTCGATGGATGCGGGCGCCTCGTGCGTTTCTCGTAGCACTTGAATCACAGGGAAGTTGCGCGACGGAAGATTCGTAAGACAATCGAAGCAGATTGGTATGTCGGAGGAGCGGCATGAGCGCGCGCGCGAAGTTTCCCATCAGAATGCAAAGCCAGGGCCGAAGGCAGGCGCAAGTTCGCGCCCGACGCGCGCGACGAATAGCCGCAGCGGGAATCGTCGTCGCGGCGCTATGGCTGGGGATGGGGACCGCCGCAAGCGCGCAAGGTGGCGGCTACATGCGCGTGATGACACCGCGAGGTCAAATGGTCGGTGAATCGACCAACGCGGCGCACAACGGCTGGATCATTTTCCATTCCGCGGATGTGCCTTCGGTCTCCGAAATCGACGCATTGAACCGCGAATCGAGCGCCGACTCCGCGCCCGGATCGGCGGACGCAAAAACCACCGGCAAAAATCGGAAGGCATCCGACCCGCACACGGCGGCGCCCAAGCTGGTGCGCAGGCCCGTCGTCATCGTGAAGGAGCACGACCGATCGTCCATGGCACTGGTCATAGCGCAGACCAGCCATCAGGTGCTGCCGGAAGTCGATATCGTCCTCACGACGAAGAGCGATGAGCCCACAGTGACGTACAAGCTGACCGATGCGAGCGTCATCTCGATTCGACAGAGCGGCACGAATGAGGGCACCGAAGCGCCGCTGGAACAGGTCCGTTTCAATTACGCGAAAATCGAAGTCGAGCGGTAGGCCTGATGTTTGCAGAAGCCGGATCTGCTGGAAATTCGATCTGCAGTTGCGACGCTATTCCGCGCGCATAATCCTCTTGGCGGGCGCGGCGGCGGGCCGCGTGTCCACGAGCGCGACATTCGCGCTCTTGCCCTGCTTCATCTTCAGCACGTCGGCGTGCGAGCCAGGCTTACAATGCTCCGAGGAGGGGTGGGCCATGAAACGGTTGGAAGCAAGGAAGCACGTGAGTACCGGCAGCGCCGCGGCCCTGGCCGCCGCCGTCGGCGCGGTGGCGATAGGCGCGCTCGCGATCGGAGCGCTGGCCATTGGCCGCCTGGCGATTCGAAGGATGTTCGTCAAAGGCGCGAAATTCAAGTCGCTCGAGATCGACGACCTTACGGTGGCGCGCCTTCGCGTCTCGGAACTTGAGGTCAGCAACTCGCTCAGCGTGCCTCCAAAAGTCCTCGCCGGGGAGTGAGAAATCGGAGTGAAATGGGCGGCCAGGCTCGCGCGCGGATCGGTGCGCGCAATCCCTTTCTCCGACGGTGCTGCTCGGGGTAAACTCCTGCCGCCATGCAAACACGAAGCGAACGAAATCGAGTTGTGCGTCTGATCGTCTGCGCTGGATTTTGCTGTGTTGCAGCAGTCGCGCGCGCACAAGCGCCGGCGCCGCAGTTGCCGCAGCTCGCCGGCGGAGTCGTGTACACCGTTTCGCCGGGCGAGGCCGATCCGCAGATCAAGCGCTTCACGGCGGACAACATCGTGATGTTCAAGCGCGGCGTCGCGCGGGACGCGAATCTGCTCGTCTACTTCTCCGGCACGGGCGGGACGCCCGCGAGCGGATCGCTCTTTCTCGAGGCGGGTGCTAAGGCCGGATATCGCGTGATCGGCCTGACCTACGATAACGCGAACGCCGTGCCGACGGTCTGCGGGCCGAATCCCGACCCGGCGTGCTCTGACCGGTTCCGGCAGAAGCGCGTCTTCGGCGACGACGTCTCCAAAGATATCGACGACCTGCCGGCCGAGTCGATCGTCAATCGGCTGGCGAAGCTCTTGCAGTATCTCGACGCGCATCACCACGACGAAGGCTGGGGCCGCTACCTGCGCGGCGGCAAGCCGAATTGGGGGCGCATCGCGTTTGCGGGGCATTCGCAGGGCGGCGGTCATGCGGCGTACGTCGCGAAGAAGAAAAAAGTCGCGCGGGTGATCGTGCTATCCGGCGCGGGCGATTGGGTGAACGCGACGAAAGTGTTCGCGCCGTGGGTTGCGTCGCCGAGCAAGACGCCGCCCGATCGCTGGTACGCGGCGTATCACCAGAAAGAATCGCGCGCAGAAGCGCTCGCGAAGGCGTGCGAGCTGCTGAAGATTCCTCCGGGGCACGTCCGCGCGCTGACGCTCGAGCCGAATGCGCCGCTGGCGGCGAATCCGGGCGCGGACCAGTATCACGGCAGCATGATTTCCGCGCGGACCACCCCTCGCGACCCGCAAGGCAATCCAGCGTATGCGGCGGACTGGGCGTTCTTCCTCGGTGCAGCGAACTAGCCCACAGGCCTTATTGGCCGTACTTGCGGTAGCACGTGCTGAAGGCGTCGCGCATGATGTCTTGCGCCTCGCCGAGAAAGGGCCGGGCGCGAAAATCCGCGAGAAACTTCGTGACGTCGCAGTTGATGGTGTTCGTCACGCTCGGGTCGGACGCGCCCTTCTGCGCTATGACATTGGTGAGGCTCTTGCGCGCTTCATCGGTTACATACTTCCTGAGTCGCGCGTCGTCCTGGCACTCCGTGCAGGGCAGTTTCTCGCCTAAGAAGAGATTCGTGAATGGCTCCCAGCCTCCGATGTCATGGCCTCCTTGCGGGGCGTGGTATTCGCTGGCGTGCGCGATCCGATAGTTGAGAATCAACCTGGAAAAGCAATCGCAGTCGAGCAGGTTGGGCAGGAGCATATTGTTCTGGCAGTAGCTCTTCGTAGTGGATGCTTCCTGGATCGCCTTTCCGCGATATGGTTCCGCGAGCTGCGCGACGTTCGGGTTCATCCCCGCGGGGACCGGCGTAGGGGGTGGAGGCGGGGTTCCGCCCCACGTCCAGCCCGTCTCGACAACTTTCCATTTCCCCGACGCGCGCATGACCTTCATGCGCTCTTGGGCGTCCGCCTGCACCTCGGCGAGCGTCTTGTAGTTCCCAAAGCACGGCAGCTGGTCCGGAAACTTGTACGAATACTTCTGCTCGAGGAACTTCTTGAAGCCCTCTTCCATCGGGCGCGGATTTGTGTCGTCCGTATCGAAGGCGGAGCTGAAGTAGATCGTACTCTGGCCCATATCGGACGAGCAGTAGTAGTGATACTTGCCGCCCCCGCCCGTCGGATGCGTGGGGTGGGTGGCTGCCACTTGCGTTGCCACCGGCGCCGCGGACGCCGGGTTTGTCGGCGGCTGGTTCAATCTGCGGCCGGCAGCGATCTCCGCGCCCGCCGGCTCGTATTCGCCGGGAGGCGGGGTCCTCGTCGGCTTCCAATCGACGTGAACGATTTCGTAGTTGTGTAACTTCCAAGACGTTTCATTGTTGTCCAGCTCCGACTGCTGCAGAGCGGGCTTCGCGGGGAGCGCCTTGCAAAAGACCGTGAGGTTCGGATTCGTGATCTGATACGTCGAGTGGATGTACTCGCTCCACCAGAAATCGATCCAGGCGCGCGACTCGTTGCTGTAGAACACGCCGGTCGTGTACCTGGTTTCGTGCTTCGCAAGGACCACGGAGATGTAACAGTAGTAGGGAGTTCCCTGCCCCGTGGCGGCCGGAGCGGCCGATGCTGCGGCGGCTGCTGCGGGCGTCAGGTTATGAGTCGTAGTCGCGTGAGTCGATGCCGCTGCTGCGGGCGCCGCAGGCGCAGGAGGTGTCGCGGACGCAGCGGCCGCTTCATAGGTCCAGTCGGTTTCGACAATCTGCTTGTTCTGCAAAGTGTCGCGCTGCTCTCTATACATGCTCTGCGCGTTGTAGATCGTGTTGGTGGTCTTGCACGTCACCGCGCCGGTGTATTTGTACTTCTGCGCGAGGAACTTGGTGAATGCGGTGGAATAGGGCGAACTCGACGGCATGCCGGCCGTGTCGAACGCCTCGCTGAAATAGATGGTCGGCCTGCGGACGTCCGAGAAGCAGTACGAGGCGCTGGGCTGATCTCCCTGGGGCGGCGCCGGAGTGCCGGCTGCAGCCGCTGGTGCCGCAGCCGCCGGACCGGGCGCGGCGGAATAAATCGACGCCGCCGAGGCCGAATTACCCGTTTGTCCCGGCCTCCATGTGACGTGCACCACTTCCCAGCCCTGCGCCTTCCAGATATTTTCTTCCGCCGTGAGGGACTGCTCCGCCATCGCGGAATTCGGGTTGAGTCCCTGGCAGGTCACCGATGCGGTGGTGTCGAGGTGATAGGTCGCCTTGATATACGCCGCCCACGCGCCCCGGAGCGCGGCCTGCTGGCCCGCCTCCATCGGAATCATCTGGCTTTCATACACGGTGGCGTGCGAGGTGCCGGGCGTGACGGAAATGGCGATGCAGTGATACGACCGCATCTGCGGCGTCTGCCCCGAAGCGCCCGTCGCCGCAAAAGACAGGACCGCCAGAATCGCCGCCACCCCGAATGATGCCCTCATGCCAATGAACCTCCGCGCATTGATTTCGTTGCGCAGCGCGGACGGTAGCACTGGGGGTCGGCGCGGTCAACACAGGACAGGGCGCTGTCGAGGGGATTAGGAGAGATGTAGGTCAGATTGGCTAACTTGACAACGCCACCGCGCGGAACCATCCTACGCCGACCTGGGAAGCACCTCTAGGGACAAACCGAACAAAGGGTCGGGGCATGGAAGAGCGCGGTAGCTCAAACTGGATGTTCTTGACGGCGCTCACGGTTCTGATCGTGATTGATGCATTCGGATTCTGGGTCGCCCTATCTCGCGGGGTGCAGCGATCCGAGTTGGCAGGTTTGCTGTGGTCATTTGCGATACGAACGATTGCGGTTGTCTGGCTACGCGCCAACAGGCGCGCCCTCAAATTCAGCGTGCCGTATGAGTTCGACGCCTTTGCTTTCGCCGCCTGGCCTCTGGTCGTTCCGTACTATCTGTACCGGACACGCGGGGGCAGGGGGCTTCTACTGGCGGCTAAGATCGGGGGCCTGATCGCTGTGCCGTATCTCGTTGCGGCGCTCGCCTACGCTCTGCTAGCCAAACGGTGAAACACATCAGAAACGGTTTCGTAGCGGCGGCCTTCAGGCCGGCGTTGTGTCGGACCTGAACGCAGCCAAAGGCGCTTGCCTAAAGGCGGCCGCTACGAAGACAAAGGCTAATACCCCGTTGGAATCGCCAGGTTGTCGATGAACGCGCCGCTGCGGGGCGACTCGTTCCGCATCTGGAGGTTCGAACGTAGCGCCGTGCTTCAGCGCGGCATCTTCGCCGACGAGATCGTGCCGGGCTAAAGGACCCGGCGCTACGTTTACTTCTAATAGCCCGTCGGGATGGCCAGGTTGTCGATGTAGGCGCCGCTGCGGGGCGACTCGTTCCACACCTGAAACCCCGTGACGAAGTAGAAGATGTACGCCGAAGCGAGGCCTCCGCTTGCGCCGTAAATCGGAAACACGGTTTGCCCGCCGACATCGTAAAAATCGATGTCCTGCATGACGGCGCGTCCCCAGTGCGAGAGATCGAGGAAATCGACGCGCGACTGATTCGCGTTGATGCTCGACTTGATGGGCACGCCCGCCATCGATTTCTCGCCGGTGAAGAGCAGATCGAGATCGCTCGCGCGCCCGCCCGCTCCCTCCTTGATGATTTGGCTGATTGTTACCCCGAGCTGTTCCCACTGGTGCTCCTGCTCGAGCGACGTGTAGGCGATGAGCTTGCTCACCTGATTCGTGCCGAGGGCCTTGCGCACTTTATTGATCGCGAGGCGCACGGCGCCGGGCGTGAGCGCGGAATTGTTGCCGTTGACGCGCGGCGTGGCGAGCTCGACCGGATACGTCGCGCGGTTGAGGTTGAGCCACGTGCCGGTGGTCGCGTTCGACTGGTGATAGAGGATGCCGAAAAGCGAGACGGGCGATGTGCCGGTGAGGCCGTCGTGGACGATCACGTCGGTGGCCGTGGTGCCGCTGGGCAGCGCGTCCACCTGAACGAGCGAGTTGAAGGGATCGACGAGCAGGACGTTGGCCGAACCGCGATTGGTGGTGAGCGTCGAGTCGTACACCTGCACGGTCTGGTTGTAATAGAAGAGCATCGCGCCGGGCGGCTTCGCCAGCGTGAACTGCGCGGCGACTCCGGAGGGCAGGCCGCTTGTGGTGACCGTGTTGATCGTGCCGAGCACGCCGTTGCCGTTGGTCTGCATCAGCTTGTCGAGAAACGCGCGGAACTGCACCATCGCGTTTTTCACTTCGCGCTTGGCGGCGTTCTCGACGGCTTTTTCGGGAGCGTTGCTGGCGTACTCGACAAGCTTCGTGATTTCGACGGCGTGGCGGAAGAATACCGGCGTCACCTGCGCGACGTCGTAGATGGTGCCCGAGCCGCGGCCCAGGTCGCCGCCGTCCATGTTGGCGAGGCCGGCCTTGCCTCCCGGGCGGATTTGCAGCGGAAGCCGCATGTTGCGCGCGCTGACGCGTTCCACGTCGCCGCGCTGCTGGATCATGGTCAGCAGGATGTCGTCCCGCTCGTAAAGCAGCGGAAGTTTGTCGCGGACCTTTTCGAGTTGCAGCGCGACCGATTGTGCGTTCTGCATTTGTGCCATGGTGTTGGGTTCCCCTTTGGAATGAAATTCGTGAGTAGCCTGCCCGCCGAAGCCCAAAGGGCGTAGGTGGGTGACTAGTGACTCGTGATTCGTAACTCGTGGCTAGCAAGTCCGCAGTAGTTCGCCACGGCGAACGTAGGTGGGTGCTGTTGGGATGTCCTCTTCGGACGGGCGGGAAGAATTACAAATTCAAGATATCGGAATCGGACATGCGCTCGTAGTCGATGTCGACGCGGCGCTCGGCGGCGCGCTGGCGAGCGCAGGGGAAGTTTGGAACGCGCCTCCGTGGCGGATTTCTCAGCGTTACCGAATGCCCAGTGGGTCTCGGTCGATGGACGGGTTCGTCGAGTAGGGCACAGCAGGCCCCCACTTGATTTCCACCATCTTTTCCGTATCACGGAAGAAGACGAAATAGCGAAGGTTCGTGAGATCTGCCTTTCCGGCAGTCCCATCTATGTTCCAGAACTCGCTGATCGGGACACGGAAGTCGAGCAATACAACGACCGGGCAATCCTTCCCTCGCTGTTCTTCAAGCACGTTCAAGACTCGCAGCAGATCCGGAAGGGCAGGCTTTGAATCCACCTGATAAACCACCCGACCTTTCGCCATCTCGGCCCGTATCACGATGGGTTTAACATGTGCCGGGCCACGCTGCTGTCCGCCCGTTTCCGCGGAGAACAGAAACAGAATCCCCAATGCCATAGCCAATGCCAAAGCTTTCGTTCGAGCGTATGACATTATCGACCTCCCGTATATCGCCGCTATGTTACGCCTCTTTCACGTGCCACGTTGGAGGTGACAGCCGAGCGCGGTATGCCGTACCCCTACATATTCAAAATGTCAGCGTCGGAGAGGCGGGCGTAGTCGATGTCGCGTGGCGCCATCGAGCGCGAGCCGTCGTTCCCTGTCCCGCTCGAGCCTGCGATATCGACGCGGCGCTCGGCGGCGCGCTGGCGGGCGCGGCGGTCCTGATTGGCCGCGACGACGGTCGATGTCCATTCGTTGAGGACACGCTTGGCGACGCCGGGCAGCGCCTGCCGCGCGCGGCCGGTGATCAGCGAGACGACGGCGCGTTCATGCGCGGCGTCGAGCGAGCCGGATTTGAACGCGTCGCGCATTTGCTGCGCGAGCTGGCGGTTCGAGCGGAGCGTCGTATCGAGCTCGCGGTAGATTTCGCCCACCACGCGGTTGCGCGCGGATTTGGATACCCCCTCCGGCAGCAAGCGTTCGACCTGCGATTCGATCGCGTCGAGAACGCCTTCGACCGCCGCCGCGTTCGTCGCATGGAAGAATTCGGCCTGCGCGGTGGTCGGGGCGGTGGTTTGCGTAGCGCCAGCCTGCCCTGACGCAGGAAGCGCATCTTGCTGGCGATTTGCGGCCGTAGGGGCGCCCGGCGCGGCGGATCGTGTATCTGCGGGAGGCACAGACAGGAGTGTCTGTGCCACAGAACCATCGCCTGCGCGGTTCCCTGTATGACTTTCTCTGTGGCTCTGTGCCTCCGTGGCCAATCCATTCATGGCCTGCGCCAGGGAGGCGAAGGCGGCCGGGTCGAGAGCGGCCACGGCGCGGGCAAGCTCGGCGTGGTCCCCCGGTCGGCGCGAGAAAAAGAGCGCGTCCATGCGATCGAGGTCGGCGAGGAGGGCCGTCGCGGCGCGAGCCTCTTCGGGCGTGGAAAACGTCTCGCGGTAGGATTGCGCGTCCTGCCATGCGCGGCGCAATTCCGGGTTGGCGTCGAGGGTGGCGCGGAGATCTTCGGGTTCCGGCGCGGAATCATTGTTCGCGAGATTTGTAGGGGCGGGTTTGAAACCCGCCCCCACAGTGTCTTCATTGGTTTCGGTCGTGTCGCTCGCGGCGGAACCAAGGCCGAGGATCTCGTCATCGGTGGGGCGATGGGGTTCGTCCGCCGCGGCGGACGAAGGCTGACCGGGGCGCGCGGGTGCGGTCCCGAAGCCTCGGGAGCGCGTTTGCGCTGGTCCGGTGGGCACTTCGCGCGTGACTGCTGGTGCGGTGGGCATGCGAAAAACCTCCCTAAACGGGCGTGGACGAGCGACTGATGATAAGGGTTCGGAGCAAGACGGTTCTATGGTTAGGCGCTAATGCGCAGCACAGAAAGCACTTAGCAGGCTGTCGGGAGTACGCGAAGATTGGGAAATTGTAACCTTCGTACTATTCCGCGCGCTGGCGCCCGCCGATAAATTTGGTCTTGCACGGGAAGACACCTGGCCGTCCATGGGGGACACCAGCAGTGACCCGCAATCGATATCTGAGGTGTTGGACATGAATACGACAACCGTTGCACCCGTTGAAGAAAAAGTGAAGTCCGCCGGGGCCGCCGCGCAGGGTGGGCCGGGCACCATCGAGCGCCGCAGACGCCGGCGCGCCAAGATTTCCGCGCAGGTGCACGTCCGCGTGGTGAACGGCGCGGAGACCTTTGACGAAGTTTGCATGAGCGTGGACGTCTCGCGCGACGGCCTGCTCTTTAACGCCAAGCGCCCGGGCTACTGGAAAGGCCAGCAGCTCGAAATCATCTTCCCGTATTCGACCGATGCGGCTGCGCTGAACACGGCCCAGTTGGCCGACATCGTCCGCGTGGGCGACGCGCAGGCCGGCAAGCATGCCATTGCCGTGCAGTTCCAATCCGCGAAGGCCGAAGCCAAGAAGGACCGGAAGGAAGCCGGCCAGGCGTTTGATGCCGGCGCGGTGGGCGGAGCCGCAGTGCACGAAGGGGCACGCTCGATGGTGCTCGCCGTCGAATCCGACACGCGCACGGCGGAAATCATGCGCAACCTGCTCCAGCAGGATGGCTACACCGTCGTGATCGTGCCGACGGCGCACGAGGCTTTGGAGATTCTGCGCACCACGGTGCCGGCCGCGTTCATCGCCGAAGTGGAGGCTGGCGACATGTCCGGCCATGACCTCTGCCTGATCATCAAGCGCAACGAGCGCTTGCAGACCGTGCCCGTGATTTTGCTGACGCGCGGAGCGCAGCCCGCGGATTACTCCGCGAGCCATCAGCTCGGCGCGGTGGTCTGCATGGCGAAGCCGTTCCAGCCCGAGCGGTTGCTGCACGTGGTGCGGCTGGTCGCGCCGCCGCCCTCGCAGAAGAGCGCGTACGGCACGTCGCGCATGTCCAACGGCAATATCGAACGCTCGCTGTAGTCACCTCTCAGAGCAGATGTACCTTTGAGGGCTGGTCCTGAAGCTTCGGGATTGGCCCTCTTTCTTTTTCTGACGATCCTCGCCTCCCCGGTTCATGACGCGCCGGAAACGCGACGACATGCCGCGGATGGAGCGGCGCAGAGGAAGGGCTCCCGGGTCGACGATGAGTCGAGCCCGGGAGATCAGATGCGCTTCACGCGATCGTTGGGTGGCAGGGCTGAAGCCCTGCCCTTCCACCGGCATTGCGTTGAACTATTTTGGGTCTTCCGGATTCTTGCCCCCAGCTTTTTCCTCCGCCTCTTTCACCTCGATCCATGTATCGAGGTCGGCGAGGTCCTCATCCGTTGCTTTCCTACCGAGGGTTCTCTTGATTTCCCCGCGCATGCGAACGCCGATAATAAGGCTCGTGACCGCTGTGAAGATCAGAACGGTGAAGACGATCGCAGTTTTGAAGTCGGCGTACAAATTCCACGCATCGAAGAAAGGTTGCAGCCAGCGAGAATTCATAAGTGCCATGAGCGTACCGCCCCCGCTGCTCCCTTTCAACGCAATGGTTCTGAGGATTGTCCGCGCGTGATACGATGTCGCAGATGAGCGACAAATTCGTAATCGGGCTCGTGCAAATGCGCAGCACGAAGGACCGCGCGGACAATCTCTCGCGTGCGAGCGAGAAGATCCGCGAGGCGGCCAAGCGCGGCGCTCAAATCGTCTGCATGGACGAGCTTTTTCTCGGCGAATACTTCTGCCGCAAGGAAGATGCCGCGCTCTTCGACTTGGCCGAGGCCCTGCCGGGTCCCGCGACCGAAGCGCTGGCGAAAGTGGCGCGCGAAAGCAAAGTCGCGATCGTCGCTTCCCTCTTCGAGCGTCGCGCCGCCGGGCTTTATCACAACACGTGCGCGGTGATCGATGCCGACGGCGCGTTCCTCGGCAAATACCGCAAGATGCACATCCCGGACGACCCGCTCTACTACGAGAAGTTTTACTTCACGCCCGGCGATCTCGGCTTTCCCACGTTCGACACGCGCTGCGGCCGCATTGGCGTGCAGATCTGCTGGGACCAGTGGTACCCGGAAGGCTCGCGCGCGGTGGCACTCGGCGGCGCGCAGGTGATTTTCTATCCCACGAGCATCGGCTGGCATCCGGCGGAGAAGAAAGAGTTCGGCGCGGCGCAGCTCGACGCATGGCGCACAATCCAGCGCGGGCACGCGATCGCAAACGGGGTGTACGTCGCGGTGGTGAATCGAGTCGGCTTCGAAGGCGGTGCTGGGGCGGGCGATCCGGGCCTCGAGTTCTGGGGGAATTCGTTCGTCGCCGATCCGTTCGGGCAAGTGGTGGCGGAGGCGTCGAACGATAAGGAAGAGATTCTGGTGGTCGAGTGCGATCCCGCGAAAAGCGAGGACACGCGCCGCAACTGGCCGTTTTTGCGCGACCGCCGCGTCGATGCGTACGAGCCGATCCTCAGCCGCTGGCTGGGGAAATAATGCCACGCAGAAGATCCCACGCCGCGTTTTTGCTCTTAGGCCGTAGGGGCGGGTTTCAAACCCGCCCCTACGACGTCCACACCGATAGAAGCCTTTGAAAGGAAAAGGACCTCGCACGACTTTGCTTCCGGAAACCGCTTTTCGCATGCCCGCCGAATGGGAGACGCACGAGGCGACCTGGCTCGGCTGGCCGCACGAGCTTACCGACTGGCCGGGGAAATTCGCGCCGATTCCGTGGGCGTTCGCGGAAATCGTGCGGCATCTCGCGCGCGTGGAGCGCGTGTTTCTACTCGTCGAAAGCGCTGCGGCGGAGTCGCGCGCGAAGGCGGTGCTGCGCAAGGCCGGCGCTGATCTCGACATGGTGAGGTTCTTCCGCATCCCGACCGATCGCGGATGGATGCGCGATTCCGGTCCGATTGCGGTTGTCGAGTCACCCGCGCCAACTGTCATTCCGAACGCCCCGGTGCAGTTCGGGGCGGAGGAATCTGCTTCTGGTTTTGAGACCGTACAGCAGATCCCTCGTCGGCCAAGAAGCGGCCTCGCTCGGGATGACAGCCCTCAAGAAAACAGCGCGCTGCTCAATTTCGTCTTCAACGGCTGGGCCAAGTACGACGATTACAAGAAAGACGCGAAGGTCGTCTCGCGCGCGAACGCGAAGCTGAAGCGCCGCGTTGTGCTGCCCGAGCACAAGGGGCGGCGCGTCGTGCTCGAAGGTGGCGCGATCGACGTCAACGGCAGCGGGACCCTGCTGACCACGGAAGAGTGCCTGCTGAGCAAAACGCAGGAGCGAAATCCGGGATTCACGCGCGACGATTACGCCGAAGTCTTTCGGCGCTATTTCGGAGCGACCAACGTCCTGTGGCTCAAGCGCGGCATTGCCGGCGACGATACGCACGGCCACGTCGACGACCTGGCGCGCTTCGTTGACCCGACGACCGTGGTGACCGCGATCGAGCAGGATCCCGCGGAGGACAATTACGCGCCGCTTCAGGAGAACTTCGCGCTGCTGCGCGAGATGAAGGACCAGGACGGGCGGCCGCTGCGCGTCGAAACGCTTCCCATGCCCGCGCCTGTATATTTTGCGGGTCAGCGCCTGCCCGCGAGCTACGCGAATTTCTACATCGCGAACGGAATTGTGCTCGTGCCCACGTTCAACGATCCCGCCGACCGCATCGCGTTGAATACGCTGGCAAAACTCTTCCCCGCCCGCAAAATCGTGCCGATTTATTGCCGCGACCTCGTCCTCGGCCTTGGCACCATTCATTGCATGACCCAGCAGTTGCCCCGCATCGACTAGCCACAGGGCCGCATTTATGGTGTGGTTAACCCTCGCAAAACACTGGTACGTAAGGACTCTTGCGGCCGGAGGCCCTGGACTGCAGCATATAGGATGGACGGCAAGCTGCGGCGCGCCCGCGGGCCGGTCCATTGCGCAGACAGAACGCCGGGTGGCACAGATTCCGGCGAACGGGGCGAAAGCACATGCCGGATGCCGCACGAATTGCTCAAGCACAAGCCCTGGAAGTTCCAGTCATAATCCAAGGGGCGAAGACCACCGCCGGGACTGACCGTCGCGAACTTTTTACAGAGAACGCGACAACCACACTCGTATTCGACGACGGCGCCGTGCTGAATCTGCGGACGAAGCTCGCGGTCGGACAGGCCGTCTTTCTTCACAACGAGCAGAACAAACGAGAAGTCCTATGCAAGGTGCTGGAGGCGCCGCCGGAGGGCGAGCCGGGCCACACGGAATTGGAATTTACGGCCGCCACGCCCGGATTCTGGGAAGCCGCCGCCGAACAGCCCGAGGCCAGCGCGCAGCCTCCGGAATTTACTGCGGCGCCCGTCGCAGCGCCGGAACCGGCGCACGAACCCACTCCAGAAGCGCCTGAGAATCCGCTGGAGATGATGAGCGCGACAGCATCGAGCGTGATCATCCCGGCCGCGCCCATGCGCGAAGAACTCGTTGCGGCGCATGAGGTGGTTCAGGCACCCGCGGCTGCTGCGTCCGTGATCGAGGATCCCGAAGAATGGAGGGCGCCAACCGGCGAAGAGATCGACGCTGCCCTTCGGACCATGTCGGGTACGCCGACTTCACCCGAGGCAGCGGACGCGCCAGCGCATCCGCAGGATGACGCAGATCCAAACGCCCCGAAGCTCCAGCAGCATCTTGCCGCCCTGCTGGCGAGGGAAGACCGGCTTGCCAAGTACGCAGCCGCAAAAGAGAGTCAGGCTGAAAAAGTTCAGCGACAGGCCGCATCCCACGGTGCATCGGAAGGCGAGGCAACCGCCGACGGCGCAAGCGAGGCGGAAGTCGTTCCGGTACGAGTGCCATTATCGGAAAGGCTGACAACTGGGAGAAACGCAGTCATCGTTGAAATCGTCGCGTGCATCTTGATCGCAGTGTCGCTCGTTTTCATATGGCGCGCGATGCGTCCCATGTTTGTCCATGACAATGTCCCGCGCCAGGCAGCCGCGGCTCAGCCAAAGGCAACCGCGCCGCCCGCTCGTCCTTCGCCATCACCCGCATCGGCAGCGGCGGGAGCATCGTCAAAGTCGCCGCAGCCCGTTGTCGCGCAAAAGCCTGCTGCCCCCCAGGTCGAAAAAGTTGCGAAGGTTAGAGATGCGAATGTCGCAAAAGTTGCGAAAGTTGCGGCGCCGTCACTGGCGGCGGTCGGCGGAGGACGGGGCGGCATGGTTGCAGAGACTTCTCCCCCGCCAGTCGAAACCCAAATGCCGGCGATCCGGGACACGCTTGCGTCCGGCGAAGCCGCTGCGCAGCCAAAGCGTCGAAAGGTGGATGGGCCGGATCCTGTCGATACCGTTCCCGCAAAAATTCTGTCGCAACCTCAGCCGGCGTTTCCGTCCTGGGCTAAGAGCCTAGGCGTGGAAGGTGTCGTGAAGCTCGACGCCGTGATCGACGAAAAAGGAAACGTGGCGGAAACAAAGGTATTGTCCGGTCCGCGCGAACTCCAGCGTGCGGCGAAACAAGCGGTCGGGCTTTGGATATTCGAACCCGCGCAGTCCGCCGGAAAGCCGACCTCGTCGCACATGGTCCTCACCGTCGAGTTCCAACGCTAGTCCTGTCCCTTAGCGATTCCACCGACCGCCCAAGAACTCCCACGCGTCCCACGGCGTAGCAGTGCTACGCCCCTAAGGCCGAACAGGCGCGCCCGCAGCTGGTGCGCTTGCTTGGGCGGCCGTGCGCTGCTGCTTGAGCAGATACTCGCGGTGGAACATGGCGTGGGCGCGGACGTTCGCGTACCCGGCGGGCGCTTCGATCTTCGCCACTTGTCCTGCGTCGGAGGAAAACCACCGCATGCAGATTTCGAGCTCGGTTGCGTGATTGTCGGCAAATTCGTCCGGCATGATGCTCGGCAGGACGACTTCCACGACGTGGTCACCAGGCCCATCCGTAGGGGCGTCCGCCGCGGCGGACGCCCCT
>JAIQEW010000026.1 GCA_020073605.1 Terriglobia bacterium
ATGCCGAAATGCCGGCAGGTAAAGGCGGCGTTCCGCTGGTGATGTAAGTAGTGGGCCATCCATCGAAGCCGGAGCTGACCTTCTCGGCTTAACTCTGGCCCAAGGCGCGCCAGGTGGCGCGCCTTGGGCACCTTCCCCCATCGAATTTGCATCGCGACACTCTATCTGAGTGTCACCAATCATTCTGAACGAGAACATGAGCGGCTGCTATGTAAACAAAGCTCGGGTTTTTCGCCTTTTCTTGGCCTGAGCGGAGCCGAGGGGATCGTCGTGCCCGCGGGAAACGCCCGATGAACCTGCTGCGCAACCTCTTGCTGAAGGCTTCGGAGAGCCCTTGGCTGCGCGAGCGCGCGCCGCGTCTCGGTTTCGTCCGCCGCGCCTCCGATCGCTTTCTGCCTGGCGAAAGTGCGGACGCCGCTCTCGCTGCCGCCCGCCGCCTCGCCGAGAATGGCATCACCACACTGGTCACGCATCTCGGCGAAAACGTGCGCGACCGCGCCGAAGCGGAATCCGTCACCGTCGGGTACCTCGATCTGCTCGAGCGCATTCGCGCTGCCGGTCTGCCGGCCGAAATTTCCGTAAAGCTCACGCAGTTGGGACTCGACGTGGATCGCGAACTCTGCTTCGCGAATCTCTCGAAGCTGATCGAGCGCTCGACCGGGAAAACCGTGTGGATCGACATGGAGCAAAGCCAGTATGTCGACGCCACTCTCGAACTTCATCGCCGCGCGCGAAAAGAACATCCGAACACGGGTATCTGCGTCCAGGCGTATCTCCATCGCACGGAGAAGGACGTCGAGTCGCTGATTTCACTCGGCGCCGCCGTAAGACTCGTAAAAGGCGCTTACAGCGAGCCGCCCGAAATCGCATTCTCGAAAAAGGCGGACGTGGACGAGAATTTCTTCCGGCTCGCGAAGATGCTCTTGAGCCCCGACGCGCGCCGCGCCGGCGTTCGCGCAGTGATTGCCACGCACGATCGGAAACTGATCGCGCGAATCCTCGAGTGGGCGGCAGCGGAGGGAATTGCGAAAGGCGAGATCGAGTTCGCCATGCTCTACGGCATCCAGCGCGCGGAACAACTCCGGCTCGCTCGCGAGGGCTATCGAAGCGTTGTACTCGTTTCCTACGGCTCCTATTGGTTTCCGTGGTTCATGCGCCGGCTCGCCGAGCGCCCCGCGAATGTTCTCTTCCTGATTCGCAATCTCTTCTCATAGCGTTCGCAGGTACGCGATTAGATCGTCGAGCTGTTGTTCGCTGAGAGCGTCGCCCAGGCCGGGCATCATGTTCCGCCCAATCACGATCGTTTGCCGGACGAATCGCTCGTTGGTCGGCAAGCCGCTCGGAAGGAACTGCTTTCGGAATACTTTCTTGAGGCTCGGTCCTTTGTTTCCCGACGAGGAGTAGGCATTGTGGCAGGCCGCGCAGTAGTGTTCGAAGACGCGTCGCCCGGCCGCCTGCTGCGCGTTCAACCCAAGCTCCGCGTCCGTCTTCGGAGCAGGCTCCCCGCAGCCGATCAGGCACGCCGCGAGCGCGGCAATCGCGAGAAGTGTTGCGTGTCGTCTCAAACCCACATCATACCCGGCGCCGCGAACGCGGTACACTTTCAATCGATGGTCGGTGTTTCATCCCAAGACCGCGTGTTCGTTCTTACGGGCGCCGGAATCAGCGCCGAGAGCGGCATTCCAACTTTTCGCGGTGCTGGCGGCCTGTGGCGAGCCTACCGTGTCGAGGAAGTCGGGACGCCCGAGGCGTTTCGCCGCGACCCGAGACTGGTGTGGGAGTTTTATTCCATGCGCCGACGCGTGGCTGCGGCTGCGAAGCCCAATCCCGGCCACCTCGCTCTCGCCCGCCTCGGGACCGATTTGCAGGACCGCCTCTTCCTCTGCACACAAAACGTGGACAATCTCCACGAACAGGCCGGCTCACGCCGCGTCATCCACATGCACGGAGAACTTTTCAAAAGCCGCTGCGACACCTGTGATCGTCCTCCCTTCGACGATGCGCGCACCTTCGAGCCGCCTGCCAAGATTCCTGTATGTGAATGCGGCGGCCGAATTCGCCCGCACATTTGCTGGTTCGGCGAAGTGCCCTTCCACCTCGATCAAGTCTTTCGCGCGCTCGGGGAGTGCACGGTGTTTGTCGCGGTTGGTACATCCGGCATGGTCGAACCCGCAGCCAGCTTCGTCGCGCACGTGCGCGGCCGCGCCCGAACGATCTACGTCGGCCCCGAGGAGCCCGCCAACAGCTTCGCCTTCACGGAATCTCATCTGGGAAATGCGGGAGAGTTGCTACCCAATCTTTTTTGCTACAAATAAAGACGAGGAACTACCCGACAGATGACGTGGTCTGCAACGACGGAGGCAAGACACGCGCGATCGGACCGAAGCACACCAGCTATCTCGTGCGTTCGTCTTTTTCGATTTTGCCGTCGCGCAGGCGGATGATGCGGTGCGCATGCCCGGCGATATCCGGCTCATGCGTGACGAGGATGATCGTGTTGCCGCCCTGATGCAACCGCGCGAACAGCGCCATGATTTCCTCACCCGTCGCCGAGTCAAGGTTACCGGTCGGTTCGTCGGCAAGCAGGATCGAGGGATTGTTGACCAGCGCCCGCGCGATCGCCACCCGCTGCCGCTGGCCGCCTGAGAGCTCGTTCGGCTTGTGCATCATGCGGTCGGTGAGATCCACTTGCGCCAGGGCTTTCTTCGCTCGTTCGATCCGCTCGGCGGCAGGCGTGCCGTTGTAGATCATCGGCAGCTCGACGTTGTGCAGGGCCGTCGCTCGCGCCAGCAGATTGAACGTCTGGAAGACGAAACCGATCTCGCGGTTTCGGATCGCGGCAAGTTCGTCGTCGTCCAGCTGGCTCACGAGCCGTCCGGCCAGCCAGTAGCTTCCGTGCGTCGGCGTGTCCAGGCAGCCGATCAAATTCATCAGCGTGGATTTTCCGGAACCGGAAGGCCCCATGATGGCGACGTACTCGCCCTTGCGGATCTGCATGCTCACGCCGCGGAGAGCGTGCAGCTGCTCGGTTCCCATTTCGTACGTCTTCCAAAGTTCCTCAGTCTGGATGACGATGCCGGAATCCACTAGGTCTTGGCGGAAGTTCTGCGTGACGGCTTCTTCGACGGGCATTGGCATTGAGCTCCTGAGAGACAACCGTCCTAGCTGGACGACTCTTCGGTCTTGGGCACCGTGTTGTCGATTTTGACGCTTGCGCCCGGCTTCAAGGTGCGCAGCGCTTTGTAGCTGCCGGTCACGATCAGGTCGCCCTCGTTCAGGCCGCTGGTCACTTCGATGTCCGTCACGCCGCTGATGCCCGTTTGCACGGGCACGAATTGCACCTTGCCTCCGCGCACCACGAACGCGCCCTGGATAGTGTTCTTATCTCCGGCGGCGGTCTCGGTGTTGGACGCCGCGAGCGTCACGCTGCTGCTGCCGCCGTTCTTGGCCTCATCCAGCTCTTTCTGCGTCCGCTCGGCGAGCGCTTGGATCGGGACGCTCAGCACGTTCCGCTTCTGGGCCGTCTGAATCTTGGCCGTTGCGGAAAGGCCCGGGCGCACCAAATCCGGGGGGCTGTCGAGCGTGATCACAACTTTGAAATCCCGGGCTTCCTGCGTATTGGCAGTTGTTGCCGTCATGGCCGCCTGTCCGGAGCTGCGAAGGATGGCAAGCTCGCCCACCTCCGAAACGTGGCCCTTGAACGTCTTCCCCGGCACGGCGTCGATCGTCACGTCGGCGGGCTCGCCGATCCGGACGCTCGTGATGTCGGTCTCGTCGACTTTCACTTCCGTCGTGACGACGCTCATGTCGGAAATCGTCATCAGGAAACTGCCCTCCGCATTCTGAATTCCCGGCACGACGTTTTCGCCTACGCGCACCGCAATGTAGCTCACGACCCCGTCGATGGCCGCGGTGTAAGTGGTCTTGCGCAACACGTCCTGCGTGCGCCTCAGCACCGCGTGGCCCTGGTCAAGGTTCGAGCGGGCTTGGTCGCGAGATGCGCGGGCTTGCTCCACCTGAGCCTGGCTGGCCGTGAATGCCGCGACCGCCCCATCGAACGTGGCTTTTCGCGCGTCGTATTCCTGCTTCGCAATGAGCTGTTCCTTGTAGAGATCCTGCCCACGCTGCCAATCGAGTTTCGCCTTGTCGAGGTCGGCCTGGCGTTGGGCCAGTGTGGCGACGGCAGAATCGTAGCTGGCCGACACGGCCTTCATGCTGGCTTCCGATGCACCGACCCCAGCCATTTGCGCCTGGACGTCCGCACCGGGTTGAATGTTCTCCAGCCGGAGCAGGACGTCGCCCTTTTTCACGTGGTCGCCTTCCTTCACCACGATGTCTGTGATCTTTCCAATGCCCTCGCCGAGGACGTTCGTATAGTTCTTGGGCCGTATCTCGCCGGACGCGGTCACGAGAGACGTCAGGTCCTGCCGCGCCACCCTTCCGGTTTGAACCGTGACGACGCCTTGGTTCGACTTCCGAATGCTGTACACGGCCATGCCCCCGAGCACGAGGACAGCGGCAGCCCCAATCCCGACCTTTTGCCACATCTTCATTGCATCAACCCCTATATTGAATGGTCCCACGTGGAGGATCGCACCCGCCACATGATTGATACGCCGGGATACGCCAGAATGTTTCTCTACCGAGAGGGGGATGTGCGTCAGAGGGGAATCCGGGCTCTCGGTCGCTGGCTTCCCCACCCCTTGTTCCCGGCACTCAAGGCCCCCGTCGGAAGCCTTCAGCGCCGCCACCGGGGAAGTATCTTAATTCGGTTCAGCCCGCCCGGAAAGGAAAATAGTTTCGGGCTGGTGTGGCACGCTTCGTGCCCTCTTAGAACCGCCTCCACGTTGGACAATTCTTGTCCCAAGCGCATGGATCGAGGGATGCCTCGGTGAACCATTAGACGCGAGGCAACCCGCTACGCTGCCATCGATTCCAACCGGGTACGGGGGCAGTTTCACGGGAATGATTGATTGACCTGTACGCAGGTACAGGTTAAGATTTGCCATCGGATAAGGGTGAAAATATGGACCGGTCCGTCAAGACGTTCCTATCGATTTTTCTCGCGGGGGGCCTGGTCCTTTCGACCGGTGTCTCTGCCAGCCCCGCCCAGCAGGAAAGCCAGCAGGATCAGCAGGACCAAGCCAAGCAATCTTCTAAAACCAAGCAGAAGAACGATAGCCAGCTCAAGAAGGAGCTTGCGTCACCCTACAAGCGGTGGCTGGACGAGGATGTGGTCTATATCATCTCGCCCGAAGAGCGCCATTCCTTTCTGCATCTTTCGACCAACGAGGAGCGGGAACAATTCATCGAGGCTTTCTGGCAGCGGCGCAATCCCGACCCAGACTCCCCGGAAAACACCTTTAAGGAAGAACATTACCGCCGCATCGCCTACGCCAACGAGCACTATGCCTCTGGCATACCCGGCTGGAAGACCGACCGCGGCAAGATCTACATCATGTGGGGCCCACCGGATGAAGTCGACTCGCATCCCACGGGTGGGAACTGGGATCGGCCGATGGATCAAGGCGGCGGCTCAACCCAAACGTATCCCTGGGAAACCTGGCGCTATCGCTACCTTGAGGGTGCTGGCTTGGGTGAGAACGTCGAGCTCGAATTCGTCGATCCCACCTCGACAGGCGAGTATCACATCACCATGGACCCAAGCGAAAAGGACGCCCTTCTGCACGTCCCCGGCGCCGGCCTGACAGACCGGGAAGCGCAGGGGCTGTCGAGCAAGTCTGCGCGCTTTATGAACACGGATGGGACGCATGTGGCCCCGAGCATGAATGGCGGCATGCAGAACACGATGGGGAATCGCAACGAGTTCTCGGCCCTCGAGCTCTACGCCAGCATCTTCAGGCCGCCGCCGGTCAAGTTCAAGGACTTGGAGGCGGTGGTTACGTCGCGCCTGGTGCGCGACCAGGTGAAGTTCGACTACCGCTACGATTTCCTCCGTATCACGTCCGACACGGTGCTCGTGCCCATCACCATCCAGATTCCCGTGCGCCAGTTGAGCTTCCAGGAAAAGGACGGCGTCGACTCGGCTTCGATGAATATGTTCGCCCGCGTCACGAGCCTGAGCGGCCGGATCGTGCAGACTTTCGAAGACACGCTGCGTGCGGATTTCCCGGTCGCGCTTCTCCAGCAGTCGCTCGGCACTTCGAGAATCTATCAAAAGGCCGTGCCGCTGAGCCCGGGCCTTTACCGGCTAGACATCGTGATCAAGGATGTCAACAGCGGCAACGTTGGCGTGGTGAACACGCGCCTCGCGGTCCCCCGCTTCCAGGATGACCAGCTCAGCTCAAGCTCTCTCATTTTGGCTGACGACATTCAGCGCGTTTCGATGAAGGATATCGGCCTCGGCCAGTTCGTCCTGGGCGATGTGAAGGTGCGGCCCAGGATGGACCAGTCCTTCACGCCCGCCGACAGCATGGGAGTCTTTCTTCAGGTGTACAACCTGAAGGTGGACGATAACACCCACAAGGCAAACGCCTCAGTCCAATACCGCGTGACGCGGGACAAGGAAACCACGCCGATGATGACATTCGACATTCCGGCGGATAAACTGCCCGAGCGCGGCGAGGAACTCACACTCGAAAACAGGATTACGCTGGGATCACTCGCCCCCGGCAAATACAAGCTCGAAGTCGCGATCACCGACAATCTCACGAAGGAAACGATTACGCCGACAGCGGCCTTTACCGTGAAGCCCATGCCAGCGGGCACCCCTCAGGGGAGGTGAAGCGTTTGAATCTCCGAGCGATTTGTTTCATGTGCCTCGGATGTTGCGTGGGCCTGCTTGCCGTGCCGCTCGCGGCCGCGCCTCGCGACTCTGGCAAGATCGCCGGTGTGGTGGTCGATCCGGCCGGCACGCCCCAGATGGGCGCGACCGTCCTGATTTCCTCCGAACGCCTCCTCGGAACGGCGCCGATCCAGCTGTTCACGAACGACCGCGGACGCTTCTCGAGCGTCGCGCTTCCCGCAGGCTCGTACTCAATTCGCGTGAGCTTGGCCGGATTCCTGCCCGCGATGGAACAGCACGTCCAGGTCGATAGCCAGCATGCGACGCTGCTCGAAATCGTCCTGGGTTCGGTCTTCTCCTCCTTCGAAAAACTGCGCCGCCCTTCCGACGAGCCCGTAGCCTCCGATGATTGGACCTGGGTGCTGCGGGCTTCCGCCGCCACACGGCCGGTCCTCCGCTGGCAAGATGACCCGGCGGGGATCGGCGCCATCGGCCGCGGAGAGACACGGGATGAGCAGCCGCTCCACGGGCGTTTGGAGCTGAGCTCCGGCGCTGATCGTCCGGGTTCGATTTCAGCGGTGGCCGATTCGCCCGCCACAGCCTTCGTCTATGACATAGGCATCGGTGACACAGGCCGCTTACTGATGGCCGGCCAGTTCAGCTACGAAGATGCCGCGACCGCCACCGGGATTGCCGGGGAGTGGCTGCCGTCCGGTCGCGAGGGTGTCGGCCCGGTGACGACTGTGCTCGTCAGGGAATCGCGCCTCGGCCCGGCGGGTCTCGTGTTTCGCGGATTGCGGATGTCGCATGACGATCAGTTTGCATTGACCGACACGGTCAGCATTCGCTACGGCGCCGAATACCTGGTGGCCGGCTTCAATGGCACCACCTCCGCGCTCCGCCCGCGCGGCGAAGTAGCCGTGCAGATCGCGCCGGGCTGGCAGGCCTCGGTTACGGTTGCCACTCGCCCCTGGCAAAGCCCCGTCACGGCGCAGGGCTCGCTGCAATCGGCGCTCAATACGCTCGACGCCTTTCCCACTCTGCTGATTCGCGACGGCCGGCCCGTGCTTGCCAACGGCCTGCACGAAGAGCTCGCCATCGAACACGCGTTGAGCAGCCGTTCGGACCTCAGCGCTGCGGTTTTTCACGATCTTTCGACCCACACTCCCGTCATCGGCCGCGGCAGTTCGGGCGATCCCGAGTTCGTGCAGGATTTCTTCTCCGCAGCGTTTGCATACGACGGGGGCTCTTCGAGTTCCACCGGCGCGCGCATCGCTTACCGCCAGAAGCTGGCGGACAACGTGAGCACGACTCTCGTGTACGCCTACGCCGGAGCGCTCGCTCCCAACGGCAACACCGCTGCGGAGCTGCGCGATCAGTTGGCGACGCGTTACCGCCAGAGCTTGGGAGCGGGCGTCTCGGCCACCGTGCCGCGATTCGGCACGAAGTTCATCGCCAGCTATAAATGGATCAGCGGACCTGCTATTTCCCGCCTGGATGCTTACGGTGAGTCCCTTTATCATCTCGATCCGTATTTCAACTTGGAAATTCGCCAGCCTCTCCCGAGCTTGATCCCGGGCCATATGGAGGTTCAGGCCAACTTGGGCAACTTGCTCGCGCAAGGTTATGTCCCGGTTACGTCAGGCGACGGATATGTGGTCCTCGTTCCTTCGTACCGCTACTTCCGGGGGGGCTTAAGCCTCCAGTTCTGATATTTTCCTCTGCTACTGGAATTGGGAATGCGCCTTCCACAAATGGAATCGCAAGAGAATCTTCGAAGCCATCTCCCTGTAACCACTATAAAAAAGAGGCTTTAGGCGTGGCGCAATCAATGATTCGCTGGAATTGAACGTGCTGGCGTAGAATGGCTAGATAAGGGCCACGGGTGGAGTTGGATGAACGATCATTTGCGAATCCGGCTGGGCGCGGTCACTCTCGCCCTCCTCACGCTGGCGGCGATGATTTTCGCCGTGCTGAATTTCCAGCAGCGTTCGCGCTACATCCTCCCCGATGACGGCGTCACCTGGATGGACACCGCCCAGGGCGTCGTGGCCTGGCACGTCGTTTCCGGTTCACCTGCCGACAGGGCTGGAATCAAGCAGGGCGATTACGCGCAGACCGTCCGCGGCTCCCAGATCAATCGGGCCACGGACGTCACCAAAGTCCTCTTCCGCATCGGTCCCTGGACGGAGGTCCGCTACGGAATCCGCCGCGACGGCGAATCGTTCCAGGTCCCGCTGGTCACTGCGCCGCAGGAGAGCGCCTCGTCGCTTGAGAACTACCTCCGCGTCACGGCCCTGCTCTATCTCTTCATCGGTCTCTTCATTTTCGTGCGGCGGTGGAATGCGCCGCGCGCGGTTCATTTCTACGTCTTCTGCCTCGTCTCATTCGTGCTCTACAGTTTTCATTACACGGGCAAGCTGAATTCATTCGACTGGATCATCTACTGGGGCAACGTCGTCACGCTTCTCTTGCAGCCGGCGTTGCTTGTCCACTTCGCGCTGGTGTTTCCCGAGCGCCGCGGAAAGCTCTGGCCGAAGCTGGCGGCTCTCTATGGCGTTCCAGCCTCTTTGCTCGCTCTTCACACGTCCGTGGCCACGGCCACGCTTGATTTCTATCCCTCCATCGGTGCGCGGATCCTGCTGGACAAGACTGAGTCGTGCTACCTGGGCCTCTATTTTCTGCTGGCCGCCGCGATTTTCCTTTCGAGCTACCTGCGGGCGCCCAGCGGGGTGCTGCGGCAGCAATTGAAGTGGGTCACCGGCGGGACGTTCGCAGCCATTCTCCCGTTTTTCGCTCTCTACGTTTTGCCGGGCCTGTTCATCGACACGCCGCCGAAGTGGACGGAGATATCCGTACTATCGCTGGCGCTGATCCCGCTCTGCTTCGGCTACGCCATCATCCGCTACCGCCTGATGGACGTGGACATCATCTTCAAGCGCGGTCTGGCTTACACTTTTGCGACTGCCGGCGTTGTCGCCATCTACTTCGCGTCGATCGCCCTGATCGGCGAGCTGTTCCACACGGCGTGGCCCACCGGCCCGGCCGGAGGCATGATCGCGATCGTCGTCGCCGCCTTCCTCTTCCAGCCTCTCCGCGATTGGGTGCAGGCACGGCTCGATCACTTTTTCTACCGCGACCGGCTCGACTATCGCCGCACGCTGATCGAATTCGGCCGCGCGCTCGCGAACGAAGTTCGCCTGGAGCCGCTGCTCGGTTCCGTGCTCGACCGCGTCTCGCAGACGCTGCTTGTTGACCGCCTCGCCGTATTCCTCGAGGACCCGGCGCACCCCGGCCGCTTCGTGCTTTCGCGCTCGATGGGGCTTCGCCCCGAGGGCCCGCTCGATCTCAGTTTTCTCGACCCTGCCCGTCCGGCGCTCGAGCGCGGCTGCCTCTTCTTCGAATCCGCGCGCGCCGCCACCGGCGAGACCGATTCGGTCCGCCGCACACTCGAAGAGCTCGACCTGAACTACTTCATCGCCTGCCGCTTCCGCGACCGCACGGCGGCGGTCCTTGGCCTTGGAAAGACGGTGGACGGCGACTATCTTTCGAGCGACGACCTCGAACTTCTTTCAACCATCGCCGGTTACGTCGCTATCGCCATCGAAAATGCGCGGCTCTATCAATCGCTCGAGCAGAAGGCGCTCCAGATCGAGCGGTTGAAGGACTTCAGTGAAAACATCGTCGAATCGCTGCGCATCGGCGTCGTCACCGTCGATCTGGATGACCGCGTCGAATCCTGGAATCCGCAGCTCGAGGATCTGCTCGAGATTCCGCGGAGCGAAGCGCTCCGCCGCAAGCTCGACGAAGTGCTTCCACGGGATCTGGCCGGCGAAATCGCATCGCGCGCGGGAAGCGAGCACGTTTCCGGCATCTACCGCTTCCACCTGAACACGCGCAGCAACCGCCACCTGGTGGTCAACGCCTCGATTGCGCCCCTGCTCGGCAAGAATGGCGCGCGGCTGGGCCGTCTGGTCTTGCTCGACGACATCACGCAGCGCGTTCGCCTCGAGGACCAGATGATTCAGACCGAGAAGCTCACTTCACTCGGTTTGCTGGCCGCGGGCGTGGCCCACGAGGTCAATACGCCGCTCGCCGTCATTTCCAACTACATCCAGATGCTCGCGAAGCAGATTCCGGCGGACGATCCCCGGCAGACGACGATCGAGCGGATCGTGAAGCAGACCTTCCGCGCGAGCGAGATCGTCAACAATCTGCTCAATTTCTCCCGCACGGGCGCGGCGGAAGCCGTCGAGGTGGATTTGAACTCCGTGCTCGAGGAAACGCTCACGCTCGTCCAGCATCCGTTCAAGACCGCCCGCGTGAACGTCGTCCGCAACTACACGGAGAAGCTGCCGGTGGTCTTGGGCTCTACCACCCGCCTCCAGCAGGTGTTCCTCAACCTGTTCATGAACGCGCGCGACGCCATGCCGGGTGGCGGAATGCTTGAAGTCCGCACGAGCGCTCACAACGGCTCGGTGGAAATCGAAGTCACCGACACCGGGGCCGGCATCCCGCCGGAAAACCTGCATCGCATCTTCGATCCCTTCTTCACCACCAAGGCCACCGGCCGCGGCACCGGCCTGGGCCTCTCCGTGAGCTACGGCATCATCAAAGAACATGCGGGCAAAGTGGACGTCCGCTCCACGCCGGGGAAGGGCACTTCGTTCCGGCTGGAGTTCCCCGTGGCCAGGAAAGCGGTTCATGCCTAGAGGATCGATTCTCGTCGTCGACGATGAAGCCGAAATTCGCGAGGGCCTCCAGGCTCTGCTGGCGTCGGAGGGCTTCGAAGTCTCGCTCGCGGAAACGGGCCAAGTGGGCTTGCAGAAGCTCGAGGAGGGGCCCTTCGATCTGATGCTGCTCGACGTGAGCTTGCCGGACCGCAACGGGCTCGACATGCTCCGGGAAATCCGCCTGCGCGATCCGCACCTTTCCATCATGCTGATCACCGCCTTTGGCTCGATCGATATGGCCCGCGCGGCGTTCAAGGCGGGCGCGCAGGACTACATCACGAAGCCCTGGTCCAATGACGAGCTGATCGCGCAAGTCTCGCAGGCCATCGAGGGCCGCCGCTTGCGTGAGGAAAACGTCCAGCTCAAGCGCGCGCTCAAGCAGCGCTACAACTTTCCCAACATCATCGGCAAGAGCGAAAAGATGCTGGCCGTGCTCGATCTGGTCACGCAGGTCGCTCCGTCGCGCTCCACCGTGCTGATCTACGGCGAAAGCGGCACCGGCAAGGAATTGATCGCCAAGGCCATCCACGCCGCTTCCACTCGCACCGACAAGGCCTTCATCCCGGTCAACACCGGCTCGATTCCGGTGGACCTGCTCGAATCGCAGCTTTTCGGCCACGTAAAGGGCGCCTTCACGAGCGCGATCGCCTCGAAGAAGGGCCTGTTCGAAGTCGCCGACCAGGGCACGATCTTTTTCGACGAGATCTCGACGATCAGCCCGGAAACGCAGGCCAAGCTCCTGCGCGTGATTCAGGAGCGCGAGTTCATGCGCCTCGGCGGCACGGATACGATCAAGGTGGACGTCCGCATCCTGGCCGCTTCAAACGAAGACCTGCGCAAACTCGTCCGCGAGGGCCGCTTCCGCGAGGATCTGTTTCACCGCCTCAACGTGATCTCGATTCAGCTGCCGCCGCTGCGCGACCGCAAGGAAGATGTTCCGCTGCTCGTCGGCCACTTCCTCGGGCATTTCTGCCGGGAAAACGGCAAGCCGCCGCGCGGCTTCACGCACACTGCGATGAAGCTCCTGATGGACTACGACTGGCCGGGAAACATCCGCGAGCTGGAAAACGCGGTCGAGCGCGCCGTCGTGCTTTCAACGCACGAATCGATGGACGCCGATCTGCTGCCCGAAAGCATCCGCACGCGCGAGATTGTCAAGGGCGTCCGGTTGCAGCTCGCCGAATTTCTGCCGCCGCTGCCCGGAGAAGCCGGCGCGCGAGGCTCGGCTCCTCCTCCCTCGCTCTTTGAAATCCTCGAGGAAGTCGAGCGGCGCATCATCGTGGACATGCTCGAGCGCACGAACTGGAATCAGACCGAAGCCGCCGAGCGATTCCAGATTCCGCTCTCCACGCTCAACCAGAAGATCAAGCGCCTCGGCATCGAGACTCGCCGCCGTCCCGGCGCGCTTCGCGGCACTCCGGGCATCGGCTACGGCGACGACGCCGCCGAATTCTCCGTCGGAAAGTAGCCGTCCAGGCTCCATCGATTCCACGTATCGAAAACGCGCTGGGCCGGAAACCCATCGATCACGGGTTTCCGGCCCAGCATTTCACACCCTGCAAGGCGATTCCCGAAATTAGCTAGTGGTCGCCGTGATCCCCGTGGCCGCTCGCAAGAGAGTGTACGTAGCCGAGCAACCGCTGCGCCTCAAAATCAAGCTGCCGTGCATCCCTGCCGTGGATGCGCTGATTGTGAAACTCGGCGCCCTCCAACAAATCGAACATCTGGCCTGCCAGAGAGTCCCGGAATGAAGTGATCGCCGTCAGTTGATTCTCGAGCTGGGTGTATGTCGAGTCGTCTCCCGCGCTTCCTGAGGCAAGCGCCCGCGTGGACATCCGCAGGGTGTCGCGTCCAAGCAGGGCGTTCGGGGCGTTGATCTGCTTGTACGCGCGAGCAAGCTCCACAAACTCGTCTCCGCTGTCGCCAATCGCATCCGGAAGCGCCCAGTGGTGTAACTCCTCCGCCAGCACGCGTCCCTGTGACGAGTAGTCGTCCTGAAGGCCTGCCAGCGCGAGCATGGTCGGCCGTATGTCAGTGTGATCGGACCACACGTCGTCGATGCGATTGTTCCTCACGCCCGGCCCGGCCATTCCGAGAAACGTGTTCACGATCTCGCTCTGGATGCCGCCGTGATTCCAGGCGAACCCTGGGCTCTGGAAGACGCACGGCGAGTTGCAATTCGGGCTGCCGGTCGAGAAGAAGTAGTCCGGGTTGCCGAACATGATGAATGTCGGCGTTCTCTGCGGGTCGCCGGTGACCATGTGGAGCAGCTTCAATTCCACCGGATCGGCAAGCGCCGCCGTTAGCTGGTCGGTGTTCCCCGTGAGTGGATTCACCGCCGTCAGGTTTGCCGCGGCTCGCTCGAAGCTGCGGGCCAGAGGATCGCCCGTCGGCGGATTTCCGGCCACGTAGAAGACCGGCACCATGTCGAATTGAATGTCGAACGTCGAAGTGATGTTCTGCTCGGTTGCCAGCAGTCCCGTCATGTTGCCGTCAAATTCGCCGACCACGCTCTTGCCGGTTGATGTGTTGATGTAGTTGCACGGTACCGTCACGCCGTCGCAGCCCGCGTTGAACGGCGGTCCGCCCGCATAATGGTCGCCCTCATCCGCCGTGACCACGAACAGCGTGTTGTTCTGGTTGATGCCGTGCGCCGCAAGGTCCGCGAAAAACTTGCCGAACGCCTCGTTGTACGCCGCCAGTTGGGCCACGTAGCATACGTCGCCGGGCCCGAGAGCGTTGCCGAGAGCCAGCTCGGGATCGCTCGCGCACGCCGCCGGCGCGGTCGCGATGTCATGCGCGTGATTGTCGTGAGCGTCGGAAATGTACGCGTACGTTACCGGCACACCGTGCTCCTGCATCGCCGCGACGTAGGAAAGCGTCTGCGCCGCCGAGATCCCGCCGAATCCGGGGAAGCCAACATGTCCGCTGACGTCTGTGATCACGTTGCCGTCCAAGCCCTTCAGCGGCCCGCCCGAGCTGATCACCGGCGCCACGAAGGTGTGGCCGTAAAGCGCACTAAATCCCGCGTAGCCACCGGGCTCCTGCGGCAGCAGGTCCGGCTCGCCATGATTCGATGTCGAGCACACCGGATCGCCAGCCGCGCAGTGAATCGCAATTCCCTCAAAATCGGCGATTGCTTGAGCCCGGTTGGCTTTCGCCTCTGCAAGCGCCGCAGCCAGCTCTGTCGGGTCCGACCCGAAGACGCTCTGGAGATCGCCTGCCACGTTTTCGAGTTCCATGTTCGCGATCGACACCGCTCCCACGTTGCAGCCTGCTCGCGTCCAAGGGACCCACGGGGCCGGCGCGTTCTTCCCGTCTGGAGTGATCATGAAATAGTTCGGGTCCGTCGCGGCGTTCACGATGTCGGTCCAGTATTGAAACGACGACGCAAACCCGTCGAAGAACTTGCTGCCTGGCGGCGTGAACCAGCCAAAGCTGTTCGAAACCGGCATGCCGTGACGCTCGCCGTACACCCCGGTCAGCGAGGTGATGATGTCGTCCGCCGTGTGCGATTTGAGCGGCGTGTGGTGATTCGTCATCAGCACGCCGTTACCCGTGATGAAGTTCAGCAGGTTCGGCATCTGCTCCAGATCGGAAGGCACGTTCGGGTTGTCCCGCGTGAAGTGGACGTTATCGAATTGAATGTAGATCACATGCTGGATTTGACCTCGCGCCGAATTCACATTGCACCCGCCGGTAATCGGGACCGGCTGGGGCGCGGCCTCGACCGCCGTCGGCGCAGCCAGCATCGCGGAGATCGCCGGCGCGATAGCAAATGTAAGAGCCGTGGCTAGCGCCACTCCTTGTCGCAAGCGGGCCAGGAAGTGGGCTTTCTTCATGCGAACCGGGTTCCAGGATTTCTCGATGCGCTCGTGATTGAGTTTCACAGTCATCCTCCTCGGAAGGCGTGCGAAATACTTCTAATGAAATTTCGAGCGGCTTGGGTTACCCGCGGCGGAATCTTCTGTAAAAAGACTGCGACTCTGTCACGCGGCGTACACACTGTCTGTGGCGGCGCGTAACAAACGAAGAGATTCGGCGGAAGAGTGACGATTGTCTTGAGGGGAATTCCGAGAATTCAGGAAACCAGCGGGCGGCCTGCAATCTTTTCGAGAATGCGATAGGGCGCGCTTTCCGGCGCCACCAGCGCCGTCGGCGGAATCAGGACAGTCTGCTCAAGCGCGTACTGCCCGGACATTGCCGCGTGCGCGACGCCGTCGGTGAATACGAGCCACGTCGAAAGCGGCGGAAATTCCAGCCGCGCCTTCGGGCAGTTCTTCTGAAACGCGGTGTTCTCCTTCAGGTAGTCGTGAAAACCCAGCATGAACATGTCGTAGGGCGTGCGGCCCATCCCGCGAAACCCGATCTTCTCTCCCCAATCCTGCACGGTCCGGCTGAGAAAGGATTCTTCGGCGATCCGCATCAATCCGGCGTCCTCGGCATAGCGTTGCGCGAGCATCTCGAAGCCTTCGGTCGTGTTCCACACGCGGGATTTCGACGGATTCAGGTTCGTAAACACGCGCAGGATGCGCCCGCCGCGCGTCGGCCGGCTCGGAAACGCGTCCACGCGCAGTAAATCGTTGCGCTTGTGCAGCGGCAGCCCGCGCCTCTCTTCTTCAAACGGGCGAAAGCTCGAAAGATCGAGCGTCCACTTCCCGGCGTAGGGCAGAAGAAACTTCCCCAGGAAGTCGATCACGTTTCCGCTGTAGTTCCGCAGGACCGAATGCACTCGCTCGACCGTCGCCGCATCCCCCGTGACGCCCCGCAGGATGTCGTCGCCCGGGCGATAGGTAATATTCTTGTGCAGCCGCAGTTCGGCCCACTCCTGCGCGACCAGAAAATCCCGGTCCTCGCGCGAAAGTTGGAAGGGTGGTTCCTTGAAGAAAAGAATCTGGCCGCGCTCGAGCAGTTCGCACCAGGTCCGCGCCCGCGCGTCGCCCTGTTCGGGACGCACCCAGCCGCCGGGCAATTTGTAGTCCTCCACTTCGATCCAGGGCACGCTCGGCAAGCTCCCTTGTCTTCGATCGCGATTAGCTTTTCGTGGCGCTCGCCGCGCGGTATCCGGGCGGCAAGATCGCGGTGGAGAGGTCGGCGCGCGAAAGGTCCACGCCATCGAGCTTGGTCTCGCGCAGGATCGCGGTTTTCAGGATGGCGCCTTCGAAATCCGCGCCGTGAACGTTCGCGTCGCGAAAATTGGCCGCGCCGAATTCGGTGCGCCGCAGCACGGCCTGGCTCAGGTCCGCGCGGAAAAACTCCGTCCCGCCCGCCTGCGCTTCCGTCAGGTCCGCCCCGCTCAAGTGCGCTTCCGTGCAGTCCGCCTTGCGCAAATCCGCGTTCCGCAGGTACGACTTGCTCAGGTCCGCCGAGGCAAGCTTCGCCTCGCGCAGGTTCGCGCCTTCCAGATTCGCCCCCTGAAGATCGGCGTAAGCGAGATTCGCGCGGAAAAGATTCGCGCGGGTAAGATCCGCTCCCGCCAGGTCGGCGCGCACGCCTCCTTCTTTACCGCGCACAAACTGCTCGTGCGCCGCGAGAATTTCGGACAGCCGCTTGCCGTTATGCCGAATGCTGTGCGGCGAACGCGGACCTTCGCCTCGTAAGAAGTCTAGAATGCTCATGTTCACCTGCGGGATGAAATGTACTCTCGGCTGCATTTTACTAGAGACAGCGCCGCTCTGCATCTCCATAGGCGCGCCGCCATCCGGCGCATGTGCTAACTTGAAGACAATGCGACTCCACGCGAAATGGCTGGGCGCGATCCTCGTGATTGCCCTCTCGGTGTGCCCGCTCGGGATAAAAGCGCAGGACCGCTCCGACGCTCCCACCGAGGAAACGGTCGCGAATCTCGCCGCGGGACGCGTCGTGATCGCCGTGGTGAAGGACGCGTTCATCGTCGGCACAATCGAGAATCCCATCGAGGCCGAAACGCGCCCTCCGGTGCCGGTGGAAATCACCGGCTCGCGCCTCGGCGTGATTCTCGGCGCGGTTGAGTGGACGTCGCCCTCCACGCAGCAGGAGATCGCCCGCCTGGACCAGGAACTCCCTCACCTGCGCAGCCGCTCGATTCCTTCGCAGCCGCACCTCGGGGATACCGTAGGCGGCGACGAAGCCATCGACATCGAAGCAATCGGCCAGGGCTTGCTCGAACGCTTGAATGACATCGCGAAGAATCTTCACGGCAAGATCGGCTTGCCCGCAAACGAGCCTCTCGCCGAACTCATCATCGCGGATTATATTCCCACCTACGGCGCGGAGGTCTGGCAGCTCGCCTACGGGATAAAGCAGCAGCTAGAGCAAAACGATTACTGGACCACCCGCGTCCTCCGGCCGAGCTATCTGCAATTCTGGCCGCCGGAGAAGGGACAGCCGCGCACGCTCGTCGAATTCGCTTATCCGCCTGAGAGCGCGCCGCCCACGTTGCTCGAACTATTGCGCCAGAAAGATCCGCGCCTCGAGAAAATCCGCGCGTCAGATCCCAAAATGGCGGAGGTCGCGGCCCACTTCCTTCAGGAGACAAGCGACAAAGCGCTCGCTGCCGACGCGATCCAGTTTCTCCGTGCCGCGCTCGACGCCATCGCTCCGCCCAACGCCCGCGAGACCATGGCCATCATCCGGCAGGAAACCGGCTTCGAGTGGATTCTCGCGCCTCCTCCCGAGCCCGTCCATCCGGGCCAGAAGCCTCCGCGCCCGCCCGACGCCCCCACGCTCGTCAAACCGCCGCAATAGAAGCGTTGCGGGTCAGTTTCCGATTATTCGACTTCTCGGGTGTTAGCCTGCGCTGCCGGAGCCGATTCCTGGTATTTGGGGATTCCCGGCAGTTATGCCAGTGTGGGCGTGATCAATAGACCCCATATTCCTGCGCCTAACAGGACAAGTGGGCACTGTAACGAACTTGTCCGGTAATCTGACTAATCAGGACCTAAACCAAAGTCTCAATTGAACCGCCGTTTGGACCGCTCGACCGCTCAAGGCAAGCTGCTTAGGAACGCGTTCATCTCTCGCAGTACATCCGCCTCGTTCGACAGGAAAACGTAATGATCTGCATGTGGCAGCCGAACCACGCGCGCAGAACTGATTCCCTTTTCAAACACATCCGCCTGCGCCCCGGTACGAGCGAGATCGTTCGCTTCCATCGCGGCACGCGCGGCCGCATCAGCGAACATCGGATTCATTTTGTGAGGAACAGCGAAAATGGCGAGGACCGGGCTCCGGATATCCGTGTACTTTTCCCCGCCGCCGATAATGGCTGCAAACGCAGGGGGATCTTGGCCTGCCGACTGGGGCGGCGGGTCAGGCAGCGTTTGCAGGTACTTCTGCTGCTCCTTTATTTCCCTTTCCACTTGCGGAAGACTTGTTTGCATCATCTCCAGCATCAACGGCTTTGGGTCCGCAGGCCCCGGGCCGATCAACTGCTCCAGCTCTCTTTTCAACTCGATCGAATCAAGAGTCAAATCGCCGCGCGCGCGGTCGTAAAACGCGTACGGATAGCCAGCGTCGAGGTAGATCAGCCCCGCAACCTTCTCGGGATGCCGCGATCCTACCGAACTCAACTCTTCGCCGGCGATGGAATGTCCGACCAAGACGGGACGGTTCAACTTGAGCGCATCGATCACCGCCAGGACGTCATCACCGAGCCGGTCGGCTGAATAGTTCGCGCCTTGAGGAGCGGGCGCGCTGGAGTCTCCGAATCCTCGCCGGGTGATGCCGTAGACGTGGTACGTAGGAGCGAGCTTCGGCGCGAACTTATCGAATACGTGCGCCGTGTTTCCGAGGCCTGCCAGCAGGATCAGCGGCCGCCCGGTGCTGCCCCAATCGAGTACCTCCAGTTTCACGTCCTTGTCCACCGTCACAAACTGGATCGTGTGCGGAGAGGGATCCTTCCAGGCCGTCTCCTTGGTGGCGCGCTGGTAGACGAGCGGCTGCGAAGGTTCCTGCCCGTGTCTCCAGGTTCCCGTAATCGAATTTCCGTCGGGACTGACCTTTCCTTCGTAAAACCCCTGATTAGAATCGATTGTGAATTTGAGATTTGAGTCTTGAAGGGTCATCGAACTTACGGGGATACCGGCGCCCCTGTCCGAAGTCACGTCGACCGGGATCACCGTGCCGTGCCACGCGCCGTCGCCTCCCTTGGTGATCCGTAGCAGGCCCCGGAGTTGTTGGTCGCCCTGTTTGATCGTTCCCTGCCAATCGCCGCTGATATCCTGGGCGTACGCGCCGCTCGCCAGTAACAGTGCAATCGCCCCGAGCCAGAGAAACTTCCTCATCTGCGATCTCCTCAAACTTACTTGCTGCTCAAGCTACGCGTTCTATGAGCGCCGTGTTCAGGCTTTCAAGTGGTCCAAACGATAGCGTCCAAAACAAGCGTCGCCGCAAGCCCGTCAACGCGGAGTATATTTCACTGGCCAGTGCCTGATTAACGCGGTGGTCTCAATGGGTCGATGCAACACTAGTTCGAAGTCCATTGGGCTGAGTTTAAGAGCCTAAGTCCGCTCGCGGGCGTCAATTCAAAGAAAACCCCGTCCTGATTAAGTCAAATTGAGTGCAGCCCGGAAGACCAGTCTTTTCTGAAAAGTACGATCCGAAGTATCGATTAGAGGGTGTTGCGTTGACCGTCTGAGCCGGCAGCGCTAACCGGACAAGTGGGTACCGGGACCAAGATGTCCGGTAATCTATTTCACTTCTTCTCGGAGAGCTGTTTCTGTAGACGGGCGTTCTTCTCTGCTACCGACTTCACCAAATCTTCCTTGTGCTGCCCTCTTGATGAACGGCCTGAGAGCTTGCCTGGCGAGCTGCAATGACTTGCTGGAGAGTTTGGTGTGGGTCTACAGGCGGAGTCCCAGGAGCCTTATTCAAGGGCTGTCGGACTTCTTGTGGCTCTGGAATTGGTTCAGGACTGGGCTGCTCTTGTGATTGCTTAATTTGCTGCTCTTTCTCCGCTTGCTCCCGAGCCAACTGATCAGCCGCCTCCATTGCCGCCTTGACTTCTTCGGCTGTGGACTTCCGCATGAGTCCAAGATCGTCAAGAATCTTGTCAACTAGGGTGTCTGGAATGTCATCCTGACAAGCTTGTGCCTCTAGAAGCAGCCGACGATACTTTTCCTCGTCAGTCTCTTCAGGGACTATGAACGTGATGCCGTCTTTGGCTTTGCGTTCGGCAAGGGCTACGACATCACCGAACTTAAGATAGACCGAGCGAACAACCTCTTGACTCCACGTGGAGATAACGAATTTGAGCAAGTACGCATGAAGTTCCAACTTCACGTTTTTGATTTGTCCTGGATGTTTTGGATCTTCCTCTTCTACCTCAACTAATTGAGTGTCGTGCAAGTCCACGCCATTGACAACTACAATAGCCTTGGCTATATGCCCCTTCTGGTAGGCATTGAGGTACGCAATGTCCTCAAAGCCTTGACACTCTTGAAGGACTGCCGCGTATTCATCCGGACGAAGATTGCGAAGAACTAGGTCGCAACCGTCAATCGTGAAGCTCTCTTCAACAATACCGACATTCTTGGCCTTAGAGAGAGCTTCGTTGAGTTTCTTCGCTGATATCGTGCCCATGGCCATCCTCATCTGTCTCGACGTATCGAGCAATAGACAGAGGATGACGGCTACGTGCTAGACAGAATCCACATCTGGGTCTGGTGATTCCCTGATCCTGCTCTTGATTTTACATCTAGTCGGATCTGTTTCGATTCAAATCTAGTGGATAGCCGCCATCTCTGTTTCAGCCACCTACGCTAGATGGCTCACCTGTTGAACCTAGTCATTAGACCGGAACAACGGAGTTACTGTTGTTAGCGAACCGAAGAGAAAAGCCCTTGCCAGGTCCGCCATTAGCCGATATCGGAGCAAGCCCTGTATCGATGAACTCACCGTATTGGCTCACGCCATCAATGATGTCGGTAACGGTGACTGAACTATTCTCAGCAACTATCGCGGAATCAGATGTGAAGCT
>JAIQEW010000027.1 GCA_020073605.1 Terriglobia bacterium
CTCGCCCCGATGCAGATCGGGGTTCGGATAGAAGAATCATGGCCGAGGTCGAGGCCGTATCGATGGTTGGTGAAACGACTCGTTTCACCGAGAAATGATTCACCGTGAGATTCCCAGAGTCTTGGTCTTCCACCTTCTCTGGCAACCACGCGGTGCTCGGAGCACTGTACCGAACAACTGTGCCTTGACAACGCCTTCGCTCTTATCGAGGGCCACCCGCCAAAAACGCGCAAGGGTGCGCCACGCGCCTATTCCACATCGGCTGCCAATTCTATATGGCTTATGCGGCCGTGCGAGTCGAAGTCAATATCCATAGTGGTATCGTCTTCTTTTCGGGTTCTTGGGTCGATCCATTGGATAACGACATAGTTGAACCTGGTTAGGGTGTTTTGGCCCAGCAAAAAGCGAGGACCGTATATTCGCTTGACGCGGTCCAGAGTGTCACCGAGCGCCAGCCCCCGTCCGGTTCGACCCAGTTCGCCTCTTGGGGAGGAGCCTTTGACGTCAACGGCATAGGCGTACTCGCCAGCCGGAAACGGATCCTGCGGCGTGCCTGTTGGCTTGTCGGAATACATGGTGTACACGACCATCGTGATTCCAGACTCGAAGTCCCATTCGTACTTCCTTTCGCCGCCACCTGGCGGATTGGGGGACTCGTTCGGATAATCGGGAAGCTTGATTGGCTTTCCGTACTTCTCAAGCACCCGTGCAATCGGAGTCCAGTTCACATTGATGCCACAGAGGAGGGATTCCACCTTGCCTCGGGCTCGCTGTTCAGGTTCCAAATGATCGCCGACGGCCGCTGTCACTGTAAACAAGACCAGTAATGCACCAAGACCTGCGCAGCTAAGCTTTCGCAGAGTAAGTTGCATGTCCCCTTACCAATCCCGGCGAAGAGGCAAACTTTGTTTACGCCTCATCGCCCTTTACGATATATAACTTCGAATTGCGAGTCGTTTAGCCGTTCGGCGAAATCAGGCTGCCAGCCCCACGTGTCAGTCATAACCAAATGCCCCGGCCTAACCCTGTTGATGGGCGATTTCATCAGGCGGGTGGCCCACCCTTTCCAAGGTTAGTACTTCCCGCAATTGACCGCGAGCCCGACAAGATGGTACCACTTCGCCAGTTTCACTCGGAGTTCATTCCACGCCACTGGGTGCCCCATCCTTCGGTGTGTGAAGGGTGGGGCCTTTCGGGATTGGTCGAGTGCGGAAACGATTGCAGCGCCGCTATGGACAGCACCACTTGCACTTCATCACGTGCAGTTGCTACCGTCGCCTTCCACTTCTCCGCTCAGTCCGCGCACGCAATCTCTTCCTGAAAATCCTCGACGAGGTCCGTCATCGTTACGCGTTCGCTCTGATTGGCTACGTGGTGATGCCCGAGCACTTCCATATTTTGATCGGCGAGCCGAGGATCGGCACGCCTTCAACCGTGATGCAAGTACTGAAGCAGCGCGTCTCGAAAGGGCTCCGTGCGCGACAGCGCAAGCGGGTGCCGGCATCGCAAATGCGCCTGTGGAGCGAACCGCCCGAGGGGAGGCTGCGCAGTTTCTGGCAGCGGCGGTTCTACGACTTCAATGTGTGGAGCATCCAAAAAAGGAACGAGAAGTTGAACTACATGCATCTCAATCCCGTGAAGTGAAAGCTCGTGAAGGATCCCAAGCTGTGGCTCTGGAGCAGCTACCGATTCTACCGATATGACGACCAGGGCGTTTGCACTCCCAATCCACTTCTGTGGTAACGACCGGAACTGCGCTCAACGCAGGATCGGAGAAACCGTCCCACCCTTATAGAACAAAGGGTGGGGCACCCAACGGTGTGAATTGAACGCTACGATAAGAATGCCAGCGGTGCTTCTTGTGGACACAGGATTAACCTGGACAATCAGAAGGGTGGGCCACCCGCCCGAGGTTGCCAATACACCTGCATCGCGGCACAATATCATGCCCCGCTCGAAATGCTTTTCCTGTCGAGCGGTGGCCAGGATCTTCGCGGAGGACCGGTGAGAAAAAGCATGTTGTTGGTCGCGGGGGCGCTCGTGCTCGCCTCCCTCAGCCTGGTTCCTGCCCCACTAGAGGCGCAAACCGGCAGCAACCCGCCTGCCCCAGCCTCAAGGCCGAGGCCGCGCCCGTGGAAATTTGCCCTCTCCGGAGATTCGCGCAACTGCGGCGACGTCGTAATGCCGGGAATCGCCGCCGGCGTGAAGCAAAGCGGGGCGATCTTCTACTGGCATCTCGGCGATTTTCGAAAGATCGGCTCGGTTGACGAAGACATCGCGCACCAGCCCGAGCATCTCTCGACGCCGCTCGCGTTGCCCGATTACCAGGCGCTTGCCTGGAAGGATTTCCTGGACAATCAGATTGCTCCTTTCGGCGCGCTCCGCGTGTATCTTGGAATCGGCAACCATGAAACGATCCCTCCGAAGACCCTGGCGGAGTTCGTGATTCAGTTCGCCCGGTGGATCGATGCTCCGAATCTGCGCGCGCAGCGCTTGCAGGACGATCCCACCGACCGCCAGGCGAAGACGTATTACCACTGGTCAGCGGGCGGTGTGGATTTCATCAATCTCGACAACTCCTTGGAGTCTCAGTTTGATCCGGCGCAGATCGATTGGTTTGAGAAGACGCTCGCTTCCGACTCCTCGAGCCCCCGGATTCGCGCGATTGTCGTGGGCATGCACGAGGCGCTCCCCGAAAGTATTTCCAAGGATCACAGCATGAACCAATCGCCGGGCGGGACCGAGACGGGCCGCCGCGTGTACGCCGATCTCCTCCAGGCTCAAAACACGGCGCACAAGCACGTGTACGTCCTCGCCAGCCATTCGCACTTCTTCATGGACAGCGTCTACAACACCTCATACTGGCGCCTGCACGGCGGCGTCCTGCCCGGATGGATCGTCGGGACGGCCGGGGCGGAGCGTTACGCGTTGCCGCCGGAGGCGAGCTCCGCGTCGCAGACCAACGTCTATGGATTCCTCACCGGCGCGGTGCATCCCGATGGCCAGATCGATTTCGATTTTCAGCAAGTGAATGAGTCCGACATTCCGGCGGCGGTCACCGAACGCTACACGCCGGAATTCGTTCACTGGTGCTTCTCGCAGAATTCGCGAGCGCAATAGGGCGGAATCGAAACGGCGGAAATCTGTGGGGTAGCGGGCCTTCGATCAAATCCCGAACGCAAGTGAAAGCAGCGTCTTCTGCTCCAGCTCGTGCGCTTTCGCTGAACCGGTTGCGGGACTGGCGCTCGCGGATCGGTTGACCGAAAGCACCGCGCGTCCCCGCGCCAGCCGCTCGAGCTGCGGAACCACGAAATCGTGGGCCCCCATGTTGCCGGGTTCTTCCTGGACCCACACAAACTCCCGCGCGCTCGCGTGGCGATCCATCTCCGCGGCGAGTTCCGCCTCAGGAAAGGGATAAAGCTGCTCGACGAAAACGATGGCTGTGGAGCGTTCCGGGCGGCGCTTCCGTTCGGCTTCCAGCTCGTGGCCAATTTTCCCGCTGCAAAGCAGGACTCGCGACGCCGAGCCGTCGCCGCGATCGGGGATGACGGTCTGAAAGCGGCCGGTTACGAGATCGCCGAGCGGCGAGCAGGCCACGGGATTTCGGAGCATGCTTTTCGGCGTGAAGATGGCGAGCGGTTTACGCCACGCCCTTAGCGCCTGGCGCCGCAGCAGGTGAAAATACTGCCCCGCGGTTGAGGGCTGGCAAATCTGCATGGCGTCGCGCGCCGCGAGCTGTAGGAAGCGTTCGATGCGCGCGCTCGAATGTTCCGGCCCTTGGCCTTCGTAGCCGTGCGGGAGCAGAAGCACGATTCCGGAGAGCAAATTCCACTTGTCTTCGCTCGCCGCGATGAACTGGTCGATGATGATCTGCGCGCCGTTCGCGAAATCTCCGAATTGCGCCTCCCACAATACGAGCGCTTCGGGATAATCGCGGCTGAAGCCGTACTCGAATCCGAGCACTGCCGCCTCGGAAAGCGGCGAGTTATAGATTTCGCACCATCCCTGGTCCGGCGCCACGTGCTCGAGCGGCACGTACTCTTCTTCGGTTTCGATATCGATCAGCGCCGCGTGCCTCTGGTTGAAAGTTCCCCGGCGGCTGTCCTGCCCCGTCAGCCTCACCGGCATGCCTTGCTTGAGAAGAGATCCGAAGGCCAGCGCCTCGGCCATGCCGAAATCGATCGCGCGCTTGCCTCGCGCCATCTCGAGCCGCTGTTCGAGCAGCTTGCTCACCTTCGGATGAATGTGGAATCCGTCCGGATATCTCACCAGCGATTCGCCCGTTGTCGTCAGCGACTCCACCGGAACGGCCGTGTCCACTTCGAGCGACGCATCGTAGCGCCCGCCGCGGAACTTGCCCCAATAGCGCGGCAGCTTGCGCATCGCCGGACTCTTTTCGAGTTCGCGCGCTTCCGCCTGCGCGGCGTCCAATTCCTCACGCACGCGCTGGACGATCGGTTCGGCATCCGCGCCGATCTTCTCCGCGTAGATTTTCCACATCGGCGGATGCGCCTCGATTTTCCGGTAGCGCAAAGGTTGCGTGATGGTGGGATCGTCCACCTCGCTGTGGCCGTGCCTGCGGTATCCGATCAAGTCCACCACCACAGGCGTGCCGAACGCGTAGCGATAGTCGAGCGCGATCCGGCCCACGCGCACCACGGCCTCCGGGTCTTCCGCATTCACGTGAAAGATCGGCACGGGCAATCGCTTGGCGAGGTCCGATGAAAAGCGCGAAGAGCCACTGTCCCGCGGCACGGTCGTGAATCCGATCAGGTTGTTGACGATGATGTGCACCGAGCCGCCCACGGTGAAGCCCGCGACTCCGGACATGTTCAGCGTCTCCGCGCAGATTCCCTGGCCGGCGAATGCGGCGTCGCCGTGCATCGCGATGGCCAGCACTTCCAGCCGTCCGTGCTCGCCCTGGCGCATCTGCTTTGCGCGCGTGCGGCCCATCACCACGGGATCGACGGCTTCCAGATGGCTCGGGTTGGATACCAGGTGCATTCCCACTTCGCGGCCGCTCGCCGCTCGAAACGTGCCGGTGGCGCCCAGGTGATATTTCACGTCGCCGCTGCCCAGGATGCTTCGCGGGTCCACGTCTTCAAACCGCGCGAAAACATCGGCCGCCTCCCGGCCGACGATGTGCACCATCACGTTGAGCCGCCCTCGATGGCTCATCGCCAGCATGGCTTTTTCCGCGCCCTGATCGGATGCCGCGCTCAGGATCGCGTCGAGCAACGGGAGCAGCGCAGCCTCTCCCTCGAGCGAATAGCGCTTCGTGCCGAGATAGCGCGTCTGGAGCACCTGTTCGAAAATTTCCGCGCGAACGAGCAGGTCGAGAATTCGCGCGCGGTCCGGCTCCGCCGCCTCCGATTCCATGCGCTCCTGCACCCACAGGCGCCGCTCGCGGTCGGGGATGTGCATGAACTCGGCGCCGATGCTGCCGCAATACAACCGGCGTGCCGCCTCCGCCTCGGGTCCCGCGACCTCCAGTTCGGGCAATGCGACTGGCTCGAGATCTCCCAGTGGGTCGAGATTGGCCTGAAGGTATCCCCAGCGGCGAAATGAATCCCAGACTCGCTCCTGCGCTTCTCTCGAACCTGCCGGCTCTTCGATGGTCTGCTCCCCGCTCATTTCGTGCGTGCCCCTTGGATTTCGGTGTGTTTCTCTATGATCCCAATCATAAGACGCCCTATTTCGGAGGCGTGACGCGAACTGCGGCTCACTTTTCCGGCCAGCAACCCAGCAGCCGGCGGACCAGGATAATCTGCCCCAGATGGTAGGAATTGTGGTCGGCGATCAGCAGCGCCTCGCGCAGGATTGTCTGGCCCGATCCGTGAGGGATGGGCGCCAGCAGGTCGGTCTTCGGGTCGGTCACCAGCTTTCCCATTTCTTCTAGGTCATGCTTCAGCGACTTGATGCTCTTTTCCCACGCGGCGGCGTTCGGCGGCGCCGGCTTTTTGGGCCAGTAGCCCCCGGGCCAGTCCGGTGAAACGTGCTTGGCATCCCGGCTGAACTCGAGAATGTCCCATGTGGCGATGCGCGCGTGTTCGAGCAGTTCCCACGCCGAATACGGCGCTCCTTTCGGGCGCGTCCCGCGGAGTTTTGCAGGAAAATCCTTCAGCGCCGCTTTCCAATCGGCATGCGCCTCATGCCAGTCCATGGCGCGTCGAAGATAGTCGCGCAGGATTTTTTCGTCCATGAAAGTGGGCCTCCCGGCCCGCTTGATTTTAGGCTGGCATCGGAGGCAGGTCAATCAACGCTGCGGCCGGGTACGATCCCGGTTTGAAGAGCCGTCAACTTCATTCAAGACGGATAGAGAGGCCTGCAACATATTGGCGCCGTCCTGGATGCAGCCTTCGATGGACAGATGGCACGCTCAGGAAGTCAAGCCATCACGATCCTGTCGCGTCCCTCGGACTTCGCGCGATAGAGAGCCTGATCAGAGGCGCGCAACAGTTCTTCCGCAGTCGAACCATTCCCGGGGAATGCAGCGATGCCGATGGAAAAAGTGATCTTGCCGAGGGTCTGGCCGGCGTGTTGCACCGTCAAGTGCCTGAGTTCTTCCTGCAAAAGTTCCGAGCGCTTGCAGGCGTCGCCGCCCGTCGCACCCGACAGAATCAGCGTGAACTCCTCGCCGCCGAAGCGGCAGGCCACATCCTGGCCGCGAGTCCGGTGCATGAGAAAATCGCCGAGAGCGCGCAATAACACGTCCCCGGCCTGGTGACCGAACGTATCGTTGAATCGCTTGAAATGATCGATATCCATCATCACCAGAGCCACGGACTGGTTGTTGCGGGCAGCACGCCGCAACTCGCGTTCCAGCGATTCCTCCATGTAACGGCGATTGAACAGTCCCGTCAGAGGATCGCGGATGGATTGACTGCGAAGCACCTCGCGGAGCCGGAGGTTTGACAGCGCCAGGGAGATGCGTTCGCCGACCGCAATTCCCTGACGGCTCAAGGTTTCCGCTTCCTCCTCGGTTGAGTTCCTTGAGGAATCTGAGGAAGAGGCGAACTGTTCGAGGTAAAGCACGCCCAGTGTTTCACCATGCGCAGCCAATGGAACACAGACGTAAGGGCCTCCATAGGATTCATCGACGTGCTGGCACCGCAGAGGCGAGGCGGCATCCTTCACTTGATGAATCTTGCCGCGCCGAAGCGCCCAGCAACTGTCCGGGGGAAATGTCTTCTCGGTGGCGAGCGCATCGCCCCAGGTTGCCACAGCTTCCACAATGTTCCTGGACGGGCTCGTAACGCAGAGGGCCCCGGAACGAGCCGCAAGAATCCTCGGCGCGATGCTCCCCACGATCTTGTAGGCTTCTTCGACGGTCTCGCACGACTGTAGGACATCGACCAGCTCCGTGAGCTTGGTCGCCTCAAGGGCGCGTTGCTCCGAGTCTCGAAGTGAGAGGCGCAGCTTTTCATGCGCCTCGCGCAGTTCCGTTTCCGCCTGTTTGCGCTGGGTGACATCCTCGCCGATCCCCACGACGCGGTAGAGCTCGCCCGTTGGTTGGCGGACCGGAAAACCGCGCATGCGAACCCAGCGAAGTGACCCGTCCTTTCGCACCACCCGGCATTCCAACTCGGCTGCCTCGCCACGCATGCTTCGCTCGAAAATCACAGTGGCGTGTTCGCGGTCTTCCGGATGGATGAACTCCATCCAGGCCATGGGATGAACATAGAGTTCTTGCCGCGGCCTTCCCCAGATTTCGTCGTAAGCCGGGCTGACGTAGACTACTTCAAAGGGCTCGGGCCTCAGGACATAGAGAAACTCGCGAAGGTTTTCCGCCAGCTGGCGGAATTGTTCATCGCTTTCACGGAGGGCTTGCTCCACGCGTTTCCGCTCCGTGATGTCTTGTGCGATGCCGAGGCTGCCGATTACGCGGCCGTGCCGGTCCTTGATTGGCCCAACACTCAGGAATGTGGGGAAAGTGCTGTTGTCGCTGCGGGAAGATAGGCACTCGCCCTTCCATCCTCCATCCTGGAGGGACTTGGTGCTAATTTCCAGCAGCAGCGCTGGAGGATTGGCGGGGGAAAGGATGGATCCGGGAGGTTTCCCGATAACCTCTTCTCTTGAGTAACCTAGATTCTGGAGGAGAGTTCTGTTTACAAACGTGAGCCGGCCTTTCAGATCGGCCATGGCAATCATTTCAGAGCTGTTCTCGACAGCGTGCGCCAGAATGTCGCCCTGCTCTTCGGTGCGCTTTCGCCGCACGGTGCGCCGCTTGCCGCGATGATCGTTCCCATGTTTCTTCATGCGCCGTCCGGCTCGAATTAGGCTCTCTCTCACCGTGGTGGGGCCGCTTAAGTGGAACTACGAAAGGGAGTTGCCTGCCCCGTATTGTCCGTCTTCGCTGATCATAGCGCGATTGCCCGGTGCGAAGATTCGAATGTGGGCCGTGTTTACTGGCAGTGACTATCGACACTTGCCCAACAAGCGCACTTGCATCAGGTAGGAAACCGAACAGGCCGATGGCATTCCACCGGGATTTCCCTTAGTTACAGGGGTGGTTTGCCGGGCTCGAGGCCGGCGATTACGGACTTACGCTGTTGCGCTCGGGGCGCTGATGGATCGCCGCTGTTGGAAGCATTCGCGGCAATACACCGGGCGTCCTTGCGTCGGCTTGAAGGGAACTGTGGTTTCTTTCCCGCACTGCGAGCAGACCGTCTTCGTTTCCACTCGCTGAACGTTATTCGAGCCGTTTTCGTTGCCCTGCGCGCGATTTGCCTTGCAAGCCTTGCACCGCTTCGGTTCGTTCTTGAAGCCCTTGTCGGCGAAAAACATCTGCTCGCCCGCGGTGAAGACGAATTCAGCCCCACAATCCGAGCACTTCAGGACCTTGTCATGGTATTCCATACGCTGCTCCGGGGCCGGGTTCGCATAGGAAGGGCTCCCAGGTCGACGGTGAGTCGAGCCTGGGAGAAAGTAGGGACTGCGGCGCAGCGCACGGCCAGCGGTAGAATGATTCCCCGCGCACACTCGGGGTTTTCACCTGCCCGCTGGCACGAAGCTGCTTGGAGAGTTGGACGACTTGTTGGTCGCCTAGTCTTGCTCACGCCGCTGTTTCTTACGGAGACGCTTACGCGAGAGGGCCTGCTTGGCTCGACGCTTTTCCCCGGGCTTCATGTAGTAGCTGTGCTTCTTGATTTCCTTGATGATGTCTTCCGACTGCACTTTCCTCTTGAAGCGCCGGAGAGCGTTTTCCAAAGACTCGCCCTCTTGGATTACGACTTCTGCCACGCGTATTCACCCCCGTCCCTTTATTCTGATCTGAACTAACGATCTTCCATTAGTGTAACCGGAATTCACGCGAACCGGCTAATGCCCAACTCTTCTATCGGAGGCTACCGTCCAAGTCAAGACTTAAATTGCCTATTAAGGCCGAAGGCGAGTGGTTTTGTACTATTGAGTAAATGTGCCGCGTCCCCGCCGTTGCGCGGGCGCTCGCCTGTCGGATTGTTGCGCCCTGGAAGCCGGGTCTCCGGCGCGGGCGACATGCTGCTAGAATAGTTCGCTGCGCGAGGGGGCGCTGCCGGACCACTATCCATGCCGCAGATGCGCAACGCGATTGGTGTTCTGCTGGCCGGCGGCCAGGGTGAACGGCTCTGGCCGTTGACGCGGGACCGCGCGAAGCCCGCCGTGCCCTTCGGCGGCGTCTATCGTATCATCGACTTCACGCTCTCGAACTGCCTCAATAGCGATCTGCGGCGCGTCTTCGTCCTGACCCAGTACAAGGCCCTGAGCCTCAATCGCCACGTCCGGCGCGGCTGGTCCTCTTTGATGGGACACGGCGATTTCATTGAAGTTTTGCCTCCGCAGATGCGCGTCTCGCAGCACTGGTATCAGGGCACCGCCGACGCGGTCTACCAGAACATCTATTCCATCGGCAGTGAGCAGTCGAATTACGTCTTCATCCTGTCGGGCGACCACATCTACAAGATGAATTACCAGAAGATGCTCGAGCAGCATGTGGCGGCCGGCGCGGACGTGACCGTCGCAACGATCGAGATAGATCCGGCGGAAGCTGCTGGAAAATTCGGCGTGCTCGAAACGGACGAGAACTGGCGCGTCCTCGGTTTCGAGGAAAAACCGGCCCGCCCCAAGCCCTCGCGCGTGCGTTCCGGCACGGTCAATGCCTCGATGGGGGTTTACCTATTTAACACTCAGTTTCTGGTTCCCATTCTGATCGACGACGCCGAGAACCCCAGTTCCTCGCACGATTTCGGCAAGGATATTCTCCCGCGGATCATCGACAAATACCGCGTCTTCGCCTACAACTTCCGCGACGAAAACAAGAAGAGCACGTCCTACTGGCGCGACGTCGGCACCGTCGACGCCTATCACGAAGCCAACATGGATCTCGTCTCGGTTACGCCCATTTTCAATCTGTATGACGAGAGCTGGCCGCTGCACAGCTGGCAGCGCCAGTATCCTCCTGCGAAATTTGTTTTTGCCGATCCGGAGCGCATGGGCGTCGCGCTCGATTCGATCGTGGCCGGCGGGTCGATCATCTCCGGCGGGCGCGTCGCGAAGTCGGTGCTCGGCTACGATGTCCGCGTGAATAGCTACAGCGACGTCGAGGAGTCGATCATCTTCAACCACGTCACCATCGGGCGTCATTGCCGCATCCGCCGCGCGATCATCGACCGCCACGTGGAGCTGCCCGAGGGCACGGTCATCGGCCACGATCTCGAAGCTGACCGGTCGCGCTACGCCGTCTCCGACAATGGCGTCGTCGTGGTGGTTCGCCCCGAATCCATGATCGAAGAGCCGGAATGATTCGTAGCTGACTTTCGACGAGCGCGTTGCTTGTGAATTTTCATCAGGGGGAATGATGTCCACAAAGATCATCGCTGTGCGCGGCCGCCAGATTCTCGATTCGCGCGGCAATCCTACGGTTGAGGCCGACGTCCGTCTCGAAGGCGGAGCGCTGGGCCGCGCTGCCGTTCCCTCCGGCGCTTCCACGGGCGAGCACGAAGCCATCGAGCTGCGCGACGGCGACAAGCATCATTATGTCGGCAAGGGCGTCCTGAAAGCCGTCGCCCACGTGAACACGGAAATCGCCGCCGCCGTCACGGGCATGGACGCATCCGACCAGCGCGCGCTCGACCGCCGTATGATCGAAGCGGACGGCACGCCCAACAAATCGAAGTTCGGCGCCAACGCCATTCTCGCCGTCTCGATGGCTGCGGCGCGCGCGGCTGCTGCCGCGTCCGGCCAGCCGCTCTATAAATATCTCGCGCGCTATTCGAGCGATTCCTCCGCCCGCACTCTTCCCGTGCCGATGATGAATATCCTCAATGGCGGCGCGCACGCGGATAATTCCGTGGACGTGCAGGAATTCATGGTGATGCCTGTTGGCGCTCCGAGCTTCCATGAAGCGCTGCGCTGGGGTGTCGAGGTCTTTCACAGCCTGAAAGCCGTGCTGAAAAAGAACGGCTACTCGACCGCCGTCGGCGACGAAGGAGGCTTCGCGCCCAATCTGAAATCGAATGAAGAGGCGCTCGAACGCGTCCTCGAAGCTATCACCGCCGCCGGCTACAAGCCCGGCGAGCAGATCTCCATCGCCCTCGATCCCGCCGCCAGCGAGTTCTACGACCGCGCCTCGAAAAGATACGTCTTCAAGAAATCCGACAAGTCCGCGCGCACGTCCGAGCAGATTGTCGAATTCTGGAGCAGCTGGGTCCGCCAGTATCCCATCGTCTCGATCGAGGACGGCCTTGCCGAAGACGATTGGGACGGCTGGAAAATCGCCACGAAGGAGCTGGGCGGTGGCGGCGCGGCAAGCGCCACTGGGAAAAAGATCCAGTTGGTCGGCGACGACGTTTTCGTCACCAACCCGAAAATCTTCGCCCGCGGCATCTCCGAAGGCATCGCCAACGCCATTCTGATCAAGCTGAATCAGATCGGCAGCGTCAGCGAGACCATCGAAGCCGTCGAAATGGCGCGCAAGGCGAAATACGCCGCCATCGTCTCGCACCGTTCCGGTGAGACCGAGGACGCCTTCATCGCCGATTTCGCCGTCGCCATGGGCAACGGCCAGATCAAGACCGGCTCCGCGTCCCGCACCGACCGCATCGCCAAGTACAATCAGCTCCTCCGCATCGAAGAAGAGCTTGGCTCCGCCGCCCGCTTCCCCGGCCGCTCCGCCCTCGCCGGAAGCTGAGTATCGCTGCGGGCGCTTGAGACTTCTCCTCGTTACCCTTTCACCGAAGTCCCATTGCTGCCTGCGGCTCCCCTTGCCATCTTGGTTGACGGAGAGAAAACGCGCCCATGGCTACCACGACCAGGCTCATGGTTGCGAGCCTCGCCCCCGACCCTTCGGGTCACCCGGCTCTCGCCAATCACCGCGCGCAGAGCGCCGCGCCCATCAACGGCTGGCAATCCATGCTCTTCGGCCTGCCTTTCATGGCCGCGGGGATCGCCATCGGACTGGTTGCGCTCGACGCCATTCCGGCGCGCAAGCATGCCCCCGACTGGATGATCGGTATTTTTGCAGGCATGTTTTTTCTGGCCGGGTCGTTTCTCTTCCTTCATGGCCTCCACGACATCGTTCGCAAAGCCGCTTGGCGGCGCGAAGCGGCCGCGCGCCCGAGCGAGCCCTGGCTCTACGATTTCCATTGGCACCGGGAAGGCATCGCCTTCTCCGCGTTCGACGACATGCTCAAGCGCCTCATGGCCGCCCTCGTCTGGACGGTGTTCCTCGTGCCCTTCGGATGGGTTGGAATCAACGTGCGCGGTGCCTGGCCCTTTCTCGCTGGTGCGGTGATCTTCAGTTTGCTAGGTCTGATCTTCTGGTTTCGCTGGGCCGCGATGCTTCTCGATCTGCTGCGCTACGACAATAGTTTCCTGAGCTACGAATCTTTCCCATTTGCTTTGGGCGGCACGCTCCGCGCGTGCCTTCGCTCGCCGCATCACGTTTCGGTAATCGACGAGCTGACCCTCACCTTGCGCTGCGTTCGGGAACAGTACGTCACCACGGGCACCGGCCAGAACCGCTCCACGCAGGTCGTCTGCTACGAGCTGTACAAAGACGTCTCGACGCTCGACCGCGAAAAGCTCACCGGCCTCGCCGGCGGAGATATTTTCATGGAGTTCCGCTTGCCCTCCGACCAGCCCACCACGAATCTCTCCGCCACGCCGCCCGTCTATTGGGAGATCGAAGCAAAAGGCAAAGCCCGCGGCGCCGACTACGAAGCTTCCTTCCTCGTCCCCGTCTATAAGACAAACTGATGCCGGATATCACACACGACATCGACGCAGCCCTGGCTACAGACGGGACAATTCCCAGAGAGGACGTCCTGCGTTGGATTGACGGCGCCGACGATCTTGAGACCCTGTCAAAGCTATACCGCCTTACGGATTCGGGTTACTACCGTATTCAACCGGACCTCGGGCAAAAGGCGACGTGCGCCCTGATTCAGCGATACCTGCTCGAATGCATTCGCCAAAATGTGGAGGACAGCGACGAAATCCAAAGCCGCTTTGAAGCCTGCCATACCCTCCACATGTGGCTCCGCCACCTAGTCGAGACGGGAAACATGGCCGAAATCATTCGATCGGCCGCACGAGCAATCACCGAGCTCTACCTCATGAGCGGCGAAGATGTCCGCTACACGATTGAAACCGGATTCCTCGAACATGCTCTCGAATCGGAAGCGCTCCGACCATACTTCGAACATTGGGCCCGCGATGAACGCCTCAAGGGCGCTTGGGGGCCGTCGTTGGCATGGGGCGAAGCACATACCGATTACATGTGGAACCTCTGGAATCCGATTTCCAAGCGTCGCAAGAAGTAGGACCTCGATTTTTCCACGGGTCAATTTCGTTCTATAATCCGCCCGGTTCGCAAGGTTCCGGCACAGCCGGACTAGGGGAGGAATGCCATGAAACGCTACGCCGCCATCATGGTGGGACTCGTTGGAATCTTCGCTTCGCCGCTCTTCGGCCAGGCCCCGGCGCCCAGTCAAGCGCCGCCAAGCGTGATCGACTCGATTCGTGGATCGTACAATCAGGCCAAGAACAACCTGCTGAAGGCCGCCGACAAGATGCCTGACGACGCCTACGGCTACCAGCCGACTCCCGAAGAGCGCAGCTTTGGCGGATGGATCGCGCACGTGGCCGACGCTCAGACGGCCGGCTGTTCGCGCGCCCTCGGCACGCCGAAGGCTCCGGGCGCCGGATCGAAGACCACGAAAGCCGATCTCGTCGCCGCCCTGAAAGATTCCTTCGACACCTGCGACGCCGCCTACGCCGCGCTTACCGACGCGAATTCGAATGACCCGGTGCAAAGCTTCCGCGGTCCCGTGCCGCGCCTGATCGCGCTGATGAACACCATCGTGCATGACAACGAGTGCTACGGCGCCATCGCCGTCTACTTGCGGCTCAAAGGCATCGTCCCGCCCTCCAGCGAGCCCCGCCGATAGCGCGGCTTGCTTGAGGCATTTCTTGTAAACTCATTCACAGCACGTTCACCGGCCTTCGCTGGCTTCACGCTATAATTTTGTCAGGCCAATGCCTGGATTTCTCTCCAACTTGCTGGAATCACTGAGTGGGCGTCGCACAGACATGGGTTATCTGTGCCGTCAGCTGCTTTCCGAACGAGGCGAAGCGTCGCAGACAGCGCTCGCGCAGCAAATCATCGACGCATACACGGCGATGGATTCGGAGCGGCGCCTCAGCTTCTTCAAAATGCTGAACAGCGAGTTTTCACCGAACGAGGCCGCGATCCACAGGGCTGCAGCCGCGTACGAACGTTCTCCCGGCCCGGGAACCCTGGCCGCGCTTTCCGCGGCCGTCGAGGCGCCGCGCCAGGAACTCATCCGGAGACTCAATACGGCGCCGGGCGGCACGGAAACGCTGGTCGCCCTGCGCGGACACGTTCTTCAGGCATCCGCAAACAACGGCGCGGATTTCGGCCCGCTGGACGCCGACCTGAAGCATCTGTTCCGGTCGTGGTTCAATCGCGGATTTCTCCGCCTCGAACGCATTAGCTGGCAAACCTCCGCGCTGATCCTCGAAAAGCTAATCCGGTATGAATCGGTGCATGAAATCAACGGGTGGCCGGATCTGCACCGGCGCCTCGAAGCGGACCGGCGGTGCTTTGCATTTTTTCATCCAGCTCTTGCCAACGAGCCAATCATCTTCGTCGAAGTGGCGCTGTGCGATGGGCTGACCGGCAACCTCGGGCCGTTGCTCGATGTGAACGCGCCGGTGCTCGCGCCCGAAAAAATGGATACGGCCATCTTCTATTCGATCAACAACTGCCTGCAGGGGCTGCGGAACGTTCCGATGGGGAATTTCCTGATCAAACAGGTGGTCGCCGAACTTGCCGCGGAGTTCCCCCACGTCAGGACGTACAGCACGCTCTCGCCTCTTCCCGGCTTCTCGCGCGCGCTGCGAGACACGCGGAACGAGCAAGGCTTCACGCCCGGCCGTCTCTCCCGATTGCTGAGCGATTATAGTGATGACCTGACCGCCGCGTCCGGGCGCAGTGATGTTGTCGACGCTTTCTTTCATCTGCTTGAACAGCCACTCTCTCACCGCGAAATCCTTGGCGCGCCGTTGCAGCGACTGGCTCTTGCATATCTCACGTGCGCTCGGCGGGATGGAAAGCTCTACGACCAGGTGGCCACGTTCCATCTTTCGAACGGCGCCCGCCTCGAACGAGTCAATGCGTTTGGAAATTTGCGTCCATACGGGCTGGAAGCGTCCGCCGGCCTGACAGCTAACTACCGGTACAGGCCTGCCGACCTCGAGGAGAATCACGAACAGTTTGTGCGTGAAGGAAAGATTCGGGTTTCCAGCGAACTGTTTCCGGAGCGCAAGAAGGTGATCGAGGCGTGGCAGCCCAGCCGCGAAGAATCCCGTTTGCCTTAAGTTTGGTTTCTCGAACGAAGGGAGCGAAGGGCCGTCCTGCGTCTCGGCCCGCTCGTGAACAGCTTCGTGCACTACAATGAGTGCTGCGGCGCCATCGCCATCTGCGTGTGCCTCAAGGGCATCGTCCCGCCCGCTACCGAAGGCATGCCCCGCCGATAGTCCGGCTCCGCCGATCGATCGGCAGATCGAACTAAACTTGGAGCCCGTAACGCCGATCCAGTAGGAGTCCTTCATGAGCTCGCGCAAGCAGGATGCACTCGACTATCACCGCACCGGCCGCAAGGGCAAGATCGAGGTCGTCGCCACCAAGCCTTGCCGCACGGCGGCCGACCTGAGTCTGGCCTACACGCCGGGAGTAGCGGAGCCTTGCCGCGAGATCGCCAGGTCGCCCGAGCTAGTCTTCGAGTACACCGCGCGCGGCAACCTCGTTGCTGTCGTTTCCAACGGCACGAGGGTTCTGGGTTTGGGAAACATAGGGCCGCTCGCGGGAAAGCCCGTCATGGAAGGAAAAGCGGTGCTCTTCAAACGCTTCGCGGACGTCGACGTGTTCGACCTCGAGGTGAACTCCGAGAAGGCCGAAGACTTCATCAAGTTTTGCCAGCTTCTCGAGCCCACCGTCGGCGGCATCAATCTCGAGGACATCAAGACGCCGGAGTGCTTCCTCATCGAAGAAACCCTGCGCAGCACCCTCTCGATTCCCGTGATGCACGATGATCAGCACGGAACGGCCATGGTCTCGGGAGCCGCGTTGCTCGGCGCGCTCCAAATCGTGGGCAAGCAGATCGACCAGGCGCGCGTCGTGTTCGTTGGTGCTGGAGCGGCAGGCATCGCCTGCGCCACGCACTATCTCCGCCTGGGCGTCCAGCCGGAGCGATTGCTCATGGTGGACACCAAGGGCGTGATTTATTCCGGCCGCACCGAGGGCATGACCGCTTACAAGGCGCGCTTTGCCCGGGACACCGAATTGCGCACCCTGACGGACGCGTTGCGCGGCGCCGACGTGCTGGTGGGACTCTCGACGAAGGGCAGTGTAACCCCGGACATGCTGAAGCTCATGGCGCCTCGTCCCATCGTGTTTGCACTGGCCAATCCCGACCCGGAAATTACCCCTGAAGATGCGCGCGGCGCTCGCAACGATCTAGTCATGGCCACGGGACGCTCCGACTATCCCAATCAGGTGAACAACGTTCTGGGGTTTCCGTTCGTCTTCCGCGGGGCTCTGGATGTTCGCGCCCGCGCGATCAACGAAGAAATGAAGCTCGCCGTCACGCATGCCCTGGCGGCGTTGGCGAAAGAGCCGGTGCCGGATTCAGTCTGCCAGGCCTACGGCGTGAAAAGAATGGAGTTTGGTCCTGAGTACATCGTTCCCAAGCCGTTTGACCCGCGGGCATTGGTCTGGGTCGCCTCGGCCGTCGCAAAGGCGGCCATGGACTCCGGCGTCGCGCGCCAACCGGTCGATCTCGCCGAATACCGCGGCCGCCTCGAACAACTGGGTGCGCGCCTCGCGCTTCCCGCTTCCTCCGGCCGCCCCTCGTAATTTTGCTTTCGTGGTGCCCGCCATCCGGATCATCCACCGTGGCCGGCGAACCTGGCGTTAGTGGCCGCTGGCCATGCAGGCGGGAATCTCGATATCGGTGATCTTGTCGAAGGAATAATCCATGTGCATGCTGCCGCGTCCTTGCGGATCGGTCATCTCGATGCGCTGCGGCAATCCCGTATCCTTGGCCACTAGCAACCGCACCGGCCCCTGCAACTGATCGCCGTTGCGCACGTAAAACTCGTACGCGGTGGCCGGCGCGCCGCCCGCGCTTTCGTCGCCCACCAGCCGCATGTCTGTCAGCGGATTTGTTTTCGCGTCGCCGCTCTTCGAGCCGACCTGCTGCGGTATGCACTGCCACGAAAAGAACTCTTTTTCTTTTTTCATCAGCCGCTGCGCCATGATGTTCGCGAGAACCGTTTCCGCGGCCGTGGTTGCGGCCTGGATCGCCCCGATGGGCCCTTCCGCCGCCGCGCGCGCGATTGCCATTGTTGCTTGCCGGTCGAGCATGGCCATTTCCATCTGAAGCATCTGCTCGTTGTGTTTCATGATCCGGGGCAGGGAAGGCGACGTGATCAGCCGTGCGCCGCGTCCGTCTTTCACCACGGCGCGAATCTCCCAGTCGTCGATCGCGCCGCGCACGTCCATTGCGGGCATCTTCATGTGCATCGTCACCTGATGCACGCCGCCCTTCACCACCGTTTCCGCCGGACTGAAGCCCATCCCCATGGCCGCCATTTGCGCCATGCGCGGGTCGTTCGATTCCATGTTCATCGTCATCCGGTACGCGGGCTGCTGCTCGAGCTGCTTGAATGCCGTGAAGATCGGGCTGTCTTCGGGAACCGGAACGCCCGCCGGCGCTGTCTGCGCGAGAGCAGGCAGCGCGCCCATACCGGCCGCCACCCACGCGCCCACCAGTGCGGGCCCGACGACTCGGGCGATTCGTAAAACAAATTTCATGGCAGCATCTCTCCTCAACTGGAAATTTCGAGCTTGGTCCTCTCGGCGCCGCAGATTATACCCGCAAGCCCTTTCGAGCGGACCCTTCCACACAGTTCTACCTCGCGCGTGGAAGATCGCAACGATACTCGGCTGCGCCCCCACTTGTCATCCCGAGCGAAGCGAGGGATCTGCTTCTGGTTTACGTGGCACAGGCAATCTTGCCTGTGCTCTTCATCCGCTCGGCCGTCGTACCCTTCCGATTCTTTACACAACAACCCCCTTGCAACGCTTTCGCCTCGTGCTAACGTAATTCGTGATGATGGAATGCTCAAAACTCGGACGAGGTCGAAGGAACGCCGGAGCGGGCAGCAGGTCGTCCAAGACGGGGGCTTCCTTCGTCCGGCACGTTCAATTTCCAGGCAGAAAACTGGTGAAACAAGTCGACACACCTTGCCGAGCAGTATTTTCTGTAACTTATTCAAAACAAACGTTTGGTGTACGCTCAGGGTGTCACACTTTTCGAGGGGTCCCCTGTTATCATGGCTAAGCGCCCACGGCCAATTGTGCTCACCGTTCTCGATGGCTGGGGCTACCGCGCCGAGACCAAGGGCAATGCCATCGCCCTTGCGCGGAAGCCGAACTACGACCGCCTGCTGAAGGATTTTCCAAACACGCTGATTCACACGTCCGGACCGTACGTCGGCCTCCCTGAAGGGCAGATGGGCAATAGCGAAGTGGGCCACCTCAATATGGGCGCGGGCCGCATCGTGCAGATGGACATCACGCGCGTCGAACAGCTCATCCTGAGCGGCGAACTTTTCCGCCAGCCGCTGCTCCTCGAAGCGATGGAGCGCGGGCGCACGCGCCAGTTGCACCTGATCGGCCTCTTGAGCGATGGCGGCGTGCATTCACACATCCAGCATCTCTTCGCGCTCCTTCGCATGGCGCGCGAAAACAAGGTCGAGAAGGTTTTCGTCCACTGCTTCATGGACGGCCGCGACACGCCGCCCGAAAGCGGCATCGATTTCCTCCGCCAGCTCGAGCAGAAGATGCGCGAGCTTGGCCCCGGTCAGACAACGGCCCAGATCGCCAGCGTGATCGGCCGCTACTACGCAATGGACCGTGACAATCGCTGGGAGCGCATCGAAATAGCCTATCGCGCGATGGTCCACGGCGACGCCGAAGCGAAATTCAGCGACCCGATCGCAGCGATTCGCGCGAGCTACGAAAAAGGCGTCACCGACGAATTCGTTCTCCCGGCCGTAATCACGACGCAAGCCGCGCCCGGCAAGCCCGCCGTCCCGCGCGGCCTCATTCGCGACGATGACGCCGTGATCTTCTACAACTTCCGCGCCGATCGCGCCCGGCAGATCACGCGCGCGCTCATTGAGCCCGGCTTCAAGGAATTTTCCGATCCTTCACGGCCGAAAGACCTCGTGTACGTCGGCATGACGCAGTACGAAAAAACCTGGCCGTGGCTGCGCTACATCCTCGCGCCCGAGAAATTGGAGCACATCCTCGCCAACGTTTTCGCCGAGCTGGAATTCAAGAACCTGCGCGTGGCGGAGACGGAGAAATACGCGCACGTCACCTACTTCTTCAACGGCGGCGTCGAAAAGCCTTTTGCGGGCGAGGAGCGCGTGCTCGTGCCTTCACCGAAGGTTCCCACCTACGATCTGAAGCCGGAGATGTCCGCGGCGGGCGTCGCCGACGCTGTGATCAAGGCCGTCGAGAAAGGCGACTTCGACGCCATCATCATGAATTTCGCCAATGCCGACATGGTCGGGCATTCAGGCAAGCTCGAGGCCGCGATCAAAGCCTGCGAAACGGTGGACGCGTGCCTCGGCCGAATCTTTCAGGCGCTCCGCCCGCGCGGAGGCGCGTGGATCATCACCGCCGACCACGGCAACGCAGAGACCATGATCGATCCGGTGACCGGCGGCCCTCACACGTATCACACCACGAATCCCGTGCCGTTCATTTTGATCACCGAGGACGGCCGCGTGCAGTTGAAGCCCGGCGGGTCGCTCCGCGACGTCTCGCCCACGCTGCTCGGCGTGCTCGGCGTCCCCGAGCCGCGCGAAATGACCGGCCACGACCTTCGAAGATCTGGAACATGATTGCCCAGGCCAGCTTGGCATTCGGTAAGATTGTCAGGGGGGAATGTCATGCCTACCGCTGTGCAAGGCGAACTGAACGTCTACGAATCGGCGGACGCCCGCTTTGAAATTGCCGCTCAAAAGCTAGGACTCGAACAGGGCGTATACCGCTACATGAAGTATCCCGAGAGGGAAATCACGGTATACATCCCGGTTGCGATGGATAGCGGCCGGCTGGAAGTTTTCACGGGCTATCGCGTGCTGCACTCCACGGTCCGCGGGCCCGGCAAAGGCGGCATCCGGTTCGCGCCCGATGTTTCGCTCGACGAGGTCCGCGCTCTCGCCGCCTGGATGACCTGGAAGTGCGCGGTCGTCAACATTCCGTTCGGCGGGGCGAAGGGCGGAGTCATCTGCGACCCCGAAAAACTCTCGAAGGCCGAGCTCGAGCGCGTCACTCGCCGCTACACAGCCTCTCTCTCCGATTGGTTCGGGCCGGAGCGCGATGTTCCGGCTCCGGACATCGGCACCAACGAGCAAACCATGGCCTGGGTGATGGACACCTACTCGATGCACGTGCATCAGGCCACCACGGCGGTCGTCACCGGAAAGCCGCTCGACTTGGGTGGATCGCAGGGACGCAAGGAAGCGACCGGCCGCGGATTGATGATCTGCTGCAACAAGGCGATCGCGAAACTCAAGATGAAGTGCGGCGAATGCCGCGTGATCATCCAGGGCTTCGGCAACGTCGGCTCGCAAGCCGCGCTCCTGATGCACGCAGCCGGATACAAAATCATCGGCGCGGCGGATATTCACGGCGGCCTCTACAACGAAAAGGGCATCGACATCCCGAAACTCTACG
>JAIQEW010000016.1 GCA_020073605.1 Terriglobia bacterium
CGGCACGCCCACCTGCCGCGCCAGCAATATGTGCTCCCGCGTCTGCGGCATCGGTCCGTCCGTCGCCGCCACCACCAGAATCGCCCCGTCCATCTGCGCCGCGCCCGTGATCATGTTCTTCACGTAGTCCGCGTGCCCCGGGCAGTCGATGTGCGCGTAGTGCCGGTTCGCCGTCTCGTACTCCACGTGCGACACCGCGATCGTGATCCCGCGCTCCCGCTCTTCCGGCGCGTTGTCGATCGAATCGAACGCACGGAACGATACCTTCGGGTTGTTCTTCGACAGCACCTTCGTGATCGCAGCCGTCAACGTCGTCTTGCCGTGGTCGATGTGCCCAATCGTCCCCACGTTTACGTGCGGCTTGACCCTCTCGAATTTCTCCTTGGCCATGTCTCTCTGCTCCTCAGTCTCAGCGTGCCGAACTTGATCCGTTGACTACGTTCTTACCGTCTTGCCGGTCGCTTTCCCGATGACTTCCTCGGACACGTTCGCCGGCGCCTGCTGGTAGTGCGAAAAGTGCATCGTGAAGCTGCCTCGGCCCTGCGTCTTGCTTCGAATGTCGGTCGCGTAGCCGAACATCTCTGCGAGCGGCACCAGCACGTTGATGATCTCGCTCCCGGCGCGCGATTCGCGTCCCTGCATTTGGCCGCGCCGCGAATTCAGGTCCGCGATCACCGGCCCCATGTAGTCCTCGGGAACGACAACTTCCACGCGCATGATCGGCTCGAGCAGCTTCGGGTTTGCGCGGCGGCAGGCTTCCTTGAAAGCCATCGATCCTGCAATCTTGAACGCCATTTCGGAGCTATCCACGTCGTGGTAGGTGCCGTCGATCACCACCACGGCCAGATCCACCATTTCATAGCCGGCGAGCACGCCGTTCTCCATCGCTTCTTTCACGCCATCCTCGATCGGAGGGATAAATTCCTTGGGGATCGCGCCGCCTACGACCTTGTCGATGAACAGAAGCCGGTGCTCCTTGTCGAAACGCCACTTGCCGCCCTTGCCCGCCACCTGCTTCGCAAGCTCGTCCAGCTCGTCCGTGGACATTTCATGCATGTCCTCGTGAGTTGCGTTGGGCAGAGGCTGCACCGTCAGTTTGACGTGTCCGTACTGGCCGCGGCCGCCGCTCTGCTTGATGTGCTTGTGCTCGGCCTCTGCAAGTTTCAGAATTGTTTCGCGATACGCCACCTGCGGCCGGCCGACGTTCGCGTCCACGCTGAACTCGCGCATCATGCGGTCCACAATAATTTCAAGATGCAGCTCGCCCATCCCCTCAATCAATGTCTGGCCCGTGTCGCGGTCGGTATGGACTCGGAACGTCGGGTCTTCCTGGGCAAGCTTCGCGAGGGCGGTGCCCATTTTTTCCTGATCGGCTTTGGTCTTGGGTTCGATCGCTACGGATATAACGGGAGTGGGGAAATCGATATTCTCGAGAATGATCGGCTTGTCTTCGTTACACAGCGTGTCGCCCGTGGTTACGTTCTTCAAACCCACGCAGGCCGCAATGTCGCCCGCTTCGATCGATTCGATTTCCTCGCGCTTGTTCGCGTGCATTCGCAGCAGGCGCCCCATGCGCTCGCGCGTCTTCTTCGTCGAGTTGTAAACCGGCTGGCCCGTCTTCAGCACGCCCGAATACACGCGGATATAAGTCACGTGGCCGACGTAGGGGTCGGTCATGATCTTGAACGCCAGCGCGGCAAATGGCTGATCGTCCGACGCGCGCCGCAGCACCGGCTCGGCTCCATTCGGGTCCTCGCCCTCCACCGGCGGCACGTCCACCGGCGACGGGAGATAATCGATCACCGCGTCGAGCAGCGGTTGGATGCCTTTGTTCTTGAAGGCCGATCCCGCAATCACCGGCACGAGCTTCAGCGCGATCGTCGACCGGCGCAGGGAAGCGCGCAACTCGGCGGGCTCCAGCTTGTGCTGTTCCAGGTATTTGGTAAGGATCGCGTCGTCGTGCTCCGCAATGTACTCGACCACCTTCTCGCGATGTTCTTTGTAGAACTCCGGGCTCAGCGCCCCTGCCTTCACGGCCTTTTCCAGCGCGGGCCGCGTCGCCAGGTAGGCCGCGTCCCACAGCTTTTCGAGCGGCAGGATTTCATATTCCGCGCCCAGCGTTTCGTCTTTCCAGATGATGGCTCGTTCCTCGATGAAGTCGATGACGCCGATGAAATTGTCTTCGCGGCCAATAGGGTAGGTAACCGGAACGGGGTGGGCTGAAAGTCGTTGGCGCATCGAGCGGATCGAATGGTCGAAATCGGCGCCGATGCGGTCCATCTTATTGATGAACGCGATGCGCGGCACGCGGTATTTGTCCGCCTGGCGCCACACCGTTTCCGACTGCGGCTGCACGCCCGCCACCGCGTCGAACACCGCCACCGCGCCGTCCAGCACGCGCAGCGACCGCTCGACTTCCACCGTGAAATCCACGTGGCCCGGCGTGTCGATAATATTGATGCGATAGTTCTTGTCGAAGCGCTTCCAGGAGGCAGTGGTCGCCGCGGATGTGATCGTGATCCCGCGCTCGCGCTCCTGCTCCATCCAGTCCATCACGGTGGTGCCTTCGTGCACTTCGCCGATCTTGTAAGTCACACCCGTGTAAAACAGGATGCGCTCGGTGCAGGTCGTCTTCCCCGCATCGATGTGCGCCATGATCCCGATATTGCGGATCTGATCGAGTTGTACTTGTCGTGCCATTTTCAGTATCGGTGTTGCGCTTCCAGTCCTACCAGCGATAGTGCGCGAAAGCCTTGTTCGCTTCCGCCATGCGGTGGACGTCTTCCTTCTTCTTCACCGCTCCGCCGCGGCCATTCGACGCGTCCAGAATTTCCTCGGCCAGCTTGTCCCTCATCGACTTCCCCGAGCGCGTGCGCGAATAGAGCACCAGCCAGTGGATCGCGAGCGACTGCCGCCGGAACGGATTCACTTCCACCGGCACCTGGTAGTTCGCGCCGCCCACGCGCCGCGTCTTCACTTCCAGCGTCGGCTTGCAATTCTCGACGGCCTTCTTGAACAGCTTGAACGCGTCGTCGTTCGACTTCTTCGCCACCTGATCCATCGCGTCGTAGAAAATCGTCTGCGCGGTCGAGCGCTTGCCGTCGTACATCATGCTCGAAATGAACTTTTGCACCAGGTCGCTGCCGTAAACCGGATCGCCCGGTATCCTACGGCGCACCACCCATCCTTTGCGTGGCATCTTTCCGCTCTCCTACTTCTGCGCGGCTTTCGGCCGCTTCGCGCCGTATTTCGAACGCGACTGTTTGCGATTCTCGACGCCTGCCGCGTCGAGCGTTCCTCGAATCACGTGGTAGCGGACGCCCGGGAGATCCTTCACGCGGCCGCCGCGCACGAGCACGATCGAGTGTTCCTGCAAGTTGTGTCCGATCCCGGGAATGTACGTCGTCACTTCGGCGTGGTTCGTCAGCCGCGCGCGCGCCACTTTTCTCAGTGCTGAGTTCGGCTTCTTGGGCGTCTGCGTATAAACGCGAATGCACACGCCGCGCTTTTCCGGGCATCCTTCGAGCGCGGGCGATTTCGTTTTCGTTCGAATCTGTTCCCGGCCGTACCGCACCAATTGTGAAAACGTGGGCACTCTTCCCCCTCGCTCCGAAAAATCCGTTTCGTGTTTCTGCGCAGCCCAAACCTTCCCGCGCAGAACTCTGCGGGTGAATGAACAGAAAAGGTCGCCAACCCGAAGGAATTACCAGGTACTCCGCCCTGACGCTTCACCCCGAGGAGTGAACTGCATCTGCGAACTGCGGAGAGGCTCACACGGCTTTGCGGGGCTGGCGCCCCATTTCGGCCGCTCTTTCCTTCCCCGTTCCGTCTTTCTCTGTTCCGGGTCGGAAAGACTTCCCTTTCACCACCGGGCCCGAAGGCCCTTGCACAACCGGGCAAGTATAGGCAAAACAACAAAACGTGTCAACCCGATATCTCTGTGGAAATCTGACAAATACGACCGGTCTAGTCCCGAAAGCTCGCTCATTCGCCGGCCGGAGACTTTCGCAAAGGTTTGACCGGATTTTACCCGGCGTTTTGCCGCCCGGCGGCGCCGTCCACCTGGCCGGTCCCCTCGCCGAATGGCGGGGCCGCGTTACAAAAATCCTGCCCTAGATTCCTGCCATGCTACAGATAATAGAGCACATATAGTTTTTCTGAGATCGACAATCGGACCGCGCGCTGTTCTCACCCATGCGCCTAACCCGCCGGCATCGGCGCCGTCGGCAGGCCTACATGCCGACAGTTGGAAACTCCTCAACCATCCCGCCATCAGCACTTTACCGCCGCCCTTAACCCACCTAAACTTCTCAGCGTGAGTTTTCAACAGAGAGTGCGTCCGCATTTTTTCCTGGCAGCGCTCCTGTGCGCCCTGAACATTCCTGCAGTAGCCATCGCCCAGAGCCATCCTCCTTCAACAGCAACGCAGACGAAACCCTCCCCGAAGAAAACTTCCGCGGACTATTCACGCGAGCCCTTTGTCATCACCGAGTACGCCACAATCGCGTGCTTCGAAAATGACGGCACCGGCGAACAAATTCTCACGGTGCGCATCCGCGTGCAAAGCGACGCGGGCGCCAAGCAACTGCGCGAACTCGTCTTCGCCTACAACTCGTCCTACGAACAGATCGACGTTCGCTTCGTGCGTGTCCACAAATCCGATGGAACGGTAGTCACTGCCGACGCGGACGCAGCGAAAGATGTCGCCACTTCAATCACGCGCGATGCGCCTGCCTACGCCGACGCCAAGGAAAAACATATCGCGGTTCCCGCACTCGCTCCCGGAGATGAGCTGGAGTATGAAATTGCGACGCGCGTCGTCACGCCGCGCGCTTCGGGCGAATTCTGGTACCAGCACAGTTTCCTTCAGAGCGCCATCGTTCTCGACGAGCGCCTCGAAATCAATCTCCCCGAAACGCGCAAAGTCGCTCTCGAATCATCCGCCGGCTCGCCCTACGAAACGTCCCACGAGAACGGAAGAACGATCTATCGCTGGAAGCATGCCAATCTCACGCACCCGGCCGATGACTCATCGAAGAAGGACACTGAGCAAGCGAAAGCGAAGCCGCCGGATGTTCAGCTCACAACATTCGCCACCTGGGGAGAAGTCGCCCGTTGGTACGCGAAGCTCGAAGCGGACCGCGCCGATCCCACGCCTGAAATTCGCGCGAAGACGCAAGAGATCATTCAGGGGAGCGCGAGCGACCTCGACAAAACGCGTGCTCTCTACGACTACGTATCGACGAACATCCGCTACGTCAGCCTACCTTTCGGTGAAAGCAGCTACCAGCCTCGCTCCGCCGCCGACGTTCTTTCCAGCAAGTACGGCGACGCCAAGGACGAACACACTTTACTCGCCGCGATGCTCAAGGCCGCCGGGATCGACTCCGACGCGGTCCTAATCCCATCGGTTCGAAAGCTCATCGCGTCGCTGCCTTCACCCGCGCAATTCGATCACGTCATCACCGCCGTGCCCCTCGGCAACGAAGTCATCTGGATGGACACCACCGCCGAAGTCGCGCCATTCCGCCTTCTCGCGTCTCCGCTGCGCAACAAATCTGCTTTGCTCGTGCCCGCAAATGCAGCCGGCCGAATCGTGCAAACGCCCGCCGATCCCCCGTTCCTCTCCACCCAGCATGTGGATATCGACGGCCAGGTAAGTGACCTCGGCAAGCTCACGGCCCTCGCGCACTACTCGGTGCGCGGCGATACCGAACTCGTCCTTCGCATCGCGTTTCGCCGCACGCCGCAATCGCAATGGAAAGATCTCGGCCAGACGATTCTCACGCTCGATGGCATCCATGGCGAAGTCACGGACGTCAAGCCCGGCGATCCCGCTGCCACGCGCGATCCTTTCACGCTCGACATCGCCTTCTCGCAGCCGAATTTTCTCGATTGGTCGAGCAAGAAATCCAGAGCGGCGCTACCTCTTCTCGCGATCGGCCTTCCCGATGTTCCGAGCGACGCCGCCAAATCGATAGAGCTTGGAAGCCCCCTCAACGTCACCGTGCGCTTGAAACTCGCTCTGCCGGCTGGCCTGGAAGCGCAGCCGCCGATCGGTGTCTCGGTCGCGCGCGACTACGCCGAATTCAAATCCAGCTATCGCTTCGCCGATCACATGGTCACGGCCGAGCGCTCGCTGGATTTCAAAATGCGCCGGGTCCCCGCCTCGCGCGCGGACGACTACTCCGCCTTCTCTCGCGCCGTCGCATCCGATGAAAATCAGCTGCTCGCCGTCACGAACACGGCTCCCGGCGCGCCCGCTGTTCCGGCGACGGCGCAAACGGATGACCTGCTCGAAGCCGGCCTCGCTGCCTTGAATGCAGGAAACACCCGCGCGGCGATTCCCTTGTTTGAGCGCGCCGTCCAGCTCGATCCGCAGCACAAGCAGGCGTGGAACGATCTCGGCCTCGCTTATCTCCGTGTGGGAAAGAATGACGAAGCGGCGTCCGCGTTCCAGAAGCAGCTCAAAATCAATCCCGCGGACGAGCACGCGAACGACTACCTCGGCCTCGCGCTCGAGCGCCAGCAGAAACTTGCCGAAGCCGCTGCCGCGTTTCGCAGGCAGACCGAGCTGAATCCTCTCGACCTCGCCGCTCATGCGGCGCTCGGCGAAATCTTCCTCGCGCAGCATGACTACGTCCAGGCCGCGCCGGAGCTCGACAAGGCCACGATTCTTTCTCCGGACAACGCGGAGTTGCGCGTCAACCTCGGCCGCGCGTATCTGAATACGAACGAAAAAGAAAAGGCTCTCGTCGCATTCAAGAAAGCCGTCGAGCTATCTCCAACGCCGCTCGTGTTGAACGACATCGCCTACAATCTCGCGGACGGCAAAACCGAGCTCGATCTCGCGCAGCATTACGCCGAGTCCGCCATCGCTTCGATCGCTGCGGACGTTCGCGGCATCGACATGGCCCATTTGACGAACCGCCAGTTAAATGAAATCGTCAGCGTCGCGGGCTGCTGGGACACTCTCGGCTGGGTCTCGTTCCAGAAAGGCGATCTGCAAACGGCGGAGCGCTACATCAACGCCGCATGGCTTCTCGACCAGGATGGCGAGATCGGCGACCACCTCGCGCAGATCCACGACAAGCTCGGCGAAAAGGATCGCGCGATCCACGCGTTCGCGCTCGCGTTGGCCGCGCCCGGCTCCGTTCCCGACACTCGCGCGCGCCTCACCCTGCTTCTCGGCGGCAACTCCCAGATTGACGATCTGGTGAGCAAGGCCAAGCCCGAGCTCGCGGCGCTTCGCACGATACCCGCTGGAAAACTCTCGACCGAGGACGCACAGGCCGACTTTTTCGTTCTGCTCTCGCCCGGGGAAAAGCAGGCGCACGTGGACGCCGTGCGGTTTGCAGGTGGAAGCGAAAAGCTGCGCCCGCTCGCTGACCGCCTCCGATCGCTCGACTACGGCGCCGTGTTTCCGGACGCTTCGCCGATGAAACTCGTCCGCCGCGGCACCCTTACCTGTTCCTCCCAGACAGGCGATTGCACTTTCACGCTCATCCGTCCCGAGAACGCTCACACCCAGAACTGACGCTCTTCTCTGTGCTCTCTGTGCTTCTCAGTGCCCTCTGTGTTTGTCTTTTGAGCGCCGCCTACACTTCCGCGCTCATCAAGTGCGCGAGTCCGCTGCTCACGCGCAATCCGTCCGCCCGATCCTTGAAATACCGCGCGTTGATCTCTTCCTTCCCCAAATCCTCGACGGAACGAAAGCCCATCGCTCTTAGCTCGCCCGCAAGATACGCCGGATCGAAAAACGTCCGAAACGGCTCACCCGCTTTCGCCACCCGCCTCGACATGGCGTCGAGCGCCAGCCGCCCCATCCAGCTCAACGACTCGCGCGGCAAACCGTAGTCGAACGCCACGCCCCCTCCCGGCGCGCACGACGCGATGAATCGAAACGTGCCCATCACCGTTTCTTTCTCCAGATAAAAGGTAACGCCCAGCCACGAAAAGAACGCCGCCTTTCCCGAATCGAAGCCCGCTTGCCGCAAGCCTTCCGGCAGCGTCTGATGCTCGAAATCAACCGGGGCGAACGTCACGGATGGAGGAATTGCAATTCCCGCCGCCGCGAGGCGCTCGCGCTTCCACGCCTGCGTCGCGGGATAATCCACTTCGAATACGTGCAACCCGGATTCTGCGTACGGATTGCGATACGCGAATGTGTCGAGGCCGGCCCCGAGAATCACATATTGCCTCGTGCCGCGCGCGACGGCTCGCGCGAGTTCGTTTTCGGCGAACCGGCTGCGCGCCGCCATGAAAGCTCGAATCGTTCGCCCGACACGCGTCACAAACCTTCCGCGCTCGTCCCGCACTTTCGCGACAGCCTCCGGCCCGATGATCGGAAGCGCGATGGGGTCCTCGAACACATGCGGCTGATCTAAAATCTGGTGGGCGGCGCGCCGCATCGCCACAAGGAGCGCCGTTCTGCTCGGCCGGGCCTCGATCATGCCTTAGTTATACGACGAAAAGGCCTCCGCGTTCTCCGTGCCTTCTCTGTGTTCTCTGTGTTTCAGGATTGTGGAGCGGGAAACGCGCGTAAGAGAGATCCTTCGGCGGGCCAGGAACGCCCGCCTCAGGATGACGATCCTGATCGGATCGTCACTTGATTTCCATTACTTCCTTTTCTTTTGCGGCGGAGAGGTCCTCGATCTTTTTCGTTTCGGCGTGGGTGAGCTTCTCGAGTTCGTCGAGCGAGCGCTTCTTGTCGTCCTCGCTGATCTTCTTGTCCTTCTCGAGCTTCTCGACCGCCTCTTTGATGTCGCGGCGGATATTGCGCACGGCGGTGCGATGGTTTTCCAGCACTTTGTGGATGTGCTTCGCGAATTCCCTGCGGCGCTCCTCGGTGAGCGGCGGAATCGGCACGCGCACCACTTTTCCGTCGTTCGTGGGATTGAGCCCCAGATCGGCCGTGCGGATCGCCTTGTCAATCGGCGCGACGGCGCCCGGATCCCACGGCGAGATCACGATCGTCGCCGGATCGGGCACGTTCATCGTGCCAAGCTGGTTGATCGGCATCGGCGTGCCGTGATAGTCCACGCGGATGCTATCGAGCAGCCCGACGTTCGCGCGCCCCGTCCGCACGCTCGCGAGGTCCTTGCGAAAGTCCTCGACCGCCTTCTCCATCCGCGTCTTCGCCTGCGCGAGCGCGTCCTTCGTTGTGGCAACCGTGGTCATCGGAAATTCAGCCTCCGCCGGCGCGTGTTCACGCCGCTGTGACGGTCGAGCCGACCCGCTCGCCCACCACCACGCGCTTCAAATTCCCCGACACGTTCATGTTGAACACGACGATCGGCATCTTGTTGTCCATGCAGAGCGAGATGGCCGTCGAGTCCATCACCGAAAGCCCCTTCTGCAGCACGTCGAGGTAGGTGATGCGCTCGAACATCTTCGCGCCCTTCACTTTTTCCGGGTCCGCGTCGTAGATGCCGTCGACGCGCGTGGCCTTCAGGATCACCTGCGCCTTGATCTCCATGGCGCGGAGCGCCGCCGCCGTGTCGGTTGAAAAATAGGGATTGCCGGTGCCGCCCGCGAAGATCACCACGCGCTGCTTCTCGAGGTGCCGCGTCGCGCGCCGCCGGATGAACGGCTCGGCCACCTGATGCATTTCGATCGCGCTCATCAGCCGCGTATTGCAGCCGGCTTTTTCCAGCGCGTCCTGCATGGCCAGGCCGTTGAGCACCGTCGCGAGCATGCCCATGTAATCGGCGGTCGCGCGGTCGATCGCCAGCCCCTGCTGGCGCGCGCCGCGAAAAATGTTCCCGCCGCCCACGATCAGCGCCACCTCGACGCCCATATCGTGCACGCTCTTCACTTCACGCGCGATGCCCTGAATGGTATCCGCGTGAATCCCGAAGGCGTCCGGCCCCGAAAGCGATTCGCCCGATAGCTTCACGACGATGCGCTTGTAGATGGGCGCACCCCGCGTGGCTCCGGCGCGGCTTGCCTTTTGTGGTTTTGTCATTCCGTCCGAGCTCGCTCCCCGTCCCGCGGGCATTCTAGCAGAGAATGGCCGGTCCAGTGAGGGCGGTCCTCAGGCGCAGCCCGGGCTCGAGCGCGCGGGCTCCCGCCCAGTGCCACGCATGCTGCGCTGTGTTTTCGGGGAAAACTTCGCTCACGTCGTCGGAGCGGCCGGCGCCTCGGAGCTCTCCGCGGCTGCCGTCGCGACATCGGACTCGCCCACTTTGAACCGCGAGAACCGGCGGATGGCGATGTTTTCGCCGAGCTTGGCGATGGCCTGATCGACCAGCTCCTTCACCGTCATGCCCTCGTCCTTGATGAAGTGCTGCTCGTAGAGGGAGTTCTCTTCGTAGAACTTTTCCATCTTGCCGGTGACGATTTTCTCGATCACGGCCTCGGGCTTGCCCGTCGCCTTTGCCTCTTCGCGATAGGTGTCGCGCTTGCGGTCCAGGATATCCTGCGTCACTTCCTCGCGCCGCAGGAATTTCGGATCAAGCGCGGCGATGTGCATCGCCACGTCGTGGCACAGCCGCTGAAAATCCTCGGTGCGCGCCACGAAATCGCTCTCGCAATTGATCTCCACGAGCACGCCGATCTTGCCGCCCGCGTGAATGTAGCAGGAGACCAATCCCTCGGACGTAGCCCGCTGCGCCTTCTTGGCCGCCGCCACTTGACCCTTCTTGCGCAGGACGTTGATGGCCTGCTCGATGTCCCCGCCGGCCTCGATCAGCGCCGCGCGGCAGTCGGAGAATCCTGCGCCGGTCTTGTCGCGCAGCTCCTTCACTAGTTGCGCGGAAATGCTGGGCTTGCCGGGTTCGGGTGCTGTCGCCATCGGTGTATTCAATTCCTCTTCTTTGGATTTCGATCGGCCCATCCAAGCCGGGCCAGGGGTGTGAGCAACGCGCCGCAGCTACTTAGCAGGGCTCTCTTCTTCGCTCGATACGGGAGCCGCCGCTTCTTCCGCGGGGATCGCTTCAGCCACAGGCTCGCCTTCGACGAAATCGCCTTCCTGCTTTTCGTACTTTTCGTACGCGCTCGTGTCCACGTACTCGACGTTCTCTTCGCCGCCCGCGCCTTCGGCCGCCTTCTGATCGGCGATCTGCGACTGCTCGTACGACTGCCGTCCCGAAAGAACCGCGTCGGAAATCTTGGAAGTGAACAAGCGAATCGCGCGCAGGGCGTCGTCGTTGCCCGGAATCACCCAGTCGACGAGGCTTGGATCGCAATTCGTGTCCACGATCGCCACCACGGGGATGCCCATCCGCCGCGCTTCGCGCACGGCGATCACTTCGGCGTTCGGATCGATCACGAACATCGCGTCCGGCAGCGTCGTCATGTTTTCGACGCCCGAGAAATTCTGCTGGAGGTGTTTCAGTTCGCGGTCCAGGCGCGCGCCTTCCTTCTTTGAAAACTCCGCCATGCGGCCGTCTTCGGACATGGCTTTCAGCAGCTTCAGCCGCTTGATGGACTTTTGCAGGGTGGCCCAGTTTGTGAGGGTGCCGCCGAGCCAGCGGTGGTTCACGAAGAACATTCCGCAGCGATTCGCCTCTTCGGAGATGGCTTCCTGCGCCTGGCGCTTCGTCCCGAGGAAGAGCACGCTCTTGCCCTGTCCCGCCTGTTCGGCCACGTAGCGCGCCGCCTCGCGGAAAAGCTTCAGGGTCTTTTGCAGGTCAATAATGTGGATTCCGTTGCGCTCCCCGAAAATGTATTCCTTCATCTTCGGGTTCCAGCGACGCGTCTGATGGCCGAAATGAACACCGGCCTCCAGAAGCTCCTTCATCGTAATTTCGACTCCCAATGTATCTCCTCTCTATAAAGGGATGCTTTGATTCCGGTTTACCGGAACAGCATCCTTTTCTGCCGGTTCCTTGCCGGCCGTGAATTAGGCCCAGCCGACCCGGCCGGGCCTTCGATCGACTACCGCTTGCTGAACTGGAAGCGTCTGCGCGCTCCCTTTTGCCCGTACTTCTTCCGTTCCTTCATGCGCGGATCGCGCGTCAGGAAACCGTTCTTTCGCAGCGCGGGACGCAGCTCCGGATTCAGCTTCGCGAGCGCCCGGGAAAGTCCCATGCGCACCGCGCCCGCTTGTCCGCCCACGCCGCCGCCCTTCACCTGCGCCTTCACCTCGAGCTGGTCGAGCATCTGCGTGAACTTCAGCGGCTCCACTGCGGCCGTGTGCCACGCGATGTTGTTGAAATATTCGTCCACCGGCCGCTTGTTCACGGTGAACCGCGCCGGTCCCGGTTTGATGTACACTCGCGCCACTGCCTCGCGGCGGCGGCCTGTGCCGTAGAATTGTTTTCTTGCGGCGCTTTCAATCGAACTGCCGGTTGAACTCAAGTTTCCCCCTACTCAATCGATAGAATCACTCTTCGCAGCGGATTCATCCGTGCAAAGCAAAAAATCTCGGAGCTCTCTCGAGGCTACAGCGCGAGCGGCTGGGGCTTCTGTCCGGCGTGGCGGGCGAGCGCTTCACTTCCGGCATACACACGCAGCTTCTTGGCGCGGCGCGCGCGGAGCTTGTTCTTCGGCAGCATTCCCAGCACCGCTTCGCGCACGACCTCTTCGGGACGGCGTTGCATCATCGCCCGGATGGAAATTTCCTTCAGTCCGCCCGGGTATCCGCTGTGGTGACGGTACATCTTCTGGTCGATCTTGTTTCCCGTCAGCTTGATCCGCTCGGCGTTGATCACCACCACGTGATCGCCACAATCGAGAGACGGCGTGAAGCTCGGCTTATCCTTGCCGATCAAAAGCCTCGCGATACGCGTCGCCAGGCGCCCCAGCACCTGTCCCTCTGCATCCACCACCAACCACGTGGCCCCTACCGTGAGCGCTTCCGCCTCCCGGCCCTTTGGTACATATGTCCGCATCTGCCCAGTCACACCTTTCCGTCTAGAGACAAACGATGAGTTTAGGCTACGCGGCAATTTCTGTCAACGAAGACTCTCGCCGCTCAAATTCCAAGACTATTTACCCGCGAATAACCCGAGTGTAACCCGGCGTGGCCACAGTTGCGGTCGAGGGACGTACCATGACCTCAATCCTGATGTCGCTGACCAGCGTGAACCCGTCGCAGCCCGAGACTTTCGATCGCCTGCTCCGTCGCGCCGCCGCTTACTGCTGGCTCGAGCGTTTCAAGAGCCAAACTTCAAAGGGAGCTTTCACCGTGAACTACGACCATATTGGAGAAACCGCAGGCGCTGTCTGGGAGGCTCTCTCGAAGGAAGGCCCTCTCACTTTTGCCGCTCTGATGGAGGAGGTCAACGCGCCGCAGAGCCTCTTCTTCATGGCCATTGGCTGGCTTTCGCGCGAAGACAAGCTGCACTTCGAGCCTGCCGGCGGCGACTACATCGTCAGTCTGGCGTGAAGGGTCCGCGCGGAAAAATAGGAAGGCAGCAGCGGACCGCGCTTGCGCGGCCCGCCCGCTGGTTTGAGTGCTTGTGTCTTAGTCCGAGGAGCTGGCCGAGGCTGTCGTCGCGGCAGCGCGAGTTGTCCGCGTGTACGCGGCCTTCTCGATATCGCTGCTGTCGCTGGCTTCGCCGGCCTTGTCGATCTCGATCGAGCCTTTGAAGTACGCTCCGTCCTCGATCATGATCCGGGCCGTCGTCAGGTCGCCTACCACCGAGCCGTCCTTCTTGATCTCGATGCGGTCGCGCGCCCGAAGATTTCCCTTCACGTTGCCGTACACGACTACTTCCCGGGCGATCACGTCGGCGGTGACGCGAGCGCTCGCGCCGATCGTCAACTTGCGGTCCTCCAAATGAACCAGCCCCTCGACCGTTCCGTCGATGGACAGGTCTTCGTTGCCGCTGATCTCGCCCTTCACGTGCAAGCCCGCGCCGAGCCGGGCCGTGCCGCTGCTGCTCGACCGGTCGGACGTCGGATAACTCGAATCCAAAGGTGCCATGGTCTTAGCCTCCCCAGAAAAGGATGTTGCAGATGTTGCGTTCGTTCTAGGCTGCTGCGGAAGCGGCGACCTAGCGGGAGCGTCGGGTTTCTTCTCTCCCCACATTTACCCTCCTTGGGCCCAACTGCGCCGGAACCACCAAATGGGATGCGGACCGGGGCTACAAATCTAGTCCGCTGCCAATTCCCCGCCAATCCCAATTTGGCACGCTTGTGTCGCTAGAGGTAATGGCCAAAAACTGGAGGCTGAAAAGGGAGGAATGCCGCTCAGTTCTTCGCGTCACTGAGCGTTTCTTGCTTTAGTGGGTCTCTGTGTCTCAGTGTCTCAGTGGCAATTCCTGCTAACCAACCGCTGTCGGCGCCATCGACGAATTCGCAAAGCGGAAGCTCGCAGATGGAAGGGCGGGGTTTCAACCCCGCCAATAGGAGAAGCGGCGGAAGCCGCTTCCTTTGCGCTGGTCTTCTCGCAGCATGTATTCGCTGGGCCGAGCCAGCCGCGATCAATACTTCCTGAGAACACCAACGACGCGGCCCTGAATTTTCACATCCGTCCCCGGCACCACAATCGGCGCCATCGACGAATTCGCCGGCTGCAAACGAATCTTCCCGCCCGGCTCGCGATAAAAACGCTTCACCGTCGCGTCGTCCTCGCCGACCAGCGCGACCACAATTTCTCCCGGATTCGCCACCTGCGTCTGCTCGACCACAATGTAATCTCCATCGAGGATATGATCCTCGCGCATCGATTCGCCCTTCACTTGCAGGACGAACGTCTTCTCCCCCCGCGCGAAGTCGGCCAGCGAAATCGTTTCGTTGTCTTCGACCGCTTCCAGCGGCCGACCGGCCGCAATTCTCCCCGCCAGCGGCAGCTCGACCACGTGCCGGTCGAGAATCTCCTCGCGCACCTGCTTCGGCAGTTGCGTCACCTCGATCGACCGGCTCTGGTTGTACCCCCGGCGGATGAACCCCTTCTTTTCGAGCGTCGAGAGATGCTTGTGCACCGTCGCGAGCGACGTCAGCTTCAGCGCATGTGCGATCTCCTCGAAGCTCGGCGAGTAGCCGTTCTTGTTGATGAATCCGACCAGGTAGTTCAGGACTTCTTTTTGCCGTTTCGTCAGTGCCATTGACTCCCCCGGGCCGCACTCTCGCAATTTTGCAGGGTGTCTCGTCTTCACGAGTCACAAATCACGAGTTACGACTCACGGTAATAGTATGGCGAACCAAAAGCGAAAGTCAATGGTACTGTGGGACAGGTTGGACTTCGTCGCTGGCAGAGCCGGCCGCTTGTCGTCGGATCGGAATTCACTTGGCGGTGCATCGCCGAGTGCTAACCTATGGTCAAAGGTACCCGGAGAAAATGGACCTGGCTGAGGTGGTTGATGATGTCGTCGACGCGCTGGTGACCATCGACGCGTCAAGGCAGCCGTTTAAGGAATTTCAGCCTGGCGTCGGCCCCTACGGCGAGCCTCAATTGGTCAAGTTGATTGCGGCCCATCTCAATCGAATTCCAAAATACAAGGGTGCTGCATGCGTCAGGAGGTCACCCGACCTGCTGATTCCTCAAGAATGGGCGATCGAATTCAAGTTGGCACGCCCTTTCGGCGACAACAATAAGGAAGCCGAAAACTGGTCGGTGAATCTACTCCACCCCTACCCCGGCAACGTCAGCACCATCGGTGATTGCTATAAGCTTTTGAAGTATGAGGGCCCTGAGCGAGGGGCCGTCGCGGTTATAGGCTATGAACACACTCCTCCGAAGATCCAACTCACACCTCTCATCCAGTCCTTCGAGGAGATAGCCAAGAACGTCCTCGGTTTCAAGCTTTCTGATCGCATTGAAGTCGGGCGGGACAATCTTGTTCATCCAGTTCACCAGGCGGTGAGAGTATTCGCATGGGAACTTCTTGACGGCCCTCGCAACCTGCAGTCCGAATCATAGGCCGGGTCCGTCGAGCAAGGCATTGGGACCATCCTCATGCAGTCTTTTGCAAGGGTTGGGACTCTTCTCCCTGCTTCCCTGCCTCCGTGCTTCTCTGAAACCACAACCCGCAGTAGTATGATCCGCTCACAAGTGGGACGATCAACCCTGACTCGCACGATTCATCGCAGTTCCTATTGGCGACACCAGACCCCATTCCTGCTAACCACCTTCCGGCTGCTTCTTTAGTCCGGTCGCATTGGTTTGGGATGTTGTGTCAAACCGCAGTGGAATTACGCCTGGTAAACGGGGCGGTCTCAATGGGTCGACGCAACACTAAGCTCAAAGTCTACTTGCAGGAGTCTCAAAGCCATAATCGTTTGCGAGCGTCAAATCAAACGAAACACTACCCTGCCTAGGTTCTGATTCAGTACAGCCCGACAGATCGGTTCTTTAGGGGAAGTATCGTCGGATAAAGTGATTAAATGGTGTTGCAACGACCGGTTGAGCTCGCAGGTCAAACCGGACATATGGAGGACTGAAACGTCTCAAGGTAGCCCACTAAACAGGAGTTGACCAAGGAACCGAGCGGCGGTTCAATGAATGGACCGCGATGCCAGTTGTCGGGTCCTGGACAGGAAGGGAGCCAAGTCACATGGCGAAGGCGAAGGAGTTTACAGTAACGATCGAAGACAAACCGGGCGCCTTGGGGAAGTGCTTCCTCGCTCTGGCGGAACGCGGAGTGAACATCCTGGCTTTTCAATCGTATGTGGAGGAGGGCGAGAGCCTGACCCGGTTCCTGGCGGATGATACGGCCACCGCCAAGGCGGTGCTCGGCGGTCTGCACATGATCTTCGAGGAAACGGACGTCGCCGTAGCCAGGCTGCCGCACCGTCCGGGTCAGTTGGGTCGCGCCGCCTCGCGGCTGGGCGAAAACCAAATCAACATCGACTACAGCTACTGCGGAGTGGAGCCGGGATCGACCCTGGGGCTGCTCGTCTTCGGGGTTGACAATGTGACCAAGGCGGCGACCGTGCTGGACGAGTTAGCCGCCAAAGATGCGTAAGACGAGAATCTGCGCCCGACTTGCGTCCAATAAGCCGGTCGCATAATTGCTGCCGGGCGCCTCGCTCTTTGCGGCTTCTGCAAAAGGTAGGATTTTTCTCCCTGCTTCCTATACTTCCTGTGCCTCCTCCGCTTCCTCCACCTCCTCTATCTCCTCTGCCTCCTCTACTTCCTCTCTTTCCTTCGCCTCCCTGCTCCAACCTGCCGCGCCACTGTTTATAGATACTTAAACAATTGTGACGCCCGTCACTGCGCCGCCATTCGGCCGAAGCTCACCATTGCGCCGAAGTTCGATCTGTTTTGACCCCGGGGATCCACACGCTAATAGGAGAAGATCATGAAGACATTTCAGAAACTCTGCGTACCTGGGCTCCTTGCAATGGTTGCGGTCTGTACCTCCGCACAGCAGCAGAGCACGGAACTCAAGCACGAAGCGGCTCCAGTAACATCGGCGGCTTCGGGCAGCGAAATGTACAAGAACTACTGCGCTTCGTGCCACGGAAAGGGCGGCAAAGGGGATGGCCCCGCTGCCGCCGCACTGAAGGCAGCTCCACCCGACTTGACGACTCTCGCCAAGCGGAACGATGGAAAGTACCCTGCCCAGAAGGTGACAAGCATCCTGCAGGGCAAGGAGAAGCTCGTGGCTCACGGCGATCAGGAAATGCCTGTCTGGGGCCCCGTGTTCAGCAGCGTGAGCGGACGGAGTGAAGGCATCGTTGATCTGCGGATCTCGAACCTGAATAAGTTCCTGGAATCGCTTCAGGCCAAGTAGCAACCCTTTCGCAGTTGGGTTCGCTCCGCTGGGTACCCACCCTTTGTGGTTTCCACAAAGGGTGGGGCTCTTCTCCTTGATTCCTCTGCCTCCTCTGCTTCCTCTACCTCCTTTGCCTCCCTCCCTCACATCTTCGCTGTCATTCCCGTGATATAAGTGCCCGGTCTGCTCAAGGAGCATCGTCCATGACTCGATATCACCTGGGACTCTTGCTGGCTTTCCTCATCGCGTGGATATGGTCCGCCATCCATCCGTCGTTTCCGCGCGACTGGTTCCTTGAGAATGTTCTGGTGCTGATCTTTGCGCCGATTGTTCTTCTTCTCGCACGTTATTTCCGCTTGTCGAATTTGTCCTACACGCTGATCACTCTATTCATGATTCTTCATTTGGTGGGCGCGCACTACACGTACGCGGAAGTTCCCTTCGGCTATGTGCTCCAGCGCTGGCTTGGCGCGGACCGCAACATGTACGACCGCCTCGTGCACTTCTCGTTCGGATTTCTCATAGCCTATCCGATTCGCGAGGTGTTCATGCGGCTGGCGAAGACGAAGGGATTCTGGTCGTTTTATCTGCCGTTCGATGTGACTCTCGCGTTTTCGGCTGCATACGAGATCCTCGAATGGGTCGTGGCCTCGAAGGTCGAACCTGCGTCGGCGATGGCGTATCTGGGCACGCAGGGGGACATCTGGGACGCTCAAAAAGACATGCTTTCGGCCGGCGTGGGAGCGGTGCTGGCCATGGTCGTGATCGCACTCATCAACTGGCGATACAACCCCGGCTTTTTGCGGGAAGTGAAAGACAGCTTCTCGATTCCCGCGGGCGACCAACCCCTGGGCGAGTCGCTACTTCGAAAGTGGACCGGCAGCACCCGCCCCTAGTATTCACTGCTTCACCTTATCGATTTGTTCCTGAACCTGGCGGCGGAATTCCGACGGACGCGCGATCCTCGTGAACGGCTCGGGCGTCCCGCCCGTTCCGTGGACCACCACCGTCCCATAGCCCAGCAGTCTCCCCATCGCCGGCTCGTCGATCCCGATGCTTTCCACCTTCGCCAGCATGATTTCCAGCGACCTGCGGCTGAACATGCCGGTCTTGATCATCACGCGCCGATTCGTCACCGCGATTTCCACCGCGTTTCGCTTGAAAATCGCGAACGCAACGACCGCTCCCGCTACGATGAAAAGCGCCGCACCGGCGTACATGATGTCCATGTCCTTCTGGATCAGGCACGCAACCCCGCCTGCCGCGACGGCAAGCGCGAGAATCACCGGCCACACCAGCACCGTCCAATGCAGCCCCGTGCGAAACACCAGCTTCTCTCCGGGTATCAGATTTTTCTCGACGTAGCTCATCGGCATCCTCTCGAAATCATCGGCATCGCGCGAAACAGCGCGTGAAGATTACCCCGCGCCCGCCGCCCTCGCAACCGGTCGAACAATCTTCAACAGATTTAGATGTAGCGCCGCGGGCTTCAGCGCGGCACTCCTGTTTCGCAATTCCTTGTCCTTGCATATCCTTGCCTCCGCGCAGCCTATTCGCCGCCCCCGCAACCTTGGAACGCCTTCGCGCTTTTTCTTCGCGCATGCTCGAAACGCCATCGATATTTCAATTGGTGTTCTCCAGCCCCTCTCGCGGTGCTACACTATTCGCAGGCGGAGGGGAAGAGTTGTTAGTCCCATTGAAGGCGACGGCACGTCCCGGCATCTTGTACCCTTTATCTTCCCGTATTCATCCAAGAAATCAGGAGTTGTAACCGACATGTCCACGACAGTAGTTCGTCCACCGCAGCGCAAGCGCGAAACCGTTGAGCGGGCAGTCATCCGATTCTGCGGCGATTCCGGCGACGGCATGCAGATCACCGGGAACCAGTTCACCAATACGGTGGCTCTCTACGGCAACGACCTCGCCACGTTTCCCGATTACCCGGCTGAAATTCGGGCTCCCGCGGGCACGATTCCGGGCGTCAGCGGATTTCAAGTGCACTTCTCGTCGAGCGACGCCTATACGCCCGGCGACGCCATGGACGTGCTCATCGCCATGAATCCCGCGGCCCTGAAAGTGAACCTCGCCGACCTGAAGCCCAACGGGATTCTGATCGTCAACGTGGATGATTTCGGTGAGACCGATTTGCGCAAGGCGCAGATGACGTCGAATCCTCTGGAAGACCATACGCTCGACGCCTATCGCCTGTTTTCGGTCGAGCTGACCAAGCTGACACGCGCCGCGCTGAAAGAAACCGGCCTCGACGCCAAGAGCATGGACCGCTGCAAGAATTTCTTCGCGCTGGGCATGTGCTACTGGCTCTACAACCGCTCGATGGATTCCACGCTGCGCTGGATTGAGGACAAGTTCAAGAGCAAGCCGGTGCTCGTGCAGGCCAATTGCCTGGCGATGCAGGCGGGCTACAGCTACTGCGAGGCCACTGAAGCGTTTCAAATCAGCTACGAAATTCCGCCCGCGAAGCTCGCGCCCGGCGTCTATCGCAACGTCAGCGGCAATTCGGCGCTCGCCATGGGCTTCGTCGCCGCGTCGCAGAAGGCCGGCATTCCCCTGTTTCTCGGATCGTATCCGATTACGCCCGCTTCCGACATTTTGCACGCGCTTTCCGCCTACAAGAATTTTGGCGTGATCACGTTTCAAGCCGAGGACGAAATCGCCGCGATCACGTCGGCGATCGGCGCCGCCTACGCGGGCGCTCTCGGAATCACCACCACCTCCGGCCCGGGAATGGCGCTGAAGACGGAAGCCCTCGGCCTCGCCGTCGCGGTCGAGCTGCCTCTCGTCGTGTGCGATGTCCAGCGCGGCGGCCCTTCCACCGGCCTCCCGACGAAAACGGAACAGGCCGATCTCTTGCAGGCTCTCTTCGGCAGGAATTCCGAGGCGCCGGTTCCCGTTCTCGCGCCGTGCACGCCGGGCGATTGCTTCTGGATCGCGCTCGAAGCGAGCCGCATCGCGATCAAATACATGGTGCCCGTCATCATTCTTTCCGATGGCTATCTTGCGAACGGCGCGGAGCCCTGGAAGATCCCGGAGGTGTCTGAGTTGCCGGAGATCCCCGTGCGTTTCGAAACGAATCCTGTCGATTTCAAACCGTACCGGCGCAATCCGGAAACGCTTGCGCGCCCGTGGGCCATTCCCGGCACTCCGGGACTCGAGCACCGCATCGGCGGCATCGAAAAGCAGGACGTCACCGGCAACATCAATTACGAGCCGCTGAACCACGAGCGGATGGTTCGCTTGCGCGCCGCGAAGGTCGAGGCGATCGTTCAGGAGGTCCCGGACGTTGTCCCCGCGGGCGATCCTTCGGGCGATTTGCTGATCGTCGCGTGGGGCTCGACGTACGGCCCGATCACCGCCGCGATGAAGACCGTGCGCACCAAGGGCCATCGCGTCGGCCACGTCCATCTGCGCCACTTGAATCCGCTGCCGAAAAATCTCGGCGAAGTGATCGGGCGCTACGACAAGGTTCTCGTCCCGGAAATGAATATGGGGCAGCTCGTGATGCTGCTGCGCGCGAAGTATCTCGTTGACGCGCAGGGCTACAACAAGATTCAGGGCAAGCCATTCAAGAAATCGGAAATCGAGCAGAAGATCCACGAGATGCTCGATTAGTTTTAGTTGTTATTCCGAGGAATCTGCTTCTTCTCGGGCGCACTCTTAGGAGAATGTAAATGAGCACCGCAACTCTGCCGACGCCGCTGACGAAAAAAGATTTTCAGACCGACCAGGAAATCCGCTGGTGCCCCGGCTGCGGCGACTACGCGATCCTTTCCGCCGTGCAGTCTGTATTTCCTGAACTTGGAATTCCAAAGGAAAAGTTCGTCGTCATCTCCGGGATCGGGTGCTCGAGCCGATTCCCGTACTACATGAACACGTTCGGCTTCCACACCATTCACGGGCGCGCGCCGGCGATTGCAACGGGCCTGAAAATCGCGCGGCCGGACCTGGAAGTCTGGGTGGCGACCGGCGACGGCGATTCGCTTTCGATCGGCGGCAATCACACGATTCACATGCTGCGCCGCAATGTCGGCCTGAAAGTTCTCCTGTTCAATAACCGGATTTACGGCCTCACGAAGGGCCAGTTTTCGCCGACCTCCGAACTCGGCAAGAAGACGAAATCGACTCCGTACGGAAGCACGGACCGCCCGTTCAATCCGATCTCGCTCGCGATCGGCGCGGAGGCGACTTTCGTCGCGCGCTCCGTCGATGTATTTCAGCAGCACCTGAAAGATACGCTGCGCAGGACGGCCGCGCACAAGGGCTCGGCCTACGTGGAAATCCTGCAAAACTGCAATATTTTCAACGACCATGCGTGGGAATCGCTCACCGAGAAGGACGCGCGCAGCGAGAACGTCATTCAGCTCGAGCACGGCAAGCCGCTCATCTACGGCAAGAATCACGACAAGGGCATCCGGCTCAACGGCCTCGAACTCGAAGTCGTCCAGCTCGGCAACGGCGTCTCGGAAAAGGATCTGCTCGTCCACGACGAGCGCCATCCGCGCCCGGCCTACGCCTTCATGCTCGCGCACATGGAGCAGAAGCCCGGCTTCCCCACTCCCATCGGCGTGCTGCGCGCGTGGGACAACGTGCCGGCCTACGAGGATCTGATCTCGGCGCAGATTCACGAAGTGCAGGAAGCGCGCGGCAAGGGCGACCTCGCAAAGCTCCTGCATGCCGGCGACATCTGGGAAGTCCGTCCCTGAAAATGCTTCGGTACCGAAGGATCTAATCCTTCGGAGTAGCGCGAATTAGGGGCCCCTAAAAGCCACTTTTTGGCGCGTTTCGGCGCTTTTCCCTGCTATATCGCAAGCCAGCGGTAAAACCCTCGGGTAGGCCCTTGAAAACGCGGTATCGAAGACGCGTTGAATTATCGTTGCCGGCTGACCCTGAGTTCCATGAATTTCCGCGGAGGCTGAGACCCAAGTGTTATTTCGTGGAGTTCCGTCCAGTCTCCTTTTTCGTCAATCCGCAATACGGAAGCGGTTCTAATTTCCCCCAAAGCAAAGCCCCACGCGATCCTCTTGTCGTTGTCGGCTAGTTTCAACTCGGTCTCCAGCCAGCGGCCGTCGTTGAAGGCGCGCATGTGGTAGGCTCCAGCCTCGTCATCGTAAGAAACGATTCCCAGCGCTTGCAGTATCAGCTTCCCATCCGCCTTGTTGCGCCCAATCCCTTCGATCGTCAGAAGCAGCCCATCCAGCTTGTACGCGGCTTCCTCCGTCTGGACCAATTCCATCTCTCCTGACGGGCGCAGCACGCGAGCCTCTCCCGACCATTTTCCAACCAGGAAGGCGAGCTTCTTCATTGCTGCGCGCTGCGATTCGGTGTCCGGCACTCGCGGTTGCTGAGCCATGCGTGGGACCAACTTATCACATGAAGCGAAGATACCGCGCTGAAGACCTGGCGTTAAACCGTTCAAGGACGACCTTGGGCTGATGCGGGAGCCTGAGGCGGATGATTTTGGGCGAGCGCGGGGCGGTTCGGCGTCAGCTGCGGCATCTGGGCGAGCGCGCGGTCGCGCGCGGCAGCGAATTCGCCCCAGTCGCGTCGCGCGACCGGGTCCGAAGGCGGCAGCGGCAGCCGCTCGAAGTTCAAGAATTGCCCGCGCAGCTCGATGCGGAAATCGAGATGCGGGCCGGTGGCGAGTCCGGTCATCCCGACGAGCCCGATGCGCTGGCCCTGCTCGACGCGCTGCCCCGGGCGCACCGCGATCCGCGAGAGGTGCATGTAGTAGGTGGTGTAGCCGTTCGAGTGCTGCACCTTGACGAGATTGCCGTCGCCGCCTTTTCTTCCCGCGAAAATCACGCGGCCGTCGCCGATCGTCTGCACCGGAGTGCCGGTGGGCGCGCCGTAGTCGATTCCGAGGTGCGCGCGATACTGCTTCAGGATCGGATGGAAGCGGTGGAGGCTGAAATGCGACGTGATCGGCGCGGCGAATTTCAGCGGCGAATGCAGGAACGCCTTCTTCATCGACTTCCCTTCCGGCGTGTAGTACGCGGGCGCGCCCGTGGGTCCGCGGAACAGGATGGCGCGATAGGCGTGGCCGGCGTTGTCGTATTCGGCGGCGAGGATGCGGCCGTAGTCCACGAGCGTGCCGTTCGCGAGCGTCTTTTTCTCGACCACCACGCGGAACGTGTCGCCCGGGCGCGGGTCGGTGTAGAAATCGAGATCCCATCCGAAGATGGCGGCGAGGCGCATCGCGAGTTCCGGTTTTTCGCCGGCGTCCACGATTCCCTGGAATAGCGAGTCGTCGATTTCACCGCCGACGCCCACCGTTTCGGTGTGCGAAGGTATCGTCTCGATTTCCGAATGGAAGTCGTCGCCCTGTGGCGCGATGGAGAGAACGCGGTCCGCGTCGATGCTGTAGCGGACCTCGCGCAGATCGCCGAGCACGGAGCGTCCGACGTCGAGTTCGTTTCCGGCGCGCAGATGGCGCAGGTCGAAGACGGGCTGCGCGGCGGCCGCGAGGCGCGCGGTGGTCGGCGAATCGATTCCGAGCCCATGCAGAAACACGGAGAATGGCCGGCCCGACGGCACGATGCGTTTGGTGAAGAGGACAACCTGCTGCTGGATGCGCAGCGCTTCGTCGCGCGCGAGCGAGGCTTCGGTCGAGCCCCGCCTTTCGGCGGAGTAACGCACGTAGTACGACGCGCCGATGCACGCCGCCGCAACCAACGCAAAACTCGTCCAGAAAATCAGTCTCTTCAGATTCGCCATGCGCTCGCCCCGCCTCCGTTCAAAGGAGTCGGCAGCATAGCCCATGACTCGCGCGATAGAAAAGCGAAAATCCGCCCGCGTGCGCCAAGGCCGTTAACAGGGGAAGCGTGAAGAGCTTGCCCCGGGTCCACCGCTGCGGGCCGAGGGGTGGTCAGTCCTCAAGAGTGGAAAAGAGTTAAGCGCCCCACCCTTTGCTGCGCAAAGGATGGGCCATCCGCCGATTCCAGTTCTGGCGGAGTGCTTGTATCGCTGTGAGTCATTCCACGTCCGTTACGGCCGAGGAAAAAAGGCGGAGACGAAATTTGAAGAAGTCAAAGCGGCGACCTCGCTGCCATACCAAATAGCGTTGAGCCCTGATGTGTTTCCGGGGAGATTGATTTCTCCGGAATTAACTCCGAGAAAAAAGAAATGGTAGTCGCCATACACGGCAGCGCCGGACGTCCTCATTACGTTGCTCGGCGCAGTCAGCACAGGGCTTCCGCTCGTTCCAGGATGAAGGCGTGCGTCAACCAGAAAATAGGGCCTCCCCTGAAATGGCGTCGGATAATAGCTCGCAACCGCTCCTGTCCTCACGACCGGATAGTTGTGTAAAGCGTCGGAAAATCCGAAAGGATAGCCAACAATCATCAGTTCATCGCCCGGGCTGATGACGAGATCATTGGGAGGTAGAAATTTTGGCGATAATGAGATAAGGACAAAGCGCAGCATATCTGGCTTGGATAGTTCAATCGCAACCAGATCGACGCCGGGCTTCTCTCTCCAAACCGACTTATTGTCGCGGTATAGGGCAATCTCGTAATCTTCGTTTTGAGTGTGATCCTGTGAGTTGATGTGAAGTCTAACGCGAAGCTTGTCGGGGAAAAAGTGCTCCCCTTCGACCCGCACTACGTGCCGGTTTGTCACTAGGAACAGCTTCCCGTCGTTTTCAAAAAAGAAACCGGTCGCTGTTCCTAATCTGGATGGTCCACACCATATTTCAATTGGAGTAACCATCAGAAATACTTGATCGACAAATTGCTGGAGGGTCTGAGGAGGTTGGTTTTGCGGCGCTACTTTGGCAGCGAACGCCGCTGGAGGTGGAAAATGATGCTCCTTCGCCTTAGCAACAGATGCGAGCGTGAAGAGGAAGATCGTGGCCGCGAAAATGGATGTCTTTTTCATGCGCGCCGACTCCCAGCACTATAACAGAACTACCGGGTGCCCCATCCTTCGCGACGCGAAGGATGGAGATTCTTCTCCTCCGTTCGGTTCCTCGGCCCCCTGCGGAGATAACGTCGCCCACCTGAACGTGGCCGCCCCGATGCAAGATCGGGGCGCAGCCCTTCGGCTGCGCTCAGGACAAGAAAGCGCACTACTAGCACAGTGCCTACGGACTTCAGGATTCCTGTTCCACGTTTACTTGCTAGCTACGTCAAACGGATCGCCTGCCTGCAATTCCCACACGAGATACCGATAACACGCTTCTTTATCAAAGAGTTGCGAGCGAGGCGACACTGGGACTGCCAGTAGGAAATTCGTACTAGGTACCCGTACGAGTCGGACTATTACGGCTTGCGGTCCATTTTGGGACACTTGCGTCACGAATATGTGGGCTCCGCAGGAGATTTCTGTAGTCCAACATGCCAAGAGTTCCGCCAGCACCACTTTGCGGATCATGAAGTTGGCATGGTCTATCGGCGAGCCGTCGCGCGCCGATGCGCCGCGTGACGCCTCCACACGTTGTATAGGCGCCCCTCCGTTGAGTCGAAAAGTGACCGCTAATTTCGACCCACTCGTTTCGCCGCTGAGGATGCAGGTACACGGGCGCCGCGAACGCGGCTTCACGCTCGTGGAGCTGCTGATAGCCATGTCGATTATCGTGACGCTTGCCACGATGGCCATACCCTCCATGTTGGCAGCTATCAACTTCGCAAAGGTCGGGAAGGCGACGGGCGATATACGCACGCTCGAAACCGAGATCTTCGAATACCAGATATCGTTCGGACAACTGCCGGATGATCTTTCCCAGATCGGCCGGCCGAATATGCTCGATCCCTGGGGCACTCCCTATCAATACTTGAATCACGCCACCATGAGGGGGAACGGGGCGGCACGGAAGGACCGCTTCCTCGTGCCTCTCAATTCCGATTACGACTTGTACAGCGACGGCCAAGACGGACAAAGCTCAGCGCCGATCACTGCCAGCAAGAGCCAGGATGACATCATCCGCGCGAGCGACGGCGCGTATGTGGGACTGGCGTCGCAGTTCTAATGCCGACAACCATGAAAATTGACACGACATTTCTCCGCAGCAAGTTGGGCCGAAGAATCTTCGCACTCTTCGTTTTGTGCGCTTTGGTGCCCGTCACGCTACTCGCGGCGATCTCGTTCTGGAACGTCAACAAGCAGCTCCGGGAGCAAAATCGCGAGCAACTCCGCGAAGCCAGCCACGAGAACGGGATGGCCATCTACGAGCGGCTGACCTTCCTGGAATCGGATATGAAGCTGATGGCCTCCCATCCGGATATGGGATCGGAGGCCATCGCTCTGCCGAGCAAATATGAAACAAATCGCGACCGCCGATTCTTGGGGCTGGAGCTCACGTCGGAGGATGGTCGTCACCAGCTTCTCTTCGGCAAGATTTCATCGCAATTTGCTTTGGCGCCCGGCGAGCTCGATTATCTGCGCTCGGGCAAGAGTGTGCTTTCCACACGGACCTGCGCCGGCACGGGCGTTTGTGTATTTCTGATCCGACAGGCGGATCCCTCGCAGCCTCACCGGGGAGTCCTGGTGGCGGAAATTCTGCCTTCCTATTTGCTGGGAGCCGAAAACATTCTGGAGAACAGGGACGTCTGTATCGCGGATGAGCAGGGGCGCACGATTTCGTGCTCGGGCGAAACCCCTTCGTCATTCCCTTCCATGATTTCCAGTTCCGTCGCCGGTCAATTTCAATGGACGCAAAACGGAAAAGACTACCAGGCCGATTTCTGGAACCTCTTTTTGAAGCCTAGTTTCTACACCAATCATTGGACCATCATCGCGAGCGAAGCAAAAGACGACGTGCTTGCACCGGTCGCCCATTTCAAGCGAATCTTCCTGCTCGTGGTGTTGCTGGCCCTGTGGGTAGTGCTTCTTCTCAGTCTCATTCAGATCCGCCGCAACCTCGTACCTCTCAGCGAGCTTCATGAAGGGACGCGGCACATTGCCAGAGGCGATTTTCAGCGCCGCGTGACCGTCAAGAGCGGCGATGAATTCGAGGACTTGGCCAAGTCTTTCAATTCCATGGCGGGCCGCATCGAGAAACAGTTCAATACGCTCCAGACGAAAAACGCCATCGATCGGGCCATACTTTCCTCGTGGGACGCGGAGCGAATCGTCACCGCGCTGCTCGCTCAACTGCGCTCCATTCTGCCCTACAAGTTTGCCTGCGTGAGTCTCGCGGAACACAATTCCCCCACCCGCACCGTGAGCTATCTCAGCTCAGCCGACTCCGGCGACAAACCGGCTGCAGAGGTGATCGACCTTCCTGACGAGGATATCCACGAGCTGCTTGCGCATCCTGAAATCAACGTCATCGCTGTGAGCGATCATTGCCCGCAATTCCTGTCGCCCCTCGTTTCGCGCGGGATGCGATTCTTTCTCGTTGCGCCTGTTATCGTCCGCGGCAAACTTTCCGCCATTGTTTCCCTTGGCGATGACAAGGGCCCGATCTGGACGGAAGAAGACACGCGCCAGGCGCGGCAGGTAGCGGATCAGGTCGGCGTGGCTTTGTCCAACGCGCACCTGGTGGCAGATTTGCAGGATCTCAACCTGGGCACTCTCACGGCCCTGGCCCGCGCCATCGACGCCAAGTCTGGTTGGACTGCGGGCCACTCCGAGCGCGTTACTAACATGGCGCTGGCGATCGCTCGCGAGATGCAATTGCCGCAGAGGGACCTGGACATCCTGCATCGCGGCGGCCTGCTTCACGATATCGGGAAGATCGGAGTTTCTGCCGACCTCCTGGACAAACCAGGCAGGCTGACGGATGAGGAGACGGCGAAGGTTCGAGAGCACGTCGAAATTGGCAAGCGCATCCTCGAACCGATCGCCAGCTTCGTCGAGTGCATGCCGATCGTTCTACAGCACCATGAATGGTTCGATGGCTCCGGCTACCCGCACGGGCTTGCTGGTGAAGAAATCAGCCTCCACGCCCGCATCTTCGCCGTCGCGGATTGCTACGACGCGATGATTTCCGATCGACCCTACCGTCGAGGCTTACCGCTCGACCGAGTACTTGATGCTTTGCGAAAAGGCGCCGGGACGCAATTCGACCCAACGACAGTGGAAGCCTTCTTTCGCGCGATCGCCCACGACCACGATGCGGGAGAAAGCGGCAGTGTCGCTGCATCGCTTTCGCCTGTTGTGGCAAGTTGATTTTTGATTTTCGGGTACGACGGCATTGGATTGGGAGAGCCGATGAGTACAGGAAAGAAAATGGAGAGGCGGACCCGGTGGTTAGTAATTCTTGCGCTGGCCACTCTGCTGATTCTCGTCTTTAGCTATGTGAAGTTTCGCCGCGTGACCGTGCCGCCTGAACTCGTCGGCACGTGGCGAACGACCAGCGTCGCGTATGCGGAGCACCCCTTCGAGATTGGACTCGCCAGCATCAATTTCGGAACGGGGGTAGGCACGGTCTCGACCGGCTTCATCGACGATATCCAGTCCACAGTCGAGAATGGCAAGACTCTTTACACCATCTTCTATTCGGTCGATGGCACGCACGATCAAGTCTCTTTCTACTATGACGGAAGCGACGGCCAAACCATCCAGTTTAAGAATCAAAGCCAGGTCGTTTGGAAGAAAGATAACGGCAGCTAGCAGGATGATGGCATATCGCTAGTTCCACTCGCAGTTCAGCTCTTTGTACAGCCAGTCCTGGTCCCCGTCCTTTTCTGCCCCTTTCCTGTACTTTCCACGCGCGCGGATTCTGGTAGCGTCATTGTGGCGATATGCAGAATGAAAACCAATTCGGCGCGGCAAGCGGAAAGGCGCAGCAAGCGGCGCCCCTACTGGGACGAACCCGGGCGGTCCCTTCCCAGCGTCAAGCCTCCAGCGTCAAGCGTCCAGAGTCTAATCGCCAATTCATCCAGTTATTAGAACTGGGGCTATCTGACGGAAAACAAAGGATGGGGAGTGATTCTAATCGCCAACCCGACGAGGGTTGGCATCCCGACACCTCGGGACGCCAATCTTTCAAGCAGCCGACCCGCACGCGCACAGACAGGAGTGTCTGTGCCACAAAAGCAGGGATAGAAAGTTGGGCACGGAGTGGTGGAAACGTGCACCCATGGCAAATGGCCGGGTGCTATCATTTTTTCGAGGCGCCTTTTTTCGAGGCGCGTTTCCGAAACGCAGCGTCAAGGAATTGCCCGTCGGAGGACGGGGTGACCATGTCCTCAGCAGCGAGAGACCCCGGCATGGACAAGCGCCGGAGTTCACGCGTCGTGCAGGCCCTGCCGATCAAGGTGCAGGGTGTGGACGCGCTCCACGAGCCGTTCACGGAGCTGACCAGCACCGTGATGGTGAGCTGCCACGGGTGCAAATACCAATCGAAACACTACGTGCCGAAAGGCTCGACGGTCACGCTGCAAATTCCCCGCGCCAATCCCGCGTACGGACCGCGTACGATCAACGGAAATGTGATCTGGGTCCAGCGGCCGCGCCACGCACACGAACTCCTGCACATCGGATTGGAATTCGAGACCGCCGGAAACGTCTGGGACATTCCGGCGGCGCCGGAGGATTGGTTTCCCGTGCCCGGCGAACCGGAGCCTGTAATCGAAGTGGCTGTCCCGGAGGAGGCAACTCCGATGGACGCGGCGCCGAACCGCGTGAAGGTCGTGTCGTGGGATTTGAGCGAAGTGCGTACGATCGACGAGATTGTCGACGAACAGCCGGCACCGATGCCCGTGGCGCACCACGCGGCGCATCATGCGCCGACGACGCATTCGCAATCGCCGGTGACCGCCGAAGCGATGGACGCGCTGCGCCACAAGCTCGACGGGCAGATTCACGATGCGATCGAGCAGGCGCTGCACGCGTCGATCGAGCGGCTTTCGGATTCGGCGGTGCAGAAGATCGTCGAGCAGGCGGCGGCGCGCGCGGCAGAGATTGTCGAAGCGGCGTGCGAGGCCGCCACCGACCAGTTGGACGCAAGGATCGAACAAGCGGTCGAGAACGCGGTGAACAACCTCTCCGGCAGGCGCCGGCACCGCTTGAAGCAAAAGAACTAGGCGCTTTCCCCTCAGCGGATCAATCCGAAAAATTCCGCATCCCGCGCCATCGATTTGCAGGCGAAAGAGCACAGACACCCTTCGAGCTGCAACGGTGCTCTCAGGGCAAGCGAATGTCTGTGCCACGAGAAGAGACCTACCAGGTCGGATTGCCGCAGGCGAAATTGGCGGCGTCGTGCGTGTCGCCCGTGCCCTTGTAGATGGCCGCCTGGGGGTAGGGACACAGGGGCCGCGTCGTGTCCACCTTGCCGCTGGTCGAGTGCGACGCGATGATTTGCGCGGGCGGCGTCGCGTGCTCGCGCCACTGCTCGAGTGCGCCGAGCGAATCGAATGTATCCGGACCCGCACCACCCCGGCAATGTCCCATGCCGGGCACCATGAAAAGGCGCAGGAAGTCGCCGGTTCTCGCCTCGCCGCCCATCGCGCCGACCACGCTCTCGTAATAGTTGATGCTGTTGCCCGGAGCAATCCCCCAATCGGCCCAACCGTGATACATGATGATTTTTCCGCCGCGCGCCTTGAATTCTTTCAGATCGGGATCGATCGCGTTGACGAGTGCGCCGAGTTTCTTGTCGGCGATGCGAGTGTCGCGGTCCACGTTGAACGTGCGAAAATCCCAGTTGGGATCCTCGAAGACCATGTACTTGAAAAATCCCGTGCCGATGCTGAAAGGCTCGGGACCGGAAATCATCCCGCCCCAGAGTGTTTCGCTGCCGGGCTCGAATCCGGGGAAGATCTGCTTGCCGTCCGCGAATTTCGCCCCGGCGTAGATCTGCCGGACGGTCTCGACCTGCGGCGCGGTGAGGCATGTGGGGGTGTCCGCGCCCTTGCACTCGATGGTCTTCGGATCGAAGTGGCAGCGGCGAGGCTCATCGATCACGCCATCGGCGACGCCGTCCTTGGCATCGCAAGCGGCGAGCGCGGCCGTGTGGATGACCGCCAACTTTTCGCGGGGAATGTAGCCCGCGCCACTCGAGCCATCCTTCAGCGCTACCCAACTGGCGTACTCGGAGCCGGCCTGAAGGTGCGTGATGTAGTTCGCGGGCGCGCCGGCGATGATGCCATCGTACTCGTCCGGATAGCGATGCGCTTCGGTGAGACCCTGCTTGCCGCCGGTGGAGCAGCCTTTCCAGTATGAAAGCTTGGGAGCGGAGCCAGAGAAGGCTTTGACGATCAGCTTCGAATCGACGGTCATCTCGTGGACCGCGCGGTAGGACCAGTCAACGAGCTTTTCAGGGTGCCCCAGGGCCCAACTCTCGTCGTTGCCAGAGGCGTGGCCGGTATCGCTGCCGGCAGTGGCGTATCCGCGCTTGAGCGCGGCGGCCAGATCGACGTAACCAATCTGTCCGATGAACCCGCCGTTGCCGACCGCTTCGAATTTTCCATTCCAGCTCGCCGCGAGAGGAAGCCAGACTTCGAAGCTGATGTGCGAATCGCTCGTCGGCGCGGAGAAAGCAATCACGCGGCAGAATGGAACTGTCACGTGCAGATCGCTCGCGGGAATCCCGGGATACCCGGGAAGTCCAGGAATGTGTATCACCAAGTCCTGCGGAGGATCGATGGCCGTCGCCGAGGTGATCGTGGCGTTCGGAATCTTAAGGGACGCCAAACTGTCGCAGGATTGCTGCGCTGCCGCAGGCGCGGGAGCAATTGCGAATGAGGCCAGCAAGACGAAACACAAGATCAAAACGAAACGATGCCCCATGCCAATGCCTCCGGAGATTTTGGAATTAACACTATGGCGAGAGACATATACACCGCGCGTTGCGTTGCGCACAAGGGAGCGATTTGACGTGAGATTTTCTACTGCGAGGCGAGTGAGGGCAAAGCGAATGGAGACGCGCGGGTCGAATCCGTTTCCGCAAAATAGTTCCGCTCGTAGAGGGCGCGGTAAATGCGGCCGGCGATCCCCGAAGCGTGCGGGCCGCTGATGATGCGGCTGCGCCCGTGGAGCAGAACCACGATCACGAGTTTCGGATGAGCCTGGTCGACATAGGATACGAACCAGCCCAGGCGCCCGCCGAGCCCTTCATCGTTGCAGGTACCCGTCTTGCCCAGGCTCTGCTCGCCATCCGGATCGTAACTTCGCCGGGCCGTGCCATACAGGACCGCCGCCAACATTCCTTCGCGTAGATCGGGAAGCAGCGGCGCGATATCGAGCTGCTGGCGAACGCGCGGGACGAAAGTCTGGCGGTCGGTCTCGGTGCGCGGGTATTGCAGGTAATACTGTGAGCCGCCGTTGGCGAGCGTTCCAACCAGGGAAGCGAGCTGGAAGGGCGTGATGCGAATGCCTTCGCCAAAGCTCGACATGCGCGCGACGCCACCAAAAGCCGGAGGCTTGGGCGGCAGAAATCCGGGCTGCTCCTCGGGAATGTTGTAGCCGACGCGCTGGCCAAGACCGAGAAGCTGGTCGTACTTGTACACGCGCTCAAAACCCAACTGCGAGCCGACCGCCTCGAAGAATTTATTGTTGGAGTGCGCCATGGCCTCGGTGAGGTCCATGTAGCGCCGATTGCCGACGCGCAACATCGTGTCGCGCGTGATGACACCTTCCTGAAGCCCGGCGAGCGCGATGAACGGCTTGATCGTGGAGCAAGGTTCGAAGCCGGAAGAAAACGCCATTTTCTGATTGACGATGGTGAGGATGCGGCCGGTCGACGGATCGACTGCGACGACGGAACCCTTTTCATGGCCCAGGGCGTCCACGGCGATCTGGCGGACGACGGGATCATCGTTGTCGGCTACGTCGTCCTTGGCCGGATCGGCGTGTTCGACGACGCGAGCGCGCTTGTGGTGATGCTTCTGCGGCGCGCCGGTGCCGCCGTAGGCAACTCCCCATCCGCCGAAGAGGACCAGGCAGAAGATCGAAACTATTTCTTTAAGGGCTCGGATCCGTTTCATAGCGTTGTGATTAGATGCAATTCAATGGCCCAAAGGAAGCCGACATCAGTTTAGGGAATTGCCACTCGGCTTCGCAACTAGATTACGAGGTCTATTTTCCAGGTTGCCATGGGAGCACGCAACTGGCCTGACGGACAGGGGTTAACCCGTCGACGGATGGGCTAAACACCATGGGAACGAGGCAGCCGCTGTCGCGGCGGGATTCACGCTTTCCCGCGGCGCGCCCGGCGAGTATGATGTGCGGCGCGCGGACAGCCACAAGGAGGCACGCAATGACATCAACTGAACGCGAACTGCTTCTGAAGGACCTCGCGGAGTCGCGGGAGCGTCTGCTGGGCCTGGTGCAGGGCCCGTCGCGGGAACAGCGCCAGTACCGCCCCGCCCCCGGCCGGTGGTCGGTGGGCGAAATCGTGGAGCATCTCGCCACGGTGGAGGACCGGATACTCGGATTGGTCGAAGACGCCCTGAAAGCAGCGCCCGATACCACCAAGCGAAGCGCCTTGGAAGATCAGGCTCTGCTCGCGGACGTTTCCGGACGCATCACTCGCTTTCAGGCACCCGAGTTTCTGTTGCCGACCGGGAAGTGGGAGGGCGACGAGCTATGGCAGCAATTCGAGGCTGCGAGGAAGCGCACGCGCGAATTTGCAGCCGCCACGGATGCTGATCTGAGGCGCTATTTCCGCGCGCATCCAGTCTTTGGCGAGCTCGACTGCTACCAGTGGCTTCGAATGCTTGCGGCGCATTGCGACCGTCACCGCGTGCAGGGCGAAGAGGTGAAGGCCAGCGCAGGCTTTCCGCGGGCGGCATCGGCAAGGTAGAACGCAAAGAAAGAGCCCCACCCTTCGCGAGGACAGCGAAGGATGGGGCACGTATTTGAAAGCAGGAGCGGATCCCTCTCACCATCCGCAAACCGCGCGGATGCTTTCGGGATGACAGATGCGCTAGCGGGCGGCGCGGGCCTGTCCGGCAGCGGCAGCTTTCGCGGCAGGCTTATCGCCATCAGGCGATGCCTTCTTCGCATCCTCCGGAGTGTGCGGCAGAAGCCCGAGCGACTTGCGGAGATCGTGCTCGATCTTGTCGCGGATGTCGGTGTTCTCGCGCAAGAAGAGGCGCGCGTTTTCGCGGCCCTGCCCGAGGCGCTCACCCTTGTAGGAAATCCACGTGCCGGATTTTTCGAGGACGCCCTTCATCACGCCGAGATCGAGAAGATCACCTTCCTTGGAAACGCCTTCGCCGTAGATGATGTCGAATTCGGCCTCGCGGAAGGGCGCGGCGACTTTGTTCTTCACGATTTTCGCGCGCGTGCGCGAGCCGACGACGCGGTCGCCTTCCTTGATCGACTGGATGCGGCGGATATCGACGCGGATCGACGAGTAGAATTTCAGCGCGCGGCCGCCGGTAGTCGTCTCCGGGTTGCCGAACATCACGCCGATTTTCTCGCGGATCTGGTTGATAAAAACGAGACAGGTCCGTGATTTCGAAACGATCGCGGTGAGCTTCCGCAGCGCCTGCGACATCAGGCGCGCCTGCAAACCCATCTGCGCATCGCCCATGTCGCCTTCAAGCTCGGCCTTGGGCACGAGCGCCGCGACCGAATCCACGACGACGATATCGACGGCGTTCGAGCGAATCAGCGCCTGCGCAATTTCCAGCGCCTGCTCGCCGTTGTCCGGCTGCGAGACCAAGAGATTGTCGACGTCCACTCCCAGCTTGCGCGCGTAGGCGGGATCGAGCGCGTGCTCGGCGTCGATGAACGCGGCGGTGCCGCCGAGCTTTTGGGCTTCGGCGATCACGTGGAGCGTGAGCGTCGTCTTGCCGCCCGATTCCGGGCCGTACACTTCGATCACACGGCCGCGCGGGAATCCGCCGATGCCGAGAGCGGCGTCGATGGAAATCGAGCCGGTCGAGATTACGCTGACGGGAACGAGGACGTCGCGGTTCCCCAGGCGCATGATCGAGCCCTTGCCGTGGTCCTTTTCAATTTGTGAGATTGCGAGATCGAGATTTTTGGATTTTTCGTCGTTCACAGTTCACCTCGAAGGAAGTTCGTTTAGGTCCCGCCGCGGCGGGCGGCCCGATTCTAGCAGAGTGCGGCGGCCCCGGCCCGGTTGCTTTCGGGAGGGGATATTAGCACGAGGCGAAGAAAAAGCAAAAGGTAATTAACGGGCAGTCCACTCTCACCTCAAGGCCGCGTTTTTGATTCAGAGCAGGTGCGCGCCGGATGGAGGCGGCAGGGGATGTTCGTCCCTTCGTAGCGGAAACCTGGAGCGGCACTTTGGCCCGCAACCTCAACACCCTGAATCAGATCGGACCATCCGCCAACCGGTAAACGACATGCCGGAAGTACCATTGCCCGCGCCTATCGCTCACATTAGTGTTAATAGACAGAGATAGCACGTGAGGACCGAAGTGAGTTACACAGTGGAGCCTACCTCCGAAGCACATACAACCCCGCTTTCCTCCGCCTTCGGCGAGAATCTTCCGACGCTGGAATACTTTGGACGACTATTTGACGTTACGCACGACCTGGTCGCCGTGCTGGGGTTCGACGGCCACTTCAAGTTTGTGAACTCTTCCTGGGAAAGCACTCTCGGCTATTCTCGCGAAGAACTGACGGCGATGCCATACGTGGAACTCATTCACCCCGACGATCGCGCGGCCACTCTTGAGGATGCGCAGAAAGTCATGGCCGGAACCCGGACGACTTCGTTTGAAAACCGCCAACGATGCCGGGACGGCTCTTACAGGTGGTTCTCGTGGTCGGTAACCGTGTCGAATCCCGAGCAAGTCTTTTACGCAGCAGCTCGGGACGTCACCGATCAGAAGCGCACCGAAGAGCGCGTGTTGCGCGTGGCACACGCGATGGAGAACAACAGCGAGATGATCTGCATGGCCGGCGCGGACGGCCGCGCCGTGTTTGTAAACAGGGCCCTGCTCCAGGCGACCGGATACCGGGAGGAGGAACTCCTCGGAAGATCCTTAAACGAAAGTCTCCTGTCGCCGAACAATCCGGCAACCCTGACCGAGGAGTTTCAAGACAGCTTTCGCCGCGAAGGCAAATGGAGAGGGGAATGCCTGTATCGCCGCAAGGACGGCACCAACATGCCCGTGTCGCTCAGCTTGAGCGTGCTCCGGAACGATGAGGGCCTCGTCACCGGCGCGTTCGCCATCGTGCAGGACATCACTGAGCGGCGGCGGCTGGAAGAGAGCGTAGTGCGATTGGCTCACGCCGTGGAAAACAACCGCGAAATGATCTGCATGACGGATGAAACGGGCCGCGCTTCGTTTGTAAACCCGGCCCTTCTTCAGGCGACGGGTTTTCGAGAAGAGGACCTTCTGGGAAAGGACTTTGCCGAGACCCTCTTCTCGCCGAACAACCCGCCAACGCTCCAAGAAGAGATCCAAAACGGCATCACTCGCGAAGGCAAATGGAGGGGAGAAGCCCTCCAGAGGCGGAAGAAGGGGCCCGACCTGCCTGTCTCGCTGAGCATCAGCGTCATCCGGGACAACGGAGGGCGAGTCACCGGCGCGTTTGCCGTCGCGCAGGACATCACCGAGCGGCGATCGCTCGAGGATCAATTGCGTCGCGCGCAAAAGATGGAAGCGGTGGGACAGCTGGCGGGCGGAATCGCGCACGACTTCAACAATCTGCTAATGGTGATCATCGGCTACGCGGGAGATGTGGCAGAACGTCTCGACGCGAGCGATCCTCTTCACAAAAAGGTCGAGCAAATCAGCAAGGCCGGACAGCGCGCTGCGTCCTTGACACGGCAGCTCCTCGCATTCAGCCGCCAGCAGGTGCTGGAGCCCAAGGTGCTGAACCTGAATTCGGTGGTCGAGGACATCAAGAAGATGCTCGGACGGCTCATCAGCGAAGATATCGAGCTGATCGCCGAACTCGACCCGGACCTGGGGCAGGTGAAAACGGATCAGGGACAGATCGAACAAGTGATCGTCAACCTGGCAGTGAACGCGCGCGACGCGATGCCGCAGGGCGGAAAACTGCTGATTCAAACTTCTAACGTGGAAGTCGACGATGCCTTCGCCCGCCAGCGTCCGCCCATGTCAGCCGGCCCGTACGTCCGGCTGGCCATCACGGATACCGGCATCGGCATGGATGCCGAGACCCAGTCGCACATATTCGAGCCGTTCTTCACCACCAAAGAGCGGGGCAAAGGAACGGGCCTGGGCCTGGCCACCGTGTACGGCGTGGTGAAACAAAGCGGCGGCTTCATCTGGGTCTACAGCGAGCCTGGAAAAGGCTCGACGTTCGAAGTCCTGCTGCCGCGAGTCAAAGCGAAGCCCACAGAAGCGGGGCGTCAGGATGGCGGTTCTCATGAAAGCGCGAGAGGGTCCGAGACCATACTGCTGGTGGAGGACGACGAGGCGCTTCGCAAGCTCATCCGGCTATCACTCGGCGAGCGCGGCTACACTATTCTGGAAGCGGCCAACGGGACCGAAGCGCTGCAACACGCACGGCAGAAGGCCGGCAAGATCGATCTGCTTCTGACGGACGTGGTGATGCCGGAAATGAGCGGCCCTCAGGTGGCCGACGGCGTTGTCGCGCTCAATCCGAGGACGAAGGTGCTGTACATGTCCGGATACCCGGAGTACGCAGCGAAGAGCGAAGAGCTCTTGAAAGAGGGGCGAAAATTCCTTCAGAAGCCCTATACGACCAGCGACCTTGCGCGCATGGTCCGCAAGACGCTGGACGCGGAGTCCGTGCCGGAACTGGTCACTCACTAACCTCAGCAGGGCAAACTAACAAGCTCAATATTTGTAGAAGCCCTGGCCGGACTTGCGGCCGAGGCGGCCTGCTGCGATGTGTTGCTTGAGCAGCGGGCAGGCGTCGTACTTCGGGTCGTGGAAGCCGCGGTGCAGCACCTCCATGATATCGACGCAGACGTCGAGGCCGATGAGGTCGGCAAGCTCAAGCGGGCCCATCGGATGGTTCATGCCGAGCTTCATCACGGCGTCCACGGCTTCGGGCGTGGCGACGCCTTCCATCACCGCGTACGCGGCTTCGTTGATCATGGGCATCAGGACGCGATTCGAGACGAAGCCGGGCGCGTCGTTGACGCCGACCGGCTTCTTCCCCAGCTTTTCGCAGAGCGACATCGTGGCCTGAAACGTGGCGTCGCTCGTCGCGCGGCCGCGGACGACTTCGACCAGCGCCATCATCGGCACGGGATTGAAAAAGTGCATGCCGATGAAATTCGAAGGGCGACTCGTCTGCGCGGCGAGCTGCGAGATGGAAATCGAAGACGTGTTGGTGGCAAGAATCACGCCGGGGCGGAGAATGGCGTCCGCTTCCTGCAGGACGCGGGTCTTCAGATCGAGCTGCTCGGGGACGGCTTCGACGGCGAAATCCGCGGCGGCGAGAGAGGCCATGTCGATGGCCGGCTGAATTCGGGCGAGCGTGGCGTCCTTTTCCGCGGCGGTGATCTTTTCCTTTTTCACTTCGCGGTCGAGATTCTTGGCGATCGTTTCGAGTCCGCGATCGAGGAAGCGCTTTTCGACGTCGCGCAAGATCACGCTGTAGCCCGCGCGCGCGAAGACGTGCGCGATGCCGTTGCCCATCGTGCCCGCGCCGAGGACGGCGACGGTTTTGATCGAATCGGTTGACATGATGGCGAAGATGATAGCGGAACCGCGGGCGATGTTGTAGGGGCGGGTTTGAAACCCGCCCCTACGCAGAGCGTCGCGGCAGTCGCGCGAAAGCGGAGCGAACCGCGCTACTGGATCGATTCGCCGCCGGGGACTTCGAGGGCTTCGCGGACGATTTCCTCCGCGCGGGAGGCGTCTTCCTGGCGGACAAAGATACCGTAACGCGGCTTGGAAATTGTCCCGACCCGCATCAAATGATCGTAGCCGGGGATCTGGTAGCTCGGGATTTCGGCGTCCTTCAAGGCCGCGAGCACGCGGCTGAATGCAACGGGATCGTCGCCGCGCCATGCGAGGCGCGGTCCGGTCGTGCCCGAAGAGGATTTTGAGGAAGCCACGAAGATCAATCCTTTAAGGTCGCTCGAGCGCGAATAGCTGCGCATTGCCAAGCATTGTCGCCGGGCGCAGCATGCTGCGCCCCTATAAACAACCGCCAGAGCGCTCGCTATTCCGGAGGAACGCCCGTCTGGCGAATCGCTTCTGCGGCGCCGGTGGCGTCTTTGGCGTGGACAACAATTGCATAGCGCCTATAGCGCCTCCCGGGCTCCCACGTCATGTGATAGTGCTCGTCAGCTTCGTAAGTTTCGATGCCCGCCTCGGCCAGGGCGGCTTGCACACGGCTGAAACTCGCAGGGTCGGCTCCGAGCCACGCAAGCACCGCGCCTTCCGGTCGAGTCGATGCCGTCGGGAGATTCTGGAGAGCGGGAACCAGCAGCGCGTTGCAATCCGAGCAACGCATGAGCCCTTCTCGAAATTCTCTCCGGCAAACGGGACAAAACATGGCGCTCAGGCTACGGGCGCTCGATGGCGAGCGCAACAGCATTCCCGCCGCCGAGGCAGAGGGCGGCGATGCCGCGCTTCAGGTTGCGGCGCTGCAACTCGTAGAGCAGCGTGACGAGAATGCGCGCGCCCGATGCGCCGATCGGATGGCCGAGCGCGACGGCGCCGCCATTGACGTTGACCTTGTCGGGATTGAGCTTCAGCTCGCGCGTGACGGCGATAGCGGCGACGGCGAAGGCTTCGTTGAGCTCGTAGAGATCGACGTCCTTGTCGCGGTGCCAGCCGGTCTTCAGGAAAATTCGCTCGACCGCGTCCACGGGCGCCATCATCACCCACTTCGGCTCGACGCCGCTCACGGCCTGCGCGACGATCCGCGCGATCGGCGCCTTGCCCAGGCGCGCGGCGGTCGCTTCGCTTGTGACGACCAGCGCCGCGGCGCCGTCGTTTGTGCCCGGCGCGTTTCCGGCCGTGACCGTGCCGCCTTCTTTCTTGAATGCGGGCTTGAGTTTGGCGAGCGCTTCGAGAGACGTGTCTTCGCGCGGAGATTCGTCCGTCTTAATGACGACGGGCGGGCCTTTGCGCTGCGGCAGCTCGACCGGAATGATCTGGTCGGCGACGAGAGACGACTTCGTGGCGTGCACCGCGCGGCGGTGGCTTTCAACCGAGTAGCGGTCCTGCTCCTCGCGCGAGATGCCGTATTTTTCGGCGACGAGCTCGGCGGTCATGCCCATGTGGAAGTTTTCGTACACGTCCCAGAGGCCGTCGGCGATCATCGAGTCGAGCAGTTCGGCGTTGCCGAGGCGGAGGCCGGCCCGAGCGCCTTTCATGAGGTAGGGCGCGTTGGACATCGACTCCATGCCGCCCGCGACGACGATTTCCGATTCGCCGAGCGCGACCGCCTGCGCGGCAAGGCCGACTGCCTTCAGGCCCGAGCCGCACACTTTGTTGATCGTCATCGCGGCGACGCGCGAATCGAGGCCGCCACGCAGCGCAGCCTGGCGCGCCGGATTTTGTCCGATTCCCGCCTGAAGGACGTTGCCCATGATCGCTTCGTCAACTTGCTTGGGGTCGATGCCCGCGCGGCGGACGGCTTCGGCAACGACCTTCGCGCCGAGTTCGGGCGCGGTGAGCGGCGAAAGTCCGCCCATGAATTTTCCGATCGGCGTGCGGACGGCGCTCAAGATGACGGGCTTTTCCATGATGGCTTCCCCCTCGGGTTTTTCGGGATTAGAAGGCCAAGTATAGGCGCGGCAGAAGGAAGGGTCAATTTGACGACTGGATAGCGGATAGGGACTGTGAATGGCGAAGCGGATGCGTTGCGGCAGAAACCAGGGCCGGAATATGACCGTGTCCCCGATGCGGCAAACAAACGGGCACAACCGCGGATTACGCGAGCATTATGCTAATTTCGAGGTCAGCTTGATCCCGCAGATCTTCCGGGCTTCATTCGGATCCGTCACAACCCGACGGCCCAGGATGTTCGCAATTTCAACGATCCACTTCACGCTTTCGGAAGCTTTCGGGATCAGCTCATCGCGATGAGGCCAGCGCCAATACGCATCCTCGATTCCACACTGAACCGAGTCCACCCCCATCATGATTCCCATGACGGCAATCGGGAGCCAGTTCCGGCCACCGGTGCGCCAACCATAGATGCTGTCGGGGAAAGTCTTCTTCACAATGTCCAAGTTCGCAATCGCATTCAGATAGGACCCTGGATCCTGATGGATGGCAGTCGCATCGTGCTTTCCGAGATTCACAATGATGTTCCACGGCTTCGAGCTGATCACTCCATCGTCGAAGAACTCCTTGAAATGCGTTTGGGCCGAAGTGTCATAGAACTCGATCAACGGCTTGACGTCGTTGGCTTCAAGGAACTTCAGCCCCTTCTCTACCTCAGCCTTGCCGGAGGATTGGAAAGGAAGCACAACCGATCCCTGGCAATATTTGTTGCCCTGGCCCCATTCCAGCAGGTCTTTGGTCTCAGTGATATAGTCGAGTACGCCGTTCCCCTTCGGGTACCAAGTGTGGGAGAAAGTGACACAATCACCCACTTTGTCAAAGGTGCGATCCAAAACTTCCTTGAGCAACGCGCCGCTGATCATGGCGTTGCCGGTGTTGGGATCTCTCGGATGGACATGAATCGCCACTGCACCCGCCTTGACCGAATCTGCAAGTTCCTGGGCCTGCGCTTCAATCGAGATAGGCACGGCGGGATAGCGCTTCCCTGCGACCTGCCAACCGGGGCACGAACACAGGACGACGAGAGGCCTGTCCATCGTTGGGATCCTGGGCGCCTTGTCCACCGGAAATAACGATTGTGCCTGTTCCGGCGTTACCGGAAGCGGGGGCAGGGTCCCCTTGAGCTTCGGCTGATAGTAATTCTGCGTTTGCACCCCCGTCTGGCTCTGTCCATAGCCAAGCCGTGCACCGGCACCGAGAATAGCCATGGAAGCAAGGGTAAAATCCCTGCGAGATATTTGCCCGAATCCTTCTTCTTTGCTGTTTTCTTGTTGAGCTTTCTTGCTTTCCTCTTCTGACATTTCACTCCCCCCTCTTGGTTTGCTGCCAGGAGAATATTGCATGCAGGCATTTGTGCTTTCTATAAGCCTGCACATCTTGTCTTACTGCGCGTTTCTTCTGAGTTCCTTAGAAGCTTTTGTTTGCGGAGTCTATGCCAAGATTGGGCTAGATGGTAGCAAGAAAAGCGTATTCGAAGCCTGAGCTGAGGCTCGGTTTCAGGCGGGGGCAGAACCTTCCCCTGGCGTAGAAATGCGAGTCGCGCCACTCGCCCTTCTGCATAGCTTCCTTGCGGAAGATATCGTGGGAGCCCCGCCCTTCAGGCGGAGCCAGCCGTTCGATGGAAGAAGGCCGTGATCGAACCCTCGTCGCCGAGATTCCGCGCATAGACCAACACCGCTCGCGCTTTCGATGCTGCCTGATCCAGGTCACCCAACGGACCGAATGTGAGGGGCGCATTCGGCCGCCAAAAGAGATCCGGTGTACCCGCGCCGGGGCCACGCACCGTGATGGCTACAAATTCGCCAGCCGGAATCCGGTCACTGGAGGCCTCGGGGTCTACCACAACGTTCGCGACGTTCAGAGTCAGGGTGGAGACGTCTCCGCTGCGACGGAGCGCAAACGCTATCATTTCGCCAAGCAGGCGGATGAACACTTCGTCCTGCGTGTCAGCCTCCCATAAAACAGGGGGCCGCTCGATATGCATGAACTCATGAGCGCGGACGATTGCGTCGAGTTTCACTGTCATTCTCCGACGCAAATTCTACACCGCTCCGCACAAAGACTAACGCGCGGCATTGCTGTCGAATACATGCTGCGGGAAAGGCAGCGCATAGGTTAGGCGCTGCGCGCCGTCGTTTGCGGCGGGGATGAATCCCCGCCCTTCCACCCGGCCACGTCACTCAGGGCAAGCGCGGGCAGTCCGCCGCAGCGGACTGCGCCCCTACGAAACCTTCGGCGACGTTCGGCGAGCAGCGCCCTTCGCCTCACTTTCGCCCATGGAAAATCTGCTAGAATGGGTGGGCGGAAACCTTCCTCATGAGTTCTAAATCCAAGACGGACGAATCCACCGGACTGGGCTTTCCCCTGAACGCGGAGCAGCGGGCGGCGGTGGAGCACGGCGAAGGGCCGCTGCTGGTGGTTGCGGGCGCGGGGACGGGGAAGACGCGCGTGATCACCGAGCGCATCCGCAGCCTGCTCGAATCCGATCCCGAACTCGCCGGCGAAAACATTCTCGGGTTGACGTTCACGAATAAGGCCGCGGGAGAGATGAAGAGCCGCGTGGTGAAGGCCGTGGGCGAGCGCGCCGAGGGCGTGTGGCTCAGCACGTTCCACAAATTCTGCCTGGAAAAGATTCTGCAAGGGACCAATGCCGACATCCAACCGCTCGACGAGATCGATCACCGGATTCTTCTGCGCCGCAACATTGCCGAACTGGGGCTGGTCCTTTTCCGGCGGCTGGCCGAGCCCGCGGAATTTCTGAAGGATTTTCAGCAGTTCTTCTCGCGCTGCCAGGACGAGCTGGTGACGCCGGACGATTACCAGGCGTACGTCGAGGGGCGGCGGCGCGCGTACGAGGCGCGGAAGAAATCGCTCGAGCCGGATGCGCGCCAGATCGCGGAAGAGGAGCTGGCGCGGCAGGAAGAGCTGGCGCGCGTGTATCGCGTGAGCGAACGGCTGCTGCGCGAGCGAAACCTCTACACATTCGGCGCGCAGCTCTTACAGGCAGTGGAGCTGTTGCGCGCGGACGCGGCGCTGCTGGCGCGGATGCGCGAGCAATACCGCTACATCCTGGTGGACGAATTCCAGGACACGAACATCGCGCAGCTCGAATTGCTGTGGCTGCTGGCGGGCGACCGCCACAACATCCTTGCGGTCGGCGACGACGATCAGGCGATCTACCGCTTTCGCGGCGCGTCGTTCGGCAGCTTCACGATTTTCCTGGAGCGATTCTGCGCGGTGAAGGGCGGGCGGCCCGGCGCGGCGGCGAAGAAGCACCTCGTTTCGCTTTCACAGAATTACCGCTCGACGCGGCGCATCCTGCGCGTGGCAGGCGAAATGATTTCGCACAACGAAAAATCGCCACTGCTGCCGCCGAAGAATCTCGTCACAGAGAATGTGGAGGGCGAAAAGATCCGCGTGGTCGAGTTCGCCACGTTCGACGAGGAAGCGCACTGGGTCGCTTCGGAAATCGCGCGGCTGCATGAGGCGGGCGCGCCGTGGCGCAGCTTTGCCGTGCTTTATCGCAAGCACGCGCACCGCGCGCAGCTTCTGGACGCGCTGCGCCGCCGGGAGATTCCTTTCGTCATTCGGAAATTCTCGATTCTTTCTAGCACGCTCGTCCGCGACCTGCTCGCTTGGCTGCGGCTGATGGCCGTGCCGGCGGACAACGTGGCTTGCGCGCGCGTGCTGGGCGCGCCGTATTGGGGACTCGAGCCGCGCGACCTGGTGCGCCTGGCCGAACGCGCGGAGAAGAATCATCGCCGCCCACTATGGGACGAAGTCGAGACGGCGCACAAGGAGCCGCCGCTCAATCGAGAAGGAGTGCGGCTCGCGGAGCTGGTGGAGTTGATGCACCGCATGCGGCAGATCGCGAAGAACAAGACGGCGAGCGAGGTGCTCGACGAGCTGATCCGCAATCTCGCGCTCGCGCCGCTGGCCGCGGAGGCCGATCGGCAGTATCTCGACCGGCTCGTCGAATTCGTGAAGGAGTGGGAGCGGAAGAACGAAGGCAAGCAGCTTCGCGACTTCATCGAGTACCTCGGCTACTTCAACGAACTCCAAGGCGACGTGCAGATCGAAGAAGAGCTTTCGGAAGACGCCGTGCAACTGATGACCGTGCATGCGGCCAAGGGTCTCGAGTTTCCGCACGTGTTCATCCTGCGTCTCAGCAAGAGCGACTTCCCTTCCGGCGCGCGGCGGCCGGAGTTCGAGTTTCCGCCCGAGCTGATGAAGGAAGAGCAGCCGAAGGCGGATTTTCACATTCAGGAGGAGCGGCGGCTCTTTTACGTCGCGCTGACGCGCGCGCAGCGGCGGCTGACGCTTTCGACGATCGTCAACCGGCGGAAGAAGCCTTCGCCGTTCCTCGACGACTTCCTGATGAACGCGAAGATTCAGAAGCTGGACACGGCGCAATCCACGCCGAAAGTCGAGGTGCCGCCGACGGAAGAGACGTCCGGGCCGGCGCCCGCTCCGGCGGACCCCACGATGCTTTTTCCTCCGGCGGGAGAAAACGCGCGGGCGTATTCGCGCGTGGCGCTGTGGGCGAAGGCGTTTCATCCGCCGCGGCCGGAGCCGCTGCAATTGAGCGCCTCGGCGATCGACTCATACGACCGCTGCCCGATGAAGTACATGTTCCAGCACGTCTGGGCGATTCGCGGCGGCCCGCACGCGCAGACGACGTTCGGCAACGTGATGCACAACACGATTCGCGAATTCGTCGCCGAGCTGCGCAAGCGGGGCCGCGTGCTGCTTGAGGAGGTGCTGGCGACCTACGACCGCGAATGGTCGTCGGCGGGATTTCCGGACGAATATCAGGAACAGGAGTACCGCAAGGCCGGGCGCGAGCAACTGGAGGCGTTCTATCGCAGCACGACGGCCGCGCCGCCCGACGTCCTTTACCAGGAAAAGACATTCGAGCTTCCGCTCGAGCACAACGTGATCGTGACGGGCCGCATGGATCAGGTGAACAAGCTGGGCGAGCGCGAGGTCGAAATCGTGGATTACAAGACCGGGCGGGCGCGCGATGCGAAGAAAGCGGCGGAAGATTTGCAGCTCAGCATCTACGCGCTGGCGGCACGCGAGGTGCTCGATCTCGTTCCGGGGCGGCTCGTCTTCTACAACCTGGTGAACAACGAGGCGGTGGCGACGACGCGCGATGCGAAGGCGCTCGCGGCAACGAAACAAAAGATTGCGGAGGTGGCGGACCAGATTCGCGCGGGCGACTTCTCCGCGAAGCCCGGCTTCGCGTGCGGCTACTGCGACTACAAGCCGCTGTGCCCCGCGCACGAGACACTGATTACGATTCAGACGAGCACGGTTACCCAAGCAAGCAAGTAAGTCTCCACCGCACCCTTCGCAACATCACTCAGGGCGAGGAGTCGCAGAGAACGCAGAGAAAACAAGCACCGAGAAGGCGCGACTCACACCGCACTGGAAAAACAAAAGCGGGGCATCCGTGAAGGATGCCCCGCTTCATTTCGCTCGAGGACTTCAAGCCGATCGAAGCCCAGAGTGGTTCCGCGCATGAACTACAGTGGAACTTTCTCCCGCGAGAGAGCGCTTCGGAATTTTCCGCGTGCGCCCGGCTCGCCTGGTTCATCTATAGATGGCGGGAGCGGTGGAAGTCAAGAAGAAAAACCCGCGCGCACATCTCCAACGGAAGACTTTTGCAATCGAATCAGCGTCCGACGCTGATCGCGCTCTGATAGTAGCCGTCCCGGGCATTGACGGAGAGGTCCGGACGCTTCACACGGATCTCGATCGAGTGATAATCCACGGTCTTGTTGGCGCTTTGGGGAGAAAAAGTAAGCGTGTATTGATTGCGCGCCTGTTCGGTGACGTTGGAATAGAGGCGCTCGAGGTCCGGCTGCTTCGAGGCGTAGTAGGTGTCGCCGCCGCTCTTTGCGGCGTACTTCTCGAGATCGGAAGCTCCACGCTGCACGAGCGACTTGCCGACGGGGAGCGGGCGCGTGACGGAAATGGAGTAGACTGACACGTCGGCGGAGAGAAGAGCGTGCAGAGTCTCATCGAACGTGTGCGTGTTGTGGTCCGTGTTGGTCCCGTCCGAAATCAAGAAGATGATCTTGCGGCGGTCTCGCCCGCGCGCCTTGAGCATGTCGCCCGCGGCATAAATCGCGTCGTGGAGGGCGGTCGTCTTCTTGTAGCGCTGCGTGCCGTGGACCTGCGGGCCGCTCCCCGGGAAGGGCTGGCCGGGGCCCTGCGCTCCTCTTGGCAAAGACGTGCCACTGCCTATCGGCCCAGCCGTCGTGGGATCGGCGGCTACTGTCGAGCTGTGCGATCCGAGTTCGAGACGCTTGAGCTGCGTGAAAAGCAGGTCGTTGTTGAAGGAGAAGTCCGTGACCGTGTTCGGATACTGGTCGTAAGTGACGACGGCGACTTCGTCGGCGGAGCCAAAGCCAGCGGAGATGGCGGTGAGGCTCTTCTGCACTTGAGCGGCGGCTCGTTCCGCAAGATCGTTGTCGATCAAAACGACGGCGGAAAGCGGATAGGCCTCGGAGGAAAAAGTCGCGATTTGCTGCTCGACTTCGTCGGAGAAAACGCGAAAATCGTCCTTTTGAAGACCGGCAACCAACTGCCCGCGGCCGTCTTTCACCGTCACCGGAACGATCACCACCGGAGTGCGAACGATGATGCGGGGCGGCTGCTGCTGGGGCGCTGCGCCTTGCGGGGCAGCGGCAGCCGGCGGCGCAGGCTGCTGGGTCTGGGCTTGCGCTCGCGTGGAAACAGCCAGGAGCACGCACATCGCTAGCCGGGCAGTGGTTCGCGTCATCAGAGCATCTCGTTTCTTGGCTGCGGCTAACGCCGCGGGCTTCGCCTTCCGCCTCGCGCCCGGGAATTGTTTCCGAACATCCGGTAGCGCGTCCGGTGCATCGTACCAGTCTGATTCATTCCCAGGGGGAATTATACAATGCGGCTGACCAGCATCGCGGCGGGTATTCTCACTCTGGCTTTCGCAGCATACCCGGCGCTGAACGCGATCGAATCTCACGCAGCAGCGACGCCCGTAAAATCGCCGCAGGGAACGCCACGAGGACCGATGTCGTCCCCGGGCTCTCCCCAGCCAGCAGACGCGCCTCCCGCTCCCCCGCAGGGGCCGCCGGCATCGCAACAGACCATCCAGAGCCAGACCACGATCGTCAACGTGTTTGTCACGGTTCGCGACAAGCACAACGCCATCATTCCCGACCTGACCCAGAGCGATTTCAAGGTCTATGAGGACGGCGTGGAGCAGAAAGTTGCCTACTTCACGAAGGAAGTGGACATGCCGCTTTCGTTCGGCATCATGATGGACACGAGCGGAAGCATGTACAACATCCTGAGCGCCGAGAAGGACGCGGCATCAGATTTCATCGAGAGCGTGATGCGCAAGAAGGATGAGGCGATGGTCATGACCTTCGACCTCGATGTGAATCTGCTGGCCGACTTCAGCGAAGACCCGCGGGTGCTTGAGCGCGCGATCCGCCGCGCGGAGATCAACGCCGCAGGACCGATGGTGACTCCGGGGACGGTGCCGCAACGCGGCTCGATGGGAACCAATTTGTATGACGCGGTCTATCTGGCCTGCCACGACCAACTGGCAACGGAGGCGGGCCGCAAGGCCATCGTCCTGCTGACGGATGCCGAGGACAATGGCAGCAAGATGACCGAGGAGGACGCGATCATGGCGGCCCAACGCGCCGATGCGGTGATGCACTTTCTCCTAATCACGGACGCAGGCGCCACCGAGGGCTACGGCCCCGGAGTCGCTTCAAAGATGGCGCAGGAGACGGGCGGGCGCGTGCTGGTGGTGCGCAATGCGAAGGGACTCGCAAAAGCGTTCAAGGAAATATCCGAAGAGATGCGCTCGCAGTACGTGCTCGGCTACTATCCCGCCAACACCCGGCGCGACGGCGCATTCCGCAGAATCAAAGTGGAAGTGGCGCGCCCGGACGTCAAGACTCTCGCCCGAAGAGGCTATTACGCTCCTACCAGATAGACCGAAGGAATAAGCAGACTGCTCGTCTAATTCGCGCCGCCGGAAGGCGGAGCAATGCCGTAGTAGCCCTTGCGCGTGCGGACGGTCAGCCCCTTGCGATCGGTTTCCACGTCGATCTTGCGGTACTGGCCGATTGCCGGCGGGCTCGAGGGCGCGTAGGCGATGAAATACTGGCTGCGGAGTTCCTCTCCGATGTCTAGGAAGGACTGCGCAAGATCATCGACGCGGTAGGGGAAGAATGCATTCCCCCCGGTCTGGTCAGCAAACTGCTGCAGCACTTTATCCCCCGCCTCGACATGATACTTGCTCGGCTTACGCGGGTTGTCGATCGCCAGCCAGTCCGTGTTGGTGCTGACGGCGAAGACGGCGGCTTCGGAACGAATCGAGGCGTCGACCGCGTCACTCAGCGCGCGATCGCTCAGATCGTCCTGGCCGTCGCTGATCAGCACGATCACGCGGCGAACGTCGGACTCGGGGGCCTTCGGCGGCGGCGCGTGCGAAAGGCGCTCCGACGCGAGGCAGATGGCGTCGTTGAGAGCCGTGCCGCCGCCGGCGCGCTGCTCGCGAATGGCGCCCATCAGGAGGCCGACATCGCCGGTGAAATCCTGGATGATCTCCGGCTCGTTATCGAAGGTCATCAGAAACGCCATGTCCTTGTTGCGGCGGATCACTTTGTTGAGAAAGTCGATGGCGGCGTCTTTTTCGAATTCCAGGCGCGGGCGGATGCTGTTGGACGTGTCGAGCAGGAGAGCGATCCGCAGCGGCAGATCGGTCTCGCGGCCGAAGAATCGAATGTCCTGCGGCACTCCGTTCTCGATGACTTTGAAATCGCTCTTGTCGAGGTCCGTGACGAAGCCGCGATGGTGGTCCATCACGGTGACGACGAGATGCACGAGGCCGGTGGTGCTGACGATGGGAGGCTGCTGGGCCTGCGCGGCAGGCGCTTGTCCGCTTTTCGCCGCACCGGCCGGCGGAGCGGCGGGCGGAGCAGGCTGCTGCGCCCGCGCGTGGTTCTGCGAGGCCAGGAACAGAATCGCCAGGGCCAGAAGAGCGCGCATCAGTTTTGTGCTGAAAGTCATAGCAGAACGGACATTCCCCTGAGGGGGATTATAGGTACTCCCGAAGCACAGCGTCAATCGACGCGGGATCGGCTTCGGCGGCCCGGCCGAGCTGCGCGACGTAGCTCACGAGCTCGGGCGGAAGCGGCGCGCGCACTTCGATGCGACGCGCGGTCCGGGGATGCACGAAGGCCACACGCGCGGCGTGCAGGAAATTCCTGTTGAGCGGAGGAAGAGTTTCCGTCCCCACGCGCTCCTGGCGCGGTGCGCCATAGAGCGTGTCCCCCACCACGGGGCATCCGAGCGCCGAAAAATGGACGCGAATCTGGTGCGTCCTACCCGTTCGCAGGTCCGCTTCGATCAGCGTGAAGTTGCCAACGCGCAGGCGCGCGCGCCAGTCCGTGCGGGCCGGACGGCCCTCTCGGCGACGGGCGGTCATGCGGGCGCGGCGGCGCAGGTCGCGCGCGACGGGCAACTCGATGGTCCCGGCGTCTCCCTTGATCTTTCCATGAAGGAGCGCGACGTAGGTTTTCTGGACGAGGCGGTCTCGAAAATCTTCCGCCAGCTTTTTGTGAGCCGCGTCGGTGCGCGCGATCACGATCGCGCCGGAAGTGTCTTTGTCGAGCCGGTGCACAATGCCGGGGCGCAGCGGGCCTCCGACGGAGGACAATCCCTCGCCCTGGCCGAAGCGGTGCAGGAGCGCCGCCACCATCGTGCCGCTGTCCGCTCCCGCGCCGGGATGGACGATCATCCCCGCCGGCTTGTTGATCACCGCGACGTCTTCATCCTCGTAGAGTATTTCGAGCGGAATCGGCTCGGCCTCAACGCCCGGAGGCGGCGGGGCAGGAATTTCGACCGCCACCGTTTCGCCCGGCCCTACGCGATGCGACGCCTTCCGCGCGATTCCATCGACGTAAACGCGGCCTTCTTCCATCAGCGATTGAATGCGCGAGCGGCTGAGAGCCGGGAGCTGCGAGACGAGGAAACGGTCCAGCCGCTGGCCGGCGTCTTCGCCGGGGACGATGAATTCGAAATGTTCAGCGGAGTGAGTCACGGCAAGGCGTTACGAACGGCCGACTGCGGATCGAGCCGGCGTTTCCGGCGGAATCGAAACGGCCCCGCGCCGGCCGCGCAACCATAGGAATGTGCCGGCCGCGATCAGCGCCACGCTTACGATCTGCATCAGCGAGATTCGATCCTGAAACATCAGCGTGCGGCCGGGATCGCCGCGGAAAAACTCGATCGTGCCGCGCTCGATTCCGTACAGGACGAAATAGGCGCCCACGATTTGTCCTCGGAGACGCCGCCGCGTCCCGAGCCACACGAGCAAGCCGAAATTCAAGAACTCCGCGAAGGCCTCGTAGAGCTGCGTCGGATGGAGCGTGGTATTGAGCGGCGTGCCGGCAATTCTTTCCGCCACCGGACTCGTGAACGTGATGCCCCACGGCAGCGACGTCGGCTTGCCGTAGCAGCAGCCGGCCACAAAACATCCGATGCGGCCGATCCCGTGCCCCAGCGCCACCGGCGCGGACGAGAGGTCGAGCACGGCGAGGAGCGGCATCTTCTTGAAATGCGTGTAAAGAATCACCCACAGAATTCCGCCGATGATGCCGCCGTAGAACGTTCCCGCCGATTGAAACGTCTCAATGCTGAAGATTTTTCCGGGATTCGCAAAGTAGTAGTCCCACGCGCTGAGGATCAGCCAGAGCTTCGAGGCGCCGAGCGAGATGAGAATGCCCCAGATGCCGAGGTTCCAGATCTTGTCGGCATCCAGGCCGACGCGCGGGGCCTGGCGGTAGGCGTACCAGAGGCCGATCAGGAAGCCCGCCGCGGCCATCACTCCGTAGGTGTAAATGGTGAGCGAGCCGATTTGGAAAAGGACGGGATACATCTTTAGGCGCGCTCGTGACTCGGATGCCGCCAGTCGCGCAGGAGTTCGAGAACCACAAGAGCAGCGCCCACGGCGATCGCGGAATCGGCCAGGTTGAAAGTGTACCAGTGGTACGCGCCGACGTGAAAATCGATGAAGTCGGTGACGCTGCGGCGCAGCACGCGGTCGAGCACGTTGCCCGCCGCTCCGCCCAGGATCAGCGCCATCCCGCACTGGCCGAGCCAGCCCCCGGCGCGGCCCGTGACCAACAGCCACACAATCAAGCCAATCACGGCGACGGCGAAGGCGATCAGAAGAGGCGCGCGCCACGGCGAGTCCGCGTCAGCGAAGATTCCAAACGCGACGCCGGGATTGCTCGTGTGCACCAGATTCAAGAGGCCGGGAATCAGCGTGCGCACTGAACCCGTGGCGGTGAGATTTTCGACGGCGTGCTTGGACCACTGATCCGCCGCGAGCACGGCCGCCGCGAGGAAGCCGAGCGCCCACGCCGAACGTGACGCGTGCGCGCTCACGAAGCGGCGCTCCCGGCGCGATTGCCGCCATCGCGCTCGATTTCGGCGAGTGCGGCAGTGCAGCGCTCGCAAATCGTCGGGTAGTCGGCGTTCTCGCCGACGTGAGTCGAATAGTTCCAGCAGCGCTCGCATTTCTTGCCTTGCGCGCGTTCGACGCCGATGACTACTTTCCCACCGCGACTCGACTCCAGCGTAGTTGCTGCGTCGGTCGACAATTCGGGTGTGATATCAACCTGTGACACGATTAGCAGAGCCCGTAGTTGATCCTTATAGGTACTCAAGATGCGCAAAACGTCGTCCTTAACCTGAGGCTGGAGATCAGTGCGCGGGTAAACCGATACCTTCGCCTCCAGGGCGCTACCGATGATCTTATTAGCTCGCGCAGTTTCGAGCGCGTTCAATACCTCCCCGCGGATCTCAAGTAGTGTCTCCCAATTTTTCGCGCGAGCCTCGTCGAATGCGTTCTCGAAAGTCTCGGGCGCGGAGAAAGATGACATGTGGACGCTGGCCGGAGCATTCGCTTCGTGTGGAAAATGCTTCCAGATTTCCTCGGAAGTGAAAACAAGGATCGGCGCGATCAGGCGGACGAGAGCACGGGCAATGTGATAGACGGCCGTCTGCGCGGAGCGGCGCCCGCGACTATTGGGCGCGAAGGTGTAGAGGCGATCCTTCAGCACGTCGAAATAGAACGCGCTCAGATCGACGCTGCAAAAATCGTGCAGCGCGTGATAGACGCGGTGGAATTCGAAGCTCGCGTACCAATCGAGGCATTGGCGGACGAGCGCTCCGGTCCGCCGGTGCATCCAGGCGTCCATCTCCCACATGTCCGCGTCGTGGACGATATCGCGCGCGGGATCGAAGTCGTTGAGATTCGAAAGCGCGAAGCGGAACGTATTGCGAATCTTGCGGTAGGCTTCCGCGAGTTGCGTCATCATCGCGGGCGAATTGCGCATGTCGGCGGTGTAATCCTGCGAGACGACCCAGACGCGCAGCAGATCGGCGCCCCATTTTTCCACGATCTCATTCGGGTATAGGGCGTTGCCGAGCGATTTCGACATCGGCTTGCCCGCTTCGTCGAGCGTCCAGCCGTGCGTGACTACTTGCTCATAAGGCGCGCCGCCGCGCGTGCCGATGCCAACGAGCAGCGAACTCTGAAACCATCCGCGGAACTGGTCCGGACCCTCGAGGTAAACCTGCGCGGGCCAGTGGAGACCGTTGCTCTCCTTGAGGACGGCAAGATGCGTGGAGCCGGATTCGAACCATACGTCGAGGATATCGTTTTCCTGATGCCATTTTGAGGCGCCGCAGGAGCACTTCGTTCCCGGAGGGAGAAGCTCCTCGGCGGAATGCGTGTACCAGGCGTCCGCGCCCTCGCGCTCGAAAAACGGAAGCACGTGGCGCAGCGCCTGAAAATCCTTGAGCGGTTTGCCACACGAATCGCAGTTAAACACGATCAGCGGAACGCCCCAGAAGCGCTGACGGGAGATGCACCAGTCGGGGCGGTCGGCAAGCATGTTACTCATTCGAGCCATACCCCAATCCGGGATCCATTTGACATTCTGAATTTCGAACAACGCCCGCGTCCTTAGAGTCCGAGCATGATCGCCCGAGACTGAAACAATTCGCGGGTCAGGCTCTCCGACCGGCTCGTCCATGGAAACGAACCACTGCTCGGTGGCGCGGAAGATCACGGGATTGTGGCAGCGCCAGCAGTGCGGATAGCTGTGCGCGAGTTTCTTTTCGCCAACGAGCATGCCGCGCTTCTTCAGCAGCTCGACCACGATCGGATTCGCCTCCCAGACAATCTTGCCTTTGTACTCCGGCAGACCTTCGGTGAAGCGACCGTCATCGTCCTGCGGCGCGTATGCTTCGAGGCCATACTTCTGGCCGGTGCGGAAGTCATCCGCGCCGTGGCCGGGGGCTGTGTGGACGATGCCGGTGCCCTGATCGAGCGTGACGTAATCGGCGAGCACAGCGGGCACGCGCAGATCGAGGAACGGATGCTGGAACTGGATGCCTTCGAGGTCCTTGCCCTTCCAGCCGCCGCTAACGCCGGTCGCGACGACGCCCAGATCCTCGCCGAGCGCCTTCACGCGCTCTCTTGCCAAGAGCAGCTTCCCCGCCGGTGTTTCGGCGACCACGTATTCGAAATCGGGATGAAACGCGAGCGCGCGGTTCGCGGGAAGCGTCCACGGAGTGGTGGTCCAAATCAGCGCGCTCACGTCGCTGCCGAGCTTGCTCGACTTCTCGCTCGCGACGACCGGAAACTTCACCCAGACCGAGGGGCTGGTGTGGTCCTCGTACTCGACTTCTGCCTCGGCGAGCGCCGTGCGGTCGTGGATGCACCAGTAGACCGGCTTCAGCCCGCGATAGACGTAGCCCTTTTCGAGGAAGTCGATGAAGGCCCCGGCGATGCACGCCTCCATGTTCGGGTCCATCGTGAGGTAGGGCTTATCCCACTGGCCGAAGATGCCGAGGCGCTTGAACTCGCGCTTGTGGATTTCCACGTAACGCGCGGCGAACGCGCGGCACATCTTGCGGAATTCGGCGGCCGGAACTTTGGAGGTCTTCCCTCCCAGCTCTTTTTCGACCTGCGTCTCGATGGGGAGGCCGTGGCAATCCCAGCCGGGAATGTAGGGCGAGCGGAACCCGGCCATGGTCTTCGACTTCACGATCATGTCTTTCAAAATCTTGTTCAGACCGGTGCCGAGATGGATTTCACCCGTGGGATACGGGGGGCCGTCGTGAAGGACGAACAGGGGCTTCCCTTCGCGCGATTCCAATATCTTGCGATAGAGCCCCATCGCCTCCCAGGCCGCCAACTGCTCGGGCTCGCGCTGGGGAAGCTGCGCCTTCATGGGGAAATCGGTTTTCGGCAGATTCAGAGTGCTTTTGAGGTCCAAAAGTTTCGCCATCTTGCGGGATCGAGAGGCCCTTTCTTCGAAGCCCGGGCGCGCCAGCTAGCGCGGGCATGCCTGCATGTGCTACAAGTGCCGCTCCGGCGCTCCAATCCACTGGAACGGCAAGAGTTTGCGCCGTGGAAACCCAAATTTCGGTTCGCTTCCCCTATGCTACAATGAATCTTGAAGCGTGTCAGCCTTGCCCGGGTTGATACATCCTTTTTTGCGCGGATGCGTCTAATATTTGGTACCACTGCGGAGAGGGACGCAGGCAATTCGCATGTCAGACTTTAGCGCCAAACTCGACAATTCGGGCCGTTCGACCCGCGAAACCGCATTCCGGCTGGGCCGGTTGCCTTCGCCCTCGCACGAGGGCAGTCTGAAGAGCCTTTTCTCGAACCTCAAGGACTTCCTCACCGAACGTCCCGTAAAGATCCGCACAGGCACGCCAACCGCTTTCAATATGCCCAAGTTTGGCGACGGCCTTGGCGGGAACCTGAAGGAATTCTTCCATTCGGGGCCGCGGGGCAACGTGAACTCAGCGCTCCTGGTGAACTGGAACGAGGAACCGGGCCTCTGGCAGAACCTGCGCGACTGGATCGCTCCGCGCAAGCTGCCGCCGCTCAAGACGACGAGCCAGCCGATTCCCGTCCCCGAAATCTGGTCGAAGAATGCGCAGTTCAGCCGCGTGCAGGTCGTTTCGATCCTGGTGCATGCGGTGGCGATTGCGTTGATCGTGATGGTCCCGCTGCTGTTTCCTCAGCTGCTTTCGCCGCCGGTCACGAAGGCCAGCAAGCTCGATTTTAACGATGTCACAGTGTCGCCCTACCTGGCGAAGCTGGCGCCGGCGGCCAAGGCGGCAGGCGGTGGTGGCGGCGCAGCGGACAAGCTTCCCGCGGCGAAGGGACGGCTGCCCAAGTTCTCGTGGACTCAGATTTCGCGGCCGATGGTCAACCCGCCGAAAAATCCGCAGATTGCGGTGACGCCCACCGTCCTGGGCAATCCGGATATCAAGCTCCCGAACAACAACCTGCCGAACTGGGGCGACCCATTCGGTAAGACATCGAACGATTCGATGGGCCAGGGGCATGGCTCCGGCGTGGGCAGCGGGAACGGCGCGGGCGTGGGCCCAGGCGAGCAATATGGTACGGGCGGCGGTTTGCCCAGTGCGGGCACCGGGGGATACGGCACGCCAGCGTGCTTTTATATGCCCAGGGCTGATTACACCGATGAAGCGATGAAGGTGAAGCTTTCGGGCAGCGTGGAACTCCAAGCTGTTATTACGGCCGATGGACGTGTGGTGAATCCCTATGTCGCCAAAGGTCTAGGCCTTGGACTCAACGAAAAGGCAATGGAAGCCGTTCGCACGTGGCGTTGCACGCCAGCGCGCGGCCCCGACGGCAAGCCCGCGAGCGTGCAGGTGGTGATCGAAGTCGTATTTCAGCTGTTCTGACGTACGCGCCGCGCGTCTGATCGCGCTGCGAACCTGCCCGTATTCCCACAGAAGCGTTAACTAACCAGACCCAGGCATATCGACTCGCGCATCCTTCTGCTACGATGAGCGGCATGAAACGAGCAGCTTGCTGCTTCATTCTTCTGTTTGCCGGGATGACGGCCACTGCGCCTCGCGCATCCGCGCAAGACGGCTCGATTGAATTCGTCGCGCGAGCAACTCCTTCGGGAGGCCTCGAAGAGCCGGTGCGCGGCTTCCCCTTCTATCTCCTGAGCAAGAGCTTCGAGAGCATCAGCCAGGAGGCGAGCGTCGGATCTCCCGAGCCCGATATGGCGGCATTCATCGACGCGCTCGAAGTCTCGCCCGAAATGAAAGCCTGGATGAAGAAGAATCATTCGACCTCGCTCGCCGGAGAAGACTTCATCCGCAAGCTGCACGCGGATGACGTAATCAACGTGCCGGAATTCTACAAGGCGTACATGGACAGGAACTCCGGGGATCAATCCGTCGATTTCCCGAAGCCGCCGAAGGTGAAGCCTTCAGATAAAGCAAGTGACCCCGCGAAATATCAGAAGCTTTCGGCGCAATACAGCGAGACCATCCGCCACTATATCGAGCAGCATCCCCGGAGCGTGGACGGCATCGACCTCAACCTCGCGGAGCTCGATCCGACCCCGAAGTGGGCTGCGCTCGAGGCCAAGCGGCTCCCGGAAATTCATCGCCGCGCGCTGAATCTGGCGCAATCGAAGTACCTCGTCGCGCGGACGGAAACCAATCTTCAGGGCCAGGGATTCCTGCGCGGCATTCCGCCGGGAAACTACTGGATCAGCACGCTCGACGTGGCTGCCGACGTGGGCGATGTGCGCGCGCGATGGGACGTGCCGGTGACGGTCCGTGCAGGCGCGACCCAGTACGTTGCGCTATCGAACGTCAACTCCGTGCAGGCCTCCCGCGTTTCTCCCTGACGGCCTCGCGCATGACCGAGGGCGAAAACATCGCACGTTGGATAAACGAGCTAGCCGATCCCGATGCCAGCGTCCGAAGCTTGGCCGCCTATCAGCTGCGTTCGGCGGTTCTTATCAAGTCTTTCTACGGAATTAACAGCTGGATTCGCGATCCGGAATTTTACTCCCTGAACCGCCCGTTCGCAGTTGATGCAAAAGGCGATCCACGCATGAAAAGGGCGCCGATCATCGTGGGAATTGCGGTTCAGCCCGAAACCTTTGAAAAGATTCGCGCAGCGGAGGGATCGCCCAGGCTCGCGGACGTCCCGCCGGACCAGGATGCTGTGGAGTTCGAACTGGGAGCGGGGACCAACGGGATAGACGTATTGACGACGCGCGAACCCGGCGGCTCGGGAGCAATCGCTCGATATCTTCAAAAGTTCGGGGAGGGAGTTCAGCAGATCGAAGTCAACGTGACCGACGTGGATCGCGCCACGGAGATTTTCCGCACGCGGTTCGGCTTTGCGCCCATCTATCCCGCGACGCGGCCAGGCGCCGACGGCACGCGCGTGAACTTCTTCCTCGTCCCGGGACCGGACGGCAAGAAGCTCCTGATCGAACTCGTGGAACCCTCGGCAAAATCGTAGGGGCGGGTTTCAACCCCCCCTACGGAATAGTAGGGAGATCGTAGAGGCAAGTTTGATACCCGCCCCTACAAAACGAGGCAGCGGGCCAAAAGCCGCGCCTACTCTCCACTTTGTTCCAAGAGCTTGGCGACGAGCGCCGTCCACCCGGTCTGGTGATTCGCGCCGAGCCCCGCGCCGCTCTCGCCGTGAAAATATTCGTAGAAGAGAATCAGGTCCTTCCACAACGGATCCTTCTGAAAGAGCTCGACGTCGCCGTACACGGGACGCCGTCCGTCGCGCCGGAGAAAGATGTGCGAGAGGCGGCGCGAGAGATCGCTCGCGGCGTTCCATAGAGTCTCCCTGTTGCCTGAGCCGGTTGGAAACTCCACCTTGAATTCATCCCCGTAGTAAAAGTGCACGCGCTGCATCGACTCGATGAGCAGGAAGTTCATCGGAAACCAGATCGGCCCGCGCCAGTTGGAATTCCCGCCGAAAAGGTCCGTGGCGGACTCGCCGGGCTCGTAGCTCACCGAATGCATCTGGCCGTCCACGGTGAGCACGAACGGATGATCGCGGTGGCACTTCGAGAGCGCGCGAATGCCGTAAGGCGAAAGGAACTCGTTCTCGTCGAACACGTAGCGGTAAATCCGCTCGAGCTTTTCGCGGTTCGCGATCGTGAGCAGCAGCCGCGGGCCCTTCGCCGTGCGGTGGCTGATCTCCACGTGCTCGCGCACGTCCGGGTGATGGTCGAGGAACCACTGCATCCGCCGCGTGAAGGAAGGCAATCGCGCGAGATCGGTGGAATCGAACGTCTCGACGGCAAAGAGCGGAATCAGGCCGACCATCGAGCGCACTTTCATCGGGATGTGCGTGTCGTCATCGCCCAGGTGCAGCACGTCGTAGTAAAAGCCGTCCTTTTCGTCCCACAGTCCGATTCCCTGGCCGCCCATGTCGTTCATGGCCTGTGAGATGTGGACGAAATGTTCGAAGAATTTGCTGGCCACGTCTTCATACGCCGGGTCTTCGTGGGCCAGCTCCATGGCCATGGACAGCATGTCCAGGCAGAACATCGCCATCCAGCTCGTGCCGTCGGATTGCTCGATGTAGCTGCCCGGACCGAGAGGACGCGAGCGGTCGAAGACGCCGATGTTGTCGAGGCCGAGGAAACCGCCTTCGAAGACGTTTTTCCCCTGCGGGTCCTTGCGATTCACCCACCATGTGAAGTTCAAGAGCAGCTTGTGGAAGACGCGCTCGAGAAACTCGCGGTCAGGCTTCTTCTGAATGCGGCCGGCAATCTTGTACACGCGCCAGGCAGCCCAGGCGTGCACGGGCGGATTCACGTCGGAGAAATTCCATTCGTAGGCGGGCAATTGCCCGTTGGGGTGCATGTACCACTCGCGAAGGAACAGCACGAGCTGGTCCTTCGCGAAATCCGGATCGATCAGCGCCATCGCCACGCAATGGAATGCCAGATCCCAGGCGGCGTACCACGGATATTCCCACTTGTCCGGCATGGAGATGACGTCCGAGTTATAGAGGTAAATCCACTCATGATTTCGTCCCTGGAGGCGGCGCGGATCGGGCTCGGGCTGCGTCGGATCGCCGCGGAGCCAGCGGCTGACGCTGTAGTGATAGCTCTGCTTGCCCCAGAGCAGCCCGGCAAACGCCTGGCGCTGCACGAGCCGCGGGTCCTCGGTCATTCCCAGGTGGACGCGCTGCCCGTAGAACTCATCCGCTTCCTTCAGCCGCTGGTCGAAAACAGCGTCGAATGCGGCGCCGAAGAAAGTCTGCGCCTGTGCATGGCTCGCCACGGGATTCTGGTCCGTCAGGCGGGCGTGGATCGTCCAGCTTTTTCCGGGCGCGATCTCGGCGGCGTAGTGCGCGGCGGATTTCGTCCCCTTCAGCGCGGGATTCACGGCGGCGCTCTCGCCGTTGATCAGATACCGGTGGAAAGCGTCCTTCACGTAAGGCGTGCGGCTGGGGTGCTGAAAGAGCAGCTGCGAATTCGTTTCATTCTCGGTGAAAAGCAGCTCCGGCGCTCCTTCGAGAAGCAGCCAGCGCTTGCCGTAGTGAAATTCGGTGAGCTCGATCAGAGATGTCCCCGCAGGCCCCGCGATACGCGATGCGTCCGGCAGATCGTCATAATCGCCCCAGGACCAGCGGTTTCGAAACCAGAGCGTGGGAAGAATATGCAGGCGGGCGGGCTCCGGCCCTCGGTTCCACGCCGTGATGCGGATCAGGACGTCTTCCGACGTCGCCTTCGCGTATTCGACGAACACGTCGAAGTAGCGATCCTCGCGGAATACGCCGGTGTCGATGAGTTCGTACTCCGGGTCCTGCCGCGTGCGCTTCGCGCTTTCGCTGACGAGCTGCTCGTAGGGAAACGCCGCGTGGGGATACTTGTAGAGGAACTTCAGATAGGAGCTCGTCGGCGTGGCGTCGAGGTAGTAGTAATACTCCTTGACGTCCTCGCCGTGATTCCCTTCCCGGTTCGTCAGGCCGAAGAGGCGCTCCTTCAGGATCGGGTCGCGCTCGTTCCAAAGCGCGATGGCGAAGCAGATGTGCTGGCGGCGGTCGCAGATTCCGCCGATGCCGTCTTCGCCCCAGCGGTAGGCGCGCGACCGGGCATGGTCGTGGGGAAAGTAATTCCAGGCGTCGCCTTCGGGGCTGTAGTCTTCCCGGACGGTGCCCCACTGGCGCTCCGATAGGTAGGGACCCCAGCGCTTCCAGTGGACTGCCCGTTCAACGCTGGCCTGGAGCCTCTGTTCTTCGCTCGTCATTCCCAAGTCCCTCGCGCTGCGGAGGCTGCGAATTTCGCCGCTGAAATGTCTTTTGGGTGATCTTCCGCGGAGCGCAAATTACTGTAGCGGTTCAAACAGCACGTGGCAAGGCGGCCCGATTCGATGCATTCCTATGTTGCACGCTGGCGAAGCGCCAGTGGCGGCAATGCAACCGATTCTGTATTCTCGACGGGCAACGCATTCGAGAACGGAGCCTGATTCTGGCTGAGCCGACACAAGAAGCCGCATTCCAGACGTCACCTCTCCGTGCGCCATCATCCTGGCGCGCGGCTCTTCTCTGCGTTTGTCTCGCGGCCACGGCCGTCGTTACGCCGATGTTTTTTCTCGGCAACGCCTCGGGGCACGATTTCCAATTTCATCTTGCTTCGTGGATGGACGTGGCTGGCCAGTGGCGCGAGGGGATCGCCTACCCTCGGTTGGCCGAATGGGCGAACTGGGGATTCGGCGAGCCGCGGTTCGTATTCTATCCGCCGGCCTCCTGGATGACCGGTGCGGCGCTCGGCTCGGTGCTGCCCTGGAGAATGGTGCCGGGAGCATTCATCTGGCTGGCGCTCGTGGCCGCCGGAATGTCGATGTGGAAGCTGGCGCGCGATTGGATGGCGGGCCCGCAAGCCGTCGTGGCCGCGGTCCTATTCGCAGCGAATCCCTATCATCTCGTGATCGCGTACTACCGCAGCGATTTCGCGGAGCTGCTGGCGGGCGCGCTCCTGCCTTTACTGATATGGGCGGGCCTTGGAGTGGCGCGCGAAGGATGGAGGCGCGTTCCGTTGCTTTCCGTCGTGTTCGCGAGCATCTGGCTTTCGAATGCGCCTGCCGCCGTGATCGCGACGTACTCTCTGGGTCTAATCCTAGTGACCACATGCGCCGTGCGGCGCAGCTTCCGACCGCTCGTTCCCGGTGCGGCTGCGATCGCCGCCGGATTCGGCCTCGCCAGCTTTTACATCTTGCCCGCGGCGTGGGAGCAGCGCTGGGTCCAAATCGGGCAGGTGGCAGGCGAAAATCTCCGCCCGGCTGAGAACTTTCTCTTCACGCGAGCCAACGATGCCGAGTTCGTGCTGTTCAATTGGAAGGTATCGTGGGTCGCCGTCGGCGTGATGGTCGTGAGCGGGATTGCTGCGGTGTTTGCCGCGCGAAGGCGGCGGGATTTCCGCGAGCTCTGGTGGATTCTCGCGGCGCTCGGCACGGTTTCCGTCGCGCTGATGTTCAGCCCGAGCGCGTTCCTCTGGCGCGGCCTGCCGGAATTGCGGTTCGTGCAGTTTCCCTGGAGATGGCTCGCCGTGCTGGATCTTGTTTTTGCATTCTTCGTCGCGGCCGCCATGAGCCGCGCTCAAAGGGTTGCGTCGTGGCTCGCCATCCTGATCGTCTTCGCAACGATCGTCGCGGCGGGACGGGCCATGGTCGAAGACGCGTGGTGGGATAGCAAGGACGTCCCGGACATGGCGTCCGGGATTCGCTCCGGCCGCGGGTATGAAGGCGCCAACGAATACGCCCCTGTGGGCTGCGACCGATGGGAGCTACCGGGTGATCCCGACGACACAGCGCGCCCGGCCGATGTGTCTCCCGTGCCAGCACCTCCGATCGCGAAAATCGAACTGGCGTCGGACACGCTCGTCCCGGCAAAAGGCGTAAGGCTTCACGTCCTACGGTGGTCCGCCGAGCGCAAGGTGTTTACAGCGGAAACTCCCGCCCCGGTCACATTGGCGCTGCGCCTGGTGAGTTATCCCGGTTGGGAAGTTAACGTGGACGGAAAGAAAACTCGCGCGGACTTGCGTGCGGACACGAGCCAGATACTTCTCCCGCTCGCTCCGGGAGCGCATCGCGTCGATGTGCGCTTTCGCCGGACGTGGGACCGCATCGCCGGCAATGCGATTTCGGCTCTTTCGGCGGTGACGTTGCTGGCTTTCGTGGGAGTGTTTCGAAGACGAAGAAGCGGTGAGTCGGCCACTTAATCCAGGCGCCGGTGCTTGAACTTCTTCTCGCCCTTTGCATACGGCCCGACCGTGTGACCGTGTCCGATGAGCTTGTACTTGTAGGTCGTCAAGCCCTCGAGACCCATCGGGCCGCGCGCATGCAGCTTGCTGGTGCTGATGCCGACCTCTGCGCCAAGCCCGTAGCGGTAACCGTCCGCGAAGCGCGTCGAGGCGTTCTGAAAGACCCCCGCCGAATCGACTTCGTTCAGAAATCGCCGCGCGGCTTCCGCATCCTCGGTGACGATCGCATCCGTATGATGCGAGCCGTAATGGTTGATGTGGCCGATGGCCTCGTCGAGCCCGGCGACGATCTTCACGGATAGAATCAGATCGCCATACTCGGTCGCCCAATCTTGTTCCGTGGCCGGCACGATTCCCTGATTTGGCAGTAGCGCCAGCGTCTTCGCATCGCCCCGGATTTCGACCTTCGCTTCCTTCAACTTCGCAACCATCGGCGGCAGAAACTTTCCCGCGATCGCCTCGTGCACCAGCAGCGTCTCCGCGGCGTTGCACACAGCGGGGTACTGCACCTTCGCGTCGTAGGTGATGTCGATGGCCTTCTGGACGTCGGCGGCGCGGTCCACGTACACGTGGCAGATTCCCTCGCTGTGCCCGAGGACCGGAATCCGGCTGTGCTCCATGATGAAGCGAACCAGCTCGTACGATCCGCGCGGGATGATCAAATCCACGTCGCGATCGAGCGCAAGCAGCTCCATCACGTCCGTGCGCGTTTGCAGCAGATTGATCGAATCCAGCGGCACCGCCGGAAATTTCTTGCAGCATTCGCGCCACACGGACACAAGCACGTCATTGGTTTGCGCCGCTTCCGAGCCGCCCTTCAGGATCACGGCGTTGCCGGACTTCAGCGCGAGCGACGCGAGCTGGGGCACCACGTCCGGCCGGGATTCAAAAATCACGCCAATCACGCCGAACGGGCAGGACTCCTTGTAGAGCACGAGGCCGTCGTCGAGCTCCGTCGCCGCGAGCCGCCGCCCCAGAGGATCGTCGAGACGCGCCACTTCGCGCACCTGCGCGGCCATCTGAGCGATGCCACGCTCACTGACACGCAGTCGCGCCAGCATTGCCGACGTCATCTTCCCTGCGGCAACTTTGGCTTCCGCGGCGCGGCAATCGCGCTCGTTCGCTTCGAGAATCCGCGCGCGCGCGTCTTCGATCGCTTTCGCGGCCGCCAGCAGGACTTCGTTGCGTGCCTCGGCCGACAGTTTCCCAAGCTCGCGCGACGCCGCCCTCGCCCGCCGGGCGATCGACGCGACCGAGCTCTCGCTTGCCTGTAAAGGCGCTGTGGTCGGCTGGCTCATGATTTCTGCAATAGCACGATATTGTCGCGCGTGACAAGCACAGGCGCCGGCGCGGCATCCCGGCCGCGGCTGCTTTTCTTCCCCGAAAACTTTTCGGCTTCTTCGCTGGTGCAGTTGGCGATGCCGCGCGCGAATTCGCGCCCCTCGGAATCGACGATGCTCACCACGTCCATCGACGCGAAGCGATTTTCCACGCGCACGATTCCCGACGCGAGCAAGCTCGCCTTCCCCTGCGTGATGGCGCGGTGCGCGCCCGCATCGACCACCACGCGCCCGTGCACGTTCGCCGCGTACGCAATCCAGCGGCGCTTGCCGCGCATCCGCTTCGCCGGCAGGAAGGCGGTGCCGATGTTTTCGCCCGCGAAAACCCGGTCGAGCGTGTCCGGACTGTTGCCGTTGGCGATCACGGCGGTGCCGCCGCAATTCATGGCGATCTCGGCGGCTTCGAGCTTCGTGCGCATGCCGCCGCGCCCGCTGGCGGATGGTCCCGCGCCGAGCGCCTTAAGCTCCGGCGTAATTTCGTCGACGAGCGAGATCACCTTCGCGCTCCCGCCATTCCCCGATTCCTGGCGCAGCAAGCCATCCACGTTGGTCAGCAGGACCAGCGCGTCGGCTTCGAGGCCGCTCATGACCAGCGCCGCCAGGCGATCGTTGTCGCTGAAGGCTGGCGTGCGCGATTCCGGCACCGCCGATTCGAGTTCCGCCGTCGACACAGTGTCGTTTTCATTCACGATGGGCAGCACTCCGAATCCGATCAATTTCTCCATCGTGTGCTGAAGGTTCGAGTAGCGCCGCCAGTTGGTGAAATCCTCTTCGGTGAGCAGGACCTGCGCGATCTTGACGTCCCATTTCGCGAACAGGTTCTTGTACGCGTCCATAAGAAGGCTCTGCCCGACCGCAGCGCACGCCTGCTTGGTCACCAGATCGTCGAGGCGCGAACGGTGCAGTCCCAGCCAACCCCTTCCAAGCCCGACGGCGCCTGAGGAAACGAGCACGACCTGCCGGCCGGCCTTCATCAGGGCCGCAATCGAGCGCACGATCGGTTCGACGCGTTCGAGGCACAGGTCGCCCTCGGCGCCCGTGACCGTGGCCGTCCCGACCTTGATCACCAGCCGCCTTGCGGCTCGCAGCAGTTTGGCTCGCTCTGCTTCCATGGCGTGACTTTCTCCAATTGTACCGAATTCGCCTCGCGGTCATAGCGGTTTCCGCCATTCCACACGTCTAGAACTGCATACTTGCCTCCATGCTCTTCCGGGCGTATAGGTTGGTTAGAGAGCATGTCAATGAAGGCGCGTCGACATTCGCGGCAGCCTGCGCAGCACGAGTCCGACTTTCATCCGGGCGAGGTCGTTCCATTCGGTCGATACGGAGCCGGGCTTTTGACGGCGCATCCAGTTGGATTGGTGGTCGTATTCGGGCTGTTCGCGATTGGTTTGGTAGCGATGCCCGAGGCGCGTTGGTTTTTCGCTGTGGCCCTCGTTCTCGGAGGCGCGTGCGGCTTCGTTCTCTGGCTTCGCCACCGCTAACGACTTCCGCCCCGCGAATATTTCACTAGGTGAAATGCGAAAGGCGTGCTAGATTGGAGTTGCGTTTGTTGCTCTTGTAACACCTTTAGATTCGATTGAAGGGGCTGCGAGTACAAACTCGCAGCCTCTTTTGCTTTACGGCTGGAGGCGGTCGAGAAGCACAAATAGCTTACAAAGAAGGAAGTACATCAGTGAGAGAACAAGGAACAGTGAAGTGGTTCAATGCCAGCAAGGGATTCGGGTTCATCCAGCGCCAGTCCGGCGAGGACGTTTTCGTCCACTTTTCCGCGATTCAGGCGGAAGGGTACAAATCGCTGAACGAAGGCCAGGCGGTTGAATTCGAAGTTACCCGCGGCCCCAAGGGCCTGCAGGCTGCGAACGTCACCAGCCTCTAGTCAAGAAAGGGCGTCCCGATCCACTCGATCGGGACGCCCTTTTTTTGTGCCCCGCCGAAAGCAAGTCTCCGCATCACGGCCCAGCCTCCTGGACTGAACATTCCCCAGTATTGACCGTTTGTCTCGATGCCTTGCGATGCCCCCGCGAGCCATCCGCCGTGGGTGTAGAATATCCGATGGACGCTGCTTACAACCGCACGCGTAAGTTAGAAATTTGAGCCGGAAGGCGCCGTAGATGTGCAGTATCGACGGCAATGGGGCGTTCCGCTGCGCTCCGGCAGACAACCGAGTGGGAGACCTGCATGGCCGAGATGAAGAACCCGACGCCGAGCGAGATCGCCGCTGAGCGCCGGCGCTCGCACCGAGTCAACATCGCGATGCCCGTGCTCGTTCGCGGCAAAAGAGGCACGCAGCCCTTCGAGGAAGAAGCGCAGACGATTTCTGTGAGCGCGCACGGCTGCATGGTGCGCATGGCCACGCCTGTGGCGCGCGCGCAGGAAATTGCGATCGTGAACACAAAGACGGCCGAAGAGCTGCCGTGTACCGTAACATTCCACGGGCAGAAGGAAGGCGGAAAGACCGAGGTCGGCGTGGAATTCGCGGAGCCCTCGCCGCTTTTCTGGCGCATCGCCTTCCCGCCGGAAGACTGGGATCCCTCCGAGCGCAAGCGCCCCGGCGGCCCGCGCCCCGCCGCAAAACCCAAAGGCTAGTGCCCCGCCAATCTCCTGAATCTGCCACCGGACTGGATCGCGCCGGATTTTTTCGCCGGCACTGGCCGAAGCTGCTGGGGATCTCCGCTCTCGTCCTCATCCCGTGTTTCTGGCACCGGGAAATCGTCTCGGCCGATCTCGGGAGCCATCTGTACAACGCGTGGCTCGCGCAACTGATCCGGCACGGGCAGGCGCCTGGATTGTGGATCGCTCCGCAAAAAACCAACGTTCTCTTTGATCTTCTGCTGAGCGGCTTCGGCTCGGTCTTCGGGCTGCAGGCCGCCGAAAGAATCGCCGTCTCGCTGGCCGTGCTGATTTTCTTCTGGGGCATTTTCGCGCTGGTTTCGGCAGCCACGCGGCGGGCGCCCTGGTTTCTTCTGCCCGGCATCGCGACCGTGGCGTACGGCTGGACGTTTCACATGGGGTTCTTCAACTTTTACCTTTCGCTCGGCCTGGCGTTCTTCAGCCTGGCGATCTTCTGGCGAGGCCGCGGCTGGGAGCGGCTGGCTGCCGCTCCGGTTGCAGCGCTCGCCGTCGTAGCACATCCGCTGGGCTTCATCTGGCTGCTGGGCGCCGTCGCGTATGTTGGAATCGCCAAAATCGCGCCGCTCCGCCGGTATCAAGTGCTGCTGTTCGCGGCGGCAGCCGCTTCCGTCTTCGCCGTGCATTACTACCTGTGGCGGCACTACAACGTGTACGCCGGAACGAAACCATTTGCTCTTTACAACGGCGCGGACCAATTGGACCTCTTCGGGCCGCGGTATCACATCCCGGAATTTGCACTGCTCGCATTTGCGCTGATTGCGCTGGCTTTGGACATCGTCGGCCGCCGTCACGAGCCGGGGCTGTGGAAGGCTTACGCCATTCCACTTCAGCTTTACATCCTGGCGGAGATCTCGGTTGTTCTCCTTCCCGGCGGCGTCCACTTCCCTCCGCCAACGGCGACCGTTGCGCGATTGACCGAACGCCTCACGTCCGTTTCCGCCGTGCTTGCCTGCTGCCTGCTGGGCGCAATGCGGCCGAGCAAGTGGCATCTGGCGGGGACGGCGGCGATCGCCGCTGTGTTCTTCTCGTTCGTGTATCAGGATACGGCGGTCGTGAACAAGATGGAGGACCGGGTCGCGCAACTTGTCAGCACGCTGCCGCCGAATCAGCGCGTGATGGCAACGATACTGCCACTGCCCGGCTGGCGCATCCCGATCCAGCACATCGTGGACCGCGCGTGCATCGGACGCTGCTTCAGCTATGGCAACTACGAACCGGGTGCGGCCATCTTTCGCGTGCGGGCACTGCCGGGGAACTCGTACGTCTTGAGTGACTACGAGTTCGATATCCAGATGGAGCGGGGAAAGTACAAGGTGCAGCCGGCGGACTTGCCGGTCTATCAGGTGTATCAATGCAGCGGGAGCGGCACGGACTTGTGCATTCGCTCACTCGAAGCCGGCGAGGAAAACGACCGCCTCGGCGTTCACCCGCAGGAGTAAACAGAAATATCTGGCATTACTTCCCTAGAACAGACCGAAGACAACGACACCCGTGGCGGTACCAACATAAACCTTGCCATTCGCAATCATGGGCGTGACGAACTTGCAGTTTCCATTGGTTGAGAACTGGTCGCGCGAGCCAGCCTGATTGCTATCGTAGAGCTCCGTCGCGAGATTTGTGGCGTCATAGGCGCGAAGCACGCCCGTGCCGCCGGCCTCGAGCGTCCACACGATTCCGTTCGAGGTGCCGTTGGACGAGACGCTCGGCGTCGTGCCCGGGTAAGCGAATGAATGCGAGCTCATCGAGGACGGTGACGTAGCGAACCTGGCGTTCGCGATCGAAAACGCCCTCAGACTGCTGCCTACCGACCCGTAGTAAACCGCGTTGTTGAAATAAGCTGGAGCGGACCAGACTCCTCCAGGCAACGCTCCGACGAGTTCCTGGTAAATGCCGCTGTCGTTGGTCGCGAACTTGCCCATGTTCTCCCTGTCCACGATGTACATGTTCGTGTCTTTTCCGGCGCCCACCGCCAGATGGCGCGTATGGCTCTGGCTATCCAGCATATCTGGAAGGAGCATCTCGCCGCCCGATCCGAGATCGGTATCCGCACTGGACTCCGTCTCGGCGGTGCCCTGGCTATTGTTCATCGCGAAATAGTCCGCCACGGCGAGCGTATTTCCGGTAGTCGACAGCTTCATGAACGAATTGCCGTAGTCCGACTTGTTCGGAAGTCCACCGTTGAGTGTCGTATCGAAGGTTCCGTTCCCGACAAGGAAATAAACGTTATTGGACGCGTCCGCCGCCGGGCCGTCCCCCGACATCCAGATGCCGCCTTCCAGGCCGTGTTGCGTCGTGCCGTTCGCCGTAAGGTTCAGGACGCTCAGCCGCTGGAGATTGGATTCGTTGAAACTGATCGCCCAGCTGGTGTAGTTCGGCGCGTCGCAGTGAGAGCTCCACGTCGTATAAATCGCGCCGTTCTGCAGCAGCAGAGCGGCGCGCTCTTCATACGAGGCCGGGTTGAACGATTGATTCCCTCCGGAGCTGCCCGTGCCCGTGCCGGGAACGCTGATGCCGCTGATTTCCACCGGCCCGCCGTTGAGTTCGGCGTGGGTGACGAGATCGATTGCGTGCAAGCGCTGGTGATACGTACTTCCGGCTTTCGACATGGAGACAACGAAGATCGTCCCATTGGGTCCGGCATTGAGATCGATCACGGGCGTGGACGTGATCCCGATTTCGGGCGTGACCTGGCTGCAGCTGCGGTCGTCGCTGGGAAGTTCGGTGCCCGGAATCACGGAGATTTGCCAAAGCGGAGCGCCCGGCGCGTCGGCGTCGAAAGCGTAAAGCATGTCGTGCTCGGTTGCGACGTACACCACGTTGTGCGTGGCCGCGTTAATCGTCAGGTTCGGGACGTAGAGCGGCTCGGCATCAACCAGCCCCGTGACGGAGAGGGTTCCCAGTTTCCCGAATTTTATGGAGTTCACGTTGCTGGTAGTCAGGATCGTTTCATTCGGGTTCAGCCCGGTGCGCCCGTTGTCGTTGTGGTACGTGAGCACGCTGACCGTCGGGGGCGGCGGCGCCGGATTGACGGTAAGCGTCGCGGAATTGCTGGTCGCCGGAGGATTCACGCCATTGCTCACAACTACGCTGAAGATCGATCCACTATCGCCGATCGCCGTGGCGGGCGTGGTGTAGCTTGGCGAATTCGGGGCTCCCGAGATGTTCGCATTGTTCTTTTGCCACTGATAGCTCAGCGGAGCTGTGCCCATGGCCACGACCGTGAATGTTGCTGTCTGACCGGCCGGAACGGTTTTGTCGGCGGGCTGCGTCGTGATCGACGGTGCCACCGCGTTCCCGCCCCCGCCGGTGGAACCGCCTCCGCAGGCGCTCAGCGCCAGCACCACAAGCGCAAACACGCAAATGCCAGCCCACTGCTTCAATTGCGTCCCTCCAATACTGCCTTTACCCGTGCCATCTATTCTACATATCGCCTATGGAAAAACTACCTGTCCGGGGACAAAGAGAAGGGACAGGTACGGCTGCACAGGTCGAATTGGTCCTAGGGAGCGCGCCTTGCTGAGCTAATTCTCTACGGGGAACACCGTTGGGACGTCCGAGCCGTCTCGAGTTGCGCAGTGCGCCTACGCTGATTCGGCTGTCGTGGGCTCGGGACGGCGGCTTGCGGAGCCGGCTGCGGCTTGCTTGCGCCGCCCGATTACCCAAGCTGCCAATCGCCACACCAGCAGAATTCCGACGAGCAATCCATACTCGAGCGGCTTGCGGACGTCGGACTTCACGAGCCAGTAGTAGTGGATCACCCCGGCCATCGCCGTCAGGTAAATGGCCCGGTGCAGGAGCTGCCAGCGCTTCCCGCCAAGGCGCCTGATCCAGCCAGCCGTGGACGTGATCGCCAGCGGAATCATCAGCACAAAGCCGGCAAAGCCCACGGTGATGAACCTCCGCTTTTGCACGTCTTTCCACATTTCGGCCCATGCAAATTGCTTGTCGAGGCCAATCCAAGTGCTGAAGTGCAGGCAGCCATAAAAGAACGCGAACAGCCCGAGCATCCTCCGGAAGCGGATGAGCTGCGGCAGGCGCAGGAGTTTGCGAAGCGGAGTGATCGCCAGCGTGATTACTATGAAGCGCAGCGTCCAGTCGCCCGTAGTGTGCGTGATGAAGGCGATGGGATCAGCGGTCAGGTCGCCCTGAAATCCCCGCCAGACCAGCCACGCGGCTGGCGCGAGGCACAGCAGAAACAAGAAAACCTTGGTCCACTTGCTGGTCAGGATTGCATTCAGCACGGTGGCTCCGGTCAGAAATTCTTGCGCAGATCCATCCCGGCATAGAGGCTCGCCACCTGGTCGCCGTAGCCGTTGAACATCAGCGTGGGAATCTTGCGCGTAAATAACCCGAGTCCGGGCCCCAGGCGGCGTTCGCTCGCCTGGCTCCAGCGGGGATGATCGACACTCGGATTCACGTTGGAATAGAAGCCGTATTCCGTCCCGCCGGCGTACATATTCCATGTGGTCGGCGGCTGGCTCTTAACGAATCGAATCTTCACGATCGATTTGATGCTCTTGAACCCGTACTTCCACGGAATCACCATGCGCACCGGCGCGCCGTCCTGATTCGGGAGCGTCTCGCCGTACATGCCGACGCAAAGCAGCGCGAGTGGATTCATGGCTTCGTCGAGCCGCAAGCCTTCCACATAAGGGAGCTCGATACCGGCCGAGCTTGCCCACGGCATCTGCTTCGGATCGTAGTAGCTCTCAAAAGCAACGTACTTTGCCTTCGGCGTCGGTTCGACCAGCTTGAGGATCGTGCTGAGCGAGTAGCCGATCCACGGCACCACGATCGACCACGCCTCCACGCAGCGATGCCTGTAGATGCGCTCCTCGAGCGGCGCAATCTTCATGATTTCGTCCATCGTGAACTTGCGCGGCTTGGCGACTTCGCCTTCCACCGATACGGTCCACGGCGAGGTCACGAAATTCTTGGCGTTCTGGGAAGGATCGCCCTTGTCGGTGCCAAACTCGTAGAAATTGTTGAAGGTGGTCACCTTCTCGATGGGCGTCTGCGTATCGCTGGTGCTGCCGGGCCACTTGACCACGCCGTTCAGCTTCACGGGTACAGAACCGGTGCCTGCGGCCGAAACCAGCCGTGGCAGCTTCTTCCAGGCTTCGACGGCAGCGCCCGTCGCCACCAGCCCCAGCAGGAAGTTTCGCCGACCCATGTACAGGGTCTTCGGGGTGACGTCCGCGTACGTCAGGTCCGGCTGCTTCTTGATGAGCATATTTGTCCTCCCGCCCCGGGCTCCAATGATACTACGCACCGGTCTGGGGATTGGATGCCTGAACTCTCCAGAAGTGACGAAGATTCTGGGGTCACTGGTTCGCGAGTTCGGCGAGCAGGGCCGTGCGGAGCCGCCCCTGATGCTCGGGCTTGAGTTTGGCTCCCGCGGAGGTCAGGTAGAAAACGTCGATGGCCGTCTGGCCCTCGGTTTCGATGAGCGCGATCTCGATATTGCAATTCTCGCGCGAGAATTGCGAGCTGATGCGATAGAGGAGCCCGGGCCGGTCCTGCGTGATCACCTCGACGAGCGTGCTGTGCTCGGAGCACTTGTCGTCCACAATCACCTGCGTCTCCACCTTCACCTTCGGCGCCACATTTTTCTCCGAGCGCAGGCGGTCCCTGAGCATGCGCTCGAGATCGGCCTTGTCGAGCAGGACGTCGTGGATGCTCTTCTTGAACCGCTCCCATTCCGGCAAGTTCAGTTCCAGAGTCTGGAACCGGTCGGTGAAGAAAAACGTGTCCACCACGGTTCCCGCCTGATTCGAAAACGCGGCCGCCTTCACGATATTCATTCCCCACGCAGCCAGCGCGCCGGCCATTTTGGCAAAAAGGAACGGCCGGTCCACCGTGACGAGCGTCAACTCATACCAATGGCGCCCGCGTGTCAATTCGAGCTGCACCGGGTCGGTGTCCAGGCGGCTTGCCAAGTCCATGTGGCGAATCACGTCGCTGGCGGTCTGCGTGCGGAGGTAGCGCCGCGGCAGGCCGTCGAGAAAGCTTTCCAGCTTCTGCCCCGCGGCTGGCGTGAGCGTGCGAAGGTGGGTCATCACTTCTTCGTCCACCTCCCCGTGCACCCGCTCGTCCACACTCCGCATCAGGAAATTGGCGGCGCCGATATAGAGCTGCCACATGTTCTCCGCCTTCCACGGCGTGAGAGCTTCCGGATTCACCGCTTTAATATCGGCGTACGTAAGCAGGCAGAGCATTTTCAGCCGCTCGGGCGTTCCCATTTTTTCCGCGATCTGGCGGATCGTCTCGGGATCGAAGATGTCGCGCCGCAATGCGGCTCCGATGTCGAGATGCCGGCCGATCAGGAAAAGCACCGTTTCGCGGTCGGGCGCGTCCAGCTCGAGCCGCGCGAGGCACGTTTCGGCCACTTCGAGGCTGCCGGCCACGTGGCTTTCGGGCTTGGTGCCTTTGCCCGTATCGTGCAGCAGCAAAGCCAGGTAGAGCAGGTCGGGCTGTTCGAGTTCGTCGAGCAGCTCGGCGTAGCCCTGGTCCCATTTGGATTGCGACTTGCGCAGGGCGTGCAGGTTCTCGATCGTGACGAACGTATGCTCGTCCACCGTGAACCGGTGCGAATAGTCGCGAATGACGAGCGAATCGATCGCGTGAAACTCAGGCAACAGCAGCGTCAACAGCTCGAGCGAGTGCATCGTGCGCAGCGCCTCCGCCGCGTGCGGCGCTAGCAGAATCTCCTGAAGGTAGTGCCACAGCGCGGCGCCCCGCGGCGGCGCGGCGGCGAGCACGGGCAGCACCTCCTCGATCTGGTGTTCGGTGGCCGAGCTGAGGCTCAGGCCGTGGCGTGCCATGAAGCGGAACATGCGCAGCGGCAGTTCGGGATCGGCGAGCGCCTCCTCCCGCTGGAGGAAGATCCTGCCGTCCACGACCGCGAATTCAGCGTTCGAGAGGCGCGAGCGCAAATTCTGAAACTGGCGGTAGAGCGACGGGCGCGCCGCCGGAAACTCCTCGAGAAGCTGCCCGGCCACGCGATGGATCAGCCGTGCGTGGCCGAAATAGATTCGCATCCATTCCGACGCGGTGAGCGATTCGGCGTTCGGCGCGCCTACCCTGTACGCGGCGGCTTCGTCCTGCGCCACCCATGCAAGCGTGTTGTCGTCGCGCTTGTGGCGGAAATGCAGAAAACAGCGGACGGACATCAGAAAATCGAGGGCCGCGCCAAATTTCTGGCTCAGCCACGGCGGCAGCAGCGTATTCTCGTCCGGCCAGGAGCCTTGTTCCTCCATCGCGGCGATGAGCGCAAGCCAGTGCGCCAGGTTGTAGTCGCGCAGCCCGCCCGGGCCGTCCTTCACATTGGGTTCGAGGTGAAAAACGGTGTTCCCGAATTTGTTGTAGCGGCTGCGGGTGAGGTCCGTCAATTTCTGCACGATCGACCGCGACTCGCGGGAAACGTGCTTCGGGATGACCTGGTCGTGCAGCCGGGCGAAAAGCTTCCGGTCGCCGGCGAGATACCGGCAATCGAGCAGCGAGATCGCGAACTCGACGTTGTTGGGATCGAACTTCTCACATTCCGCGAGCGTCCGCGTGGCGGGACTCAACTTCATTTTGAGGTCCCACATTTCCTGAGAAAAGCTCCGAATGCGGTCCTTGAGCTCGCGGCCCACGTCTCCACCCGCGTGAAGGAAGAGAATGTCGATATCCGAATACGGGAAGAGCCACCGGCGGCCGTATCCTCCCAGCGCGACCAGGGCGAAATTCTCCGGGCCTTCGGGATCGGGCGAGATCATTTCCTTCCAGAGGCGAACGGCGACGGAGTCAACCAGCGCGGTGCGGCCGAGCACGGCGGCGCGGCCGTCGCCCGTGGCGAAAAACTCTTCGCGCAGGCGCGCCGATTCTCCCGCATAGAACTCACGCAGCTCGTGGCCTGATAGGGGTCTTGTGGACATACATGTGTGACGGCAATTTGATCCTGCGCCGGAGGCCGCTCGGCCGTTCTTCCTCGCCGGTGCCGCGCAACTTGGCTGGAGTTCGACGCGCGCCCGCTAGAGAGCGCTGTCGCCGCGCTCGTCGTTCCGAATCCGGATGGCGTCCTCCACCTTCGTGAGGAAAATCTTGCCGTCGCCGATTTTCCCGGTGCGCGCCGCCGTCACGATGGTCTGCACGGCCTTTTCCACCATGTCGTCCGCCAGCACCATTTCGATCTTGATCTTGGGGATCAGATCGACGGTGTACTCACGGCCGCGGTAGAACTCCGTGTGGCCTTTTTGCCGGCCGTGCCCGCGAGCCTCAAGCACCGTCATTCCCTCGACGCCGATTTCGTGCAGCGCGTCCTTCACTGAATCCAGCTTCGATGTCTGAATCACCGCTTCGACTTTTGTCATCGTGATCTGCCTCAGCCTTAAGATTTTCTCACCGAGACCCGGAAGAGAGTACGCCCAAATCCATGCGCTGGCTACGAGGATGTCTCCCAGGAGTAGCCCTCTTCGCCGTGCTGAGTCAGATCCAAGCCTTGTGCCTCTTGTTCCTCCTCGACACGCAAGCCAACAACCATATCGACGATCTTGAGAATGATCAGCGTGCCCACGATCGCCAGCACCCACGCGATCACCACGCCAACCAGCTGATTCAAGATCTGGTGAAAATTCCCTTGTATCGCGCCCGAAGGCAAGGCGTTGCCGTTCGCTCCCTTGAAGATCGGGTTGATGACGCTCGAAGCAAAGACTCCCGTCAGCACCGCCCCGGCCGTGCCCCCGGCTCCGTGCACTCCGAAGGCATCGAGCGAATCGTCATAGCCGAAGAGCGCTTTGAACGACGACGTCATCCAGAAGCAGAATGCGCCCGCAATCAAGCCGATCGCCAGCGCCGACATGGGGCTGACGAACCCCGATGCAGGCGTAATCGCCACGAGCCCCGCCACCGCCCCCGAGATGGCGCCGAGCGCGCTGGGCTTCCCCCTGCGGATCCATTCCGCCCCGCTCCATCCGACCACGGCCGCGGCTGCCCCGAAGTGGGTCGCCACAAACGCGCTGGTCGCCAGCCCGCCCGCCGATAGCGCGCTGCCCGCGTTGAATCCGAACCACCCGACCCACAACAGGCACGCTCCGATGAAGCTGATCACCACGCTGTGCGGCGGCATCGGCTCTTTCGGATACCCCAGCCGCTTGCCGAGATACACAGCGCAGACCAGCGCCGATACGCCGGAAGTGATGTGGACCACCGTGCCGCCCGCGAAATCGAGCGTCGGGAACCGGCCTCCAAGCGCCGCATTCAACAGTCCTCCCTTGCCCCACACCATGTGCGCCATCGGGTCGTACACGAACAGCGACCACAAAGTCAGGAACAGCAGCATCGCGCTGAACTTCATGCGCTCCGCGAATGCTCCGGTGATCAGCGCCGGCGTGATGATCGCGAACATCATCTGAAAAACCATGAAGGTCTGGGCCGGGATCGTCGCCGAATAGTCCGGATCCGGTTGCACGCCCACGCCCCTGAGGAATAGATGGTGCAGCCCGCCGATGAAGCTGTTGCCCGATCCGAAGACCAGGCTGTAGCCCACGATCGCCCAAATCACCGTGACCACCGCCATCATGGCGAAGCTCTGCATCATTGTGCTCAGCACGTTCTTCTTGCGCACCAGGCCGCCATAGAAAAGCGCGAGCCCCGGCCCGGTCATCAGCAGCACCAGCGCCGAACTCGCGAGCATCCAGGAATTGTCGGCGGAGCCTTTCGCGTCCGCAACCGCTCGTTCCACCGCCTGGAGCCGGTCCAAGGGAACGTCTGGCGCCATCAGCGCTGCGGCGGTCACCCGCGGCCCCGCTGTGCTCGGCATCCCCGCAAACAGGGCAATCGGCGCTAAATATGAGAGCAACAAAACCACTATAAGTCGTTGGATCCATGGGTTTCGCATGGAGGCTGTCTCCCCTGGCAGACGGACGCCTCCGCACACACTATGAGCGTTCCGGCTGACTGTCGGTAATCTAAATTTCGATATGCACTATCGGCAATCGCTATCGAATCCCAAACCCGAGCGCATTATACACAGAACAATTCGCGGCGGCAGCAAACACCGGAAGCAGAGCGGGACGACTCCTCGAAGCGGCGGAATGCACATCCAGTTCGTTACGGCGTGTTGCCAAGGGTACAGTTCGTTGCGGCCGTGCCCAAGCCCTGTTCTCAGTCCGCGTAACCGCGCGGGTGCTTGCGCCGCCATTCCCACTGCGAGCGCAGGATCGAGGGCAGGTCGGACATCACCGGTTTCCAGCCAAGAACCGATTGGGCTTTCTTTGCGTCCGCCACCAGCCTGGCCGGATCCCCGGCGCGCGGCCCTTCGACGCGAATCGGGATCGGATGTTCCGTCACCTGCCGGGCTGTTTCGATCACTTCCAGCACGGAATAGCCATGCCCGGTCCCGAGATTGAGGAAATCGGACTCGCCGCCCTCGCGAAGATAATCGAGCGCCCGGATGTGCGCTTCGGCCAGGTCGGACACGTGAACGTAGTCGCGAATCGGCGTCCCGTCGGGCGTCGGATAGTTCTTCCCGAAAACCGGGACCTCCGCTTTTTCTCCCAGAGCCGCAGCCAATACGTTCGGCACCAAATGAGATTCTGGCTCGTGGTGCTCGCCGCAATGCTCCGTCGCGCCCGCCGCGTTGAAATAGCGCAGCGCAATGAACTTCAGCCCGTAGGCGCGGTCGTAGCTATCGAGCAATCGCTCCATCAGCAGCTTCGACCAGCCGTAGGGATTCACGGGCCATTGCGGGCACGATTCCGGGATGGGCACCTGTTTCGGCTCTCCATACGTAGCGGCTGTGGATGAAAGAACGAAGCGTCGAACTCCCGCCGCGACTAGCGCGCCCACCAGCGCGATACCCTGTTCGACGTTATTCTCGAAATACTTGGCCGGCTCCGATACCGACTCCCCAACGTACGTCAGAGCCGCGAAGTGAACGCACGCTTCGATCTTGTGTTCCTTGATGACGCGCGCCACGAGGGCGCGGTCGCCCACACGGCCGTGGTAGAACGGCACCTCGCGGTCCACGGATGCACGGTGGCCGCGCGCCAGGTCGTCCAGCACCACCACCTGTTCGCCCTTGGCCCGCAGGCATTCCACCGTCACGCTCCCGATGTAGCCCGCACCACCTGTCACAAGGATTGCCATCGCGCTCCCGTCCGCTCAGCCGATCCGGTGCTTGACGCCAAGGCTCGTGATTATAGCCGAATGTGAAAACTTCACGGTGGGCCAGATTTCGGGGCGATGCCGCACCCGCAGCAACATCGAACGGGCCCCGCGCGTAGTAACATGGAGAGGCTAATAATGGCACCTGGCAATCAACTGGCAATTCGTGCGGAGCAGGTCACGCGGCACTACCAGATGGGCGACACGCTCGTCCGCGCCGCGGACAACGTGTCGCTCAGCATCCTCGCGGGCGAGTTCGTGGCACTCCTGGGCAGCTCCGGTTCTGGCAAGTCCACGATGCTGAATATGATGGCGGGCCTCGACCGGCCCACCTCCGGCTCCATCTTCGCCCACGATCGCAACCTCGCCGAAATGAGCTCCGAGGAACTGGCCCACCATCGCAGCCACACCGTCGGCATCGTGTTTCAAGCCTTCAACCTGCTCCCGCGAATGACGCTCGAGGAAAACGTCGAGCTTCCCCTGCGCCTCGCGGAGGTCGATCGCAGCGAGCGGACGGGGCGCGTTCGCGAGGCCGTCGAGCGCGTCCGGCTGAGCGCGCGGCTGACGCATCGTCCCAGCGAACTTTCCGGCGGCGAGCAGCAGCGAGCCGCGCTGGCTCGCGCGCTTGTGAACCGGCCGACCATTCTTCTCGCGGACGAACCCACCGGCAATCTCGACAGCGCCACAGGCGAAGAAATCATGCGCCTGCTGCGCGAGATCAACGAATCGATGGGAATGACGATCGTAATGGTCACGCACGAGCGCCCGCGCGCCGAGCGCTTTGCGCATCGCATGATCCTGATGGGCGACGGAAAAGTCCTCAGCGAAGGATGGCGCGCGTGAAGGCCCGCGACCTGCTCGAACTCGCGGACCGCAATCTGCGCGAGGCCATGCTCCGCAATTCCCTCACGACGCTCGGAATCGCCGTCGGCGTGGCGTCGCTCGTCGCCATGCTCTCGCTCGGCGTCGGTTTGCAGAACCTCGCGACCGAGCGGCTTTCGCGCACCGGTCTTTTCGACGCCATCTTCGTCGCGCCCCAAACGAACCTCAATGGGTTCGGGCGTCCCGTAAGGCCGGCCAACACCCCCGCCGAGCCCCCGCGCCCGCTCGACGAAGACGCCCGGCACAAGATTGAAGCCCTGCCCGAAGTCGTCGAAGTCTATCCCGAAATCCGGTTCCCCACGGAAATTCGCTACGCGGGCAATCCGTACCCGACTGTCGTCGCAGGCCTCGCGCCCTCGGCGCGCTCCGATGGAGCCTTCGACGGAATGAAGGGCGCCTACTTCTCCAGCCCCTCGGCAAATGAGGCGATCCTGCAAATCGATTTCGCGCGCGAGCTTTCCAACCAGCCCGAGACGCTGATCGGCCAGGAAATCGTCCTGCGCTACGCCGAGCGACAAGCGCTGCCGACGGATGCTGCGGGCGGCACTTCCCCTGGGGGCGGATTTTCGATCGTCCCGCGCGAGGAGAAACTCCGCATCGTCGGAATCGTCGCGACGGAGCCTGCCGCGGGCATGGGAGGCTTCGGCCGCGGGCGGCTGCTGATCCCGTTGCAAGTGGCGGAGACGTTGCGCGCCGCGCAGGCAACTGACTTGCGCGATCTCCTCCGCGACAAGCCCTCGCAGCGCACCTACGAAAGCCTCACCGTGCGCGTGAAGAGCCCGTCGCAGGTGCAGGCTGTGGAAGACGCGCTCAAGCAGATGGGCTTCGCCGCCTTCTCGCTGCTCGACGCCACCCGCAATCTGCGCCTCGTGTTCGCGGTCTTCGATCTCCTGCTCGGCATTTTCGGCAGCCTCGCGCTCATCGTCGCATCGCTCGGGATCATCAACACGCTCGTGATGGCGATTCTCGAGCGCCGCCGCGAAATCGGCGTGCTCAAGGCTCTGGGCGCAGCCGACCGCGACGTTCGCAGGCTCTTCTTCGTCGAAGCGGGCGCCATGGGACTGCTCGGCGGCGTTTTCGGCGTGCTGATCGGCTGGCTGATCGGCCGCGCCATCAATTTCGGCACGAACATCTACCTGACTCGCCAGCAATTGCCCTCGATCACGATTGCATCCGTGCCGTGGTGGATGGTCGCAGCGGCCATCGCCTTTTCCATTGGCGTGAGCCTCGCCGCGGGAATCTATCCGGCGTCCCGAGCGGCGCGCCTCGATCCCGTCGAAGCTCTGCGGTATGAGTAGAGCCGGCCGCGCCGTTTCGGCGTTGCTGTCTCTGCTGTTCGCGTGCTTCCTTTTCAGCGCACCCGCGCATGCGGCCGGGCGCGCCGAATGCCGCTTCATTCAAAGCAGGATTCTCTCCCGCCAAGTCGCCTACTGCATCCTTCTGCCTCCGAGCTACGACGCGGAGAAAGCGCGCCGCTATCCGGCGCTCTATTTCCTGCACGGGCTGGGAGGAAACGAGCAGGAGCTGCTCAATTCAGGCGGTTGGAATCTGATTCAGGATCTATGGGAGCAGAAGCAAGCCGGCGAATTCCTGATCGCGGCGCCTGCGGGTGGCAGGTCTTTCTTCATCAACTCGCGCGATGGCCGCGAACGCTACGAGGATTTTCTCGTGCAGGAATTTCTTCCCTACGTCGAAAGCCACTATCGCATCCGCGCCGGCCGGCGTAATCGCGGCGTCATGGGAATTTCCATGGGCGGCTATGGCGCGCTGCATCTGGCCCTGCGGCATCCCGAACTGTTCGGCTCCGTGAGTGCGCACAGCGCCGCGCTGATCGCGAATCTTCCGCGCGTGCAAATCGGCGCGCCGGGGCAGGAACAGATCTCTCGCGCGCTGGGCACGGCGTTCGGCAAGCCATTCGATCGCGCCTTCTGGGACCGCAACAGCCCGTTCACGCTCGCGCGCAACGGCCCGCGCCCCACGGGCATGCGGATTTACTTTGATTGCGGTACGGAGGACCAGTTCGGCTTCAACGCAGGCGCGCAGGCGTTTCACGACCTGCTCGTTTCACGCGGCATACCCCACGAATTCCATCTCTATCCCGGCGGGCACGACTGGAGCTACTTCGCGCAGCACATCTCCGCATCGTTCGAATTCCACTCCCGCGCCTTGGGCCCCGCAACAACCGCGAAGTAATTCCGCGCCGGTTAGGGAGTCGGAGCTTCAGCTCCGACATAAGAACGACGGCGCGCAGCGCCTTCCGATGCGCTGCCTCTATCGCGGCAAATCTTCCTCTTGCAACTTCTAATCGGCCGCCCGCCCGGCTTCCCGCTGATAATCTGCGAATTTCTTGCCAGCTTCTGCCAATTCCTTCAGCAGCGGAGCAGGCTCCCACAGCATTCCGTGCTGGCGGTGAAATTCGCAGACGCGGTCGTAGACTTTCTTCAGCCCCACGGTGTCCGCATACCACATCGGCCCGCCTCGATAGCCTGGAAACCCGTAGCCGTTGAGATAGATCGTATCGATATCGCCCCCGCGCAGCGCGTAGCCCTCTTCGAGAATCCGCGCGCCCTCGTTGATCAGCATATACACTTCGCGATCGACGATCTCTTCGGCTGAAATCTTCCGCTGAGGGATGTTCTTCTCGGCGTTCCACTTCCGCACCAACTCCGCAACTTCCGGATCGGGAGTCGCGCGCCGCTCCGCATCGTACTTGTACCAGCCGGAGCCCGTCTTCTGCCCCAGCCGCCCCATCTCGACCAGGCGATCCTCGACGTACGGCTGGCGCGCGCCGGGCTTTTCGAGGTGCCGGTATTCTTTGCGAACTCTATAGGCCACATCGAGCCCGCCAAGATCGCCCACGGCCAGCGGCCCCATCGCCATGCCCCACTCGGTGAGCGCGCTGTCCACGGCCTCGGGCGCTGCGCCCTCTTCCACCAGGAACTGCGCCTCGCGAATGTACGGCAGGAACATCCGGTTGCCGACGAACCCGCGGCAATTGCCCGCCAGCACGGCGATCTTGCCGATCTTTTTCGCAAGCTGCATGCACGTCGCGATCACTTCCTTGCTGCTTTTCCGGCCGCGCACCAGCTCGAGCAGCCGCATCACGTTTGCCGGGCTGAAGAAGTGCGTCCCGATCACGGCTTCGGGCCGCGACGTGCTCGCTGCGATCTCGTCGATATTGAGCGTCGAGGTGTTCGTCGCCAGAATCGCGCCGCGCTTGCAGACGCGGTCCAGCTCCGCGAACACTTCCTTTTTCAGCGGCATCGTCTCGAACACGGCCTCGATCACCATGTCCGCGCCCGCGAACTCGCCGTAGTTGAGAGTCGTCTTGATCAGCTTCATCCGCTCGTTCACGTACTCCGGCGTGAACCTCCCGCGTTTCACCGACGTCGCGTAGTTCTTCTCGATGGTCGTCATGCCGCGGTCGAGCGCCGCCTGGTCCGCGTCCTTCAGCACGACCGGGATTCCGGCGTTGGCGAACACCATCGCGATTGCGCTCCCCATCGTGCCCGCGCCGACGATCGCCACCGAATTCACGGGAATCACCGGCGTGTCTTTCGGAATGTCCGGAATCTTGGCCGCTTCGCGCTCGGCGAAAAACGCATGGATCAGCGCCTTCGACTGGTCCGAGTAGAGGCACGTGTCGAAGATCCGCGCTTCCTCTTCGCAGCCTTTCTCAAACCCCAGCTTCGTTCCCGCCTCGATCGAGTCGATCGCCGCGAGCTGGCACATCATGCCGCGGTACTTCTTGCGGGCGGCCTCGCGGGCGGCGGCGAAAATCGGCGCGTTCTGCTCCGGCGTGCCGAGCCTGTCGCTGCGCTCGCGTGTCTTCCGGGTGGGCTTCCCGGCCACCTGCCGCGCGAACACAACCGCGCCCGCAAGCAGATCTCCCTCGATCAACTTGTCGATGATCCCCAGCTCGACCGCCTCTGAGGCCTTGATCGGCTTCCCTGTCGTACACAGCTCGATTGCCTTCGCAACGCCGGCGAGCCGGGGCAGGCGCTGCGTGCCGCCCGCGCCGGGAATGATTCCGAGATTCACTTCCGGCTGTCCGACCTTGGCATCGGGAGAAGCCACGCGGTAGTGGCACGCCTGCGCGACCTCGAGCCCTCCGCCGAGCGCGTTCCCGTGAATCGCCACCACCACCGGCTTCGTGCAGTCCTCGATCTTCAAAAGTATCGGAAGCAGATTGATCCGTCCGCCTTTGCCCGAAGTCATCTGCACGAACATGTTGATGTCCGCTCCGGCGATGAACGTCTTTCCGCCGCCGATCAGCACTACGGCCTTCACGCTCGGATCTTGCTGGATATCCGCGATGAACTTTTCGATGCCCTGCGGCACGCCGGGACTCAGCGCGTTCACCGGCGGATTGTCGATGGTGATGATCGCAACGTCATTGTCCTTGCTCAATCGAATGAGTTCGCTCATGTGGGTCTCTCCGCGCGGGATAGTATTGCGTCTCTAAAGTTCTCTGCAATGTCTTTTAGGGGTTCAGAGTTTTAGGGCCCCTGTGGTGACCGAGGCACCTTGTGGGTCGCGACTTAAGCCGCGACATAAATTCGACGGCGCGCAGCGACTTCCGATGCGCTGTTTCTCTCGCAGCATGTACTCGGCTCTCGGCGACGCTAAAGAATTTGCACGACTGGGGCGCCGGCCGTCAGGTTTACCACCGAAAGCCGCGCCGCCACGTTGCGAGCCATCGCGTAGATGCTTTTCCCGCCCGGTGCATCCTCTCCGAGCGACGCCACCGGCTTCCCCGTGTCTCCGCCGATGCGAATCTGCGGGTCGATCTCGATCTCGCCGAGAAACGGCAGCTCGAACATTTTCGCCAGCCGCACGCCTTCGCCGTGGCCGAAGACGTCGATCTTTCCGCCGCAGTGCGGGCACGCGAAATAGCTCATGTTTTCGACGATGCCTAGAATCTCGACGTTCACCTGTCGAAACATTTCCACGGCCTTGCGCACGTCCGCCAGCGCGACCGCCGACGGCGTCGTCACCACCACCGCGCCGCTCACCGCGACGGTCTGAATCAGGCTCAGTTGCACGTCTCCCGTGCCGGGCGGCAAATCCACCACCAGGTAATCGAGCTGCCCCCAGCGCACGCTTCGCAGGAATTGCTGCATCACGCTGTGGAGCATCGGCCCGCGCCAGACGAGCGGCTTGTCTCCCGGATTCAGCAGGCCCATCGAGATCATCTTCACGCCGTACGCCTGGACCGGGATGATCGTCTTCTCGTCGAGCATTTTCGGCTGCTCGCTCGTCCCCAGCATCACCGGGACGTTCGGGCCGTACACGTCCGCATCGAGCAGGCCCACGGTCGCGCCCATATTCTTCAGCGCGATCGCCAGATTCACGGCGACGGTCGTCTTGCCCACGCCGCCCTTGCCGCTCGCCACCGCGATCAAGTTCTTCACGCCCGGGATCGGCGCCTTGTCCGAGATCTTGCGCCCTTCCGGCACCGAAGCGTCGAATTTCAGATCGACTGCGGTCACGCCCGGCACTTTCGCCAGCGCCGCGCGAACATCCTTCTCAATCGTCTCGCGCAGCGGGCACGCGGGCGTCGTCAGCGTGACGAGCAGCGACACGTTTCCGCCGCTCACTTGAATATTTTTCGCCATCCCAAGCGTCACGAGATCCTTGTGCAGCTCCGGATCCATCACCCCGCGCAACGCTTCCATCACCGCCGCTTCCGTGGGTCCGCTCGCCATCCGTTTCCTTTCGATTCACAGCCCGAAATCAGTCCGTCGACAATCCAAGTAGGTTCACCATCATAGACTGCTCTCCCACGAGCGGCAACCTGCGGGGGTGGGCAGCACAATACGGCCGCCAGCATCGCCGTCAGCCCAAACTGCTTGTTCACTTGATTTCGATCGGCTTGAATTTCGGCGGCCGGACGCCCAGGATCACCCACGCCTCCTCCGCCGTCCGCACAACGTGCAGGTTCGGACGAGTGTCCTGCCCCTGCAATTCGAACATCCGCGCCATTCCGAAGACCTGATTGGATGGCGCGATCACGAAGCGGGGACGCTCCGGGTGCGGCATCGCCGGCGGCAACTTCGCAAGCTCGCGAATCGTCTGCGAAGATACTTCGAACGCAGTCACGGCGGAAAGATCGAGAACGCCCGCCCGCGCATCGGTCGATTCAAAGTATTTGCCGGCGATCTGGTAATACTCTCTGAGGATTTCGTCGGTGATCCGCCCTTCAAACCGGCAGCGGACAATCCGGTTGGCCGAGTCGAACTCGAAGTGATAGGGCATGTACGTGCCGTCCCAAGCCCGGCAGTCTGTGCCCGATGCTGCCACTAGTTTACGTATATTGCAATCGGCAGTACTCGTCCAGTAGATTAGTGACACTTCTTGGATTTGTGTGTGGCCCGCCAGCGAGCGACGAACTGTTGTGGAGTCTGGTATCCGAGCGCCTGGTGGGGGCGGACGGTGTTGTAGATGCGCTCCCAGCCGAGGAGTTCCTGATTTAAGGGAGCGACCTGCCAAGAGCAGGGAGTGACTTCGAGCTACGGCTACGACGCGATTTATGAGCTGTTGAGCGCGACGCAGGGGGCGAATACGACGGAGAGCTACACCTACGATCCGGTGGGCAACCGGCTAAGTTCGCTGGGCGTGTCGTCGTACACGACGAACTCGTCGAACGAGCTCACGGCGACTTCGAACGCGAGCTATGCCTACGACAACAACGGCAACACGACGAGCAAAACCGATTCCGGCGGGGCGACAAGTTATACCTGGGACTACGAGAATCGCCTTGCCAGCGTCACGCTGCCGGGAAGCGGCGGGACAGTCAGCTTCAAATACGATCCCTTCGGCAGAAGAATCTACAAATCGTCGGCAACAGCCACATCGATCTACGCCTATGACAACGACGACATCATGGAAGAAACCAATGCGGCAGGTGCGGCGCTGGCTCGCTATTCCCAAGGGCCAGCAGTTGACGAGCCGCTGGCGATGCTGCGCTCCTCGACGACAAGCTACTTCCAAGCCGACGGTCTGGGCTCGACCACGTCACTCAGCAACACAGCTGGGTCGCTGGTCCAGACTTACGCGTTCGACTCGTTCGGAAAGCAAACTGCCTCGTCCGGCTCCTCTCGTTCGGATACGTGGACCTGCGCAGTGCACTGGCTCCCAACGGCAGCGTGAACGTGACCGCCAGCGGAGTGCCGGCAGGTACGGTCTTCTACGGCGTCGTCCTCGGAAGCAATGGTCAGATCAAGTACATCACCCCGAACTCGGAAGCCGCCATTATG
>JAIQEW010000003.1 GCA_020073605.1 Terriglobia bacterium
CTCTTGGCAGGTCGCTCCCTTAAATCAGGAACTCCTCGGCTGGGAGCGCATCTACAACACCGTCCGCCCCCACCAGGCGCTCGGATACCAGACTCCGCAACAGTTCGTAGCTCGCTGGCGGGCTAAACGCAAATCCAAAAAGTGTCACTAATCTACTGGACGAGTACAGGCTATTGACGAATGGCCGGTCGCGAGCCAAAATCCACGGGTAGCACCAGGCCCCTCCCGGAGGAAATCTCAAATGGCGGGAACGGTACTGAATGCAATTCTCCTCGGTCTCCTCATCCTGGCTGCGATTCTGTGCATCCTCGCTCCGCTGACGGCGCTGGGGGTCATGTTCTGGCACTGGCACAGAGAATTGAAGGAAACCATGCGCCTGCGTCAGGCGAGATCAACGCAGGTCAGATAGTCTGGAATCGCGCGGTCACTTCTGCGAAACGTACTTCTGCGTGGACGTAAGGCCTTCCTGCGCGGCTTCGAGTTGCCGGACGGTCGGCTCCAGATCGTGGCGTTCGAAGCAGCGGGCAATCACCTTCCCGATTTCGTCGTAGCGGCCGGTGGCTAAGGCCACCACGCTCGGTCCGGCTCCGCTGAGAGCTACTCCCAGGAGTCCTGGCATGCGCGGCAGCGCCAGCACATCCGCAAGGCCGGGAATCAGCGCCTGGCGCGCGGTCTGATGCAGGCGGTCCTGCATCGCGTCCCAGAGAAGATCGTACCGGCGGTCCTCGAGCGCGGCGACAAAAAGAGCGGAGCGTTGCAAGTTGTACACCGCGTCGGCGCGCGAGACGGTCTGGGGAAGCACCGCGCGAGATTTCTTCGTCTCGAGCTTGATGCTCGGCGTGACCACGATCACGCGAATCACTTTCGGCCAGTGTTTCCGGACCGCGGCCACCGTGCCGTCGCTGCGGGTGAACGTCACGACCAATCCGCCGAGCAGCGCCGCAGCCACGTTGTCCGGATGGCCTTCCATCTCGGCGGCGTATTGCAGCGTCGCGTCCTTCGAAATCGCCCGGCCGGTGACGGCGAATCCGAGGGCGATGCCGGCCACGGTGGCTGCCGCGCTGCTGCCGAGTCCTCCCGCCACGGGAATTTCATTTTGCACCGCGATGCGCACTCGCGGCAGAGCAAAGCCTTCGCGCTCGGCCGTGTGGCGCATGGCGCGAAAGATCAGATTCTGGTCGGGATCGCTGGGGAGCTCCGAGGTGCCGCGCACGCCGCGGCTTCGCGCGAGAGTCCGCCCTTCGGATTTTACGAGCAGGGTGGCGCGGACGCTGAGGTACATCTCCAGCGCGAGACCCAGGCAATCGAAGCCCGCCCCCATATTCGCGGTGGATGCGGGGACGCGCACTTCGAACGAACTTTGGCGGGAGGCGCTCATTGGGCTGGGTGGATTCGCGAAGCGGTTCGACCGGAGACCAGTTGCGCAGCTCTCCGGTTACCGCCGGCTCCTTATCGTCGTCGCTCCAGAGTTGCCAGAATCGCGGCCTTGTTTGCGGCCACGCGCTCCGGAGCGTTCTGGAACGCGCCCGCGATGCGCTGCGGCGCGGAACCTTCCTTCGCGCCGGATTCGAGCGAAAGCGTTCCGCGATGATAGTGGCTCACGTAGTCCGGGTCCTTGAGCACGTGGCCCGTGAGCACGCCCACCACGGAGTCGCCGGGGCGAATGTGGCCCGCGGCCACGAGTTTTTTCATGCCCGCGACCGTGGTGGCCGACGCCGGCTCGCAGCCGATTCCGTCGCGCCCGATCATGGCCTTCGCGTCCGCAATTTCCTGCTCGCTCACGCTGATGATCTTCCCGCCGGATCGCAAGACGGCGCGCAGAGCCTTCTTCCACGAAACCGGCGCCCCGATTTTGATCGCCGTAGCCAGGGTCCGCGGGTTCTCGACCGGAGCCATCGTTTCCGGAAGGCGCTCTCCGCCCGCTGATTTGCTTGGATCGAGATTCGCAAACAAGTGCGCCAGGGGGGCGGCGCCCTCCGCTTGAATCACGCTCAGCCTGGGCAGCCGCTGGATCAAGCCCAGATCGAGCAGCTCCTGAAACCCTTTTCCGAGCGCCGTGCTGTTTCCCATGTTTCCGCCGGGAACCACCACGTGGTCGGGAACCTGCCACGCGCACTGCTCCATCATCTCGAACGCGACCGTCTTCTGCCCCTCGATGCGGAACGGATTGATCGAGTTCGCGACGTAGATCGAGGGATCGTCGCCCAGTTCCTGAATCAGGCGCATGCAATCGTCGAAATTTCCGTCAATCTCGCAGACCAGCGCGCCGTAATCGAGGCTCTGCGCGAGCTTTGCCGCCGAAATCTGTCCTCGCGGCAGCAGAATCGCGGATTGCAATCCCGCGCGCCCGGCGTATGCGGCGAGGCTTGCCGCGGTGTTTCCCGTGCTGGCGCAGACGGCCGTGCGCGCGCCCACCACAACGGCCTGGGTGATCGCCGCCGTCATGCCCGTGTCCTTGAACGAGCCGGTGGGATTGCACCCCTGATGCTTGAGGCGCAGGTTGTTCAAGCCGCAATAGCGCGCCGAACGCGGAGCTTCATAGATCGGCGTGTTGCCTTCGAACAGCGTGACGAACGGCGCGTCTTCGTCAAAGGGCAGCATCTCGCGATAGCGCCACACCCCGCTCTGGTCGCGCGGATCCCGCGAAGCAGCCCGCTCTGCCCACCTTCTGCGCACGGCCGCCGCATCTTCGCGCGTCGCGAGGCCGCAATCGATCTCGAGCGTCCCGCTGCACCGCGGGCAGACGTAGATCCGCTCGCGAAGGCCGTAGCTCGAGCCGCAGGACGGATCGATGCAGCGCTGCACGGCCCTTTCGGTATTCCGCGTCGCTTCTTTTGCGGTCTTGCCGAACATTTCAAGAACCCCTCAAGAACCCCTCAAGAACCCCTCAAGAACCCCTCAAGAACCCCTCAAGAACCCCTCAAGAACCCTTGGCTTTCGATTCCTCGACGGGCGCCGCCAGCCCGAATTCGCGGTGCGTCGCCGTGAGAGCCGCCTTCATGTCCTTTTCGAACACGACGAACGAGATGTTGCTTTCGGACGATCCCTGCGCGATCGCGATGATGTTCACGCCTTCGCGGCCGAGCGCGTTGAACGTGCGCCCCGCAACGCCCGGAGCGCCGCGCATGTTTTCTCCCACCACGGCCACGATCGCGATGTTCGAATCGACCGTGATGTGCTCGACCTTTTCGTGCGCCACGTCGTGCGCGAACTCCTTGCGCAGCGCGTCCACGGTGCGCTTGGCGTCCGAGGCGGTCACCGCAAAGCAGATGTCGTTCTGCGACGACGATTGCGAGATCAGCAGCACGCTCGCATGCACTTCGGCGGTGGTCGAGAACGTGCGGCCCACCACGTCCGGCACGCCCACGATCCCCGGCCCGCCGATCGTGATCAGCGCCACGTCGCGAATGGCCGTTAGCGCTTTCACTCCGCCGCCGTTGCTGCGCCCCTTTGGAGTGATCTTCGTGCCCGTGCGCTCCGGCGCGAAACTATTTCGAATCCAGACGGGAATGCCCGCCTGCGCCACCGCGTGCAGCGTCTTCGGATGCAGCACCTTCGCGCCGAAGTAGGCGAGCTCGCTCGCTTCGCGGTAGGAAATCTCAGGGATCGTGCGCGCTTCCGGCACCAGGCGCGGGTCGGCTGTCATGACGCCATCCACGTCGGTCCAGATGATCACTTCGCCCGCGCCGAGCGCCGCTCCCAGAATCGTCGCGGAGTAATCCGATCCGCCGCGACCGAGTGTGGTCAGGATGCCGCCCTTGGTCGCGCCGATGAAACCCGTGACCACCGGGATCACTCCCTGCTCGAGCAGCGGCCGCAGGCGCGCTTCGGAGCGCTCGCGCGTGCGATCCATCAGGGGATCGGCGCCGCCATGGCTGGAATCCGTCACGATCAGTTCGGTGGCTTCCACCGATTCGCTGCGCGCTCCGAGTTCCTCGATCGCGCCCGCGACCATCGGTGCGGAAAGCCGCTCGCCGAGGCTCGAAATGGCGTCGAGCGCGCGGGGAGTCAGCTCCTTCAGCATTGCGGTGCCTTTGCAGAGCCGCTCGCCCTCGTCGAAGATTTTTTCAAGGCGGGCCGCCACTTGGGCGCGCTTGGCATCGTCGCGGATCAGCGAGGCGAGCGCGGTCTTGTGCTGCTCGCGCAGCGCGGCAAAGATTGCGAGAGCCTGGTCGCCATCGCCCGCTGCCGCGCGGTTGGCGGCTTCGATCAGGCGGTTCGTCACGCCGCTCATCGCCGAAACCACCGCGACCACAGGGCGTTCGCGCGCAGCATCGCGCACGATCTGCGCCACGCGCGCGATACATGCGGCATCGCCAACGGACGTGCCGCCGAACTTCATCACTTGCAAGGGCTTGTTCATTTTTAGCAGGATCCGGCGCCGAGCGATTTGAAGTGGCCTGATGCGAAAAGCAACCGGGCGTTCAGGATGGCCGCGCCTCAAAAAACTATACACTATCAGGCCGAATTTGCGCGACGCCGGGCGCACTGGTGTTGCAGGGGCAAAACGGGGAATGCCGGGGCGGGAGAGTTCTTCCAGGTTCGGCAGGCCGTCCCGGAATCGAGCGGGACAGCCTGCCTGAGATGCGCTCGATTTAGCGCTGCGCCACGAGGGCGGCGATCAAGGCGATTGCCTGCGGGGTGCCGAGCCCGGTGACGTAATCGTATCCGGCCGAAGCGGTGCATACAGCGCCGCACGAGCCGTTGGTGCCCTGCGTCACCGCGTTGAAATCAGTGCTCGGAGCGGCCTTTGCGAGAGAGTACAGGATCGTGTTTGTGTTCGACAGGTTGGCTTTGCGCGCGGCGGCTCGCATGGAATTGGCGATGGCGATCAGCGCGGCCCACTGCGGCGAGCCGGCGCTCGTCCCGCCCACCTGGAACCATCCCGAATACCCGTTGATGCCCACCGAATCGTACACCGCGAACCCGGTGCCGGGATTTCCATTGTAGGAAACGTCCGGGCTGCCGCGATACCCTCGCGGATCGTTCGGGATTCCGAATTTCGATTGAAACGACGGCTCGCGCTCGACCTTGCTCAACCCTCCGCCGCTGCCGCTCCACGCTGTCTCGCTCTGGTAGCTTCCGGCGCCATCCAGATACAGCGAAGTGCCGCCCACTGCGACGACATCCGGCGAGGAGGCCGGGTACCCCGCCCCGGTTCCGCTGTCTCCCGAGGCTGCCAGAAAGGTGACGCCGTTCGAGACCATGCGATTGTCGTAGCTGGTTTCGCCGGAAAATTCCCCAGTCAGCCAGCTCATCGATACCGCCGACGCGCCATTGCGGACGGCAGCGGTGACGCCGCCAAAAAGATCGCTCAGGCTGTTGCTCGGCGTTTCGATCAGCAGGATCGTGGCTTTCGGGGCGATGGCGTGCGCCCATTCCACGTCGAGCGCGATTTCCACGGACCAGTTCGCGTTCGTCGCGGGCTTCTTCCCGTTCGAATAGACTTTCCGGAAGCAGCCATTGCTGCTGGTGCAAGCGGGCAAGCCGAATTGTGCGTTGAAGACGGCGAGATCGGCTTCGGCGTTTGGATCGTCGTACGCGTCCACGATTCCGATCGTCTGCCCGGCGCCCTGATTGGCGATCTGGTCGAACCCATAGGCGTGGCGCACCTGGGCGGGCGCGAAAGCCGAGGCCGGCGGGGCGGACTGCCCGGCGGCCACCGCTGCATGAATCGCGTAGTGCGGGCGCATGAAGCTGACGGGATTTTCGCCGCCTTCGGTGACGCGCGGCAGCACCGTGAACACGTGCTGCGCGAAAAGCGGCTGGCAGAATATCAGCGAGCTAGCCAGAATCAGTATGTTGCGTGCGGATTTTCGGAGGCCCTCAGTGATTTTCATGTCCATCTCCCCCACTGGCAGGCCCCGTTGCGGCCGGGGCCGAAGTGCTTGTTCTTCCAACGGAGATGAGGGTACTGCCCGGCTCGGGATAGGACCCATAGACCGGGATTCTCAATTAACTGGTACCAAAGTTCAGGAAGGGACCTGTCCCTGAGGTCAGGTATTTGAGATAAGCGGCCTATTGTCAGATGCTTACAGGGTAGTCGAACGAGGAGAAGCTTAGGGGAGACGCGACGGCTGGCGAAGGCCCGTTTTGTCGGCGGCGAGTTTCCCCGTGTAGATCGCCATTCCCACGGCGGCGTCCATGCCGGCTTTTTCGAGGGCGTTGACCTCGCGCATGCTGCGGATTCCGCCCGCGGCCGTGATGGGAAGTGCCGTCACACGACGCAACTGCCGGAACCAGGAGAGGTCGGTCCCCTTCATGGTCCCTTCGTTGTCAACGAACGTGGAGAGGAAGCCGGAACAGAACGGCTCCAGCTCCGGAATCACGTCGCCGGGGCGGAGTTTTAGGCGCTCGCGCCAGCCGCGCACCACGATCCGGCCGCCTTCGGTATCGAGCGCCACGATCACGTGCTTTCGTCCCACGCGCGCCGTCAAATTTCTAAGAAAATCGCGGTCCACTTCTCCGTTCCGGAAGGCCGCGCTGCCCACGATGATCTTCTCCGCGCCCCACGAAAGAATTCTCGCGGCGCGCGCGACGGTACGGATTCCTCCGCCAACGCGCACTTTCCTGTTTGCCCGGCGGCAGAGCAGCTTGATCCAGCGCGCGTTGGACCCTTTTCGCATGGCGGCGTCGAGATCGATGACGTGCAGGATGGGGTAGCTCTTGAAGCGGTCGAGCAGGCCGAGCACATCGTCCACGGCGAGCGCCCGCTTCCGGCCGCGGACCAACTGCACGGCTTTGCCATCTTGAAGATCGATGCAGGGAATAATCATCAGGTCACCGGCTCAGGCGGATGGGGACGCCGCGTTCGGCCAGAAACTTTTTCAGAGCCGCGATCGAGTGTGTCTCGCTGTGAAAAATCGATGCGGCCAGCGCGGCGTCGGCGCAGCCTTTCACGAAAACATCGTAAAAGTCCTGAAATGTGCTGGCGCCGCCCGAAGCGATCACGGGCACCTGGACCGTGGACGCGATTTTCGCCGTCAGTTCGCAATCGAAGCCGCTGCACGTGCCGTCGCGGTCGATCGAAGTCAGCAGAATTTCTCCTGCTCCGCGCGAGACGGCTTCGGCGGCCCACTCCGCCGCATCGAGCCCCGTGGCATCGCGGCCTCCGCGCGTGTACGCTTCCCACGAATCGCCTTTTCGTTTCACGTCGAGCGAGAGCACCACGGCCTGCGCGCCGAATTGCTGCGAGAGCTCCGAAATCAATTCCGGCCGCTCGACCGCCGCGGTGTTCACCGTCACTTTGTCCGCGCCCGCGAGCAGCACCGCGCGGCCTTCCTCCATCTTGCGGATTCCGCCGCCGGCGGTGAGCGGGATGTTCAATTGCTCGGCGACGCGGCGAATCGTTTCGAGAAACGTCGCGCGCCCCTGAAACGACGCGCTGATGTCGAGCACCACGAGTTCGTCCGCGCCCTCGCGGTTGTAGCGCGCGCCAAGCTCGGCGGGATCGCCCATGTCGCGCAGGCCCTCGAACTCGATGCCCTTCACGACGCGGCCCGCGTCCACGTCGAGGCAAGGGATGATTCTTCGCGCGAGCGTCATTGCATGGACTCCAGAAAATTGCGGAGCACGCGCGCGCCGGTCTCGCCGGATTTTTCGGGATGAAACTGCACGGCCCGCAAATTGCCTTGCTCGATCACGGCCGCAAACGGGAAGCCGTGGTCGCACGCCGCAACCGTGGCTGCCGCGGAAGCGGGCGCGGCGTAGGAATGCGCGAAATAGAAGTACGCGTCGCCGGGAATCTCGCGGAGAAGCGCGCTTTCCCGCACGCGCCGCAATTGGTTCCAGCCGATGTGGGGAGATTTCACGTTGGCCGGCAGCGCGCGGACTTCCTCGGGGAAAAATCCAAGGCCCGCTTCGCCCGGCGCTTCTTCGCTGGACGCAAACATGGCCTGCAATCCGAGGCAGATTCCGAGAATGGGCACGCCCGCTTCAAACGCGGCTCGCAGGGACGACGTGAGAGTGCGTTCGCGCAGGCCCGTCACGAAAGCCGCAAAATGGCCCACACCGGGAAGCACGATCACCTTCGCGGCGGCGACCTGCTTCGGCTCGATGGCCCGCTCGGTCTCCGCGCCGAGTTTCCAGAGCGCGCGCTCGACCGAAGGCAGATTTCCCGCGCCGTAATCGACGATCGCGATCTTCACAGCAGCCCTTTCGTCGAAGGCAGCACGCGCCGCAGCTGCTTGTCGCGCGTCACGGCAAAGCGCAGCGCCTTTGCGAACGCCTTGAAGATGGATTCGACCTGGTGATGCGACGACCGCCCGTACACGAGCTTCAGGTGCACGTTGGCCGAAGCCGCCTGCGCGAACGCCCGGAAAAAATCCTCCATCAGCTCGGTCTGGAAATCGCCCACGCGCGCCGCCGAAATCTTGAAATTGCACACGCAGTACGCGCGGCCGGAAAAATCGAGCGCCGCGGCCGCGAGGCAATCGTCCATCGGCATCAGGAAATACCCCGCGCGCAGGATTCCGCGCTTCGATCCGAGTGCTTTTTTCACGGCCTCCCCGAGCGCGATGCCCACGTCCTCGACCGTGTGGTGCTGATCCACATCGAGATCGCCGCGCGCCGTGAGCGCGAGATCGAGGCCGCCATGCCGCGCGATCTGCTCCAGCATGTGATCGAAGAAGCGAATGCCCGTCGCGATTTCCGACTTGCCGCGCCCGTCGAGATTCAGCCGCAGCTGGATGTCGGTCTCCTTCGTCGTTCTTCGCAGGTTTGCTTTTCTCATAGGAGTTGTTCCAGTTCGCGCAGCAGGCGCCGCGTCTGCGCCAGAGTCCCGAGCGTGATGCGGACGTAGCCTTCGCCGCCGAAATCGCTCGAGCGGTCACGCACCAATATTCTCTTACGCGCCAGCGCTGCGACGATCTGCTTCGCCCGGCCGCCGAAATGCACCAACACGAAATTGCCCGCGCTGGGAAAGCACCGCACGCCGAGCCGCGCGAGGCCGCGCGCAAATTCCCGCCGGCTGCCGCGAACTTCGCGGATCGTCCGCGCGATGAACCCGCGGTCGCGCATCGCCGCTTCGGCGGCCACGAGCGCGGCAGCATTCACCGGATAGGGCGACTGCGCCTTCCTCATGGTGGCGGCCATCTCGCGATGGACGAAGATGCAGCCGAGGCGCAGCCCAGCCAGCCCCGCCGTCTTCGAAAACGTGCGCGTGACGATCAAATTCTTGTAGCGCCTGATCCAGGGAATCACCGTGACGCCCGAAAACTCGAAGTACGCTTCGTCTATCACGACGATCGTGCGCTTGGCGGCATTCAGGATCCGGCGCAACTCTCGCGTGGAGAGCAGGTTGCCGGTCGGGCTATTCGGGTTGGGGAGGAAGAAGACTCGCGGCCCCGCGCGCAGCGCCGCCAGCACATTGTTCCACGGGAAACACATCTCCGCGTCGTAGCGGGGAGCCGCAAGGCGCGCGCCCGCCAGCTCCGAATAAAAACGGTACATGGCGTACGTCGGCTCGACCAGCAGCACGCGATCGCCCGATTCGACGAAGGTGTTCACCACGAGGCTCAGCGCCTCATCCGTCCCGTTCGTCAGCAGCAGTTCTTCCGGGCGGACGCCGAAATGGCGCGCTACCTTGCGGCGGACGGTTTCCTGTTCGGGATACGCCGAAATCGATGCGGCGCTGAGTTTTGCCAGTGCACGGCGCACCGCCGGAGAGCAGCCGATCGGGTTCTCGTTGAAATCGAGGCGCAGTTTATCGGTGCGCCCCTCGAGCGGCGGATTGTAAGCACGCATTCGCTCGACTGCGCGCCGCACTGGAATCGCTCCCTTCACTTTCGCACCTCGACCGACCGTGCATGCGCGTCGAGGCCTTCGGCCCGCGCGAATTCCTCGACCACGGGCGCCAGCCGACTGACGCCGCCGCGCGAGACTTCCTGCACGCTGATGCATTTCACAAAATCGGAAACGGATAGGCCGCCGCGCGTCCGCGCCACGCCGCCGGTCGGAAGGACGTGATTCGTGCCGCTCGCGTAGTCGCCGAAAGATTGCGCGCTCCAATCGCCGAGAAAAACGCTTCCGGCGGAATCGATGCGCGCGAGAAGCCCATCGGCGCCGCCCGGCAGGCTCAGATGCTCGGGAGCGAATCGATTCACGAAGCGCGTGGCTGCCGCGATGTCTGGCGCCACGAGCACGGCGCCATTTTTCGCAAGCGAGCGCCGCGCGAGATTCGTTTTCGGCAGCTCCGAGAGCTGGCGCTCGATCTCTGCTGCAACGGCGCGCGCCAGAGGCGCGGACGTGCTGACGAACAACGAAATCGCATCGGGATCGTGCTCGGCCTGCGCGATCAGATCCGCCGCGATGAATCGCGCGTTGCCGCGCGCGGCGAGGACAAGCGCTTCCGTGGGCCCGGCCAGCATGTCGATGGCGCAGTCGTTGCTCACAAGTTTTTTCGCGGCCGTGACGAAGCGATTGCCCGGCCCGAAAATTTTGTCCACGCGCGGAATCGAGCGCGTTCCATAGGCAAGCGCCGCGATGGCTTGCGCGCCGCCCACGCGCGCGACGCGACGCACGCCTAGTTCTTCCGCCGCGGCCAGCAGCGCGGGTCCGGGTTGCGGGCTGGCCACGACAATCTCGCGCACGCCGGCTTCCTTCGCGGGAATCACGGTCATGAGCAGCGTGGAAACCAGAGAGAACCGCCCGCCGGGCAGGTAGCATCCGATCGATTCGATCGGCCGAACGCGCTGTCCGGCGCGCACGCCCGGTTCGACCTGGATGGTCCATTCCTGCGGCTTCTGCCGGCGTGCGACGGCGCGAATATTGCGCGCGGCGTGGTCGATTGCCGCGAGAAACTCCTTCGAGACGCGCTTGCGAGCCGCCGCGAGTTCCGCGCGCGAAACCCACACGCTGCGTGGAGTGAGAGTCACGCGGTCGAAGCGCTTCGTCCAGGAGAAAAGAGCGGCGTCTCCGCGGCGGCGCACATCCGCCACGATGCGCTCGGCGATGCGCTCGGCTTCGCGACTGCTTGCGCGGCGCGAAGCCAGCACTTTTTCCTCGACGGCGCCCGTGAGGCGGAGAACGCGCATCAGTACACGACCTTGTTGAGCGGATATTCGACGATTCCCTCCGCGCCCGCCATTTTCAGCTTGGGGATCAGTTGCCGGACGGTTTTTTCCTCGACGATCGTATTGATTGCCACCCATCCGGGATCGCTCAAGTGCGCGATCGTGGGGTTTCTCAGCGCCGGCAGGGCGGCCAGCACTTTTTCGAGATCCGGGCTCCGCAGATTCATCATCAGGCCCACGCGGCTGTACGCCTTGATGGCGCCCTCGAGCAACATCAGCATGTCTCCGATTTTTTCCCTCTTCCAGGCGTCCTGCCTTGCTGCGCGGTTCGCGATGAAGCAGGTTGTCGATTCGAGAAGCGTATCTACCACGCGCAGGTGGTTCGCCCGCAACGAGGAACCCGTTTCCGTCACCTCGACGATGGCGTCGGCGAGCTGCGGGACTTTCACTTCCGTCGCGCCCCAGGAAAATTCCACGCGCGCCTTTACGCCGTGCTTCGCGAGATACTTTTCCGTCATCTTCACGGCTTCGGTGGCGATCACTTTTCCTTCGAGGTCACGCACCGTCTTCATGGGGGAGTCTTCGGCGACCGCGAGCACCCAGCGGACGCGCCCGAGGCCCGTCTTCGAATACACCAGCTCGCCGACTTCCTCGACGTCCGCGCCCGTTTCGAGAATCCAGTCCTTGCCGGTGAGGCCCGCGTCGAGCGCGCCGCTTTCGACGTACCGCGCCATCTCCTGCGCGCGGACCATCATGCATTCGATCTCCGGATCGTCGATGCCCGGATAGTAGCTGCGCGAGCTGATCGTGATCCGCCAGCCGGCCTTCGCGAAAAGCTCCACCGTTGCGTCCTGCAAACTTCCCTTGGGGATGCCGAGTTTCAAGCGGCTCATTGCTTTGTCCCTTTCCCGTAGAGTTCTTCGGGCGAAAAGATTCGCTCCGCCACCACCTTCGCTTCGCCGTCGCGCCCGAGCTGCCGGAAGAAGCAGCTTCGATAGCCTTCGTGGCACACGGCGCCGCCTTCGAGCTCGGCGCGCACCAGCAGCGCATCCACGTCGCAATCGACGCGCAATTCGCGCAGCAGCAGTTTCTGGCCGCTGCTCTCGCCCTTGGTCCACAGTTTCTTGCGCGAGCGGCTGTAGAACGTGACGAAGCCGGTTTCCTGCGTCTTCGCGAGGGCTTCGCGGTTCATGAATCCCAGCATGAGGACTTCGCCGCTTGCGTCGTCCTGCACGATCGCCGGGATCAGCCCGTTTTCTTTCTCGAAATCGAGTTCCATTGTATCTCTCCGGAGAAATGTCTCTTGAAAAACAAAAAGCCCGCTGGCGCTTGCCGCGCCAGCGGGCCGATGAGTCCAGCTATGTCTTGCGAGCTAGCCACACCGCCGCGGGCACGGGTTCACGTGATGGTGATGGCTATGATGCGCCCGCAGCAGTTTCATGACGCTTTTGAAATTATGATACCCCACGGCCTTTGTCAAGCGCGGAGTCCTGTGGTGTCGATAAGCGGCTTATCGGTGGCTCAACGCAGTCAGCGCGATCCCGAGCGGAAACAACACGATCAGCGAAACAACCGCCATGACGATCCACGCGGAACTGTGGCCGAAATTGATCGTGTAGCCCACCCCAAAGCGCGCTTCGACGAACAGCGCCGCGTCATCCGGGTTGCAGTAGAAAACGCCCATCTTCCAGTACTTGTCCAGCGTGCCATCTCCCAAAGAAGACCCTGGCGTTGTCGCGATGCTGGTCAGCTGCTGCGCGCGGCCGCGATTCAGCCATGCCGCGAGAGGAAACGTGGCGGCGAGAATCAGGACCGTGAAAATCAGCGGGAAAGCAATTCCGGGATTGCCGGTGAGCGGCAGGAACGCCGCAAACGAGAAAATGATCGCCAGAAAGAATTCCACGGCGACGAGGAAGAAACCAATCCGGTGGGCGAAGTCGTATTTTGTCGCGCCGGATCCGGGGATGCGAACGACCCGCGCGTGATGCAGTATTCCGTATGTCATCAGCGAAATGCCGGCGATAACCCCGAAGGCAAGCAACAGCGGACCGTAAACTCCTGCCGGGGTGCGAACGGACCACCCGTTCGGTTGCCCATCCAGTCCCCAGTGAACCGGGAAGCGGTCCGGGATCTGCTCCCAATGCAGATGAAGGTAGATCGTCGCGGCGAGCAGCACCGCAAAAGGGCCCAGCTGAAGAATCCATCCGCCGGGCAGATGAGCGGCGCGCGGCGCCAGCACCGCCTCTCGAACACTCACCGGCGCGACGCCATGGCGCATGACGCGCTCTCGCGCTCGCATAAAAGCGATCACTGGTCCGATCGCCAGCCAAATCTCACCGAGCACCAGAAGAGGCCAGTGTCGCGGGATGGCCGCCGAAAGGAGCGCGAAGCTGATCGCGGTGTGAATCAGGGCCTGAATCCGATAGCTCCGCAGCAGATCCAGGGCCTCCGGAGTTTTCTTGAACTCCGGGGGCACCGTGACCGCGAAATAGAGCCCGGGGCGCGACCACAACGGGACCATCCAGAAGAGCCACGCCACCAGCGCCGCCACGACAGCCATGAACGCGCCAACAAGAAACTGCGGATGCTCAACCATCTTCATTCCTCCGACGTCAGGCCTTGCCCAGTTTTTTCGCGAGCGCCGCCATATGGTCTGCAATCTTCGAACGCGGGACGCCATCCGTGATCGCCTTCGCAACCAGTTCCTCCAGGCGCCGCGCGAAACCCTGCTTCGCTTCCGGTGAAGGCTTGGCCTCGCGCCGGTCGAGCACGACCGCGCCCCGGCCCCGCCGCAGATCGAGCCAGCCCTCGTCCGCCAGCACGCGATAGGCCTCCGCCACCGTGTTGTGGTGGACGCCGAGATCGGTGGCGAGCTGCCGCACGGTGGGAAGCTGATCGCCCGGCTCGAATTCGCCGGCGACAAGCACGGCTCGCAGACCGCTTACGATCTGTTCGTACACCGGCCGATCTGAAGCGAGGTCAACCCGCAATACTGGAGTGTTCGGCGCCATTGTCTATTGTACATGTACAGTATACAAGTGGCAGGGGCTTGTCAAGGGCATTCAACGAAAGGATAGAGGATTGAGGGCAGAGCACTCCGGATCAGCGCAACAAGTCTTCGAGCTGGACCTTCGCGTCCGTCTTTGCGTCGCGGTACTTCACGATCACGGGCGTGTAGAGCGAAAGATTCCACTCCTTGCCGCGGCCGTGGGAAATGGCGCGCGAACCGGCGACGACGACGGCGTTCTCGGGAATCACAAGCGGCTCGGTGTCCGTCGCGCTCAGCACTTTGCCGGTCACGACGTCATACACCGGCGTCGAGCGATTGAGAATCGTTCCGGTGCCGAGCACGGCGCGGCGCTTCACGATCGTGCCCTCATAGACGCCGCAATTTCCGCCGACCAGAACTTCGTCCTCGATGATCACCGGCATCGCGCCAACCGGCTCGAGCACGCCTCCGATTTGCGACCCCGCCGAGATGTGGCACTTCTTGCCGATTTGCGCGCAGCTTCCGACGAGCGCGTGCGAATCAATCATCGTCTCGTCGCCCACGTACGCGCCCACGTTGATGAACATCGGCGGCATGCACGTCACTCCCTTGCCGACGAAGCAGCCGTCGCGAATGCTCGATCCGCCCGGCACGATCCGCACGCCCGAAGCCGCCGTGAGCGTTTTCACGGGATACGTGGACTTGTCGAAAAACGGCTGGCGCGACGCGTCGATCGACATATCGACAACCGCGCCCATCCGGAATCCCAGCAGAATTCCCTTTTTCACCCAGGCGTTCACGCGCCAGCCGCTCGCGCGCGCGGAATCCGGCTCGGCCGCGCGGACTTCGCCCGCGTTCAGCGCGTCCTTGAAGCGCGCGAAAAGGCGGCGGTGCTCGTCGGTGTATTGCGGCGGATTTTGGTCGAACAGCCGCTCGATCTCGCTGTTGATCTCAGCGGGTAGCATAGGCCTGCTGAATCAGCCCGACGGCTTCGAGCGCGCTACGGATTTTCGCGAGGTTCTCCGGCTTCGGCGCGACGAGCGGCAGCCGGAAAACCGGCTCGAGGAGGCCCATCAGCGCCATCGCGGCTTTCACGGGGCCGGGATTCGTTTCGATGAAGTTCGCTTCCATCAGCTTCGAGTAGCGCCGGTGAACTTCCCGCGCACCGGCGAAATCATTCGCGAGCGCCAGCTTCGTGATGCGCGTCATCTCGGCTGGAATTTCATTCGAGGAGACCGAAATCAGGCCGCGGCCGCCAAGGGCCATCAGCGGCAGAGTGATGGCATCGTCGCCGGAGAGCACGAGGAACCGCTCCGGCACCAGATCGAGGATGACACCCATCTGCGAAATATTTCCGGACGCTTCCTTCACGCCCACGATGTTTTCGATTTCGGCGAGCCGCGCCACCGTGGCCGGCTCGATATTCACTCCCGTGCGCCCCGGAATGTTGTAGAGAATGATCGGCAGCGAAATCGCGGCGGCAATTGCTTTGTAGTGCTGATAAAGCCCTTCCTGCGTCGGCTTGTTGTAGTACGGGCTCACGGAGAGGATTCCGTCCGCGCCGAGAGACTGGAATTCGCGGGCCATCTCGATCACGTGCGCCGTATTGTTGCCGCCCGCCCCGGCCACCACGGGCACTTTGCTCGGCCGCGCCTCCGCGATCGTGATTTCCACCACGCGTCGCTGCTCGGCTGCGGTCAGCGTGGGGCTTTCGCCGGTGGTGCCGCAGGGCACCAGAAAGTTGATTCCCGCGTCGATCTGGCGCCGCACCAATCGGCGCAGCGCCTCCTCGTCGAGCGATAGATCCTTGCGAAACGGAGTCACCAGCGCCGTGCCGCATCCCGTAAACATTTGCCCCTCCTGACTCATCACGTTACTCCAGCTCGTTCACAATCTCCCGAAAATCAAAGAACCCTTTCTTGCCGGCCACCCACCGCGCTGCGCGCAAGGCTCCGCGCGCAAAGCCCTCGCGGCTCCGCGCCGTGTGGCGGATCGTGATCGTATCGGCCGCCGAATCGAACCCGATCTCGTGCGTTCCCGGATGCGCTCCGGCGCGGCTGCTGCTCGCATCGATGGGCTTGCCGTAGCCGCTCTGTTTCATCCTTTCGACCAGCGCGAGCAGCGTGCCCGAAGGCGCGTCCTTTTTCGTCGCATGATGGATTTCCCACGCCCACGCGCCGTACTCCGGCTGGCGCGCCATCAGCCGCGCGGCCTCCGCGACGATCTGCGAGAACATGCTGACGCCGACCGAAAAATTCGGGCTCCACACCAGGCCGGTTCCCGCGCGCTCGACCGCCTTCCGTGCGCGCTCGATTTCGCCGAACCAGCCGGTCGTCCCGATTACCGAATTCACGCCGAGGGCTGCAAGACGTTTGATATTTTCTGGCGCCGAAGCCGGCGTCGAAAATTCCACCGCCGCGTCGATGCCGCGGAAGTTCTCCTTCGTCAGTCCCTCGAAGTTCGCGTTGTTGTCGATATCGAGACGCAGCTTCACGTCGAATCCGTACTCGCGGGCAAGCTGGTCGATCAGCCGCCCCATTTTCCCGTATCCGACAATCGCGAGGTTCATCGCACCGTTTCTCAGGCCTTGGCCAACAATCTCTTTACCACATCCGCGTAGATTGTGACCGCATCCGAAAGCTCTCGTTTCGAGATTCGCTCGTCCGCCGTGTGCGCCACATGGATGCTGCCGGGTCCGAGCAGCAGCGGCTCGCCCCAGCTGCGGCCGAATACCGGAACGTCCGTCGTGTAGGATACAACCGTCGTGGGCATGCCATCGACGCTTTGAAAGCGGATCGGCGGAATGCACAGAATCTCATTCAACTGCGCGCGCTTGCCGATGGCGCGGGCAAACGCCTCCCGCAGCGGCGCCGGATCGCCCACCAGCCGCACCAGGATTTCCGCCTTGGCTGCGTCCGGGACCACATTGGGCGCGCGGCCTCCGGAAATTGTTCCGATGTTCATCGTGCACTTGCCGAGCAGCGCGTCCTCCGGAAGTGGAATTCTTCGGATCGCATCGAGCGCGTCGAGCAGTGCCTCGATGGCCGATTCGCCCAGCTCGGGATAGGCGGAGTGCGCCATCTTCCCGCGTGCGGCGAGCTCGAATCGCAGCGCCCCTTTCGACGCTAGGGCGAGCTTGTTCTCCGTGGGCTCGCCGTTGACGAGGTACTTCGAGCCGCGAGGCGCGCGCGCCGCCACTGCAGCCCCCGCGCTATTGCGTTCTTCTCCCACCACGAACAGCAGAGCGAAATTCTTCACGCCCTCGCCGAACAGCTTTTCCGCCGCCGCGACCATCGACGCGATGATCCCTTTCGCGTCGCACGACCCACGCCCCCAGATGAACTCGGCATCCTCGCGCGAGGGAAAGAATGGCGGCACCGTGTCCATGTGCGTCGAAAGCGTCACCACCGGCTTGCCCCAAGCCGCCAGTATGTTGAAACGGCCCGGCTCGACCTCCATCCGCTCGACCTGCCCGCCGGAATGCGCCGCGAGCTTCGCGAGATAGTCCTCCAGATAGGCCGCGACCGCGGCTTCATTGTCGGTGATCGACTCGATATCCACCAGCGCTCGAGTCAGCTCGAAAACATTCATCGCTTGCCTGCTTTTGGGATGGAGCGGAAGGAGAAGGGAAGGACCCGCGAGAGATGCGGCTCGTGTCCTCACTCCTCGATAGCGCTCCATCCGTTTTGCAACGGATGACAGTGGACAAGCCATTGGGCTTGTCCCCCAACCGCCACGATATCAGCTATCGCGTCGATTTCGGCGGAGCAGACTGCCTGAAAAACCCCTTTCACCCGGCCTCCGAAGCTGCTCGGAACTTCCGGCCCGGCTACTCATGGCCTCCGCACCTCTACCAAGAACGAGTTCAGTTTATCGGCGCGCGGCACCCAAGTCAAGGAAGCCGCGGCGCAACGGTGACACTCCCGTCATGCCCTTCCCCAAAACGCAAACGCCACGGCCGCGAAGAGGAGAACGAACGATACGGCGTAGTTCCACCGCACCGGCTCGCCCAGATAGAAGTAGGCGAAGACGACGAAGACCGTCAGCGTGACGGACTCCTGGATGATCTTCAGTTGGTATCCGGTGAAGTGGCCGTAGCCGATGCGATTGGCGGGCACTTGAAAGCAGTACTCGCCAAACGCGATCAGCCAGCTGACAACGATGGCCTCCATCACGGGCGCGGAGCGATGCTTCAGGTGTCCGTACCAGGCGAAGGTCATGAACACATTTGAAATCACGAGCAGGATGACGGTGAGCATGGCCCATCGTAAATCGCGCCTTCCGGCTCAAGCAAGGCTTGGTTGCGGCAGGAATCGTGTGGGGGGCTATTTTCGCGTGCGCAGCTCCCGAGAATACTTCCAGTTCTCGGCCTCCAGGCGCGCCAGCTCGACTTCAGCCCCCACGAGATACCCGATCACTGAGATCAACTGAATGTCTCTCCGGCTGTGGAAGTGCGGCTGGCGGTGCTGCACGTTGATGACGCCGACGAGCCTTTCACGGCACATCATGGGCACGGACAGGAACGCCTCGTAGCGGTCCTCCGGAAGCTCGCTGAACGACTGGAAGCGGGAGTCCTCATACGCCTTGCGCGGGATCGACACGGGCTTCTTGTGCTGGGCCACCCAGCCGGTGACGCCCTGCCCGACCTTGATGGCCAGCCGGTCCAGCGAATCGGCATGCGGGTTCTTCGAGGCCCGCAAAACGAGTTCGCGTCCATCCAGAATGTAAACGAAGCAGGAGTCGCACCTCACGAAGTCCGAAACGAAGCGAACGATGCGCCCCAGCACCTGCGGAAGCGGAGCGGCGGAGAGGCGTCTTCCGATCTCATGCAAGAAATCTATGTCCTGAAAATCGTCCGGGGCCGGGGTTTCGAGCATCACTCCCAGTCTAGACAGCGTCCGGGGATTCAAGCCAATTCAAATTTGCGTTCGGTAGAATCACTTTTGGGAATAGGAATGTATCCGCGGGCCATGGCTTTTCCTCGCAGAATTTGTATGATGGTGCGCCATGAATTTCTTGCGGCAGCGCCTGTGCAACGCCGGTCGCTTACGATGACTCCCGGACACAATTCGCCGCGCAGGACCAAGGCCCACCGCAGCGTGGATCCCACGCAGTACACGCCGTGCTACGCGTATCGGGGAGCCGTGCGGCAGGAGCAGGCGCTCTACTGCGAAGGTGTGCCGCTTGCTCGCATCGCGGAGGCCGCCGGCACGCCGGCGTACGTGTACAGCCGCGCCAGCATCGAAGCCGCTTACCGGCGGCTCGATCGGGCGTTCGGCTCGCTTCCGCACACGCTGTGCTACGCGATGAAGGCGAACTCGAATCTTTCCGTGCTGCGCGTTTTCGCGCGGCTCGGCAGCAGCTTCGATATCGTATCCGGCGGCGAGCTCGACAGGCTGCGCCGCATCGGCGTCGCCGGGAACCGAATCGTCTTTTCGGGTGTGGGAAAGACGCGTGAGGAGATTCGCGAAGCGCTTCGCTATCCCGGAAGAGGTGCAAAGCGCGGCGGCATTCTGCTTTTCAACGTCGAATCCGCGCCCGAGCTCGATGTTCTGCTCCGCGAAGCGGCACGGCACGTCAAAGCAGGTGGCGCGCGTCCCTCGGTTGCGATCCGCGTGAACCCCGACGTGCTGGCGGGCGGCCATCCGCACATCGCCACCGGCTCTCATCACCACAAATTCGGCGTGGATTGGCAGGAAGCGCGCCGTCTTTATCTGGCGCACAGCGATTCTCGCTGGATTGCCTGGCGCGGAATCACGGCGCACATCGGCTCTCAAATCTCGAGCGTGACGCCCTATCGCCGCGCCCTCACGCGGCTCGCGTCCTACGTGCGTGACCTCGCCCGCAACGGAGTCCACCTCGACTACATCGACATCGGCGGCGGGCTCGGAATCCGCTACACCGACGAACCCGCGATCGTCCCCGGCGCCTATGCGCGCGCTCTCGCGGAGATCGTCCGGCCGCTCGGCTGCCGCCTGCTCATCGAGCCCGGGCGAGCGCTGGTCGGTCCGGCGGGCGTGCTGCTGGCACGCGTTCTTTACGTGAAGGAAAATCGCGGGAAGACTTTTGTCGTGGTGGACGCGGCGATGAACGATCTGATTCGCCCGGTACTCTACAACGCCACGCATCCGATCACGCCGGCTGTTCGCACCGCGCGCGCGGCCGCAAAAGCGAAGCGCGTGGACGTGGTCGGCCCCGTCTGCGAATCCGGAGATTTTCTCGCCCGCGATTGGCCCCTTGCGCCCGTGAAATCGGGCGATCTTCTCGTCATATGGACGGCGGGCGCCTACGGCTTTGTGCAATCCTCGAACTACAACGCGCGCCGCCGCCCCGCCGAGGTCCTCGTCGAAGGCCGCCGCTTCGCCATCGCGCGGCAACGCGAGAATTACGACGACCTCGTCCGCGGCGAGCTGCTGTGAAGGCCTGAATCAATGCCTCTGTTCCCCGCTTTTCTGAAGGTCGCCGGCCGCCGCTGCCTCGTCGTCGGCGCGGGTCCGGTGGCGGAAGAAAAGATCGGCGGTTTGCTCCGGGCGGAAGCAGATGTTCGCGTCGTTGCGCCGCACGCGACGCGCCGCATCCGCGATTGGGCGCGCGCGGGAAGAATCCGCTGGGCCGCGCGCAAATTCCGCGCTTCGGATTTTGCCGGCGTATTTCTCACCGTCGCCGCCACGTCCTCTCCCGCGCTGCACGCGCAAATCTACCGGCAGGCCCATCGCCGCGGAGTGTTGTGCAACGTCGTCGATGATCCCGATCACTGCGACTTCTATTACGGCGCGGTTGTCCGGCGCGGCGAATTGCAGATCGCGATCTCGACCGGCGGGCACAGCCCGGCGCTCGCGCAGCGGCTCAGGAAGCAAATCGAGCGCGACTTCGGCAGGGAATACGCGCGGTGGCTCAAGGAACTCGGCGCGAAGCGGAAGAAGCTTTTCGCCAAGGCAATCTCTCCGTCTCGCCGCCGCGCTCTGCTGCACCGGCTCGCGAGCCAGGTCTCCTTCGATGAGTTTCTGCGCCAACGCAAGCGAAAATGAGCCTTGCCAATGTTAACGTTCCATAAAGGCCGGCAGGGAAGGCAAAACAAATCAACCAGTTGCGGGGATTCGGAAGACGAATCGCTTCAATCGATAAATCGACGAAGGCGCACGGCGAACCGTCTGATAGAGTCTCTGCATTCGCCGAAGCGACCGGGTCGCGGCATTCCCCCCCACCCAAACCTTCCGAGGCCCGGTCGCTCGCCGAACCCCCCAAAGTAGATCAGCCCGAAACCCTCCGGCGCTTTTCCTCCAGCAACGGCCCACCGCGTTGCGCCGCTTCATTCACGAGGAAACCCATCTTCGGGTGCGCCGGCTCGAAATCCGCTGAAAAACCCTGTTCGCGCAATTCTTCCGACGTCACCGGCCCGATCGAGCCCACCAGAATTCGCGCGAGGCCCCGCCGCACCTCATCCTCGAGCTTCATCTCTCGCGCGATCCGCAGCAGATGAAGCACCTGAATCGACGTGGTGAACAGCGCGATATCGACTTCGCCGCGCGCGATGGCTTCCACGGCGGCCCGCAGCGGTCCCGTATCCTCCGGCAGCGCCCATTGATAGACCGGCACGCGCGTCACCTGCGCGCCGCGCTCCGCCAGCCCCGCGAGAAGTTCGGGATTCGACGCGCCGTATTCCTGCACGGCGACGCGCCGTCCCTTGAGCGGGAGCGAATCGGCTTTTTCGTCGAGCGTGCGCAGCAGGTCTCGCCACGTGTTGGGCTCGGGCGCCGCGAGCGTTACCGGCACTCCCAATTCCTTGAGCGCCGCCACGGGCTTCGGCCCGCGCGCCACCAAGCCAATCCGCCGAAGCGCCGCCGCGAACTGATCGATCGGGTAAACGGTCTCGACGACACGCGCCAGCGCGCGCGTGCCTACTCCGGTGAGGAAAATGACGATGTCGAAACCGCCGGCGGCGAGTGTGCGGGCGAAAGCGAGCGCTTCGGTGTTGGATTCGAGGGGAACTTCGCGCATCGACGGCGCGACGATCGCGCGCCCGCCGTAGTTCTCGATGAGCTTCGCCATTTCCGCGGCGCGGCGGCTCTCGAGCGAAAGCACCCGCAGCCCGCTCAGCCCGTCCGGCTTGGCTCGCTCTTCCATCTCGTCCTAGTGCCGGAAATGGCGCACGCCTGTGAACACCATCGCCATGCCGAGTTTGTTGGCCGCGGCGATCACGTCCGCGTCGCGGACCGAGCCGCCCGGCTGGATCACCGCTGTCGCGCCAGCCTTCCCGGCTTCTTCGACTCCATCGGGAAACGGGAAGAACGCATCGGACGCCACGACGCTGCCCTTGAGCGAAAGGCCCGCCGTTGCAGCTTTGATCACCGCGATCTTCACGGAATCGACGCGGCTCATCTGTCCCGCGCCCACGCCCACCGCCTGGCCTTCGCGCGCGAAAAGAATCGCGTTCGATTTCACGTGCTTCGCCACTTTCCATGCGAAGAGCAAGGCGCGCCGCTCGGCATCGGTCGGCGTGCGGTCCGTCGCGACCTTAAGCTCCGCTTCGGTGAGTTCGTGGCGATCCTGATCCTGCACGAGCATGCCGCCCGAGATGGGCTTGAATTGGAGTTCCGCGGGCACGGCCTCGCGCGGCATTTCGAGCAGGCGCAGATTCCTCTTCGACGCGAATTGTTCGAGCGCGGCCAGCTCGTATCCCGGCGCGACGATGCATTCGACGAACAGCTTCGCGACTTCCTCCGCCGTCGCCGCGTCGATTGCCCGGTTGAACGCGAGCACGCCGCCGTACGCCGAAACCGGATCGCATTCGAACGCCTTCAAATACGCATCGCGCAGCGATTCCTGCTCGGCCGCGCCGCACGGGTTGTTGTGCTTGATGATCGCGACAGCCGGGCGATGGAATTCGGAGACGAGAGCCCACGAGGCGTCGAGGTCCACCAGATTGTTGTAGGAAAGCTCCTTGCCCTGAAGCTGCTTCGCGCCGGCCAGACCCGCCACCGGCCGCTCCGCGGGAACGTAAAGCGCCGCAGCCTGATGCGGATTCTCGCCGTAGCGCATTGCCTGGCGGCGTTCGAGCGCGATGTGAATCCGCTGCGGGAGTTTTTCGAGTGCGCCGATCTTCACGCCGCCGTTGGCCGCGAGGCGCTCGAGCTCCGTGGCGATCTCTCCGTCGTATCGCGCGGTCCGTGCGTACGCTTTGCGCGCGAGCGCGAGGCGCGTGGCCAGGCTCAGCTCGCGCTTCTCGCGCAGCTCCGCCCCGACGGCCGCATAGTCGCCCGGATCGGTGACCACTCCCACGCTCTGAAAATTCTTTGCCGCCGAGCGCACCATCGCCGGCCCGCCGATATCGATGTTCTCGATCAGTTCTTCGGGAGTGACGTCCGGCTTGGCCGCCGTCGCTGAAAACGGATACAAGTTCACGACCACCAGGTCGATCGGAACGATGGAGTGCTCCGCGACCTGTTTGCGGTCTTCCGGCTTTCCGCGCTGGAAGAGAATGCCGCCGTGCACTTTCGGGTGCAGCGTCTTCACGCGCCCGCCGAGCATTTCCGGCCAGCCGGTCAGCTCGGCCACGTCGCGCACGGGAATTCCGCTGTCGCGCAGCAGCTTGGCGGTGCCTCCCGTCGAGACGATCTCGATCCCCAGCGAGGCGAGCCCCCGCGCGAATTCGACGACTCCGGTCTTGTCATAGACGCTGATGAGCGCGCGTTCGATCGCCACCGCCGTGCCTCCCTGATATGCCCGAAGGAAACGAGCGGGTCAGTTTAAGCGTTTGCGAAGAAATGCGAAAGAGGAGTCCTGCGAAATCAGAGGCCTGCGGAGGTCAACTCGAGATGCGGGCTTTCAATTTCACGCGGCCGCTTTCGATATTGACCGTGTACTCCACCTTGAGGCCGCCCTTTTCCTTAAGCTCTTTTGTCTTTTGCCGGACGAAGCGTTCGAAATCCTTCAGGTTCGGCGTGCTCGATCGTTCTCCGGTCTCCGTGCGCGCCTCGACCAGTTTTTCGTACAGCGCGTACACTTTTTCCTTTTCGTGATCCGGATCGGAGAGAGAGAGCGCGAAAGCACTGGACGCCTGCTGCACGGCAGCCGCGCGTTCGGCAGCCTCGGCGGCGCGGAGATCGAGCGGAAGTGGTGCGATCGGCTTGGGAGGTTCGGCGGTCGGCTCGAGCGCCGCTTTGCGTGCGCGCTCGGCTTCGACGGCTTTGGCGGCAGCTCCGAAATGGCGCTGTGCCACGCCGCCTTCCTTCTGCATCAGCTTCTTGCGCCACATGTCCTGATACTTGGCGTACGTCTGGGTAATGTTGTTGAGCCGGAATCGCTGGCCGTAATTCAGCTCACCCATCCGCTCGTTCGTGCGGCGCATTGCCGTGTCGACACGCCACTGCGTGTCCGCGGGAGGGCGGGGGCGGCCGCCGCCGAAGAACTGCTCGTACTCGATCTTCAGCGTGCGGATATCCCGCTCGATTTGGGTCAAGTCTTCGTCGACTGTGGGCATAAAGGTTCTGGGACCGGCGAGATTCCAGCCTAAGGGCGGGGGCCGGTTGCGTCAACTCGGGCGTTCGCGGGCTTGTCGCAAAGGGAAAGCCCGGAGGTTGCACCCCTTCGCGGGCGCGTGGTCAAATAGGCGTCCCATGGCGGCCCGTGCGCAAGCTGCGTCGAAAGTGCAGAAAAACGGCGATATCAGCGCCCGCCTGCGCGAAATCCCGTCCGTTGACGAGCTTCTTGGCCGGCCGCGACTCGTGGCGCTCGCTGAATCGGCGGGGCGCGGCGTCGTAACCCAGATCGCGCGCAGCGTGCTCGCGGATTTGCGCGCGCGGCTGAAAAAGGCGACCGGAGCTGTGCCGGAGCCGGGCGTCACCAGCACCGATACGCTCGAAGCCCAGGTGGCCGCCGCAGTGGAATCGCTTCTGGCGCCGTCGCTCCGGCGCGTGATCAACGCCACGGGCGTAATCCTCCACACGAACCTCGGCCGTGCGCCGCTTTCGGCTGCGGCTGTCTCCGCCGTGGCCGAAACGGCCTCGCGATACTCGAATCTCGAGTACGACGTCGAAACGGGCGCGCGCGGCAAGCGCGACGTCCACACGGCGCGGCTGCTCGCCGATCTGGCCGGAGCGGAATCGGCCATCGTGGTCAACAACAACGCCGCGGCTGTCTTTCTGGTCCTCAACACGCTTGCCAAGGGCAGCGAGGTGATCGTCTCGCGCGGCGAGCTGATCGAAATCGGCGACGGCTTCCGCATCCCCGACATCATGGCCGAAAGCGGCGCGGTGCTGCGCGAGGTGGGCACCACGAATCGCACGCGCATCCGCGACTACGAGCGCGCCATCAGCAAAAGCACGCGACTTCTCCTGCGCGTTCACCCGTCGAATTTCCGCATCGCCGGATTCACGGAGCGCCCGTCGCTCGAGGAACTTGTTGCGCTTGGGCGGCGGAAGCGCGTCCCCGTATTCGAGGACCTCGGCTCGGGATGCGTCGCCGATCTGGTTGCGGCCGGAATCACCGAACCGCTCGTTCGCCAGAGCTGCCGCGCGGGCGCTGCGATCGTCTCGTTCAGCGGAGACAAACTCTTCGGCGGGCCGCAGGCGGGAATCATCGCCGGGAAAAAGGAGATCGTGGCGCGCATCCGCCGCAATCCCATGTTTCGCGCGCTGCGCGTCGATAAGCTCACCATCGCCGCTCTTGAAGCTACGCTCAAGGCTTACCATCGCGGCGCGCTCGACGAAATTCCGGCGCTGCGCATGATCCGGCTGCCCCTGGGCGAAGTCGCCCGCCGCGCCGAGTCTTTCGCGCAGCAGCTCCGCGCGTCGGTGCCGCCCGATGTCGAGATCAAAGGCCACGTGGGATTCTCCGTGATCGGCGGCGGCTCGACGCCCGACCAGAAGCTGCCGACGCATCTCATTTCGATCTCCAGCCGCCATTCCGCTGCGGCGCTCGAAGAACGGCTTCGCCGGCCCGCGGGCGGCACGCCCGTGATCGCGCGCATCGCCGATGGAAAGCTCATCCTCGACTTGCGCACCGTATTTCCAGATGAGGAAGCCGCGCTCGCTGCGTCCCTTGCGCAGGCGTTCGTGCTAGAGTAGGCGGCGCTCAGGCGCGCAGCCCCAAACCCTTCTTGCGCCTTACAGCCAAATTCCCTTCGGAGGTGTGACCATGTGGCTGATCTGGACGGTTCTCATCGGGATCATCGCGGGTTGGCTTGCAGGGCAGGTTGTGAAAGGCCGCGGCATGGGTGTCGTCGTGGACCTGATCGTCGGCATCGTTGGGTCGATTCTGGGCGGCTTTGTATTTGGGCTGTTGGGTCTTGCCGCGTTCGGGTTGCTGGGGCGCCTAGTGATGTCGTTTGTGGGAGCCGTGATTCTGCTCCTGCTGGTACGCGCGCTCAAGCGCGCGTAGCTTGTCTGGTAGTGCGCCGAGGAGACTACTTATAGTGGGTCATGAATAATATCCGTCCATCGAGCTTGGATATCTGGACAGCGGCGGTCCCTCCAACGCAACTCGTGGTAATACCGCCTTTTCCATCGGGGCAATGTAGAGTCCCCGCAACCGTCCATACGATGTCCTTCAGGCTGGCATGAAAGGGTCTTTCCGACGCAATCTGCTTTTCGCCGTAAACGGGAATTAGCACAGCCTCCCCTATTTTTACGGCGGTGTCTGAATCAGGAACATAACCAGATTTTGGCGTGTAGCCCTGTCCCGCTGCCACGGCAATTAGCAAAAGACTACCAAGGAGAGCCACGTAAGTTTTCATGCGCCACCTCAGTCTTTGCCAATGATAACACCCCGGGATTAGGCCGCCGTATGCCTCCCAATCGCCACTTGGACTCGCCTTGACTTTGCAGAAATCACCCGCCTAGACTCGAAGTTTCGACCCATGCCAATAAAGGACACCGAGGGCCGCATCATCACCGTCGGAGTGACGGGCGCGAGCGGCGCCGTCTACGCGCAAACGATTCTGCGCCTGCTCGATGCCGACCGGCGCGTGCAGCACGTTTTTCTCGTTACGAGCGACGCGGGCCTGCGGCTCGTCTCATCCGAACTCGGCATCGTCGCCGCCGATGGCAAGAAGCTTCCCGCGCTTTTGACCGGCACCGCCGCGAAGAAAATCGAATATCTCCCGAACAAGGACATCGGCGCGAGCATCGCCTCGGGCAGCGCCCCCGTCGATGCGATGGTCGTGATCCCCTGCTCGGCGGGCTGTCTGGCCGCGATTGCGGCGGGCACGGCGAGCGATCTCCTCACGCGCGCGGCGGACGTCTGCCTGAAGGAGCGCCGCCCGCTCGTCCTCTGCCTGCGCGAAACGCCGCTCAACCGCATCCATCTCGAAAACATGCTGCGCGTGCACGACGCAGGCGCCACCGTGATGCCCGTCATGCCCGCCTACTACTACGAGCCGAAGACGATTGCCGACACGGTCGAACAATTCTGCCATCGCGTCCTCGCGCAGATCGGCCTGCCGCAAGAGAAGCAGTATCGTTGGAAAGGAAGCAGGGCGAGGGGCGAGGGATGAGGGGCGAGGCGACACAAGTCACGCCTTCCTGTTCTCTCCGTGCCTCTATGTCTCCGTGGCTAATCCGGATATGACAAAGACCCGCATCCGCACGGTGCTCGAGATGATCAAGTTCGAGCACTCGGTGTTTGCTCTGCCGTTTGCCCTCGTCGGAGCGCTCCTTGCGGCTCGATCAAACGGCGGCCTGCCATCGTGGCGCCAGATTCTGTGGATCGTAGTTGCCATGATCGGCGCGCGTTCCGCGGCGATGACCATAAATCGCATCGCGGATCTCGAATACGACCGCCGCAATCCCCGCACGTCCAATCGCGCGCTTCCGGCCGGCCATCTTTCTGTCGGCTTTGCCTGGGGGTTCACGATTCTCGCGTCGGCGGTGCTGGTGGTCGCGGCATGGCAATTGAATCCGCTGGCGCTGAAACTCTCGCCCGTCGCGCTCGCGATTCTGTTTTTCTACTCCTACACCAAGCGGTTCACCACGTGGTCGCACTTCGTCCTCGGGTTTTGCCTGGGGATTTCGCCGGCGGCGGCCTGGATCGCGATTCGCGGCTCGCTCGATTGGCGCATGCTGATTCTCTGCGCCGCCGTCACACTCTGGGTGGGCGGCTTCGACGTGCTCTACGCCTGCCAGGACGTGGAATTCGACCGCGCGGCTGGGCTGCATTCGATTCCGAAGAAATTCGGCATTGCGAAGGCGCTGGGAATCGCCCGCGCAATGCATCTGGCGATGGTCGCGCTGCTCATTTGGCTCGCCACCACGTTTCATCTCGCATGGCCCGCGTGGGTGGGTGTCGCCGTTGTTGCGCTGCTTCTCGGCTACGAGCATTCGCTCGTGAAACCGAACGATCTGAGCAAAATGAATGCTGCGTTTTTCACCGTGAATGGCTATATTAGTTTGTTGTTCCTGCTGTTCTGGGGCGCCGCTGTGGTGGTAATGCGGCCCTGAATTTCACTTCGACACAGAATGAGTGGAAAACTCCAAATTTCGGACAAGCGGCTCGAGCCGATCGCGCAAAAAGTCCTCGCGGGCGAGCGCCTGACGGCCGACGACGGCCTCGCGCTTTTCCAGTCGAACGACCTGCTCGCCGTCGGCTGGCTTGCCAACCACGTGCGCGAGCAGCGCCACGGCAACGTCTGCTACTTCAACGTCAACAGGCACATCAATCCGACCAACGTCTGCGTCGCGCACTGCAAGCTCTGCGCGTTCGGGCGCTCGTCCGACGTATCCGGTGCGTACACCATGGCGCTCGAGGAAGTTTTCCAGCGGGGCGCGCAGGGCGTCGCCGAAGGCGCCACGGAATTTCACATCGTCGGTGGGCTGCATCCCGATCTGCCGTTCGAGTATTACCTCGATCTGGTCCACGGCCTGAAGCAGCGATTCCCGCACGTGCACCTGAAGGCGTTCACGATGGTCGAGGTGCACTACTACGCGCGCATTTCCAAGCTCTCGATTCGCGACACGCTGGTGAAGATGAAGGAAGCGGGCGTCGATTCGCTTCCCGGCGGCGGCGCCGAAATTTTCCACCCGCGCGTGCGGCGAATCATCTGCGACCACAAAGTTTCGGGAACGATGTGGCTCTCGATCGCGCGCACCGCCCACGAACTCGGCCTGCGCTCTAATGCCACGATGCTTTTCGGCCACGTGGAAACGCTCGAGGAGCGCGTCGATCATCTCCTCCGCCTGCGCGAAACGCAGGATAAGACGCACGGCTTCGTCGCGTTCATCCCGCTCGAATTTCACCCGGCCAACACCGGCCTCGCGCACGTTCCCAAGCCGACCGGCTTCGACGCGCTGAAGACGATTGCCGTCTCGCGCCTGATGCTCGACAATTTCGACCACATCAAGGCCTACTGGGTGATGCTCACGCCGCGCATCGCGCAGATCGCGCTCGGCTTTGGCGCGAACGATCTCGACGGCACGGTCGTCGAAGAGAAGATTTACCACGATGCCGGTGCCACAACGCCCGAGCATCTGACGCGCGCCGAGCTCGAACACCTGATCCGCGCCGCGGGCCGCGTTCCGATCGAGCGCGACACGCTCTACAACCGCGTCGACCGCTCGACGATGCCCCCGCCTCCGGCCTCACCCGCTCGCCGCTCCGACGGCTTCATTCCTGCCTCATCGCTCACCACAAACGCCTAGCGAACCTGCACCGCGCTCATTGTCATTCCGAGGAGTCCGCCGGCGGAAATACAGGACGAGCGAAATCACGCAGGATTTCAGTGCTTTTTGGGACGGTAGAGGTCGCGCGACAGGATCAACTTCAGAGTTACTTTGTCCGAACTGGGCGTCAATCCAAATCCGATTCCTGCCTCGACGTCCGCCCATTTGGCGCTGTGATCGAAAACGCCCCAGAGCGCGTGAGACTGCTCATCGGCTGTGAGGAAGTTATTCAGCGGGCCGATGTCGGCATACTCCTCAACGGCCAGAGCCCATTTGGGTGAGAGATTGTATGCGATGCGCGACGCGGGCGCGAAGTCGAGGCTCTTGAAGCCGCCGGCCCACGAATTGTCGAGAATCGGATTCACGAAGAAATCCCACGAGTGCAAGTGCACGCCGAAGATAGGCCGAATCTCCGACGTGAAAGGTCTCGGATCCCAGTGCTTGGCGTTGTAGCTGAATTCGAAGTTCACCCCGTATACGAACGTGCGTTCCGCCGCATGCGGCTCGACAAACAGCAGGCGCAGCTTGCCGCCGTTGATCGTCGCGCCGCGGTCCTTCGAGATGCTGTAGAGCGGGAGATACAGCCCCGCTTCGAACCAGTCGGTCACCCCGTACGCCCATTCGAACACTCCGTTCCAGGAGTCGTCGGGTATCAGGCCCCCGTGGAACGCTGGCGTCCTCAACCCGGCGGGCGTGAAGTTGTTGTGCAGCGTCAGATTGATCGCGCCCGGATCGGCAATCGAGCCGTCGTACACCTGAATCTCGTCGGTCTGCGCGAAAGTCACGGCGGGCAGGGCAAGCAGGATCGCCCCCGTGAGAGCAGCCCAGAAGATCCCACGGGTGCACCGGTTCATTTTCGAGGGGACCTCACGCGTGCGGGTGGGCCTTGTCGTACACTTCCATCAAATGGCGGATGCTCGCCTGCGTGTAGCGCTGCGTGGTTGAGAGCGAGACGTGGCCCAGCAGCTCCTGGATGGCGCGCAGGTCCGCGCCGTCGGCCAGCAGGTGCGTGGCAAACGCGTGGCGCAGCGAGTGCGGGTGCATGTCCCAGTTGACGTTCGCGAGCCGCGCGTATTTCTTCACCACCGCGTGCACCGACCGGTCCGTCAGCCTGCCGCCCAGATGATTCAGGAACACCGCCTCGGGCGCGGGCTTTGTCTTCGACGGCGGGTGCGCCAGGATTTCCTCGCGCACCGGCCAGTACGCTTCAAGCGCCGCCTGCGCCTTGCCTCCGTAGGGGATCACGCGCTCCTTGCGGCCCTTGCCCAGCACGCGCAACATCTGCCCGCGCCGGTCGATGCTGCCAAGATCGAGCCCCACGAGCTCGCTCACGCGCAGCCCCGAAGCGTAGAGCAGCTCGAGAATCGCGCGGTCGCGCTTCAGGATCACCTTGGCTTCCTCTTCGGCGCGAGCGGTTGGCCGCCGGGCGCGCCGCGACTGTTGCGCCGAGGGTCCGTTTCCCAGATTGTCCAGGAATGCGTTCAGCTCTTCGGCCGTCAGCACGCGGGGCACGCGCTTCGGCAGCTTCGGCGTGGCCACCAGCCGCGCGGGATTTTGCTTCGTGTATTTCTCGCGGACGCAGAATTTGAAGAAAGTCCGCAGCGAGGCCAGCCGCCGCGCCACCGAGGACCTTTCAAGCTTCCGGTCGTACATCGATGCGACGTATTCGCGCACCACGCGGTGATCGACCTCTTCAAGTGGCAGGGTTTTCTCGCCGGGCGGCGTGAGGAACGCCTCGAACTGCCGGATGTCGCGCCCGTATTCGTCGAGGGTCCCCGGCGAAACATTGCGCTCGTAGCGCAGGTACTGGACGAATTTTTCGATCACCTGCTTCATCGCAATGTGCCGCCGCCCCGAATTATAGACCGCGGCACGGGCCACGAAAGTAGCAATTGTCAGGCGTGTTGCGGCAGCTTCTCATCAGAGATTGCGCCGGTTGGAACTCTCACGGAGAATTCGTGAAGGCGGACCCAGTGGAGGCACACGAAAACAACTGCAGCCACGCCCTGCAACGCCAGCGCGAGCACCCACAAGGCCTTCTGCTGATTCCAAAACTGCTGGCTCAATGCGAATAGGGGCGACGGAACCAGAATTGCCGTCGACGCAGCGCTCCGCGCATTGTTGTAGAGATTTAGCGCACTGAAGATTACGCCCGATGACCCGTAGAACACGATCAGGTAGAGAGACGCGGAAGCGAGTGGCCGCCGCGAGCGCCGCACGTTCATCCATTGAAGATACAGCGCATCTCGAGCCAGCCAAACGGCCAGGAATGCAACGTCGTATAGCGCGAGCTGCCAGTCCCAACCGCTGCCCGGATTTCTGTAATGTCCAACTAATCCAGCGATGGCAGCGCCCGCCACTGCGACCCCGGCAACCAGGTATGGCATCGGCCACAGCGCCGCCCACCATCCAGAAGCGCCATCGGCGAGCTCTAGCACGCGCCGCCGCACCCGCTCGCGGCTGCGCAGTAGGATCAGCGCGAGTATTGCAAGGGGAACCGTGGCGGCGCCCAGTAACTTCTGTTCGATTTGCTGGGGGGGAGGAGCGTGATGAACCATCGTGACCATTCCCATTGCGCCCGGGCCCATGAAGCTGAAGGGACCCTCATAAAAGGCAGTCTTCCATGGGAAGAAGCCAACCATTAGCAGAATCACATACAACGCGAAGCCGAATGCCTGTGGTGGCGAGTAAACTTCATATACAGAAGGGTCGCGCTTCAGGTTCCGCGTCGCGGCAAGAAGAAACCACGCGATGAAAACTGCGTACATCATGAATAGAACGATCACGTGAGAAACGCGCACCCCAAAGAAAAGGTCGATCAGGTAGCCGTTCGGTCCGTTTCCGACCAGGTCTCCGGCCACAAATGGAGTCACGCCGTGAATGCGCCACGAGCCGGTCGACTGGAAACCGGAATACGTGTATCCCACGACTGCCAGGAACAATACGATCCCCATCGCCCCGCCCCCGCGACTCTCCACAATCGAGATGAGCAACGCCAGGGAATGATAGGCAATCGAGCCCAGCAGCAAGACGATGTATGCCTCAGCGACAAGCCGGGCCGGTACGTGCCCACGAATTGCGCCGACCAACGCCACCGGCATCAGGCAGAGCACTACGAAATACGTCGCGACGGGAGCTCCGAATAGTTTGCCGAAAGCCAGCTCCACTGCTTTGAGACGTGTCACGCGCTGGTAGTCGAATGTGTTCAGTTCCTTTTCGCGATGAACAGATTGCAAACAATATATGCCGCCGCCGATCAAGAGGACCGCGACTTGCACGTTCAGAATGAGCGCGAATACGGCACCTGCGCCAGACAGGCCATCGAGCGTGATCGTGACGTCGGCGTGCATGATGGATGCCCACGTCACGGCTGACGCTACCGCGCAGATCACCGCAGCGGCAATCATTCGGCCGGGCCGCAGCTGGATGCGCGCGTTGCGGACAATCTCGGGGTTCGAGAAAAGCAGATTCACATCACCTCTCCGCTCGAAACGCGCGAGTACAACCGCTCGAGCGTCTCGGTCATCTCTTCGAAGCTGCACACCGGCGCCCCTGCGTGGACGATTTCTCTCAGCAGCGCTGCCAGCACGAGATCGTCTCCGGCGAATGCAAAATGCACTCCCGTGGCTTCCGCAACCGCTTCGCTCACGCCGGACCGCGCGGCGAGCCATTCGGCCAGGGCGAATCCCGCCGCGGCCAGCCGGATTCGGAAGCGCCGCACGCTCTTTCCTTCACGCATAACGTCGTCCAGCTTGCCCATCCGCAATAGCCGGCCCTTTTCCATGATCGCGATCGACGTGCAGATCTCTTCCAGGTCCGCCAGAATGTGCGACGTGATGAAGATGGTCTTGCCCCGGCCGTGCAGCTCCTTCAACAGGGCCTTCAGTTCAACGCGTGCCTTGGGGTCGAGTCCCGCGGCCGGCTCGTCGAGCACAAGCAACGGCGGGTCGTGGATGATCGCGCGTCCGATCCCGAGGCGTTGTTTCATGCCGCGCGAGAGCCCGCTGATCAGTTCATCGCGCTTGCTTTCGAGATTCATCAGGCGAATCACTTCGTCCACTCGCCCGGGAATTGTCCCTTCGTCCATCTTGTAGGCATGCGCAAAGTAGTCGAGGTATTCCCAGACTTTGAGATCGTCGTAGAGCGAGAAGAAATCGGCCAGGTAGCCGATGTGTCGCTGCGCTTCTTCCGGCTCGCGCTGTACGTCGATTCCATTCACTGTCACGCGCCCGGCCGTCGGCGCATGCAGTCCGCAAATCATCTTGAGCGTGGTGGTCTTGCCGGCGCCGTTCGGGCCCACGAGACCGAAGATCTCTCCGTCCGGCACTTCGAGGGTCAGTCGGTCGGCGGCAAGTATCGCACCGGCCTTGCCGGACGGCAGGTCATACTGTTTGGTTAAGTTATCGAGATGAATCATGATGGCCGGGCCATCTTCCGCCAGCTCCTACCCCTTGTCAACAATCGCTCGCCGGCTCCGTACCAACAGTCCACACAACAACATCCTTGAAATGGCTCATCCTTCATGCATGATGATAATGAGGCATTTTGGAGGCTTGATGAGTTTTGGAAGCTGGGCGGAAACGCAGGATGCTGGAACTGGCCTCATGCCCGCAGGCGTTCGAAGGCTTCGGCAATTTCTAATCGACACTCCGGCGATTAGAAACCGGAAGCTTATTCCGTTGACAAAAGTGAGGGAGCCGACCATGATAGCGACCGCACTGTGGGATCGGGGGCAAAGTGAGGCTCCCGACCGATTGGCTAGAAAGACGAAAACAAGTGACTCTCATAACTGGCTTGGTTTGCAAAGATTCAGTTGTCTTTGCTGCTGATTCGGAAGAATCGGGATGGACGAAGCGATCCGTAAAGAAAGTTGCTCATAATGAGCGGCCATTTTCGTTTCTTCAGAATGTATTTGGTGACCGCACTCCATTCAAAATTGTCATCGCTGGGGCTGGTAATGGAGTCCTATGTGATTATGCGACGCAGGAAATATTCAAGCGCGTAGAGAGGTCACAAGAGCTAAAAGAGATAGAGACCAAGATCATCGAAGTCTTGGAACATTTTTTTAGAGTGGTTGTGCCCTTACATCCGTCCCCAGATAAGGAATTCGAGTTGCTGATCGGAATATGGGGAAGTTCTCTACTTCGTCCTGCCTTGTATTCCACGCAAGGTGTGACCCTGATTCGCAGATCACGCTACTACGTCTGTGGCTCTGGCACGCTCATTGACTATATTTTGGACCGTTCCTATCACGCGGGTATGTCCACGGAAGAAGGAATCGCTTTGGCTATATCTATGCTTCAAACGGCGAAAAAATATGTGGCGGGCGTTGGCGGTGAGTCAACGATCTTGGTCTTAGATTCAGATGGGAAAATAGAATCCAAGCCAAGTTGGGAGATTTCTGCCGAAGAGAACTTATCAGAAAACTATGCACGTCTGACGGGGAAGCTGTTTGTTGATCTTATGCGGACTAGAAGCGCACAAAGCGGAGATTTCGAGAAAGCGTTAAAGAGTTTTGCAAAAGAAATGAAGACCTTGCGAAAGAGCAAAAAGAAAAGTGATGAAGAAATGGACTCCTTTACGAAATTCTTAGAGGAGAAGCGGGCCAAGAAAGAAGTAGTTATTGAGTTGGAGGGAGTTGATTTGAGTCAGTTATCAACACCTGAAGATCATCAGCGAAGTGCAGAGATTTTTCGCCGCAACGCTGACAAGTTACAGAAATATGTACTCCCGGGCGGAGTTCAACTTGACCCTCTCCAATAACCTTGGCAATTGCTATGTGGACTTTGCATTTAGGGCATGTGGCAATCAGATGTTTTGGCATGGAACCTCTCAGGCCGTCAACTTTTGAAATGTTAATACCGGTGCCGTAATCATATGACGTAGAGTGTCCATGAACAAATCGGAGTTATCTCGGCGATTGAAGCGGAAAGCCATCTCCGTGCAATAGGCTTGAAGATGCTTCGCGCTAACACGGTGCCAACTGCCCATGATGCCGCGCTTCAAAAGAGAGAAAGCGGACTCAACGGTATTAGTATAGGTGTCGCCCTTGACATAGATGCGAAGCTTGTGCCGAATTGTCTTGTGTCTGCCGTCTTTCCGAATGTGCTTGGCCGCGCCCTTGTAGGCGTTCCAATCGTCGGTGTACAGGATGTCCACGTCTTCGCTGATGTTCTCGCGGATGTACTTCCCAAGCGTTCCACTCCGCGCATCCTTGGCATGGAAGAAACGGAGTTCGCCACCGCGCTGACGGATGCCGATTACAGTTTCTTTTCCCTTATGGAGAGAGTTCTTACCTTGCCACCAATTCTTGCCGCCGATGAAGGTTTCATCCATTTCTACTTTGCCGTCGAGCATGGGCCTCTGAGATTCGATCATTGCGTGTCGGATACGATGGCAGAGATACCATGCCGTCTTGTAGCTTCCGAGTCCGAGCGTGCGCTGAATCTGACAGGCCGACATGCCCTTCTTCGCTTCACACAGGAGCAAGGTAGCCAGAAACCATTTCGTCAGCGGCAAGTGGGAATCGTTGAAGATCGTGCCAGCGGTCACGGTGAACTGGTAGTCACACTGTTTGCAGTAGTAGAGCGTCTTTTCGGTTTCGAGTTCGATAGCGTCCATCTTGCATCGCGGGCAGCGGACACCTTCGGGCCAGCGGAGCCGCACAAGCATCTCGCGGCACTTCTCGTCAGTCGGGAACATCGTGTTTACGTCAACTAGGTTCATGGGAGCCTCACAATGGAAAAGGGTCGGAAGCACATGCTGAAACGGGTACCAACTAGGAAGTTGCTCGCATCCATCAAAAAGGACTTGCGGCAAGCAATCAGGGCGTCCGCTTCTGCCGCTAAGCCTAAGAAGGGTTGAAGGTTATGTCTCACAAGCCAAATGATAGGCTAGAGCCTAGCTTTTGTCAAGTGAATAAGCATGAGAAACCGTCGCAAGTGCCTGAAAATAAAGGATCGCGTCCTTGTCTAATCGACACAAATCCGAGGGTCGCCTGATCGCCGTTTTCAAGGCGGTTCTGCTCGCCGCGCTCGTCGTGGGCTTCGGCGCGGCGCCCGCTCTTGCGGCGCCCAAGCCGGCAAAATCGCTCACGGTTGAGCGCATCTATGGCGCGCCGAACCTGGGCGGTTATCTGACTCAGGGCATCGAATGGAGCCCCGACGCGAAGCGCATCTCGTATCTCGAGCGCAAAGGCTCGAGCGTCGAAATGTGGACGATGGACGCGGCGACGGGCGCGCGCAAAGTCCTCGTGAAGGCAAGCACGCTCCAGGACGTGATGCAGCCCGAAAAAGCGAGCGCGATTCAATCAACCGGCCTCGGCCGAGTGCAGGCGGAAAAGTACATCTGGTCGCCCTCGGGCGACGCGCTGCTCTTCATCGGCAGCACCAACCTGGTGCTCCTCGATCTGAAAACGATGGCGGCGAGGCCGCTCGTTCGCGGCGACGCTGCGGTCGAAGATCCGAAATTCTCGCCCGACGGCAAGTGGATCAGCTTCGTGCGCGGCTCGAATCTCTGGGTCACGAGCCTCGCATCCGGCGAGACAAAGGCGCTGACCACCGGCGGCAGCGAGGAAATTCTCAAGGGCCAGCTCGACTGGCTCTATCCCGAAGAGCTCGACGCGACGACGGCCTACTGGTGGTCGCCCGATTCCTCGAAGATCGCGTACTACGAAATGGACGAGCGGCCGGTGACGCGCTACCCGATCATGGACATGAGCTCGCCGGTCGGAGCGATGGAGTACACGCGCTTCCCGCAGGCGGGCGAGGCGAATCCGATCGTGCGCGTCGGCGTCGTCCCGGTAGACGGCGGCGAAACGAAATGGATGGACTCCGGCGCGGATACCGACGTCTATCTCCCGCGCGTCGTCTGGCTGCGGGATGGCCGCCGCGTCGCGATCGAGCGCCTCAATCGCGCGCAGAACCGCCTCGACCTGCTGTTCGCGGACGCCGCCACCGGCGCTTCCGAAACCATCCTCACCGAGAGCGACAAATACTGGATCAACATCGCGGACGACCTTCACTTTTTCTCGGACGGCAAGCGCTTCCTCTGGTCGAGCGAGCGCACCGGGTTCCGCCACTACTATCTCTACGATCTCTCTGGAAAACAGCTCGATCAGTTGACGAGCGGCGATTGGGGAATCACCGGCAACGGCGGATTCGGTCCCGGCTCGGCGAGCCATCCGGCGGTCGATGAGGCGCGCGGCTTCATCTACTTTCTCTCGAACCGGGACGATGTCTGCGGCACGCAGCTCTACCGGCTTTCCATGCAGGACAAGAGCATCGCGCGGATCACGCGCGAGGACGGCGCTCACGGCGTCCTGATCGCGCCCGACGCCTCGGCGTTCGTGGACACGTACTCGAACGCGATGACGCCGCCGCGCCAGGATCTCGATCGCATGGACGCATCCCGCATCGCGGCGATCAATGAAAACAAAGTGTCAGAGCTGAGGGATTACCACCTGTCGCCCGTCGAATTCCTGAACCTCTCCGCGGACGACGGCACCAGGCTCTACGCGAGCGTCATCAAGCCGCCGGCCTTCGATCCTTCGAAAAAGTATCCCGTGCTGATCGACGTGTACGGCGGGCCGCACGTCCAGAACGTGCGGAACGAATGGGACGGCGCCGAATTCCTGTGGCTCGAGATGATGGCGGAGAAAGGCTACATCATCTTCGCGCTCGATAATCGCGGCTCCTACGCGCGCGGCCACGCGTTTGAGACGCCGGTGTATCACCAGTTCGGCAAGGTCGAACTCGAAGACCAGCTCACGGGCGTGAAGTATCTGAAGTCGCTCGCGTACGTCGACGCCTCGCGCATCGGCATCTGGGGATGGAGCTACGGCGGCACGATGACGCTCGAGGCGATGTTCAACGCGCCGGATGTTTTCAAGGCGGGCGTCGCGATCTCGCCCGTGAGCGATTGGCGGCTCTACGACACGACTTACACTGAGCGCTACATGGGCCGCCCGCAGGACAACCTCGACGGTTACGTGAACGCGTCGCCCGTCAATCAGGCCGCGAAGCTCAAGGGCAAGCTGATGCTCGCGCACGCGACCGGCGACGACAACGTCCACTTCACGAACACCTCGGAAGTGATCAACGAGCTGATCCTTGCCGGAAAGTATCCCGCCGGCCTGATGATTTTTCCCGGCCGTGGCCACGGAATGGGAGACTTGTCGGCGCGCATCGCGCTCTTCCGGGGAGTCACGGAATTTCTGCTGAATAACCTCTAGGGCAACTTCCGCTCATGCAACCCCAGGTATCCGGAATCGCTCCAATAGAATGGGCTGGGAATTCGGCAAAGGCTCCAGGACGCTTCTCATCCGGCAGCGAAATTACTTTGAAAATGTTTGCCACAACTCGAGCGAGTCTAAAGAAATTGGCCGCGTGCGCCTTGGCGGCATTCGTGTTCTGCGCGTCGTATTCCATTGCAGCGCGACCCGCGGCAGCGGAGAACGATGCGGCGGAATCGCCGGGCGTGGTGGCCGCGCCTCCCGCCGGAATGCTCGACGCCGGCTTCCACGAACTCTATCAGCTGAATTTCCAGGGAGCCCGTGCGCAGTTTCTCTCTTACCAGAAAGCGCAGCCGCAAGACCCCCTCGGGAAGGCGGCGGAAGCGGCCAGCTACCTCTTCGAACAGTTCAACGCCAAGGGAGTCTTCACCTCGGCGTTCTTCCTGGACGATGAAAAGCTGCTCGGCGGCGTGGACGGGAAGCCTTCGGAAAACCGCAACGAAGCGTTTCTTGACGCGAACCGCCGCGCCCGCGAAATGGCGCGCCAGTGGTTGCAGTCGAATCCTCGCGACGCGCACGGCCTCCTGGTTCTCACGCTCACCGATGGGATGGAAGCCGATTACGTTGCGCTGATCGAGAAGAGGCAGCTCGCAAGCCTGAGCCTGATTCGCCAGGCTGAAAGCGAAGCCAAGAATCTCCTGGCAGTCGATTCTTCAGCGCAGGACGCCTACGTCGCTCTCGGCGCGGGCAACTACATCCTCGGATGCCTGCCGGCCTATAAGCGCGCGTTCCTGTGGCTCGGCGGCATGCACGGCGATCGCGCCCGGGGAATCCAGCAGATGCAACTCGCCGCCGAGCACGGCCATTATCTTCAGCCCTACGCGAAAATCCTGCTGGCGCTCGCCCTCGAGCGCGAGCATCAGACGGATCGTGCGCGGGTGATCTTTTCCGGCCTCGCGAGCGAATTTCCCGCGAATCCGATTTACGCCCGCGAGCTCGCCCTGCTTGGCCGCGCCGCAGGCAAGCCGTAAGCCGCGGCGCCGCGCGCTACCACTTCACGCGGACGCGATAATCGAGCGTCGACGTGCCGTCCTTCACCACCGGAATCGTGAACCCGATCGTCGTGGCATCGAGCTTGGTCCATTTGAAGTTCGAGTTCACCACGTCCCAGTCGCCGCCGATCGGCTCGCGGACTTCGACGCTCACGGGGCCGTCCTTGTGGTTCCGCAGAGTGATCTGGTACTCCAATTCGTAGAGGTTGCTGGCGAGCTTCTTGTAGTCCATCGTCTTGCGCTCGCACACGACGTCGAACGCGTTGCCGACGTAGATGCGTAGCGTTTCATCCTTCGGCGTGTGCGTGATCGCATCTTCGCCGGCGAACTGCACGCCGCCCTTTGAATCCGCCTGATAGACGCGCACGGTTCCGGCGGGTAGCGGCATCCCGAGGCTGGATTTTTCGTCATTCTTGAAGCGGTAGAAGACCATCACGGACTGCGGGATGGCGTTCCCGATGCCCTGCGGATTGCGGTAGTAATAGGGCTGGCCCTCGACTTGAAGGTATTTCTCGACGGGCACTCCGGTCCCGGTAAGAAGGCTGATCTGCTTTGATTCTTTGTCCTGAATCGAAGTGCGCCGCTGCAGCGTGTAAAGGTGATACTCCGAGAATCCCTCCTGCTGGAATTGCGGAGCGGCCGCCTTAGCAACTCTGTCCGCAACCATGGATTCCATCAGCACTCCCCGCGCTTGCTCGGCGCGGTGGACTTCGCCGGCGACGAGTTGCAGTTTCGCGTTCGTGTACGCAGCGCCGCTGTTGTTCACCAGCGTCACCCAGCCGTCGAGGTCCGCGGTCTTCTCGTCGCGCGCAACCGTGAGCACGTAGTCCGCGTTCCAATTCATGTTGCTCGTCAGGTAGGAAGCCTCCACGCGCTGGGCGTCCGCGCCGCGATTCTCGAGCGTCCAGACGAGCGTCGGGCGGCTGTAGAGATTGTTGGGTAGATCGGGGAAGCGGTAGGAATCGGCGCCCATGCCCGTGACGATTTCATCGCCGATCTTCCAGACGGGCCCGTTGTTGTAAGCGAGCAGCAGCGCCTTCGTCTGCACCCACCTTGTCGACCCGCTGTCGGTTTCCGGGCGCACGAGGGTCAGCTCGCGCCCGACGTATTTTTGCAAAAGCTTCTGCGGATCGAGCAAGTCGTATTCGTAATTCTGCTCGACGACGCTCAGCTTCGCGGGATCGGTGAGCGAGCGGAAGTGCACGGTGGCGGGATTGATCGACGCCGCGACATCCTCGAAGCGCAGCGGGAAAACGCCGGGCTGCAAGCGAATCTGGCGGACGTCGCGCACGAGCGCGAGATTCGAGTTGTACACCGTGACGGAAAGATCGGTCTGATCTTTCTGAGTGGTCGTGGCGGCATCCGTTTTCGCCTGCTGTCCGGCGGCTCCCGCCGCGCGGGCCTGCTTCAGTTTTCCTGCGAGCGGCAGGAGCAGAACGATTGCCGCCAGAAAGGCCGTGCCGGTGATTCGTGCGCTGCGTGTGGACATAGCTTCCTCCTCGTTACTTAGACACCGCTCGAAAGCGGTCCGGTCAGAGCGGGAAACGAATCCGGGGGACGGGACGCGGTTCGGCCGGGGAGCCGGGAAGTCATGCATGGATGATAGCCGGACGGGGCGTCGGGGTTGTATGTGCGTGGAGAGCAGTTTCCGTTATACTACCGGGGCAGCGTTTCCTGCACGCTCGCATTGCCGCGGAGAGGTGGCCGAGAGGCTTAAGGCGGCGGTTTGCTAAACCGTTGTAGGGGCTAAAACCTCTACCGGGGGTTCGAATCCCCCCCTCTCCGCCATGTCAACAAAATTTTTCCAGTGTTATTGGAAAATCCTGAATCATCAGGAGCTTAGCTGTTTTCGTTTCTTCCGCTACAGTCTCTCCAGTCTCCCTATTTCCCTCTAATCGCCACTTTTTTCGAGCTAAATTCGAGCTAAATGTCGCAGCCCGCAAAGCAGGGGCGGCGATGTTGCGGTACTTGCGCGGCTGCTCGACGCGGGGACGGAGATACGCGTGTCGCAGCGCGATGCAACGATGGTTGAGCGTACAATTAGCACAGCGTGACCAATTCTTCATTCGAAGAAACCCTGATCGAAGTCTGGCATCAAGCCCTCGTCGAGAACGCCACGGTCGTCGAACTGGACGGCAGCCGCTACCCTGCCCGGCGCACTCCCAAGCGCGGCTTGCGGCAGGTGGACTTCGTGTTCGACGGCAGCGAGATTCGCGGACTTGAGCAGAACCCTGAGACGAAATCCGAGTGGGCGAAGCTGGCGCGGTCTGGAAAGAAGGTGATGCAGTTCCTTAGCGAGGAACGGTACGTGGCGGTGGTGGTAGATGGAAAAGTGAAGCTGTATGGGACATGAGAAATGCCAACGGAACCGAGCAGAGTTCTTATGCCGAGATGCGCGGTCCAGCACTACACCATCGCCGACATCGCGAATGCTTGGGAGACTCAGCGAAAACAGTATCCGCAAACTTTTTAGAGACCAACCGACATTGCTTAATGAAGCTTCCCCGACTCGGCAGGATATTGCGCCATGAGTCCTTGAACTTTCCATTTCCCCGACGCCTTGCTCATCAAATAGACCTGCGCTCCCTCCTCCAGTAGCGAGCCATCCGCCTTATAGCGCCGATAGCGAACGCTAAACAGCACGCGGGTCGGAGAAAGCAACGAGATACGAGCATGGGAAAGATCGGCTCGGCTCGTCTTGTAACCTCGGGCATCAAGAGGTTCGCGGGCACTGCGATAGAAGTTGATGACTTCATCCGGGGTTTCAAACACAGCAGTGACGCCATCCGACCATCGGAAAAAGGGAACTTGGACCAGATCGCGGATTTGGTCGTAGTCCTTGTTCACGAACGCCTGCGAATATGCCTGCCACGCCTGCTCGATCTCTTGGCGGCTTGTCTCGTTCCACCTTACCTGACCTGCGACTACTGAGGACGAGATTAGGACGAGTGTCACCAAACCGAACGTCGTTCGCAACATGGCGACTGCATTCCACAGCCAATACATTTTGACAACAGGCGGGCAGTTCACGCGGCTTACGGCGATTCGTCCGTGAAGAAAAGCGCGACCGTCCGTGTCGAAGCAGCTTTCCCCTTTGGAGAAAATGGGGTTTCCGTTCGGGCTGCGTTCTATTGCTCGCTCCGCGTCTTCCTCCGTGCCACCGATCAGTCTTTGCATTGCCTCCCAAGCGTCCTTAGTGGGTTGGTCAAAGGACTCCAACGCTTCAGCGTATGCTTCTGCGAGTTCGCGACGCAATGCCTGACGCTCGTCACACTCCATACGATCCCTCCATGCAGCGACGCTATTGCCTGACCGCCGTATAGCGACCGATTTTCCCGGTGACAGCATCCTTGGATTGGATTGTCATTCGCTTCCCGTCAGGAGCGACGGTCATCCTCGTGACTCTCAAGGTTTTGCCGCCGTGCTTGTCGATTTCCTCGAAGGAGTCCTTATTCAGCAGCCTGACGGAGACGAAATCGATGCCGGAGTCGCCCTTGTACGGCGCATCGGTGCCGTCGAACCTTGCCGTGAACGATTGCCCGGTCGGTCGCGTCATCTCCAAACTGCCTTCTCGCACCTTCAGTGTCAGTAGCAAAAACTTGTCTGCGACGTTCTCCAATTTCGACATCCGCCAAGAACCAGAGATCAGGTGCGATCCCGGCGGCCCTTTCGCAATTCTGGCGAAAATAAACTTCGTGTACACGGGGACGCCCTTCCGCTTTTCCCCGTTTGGAAATTCGTCCGTGACCGTGTTGCCGTCCCGAGAGACCGTGAAGGTCTCGTCGCTCACCACCTTGCCGTTTGTCTTTTCGATTTCACGGATGGTCCGGGCGTCCACAACCGTGACGCTAATTGTGTCGTAGGACTGCCCGGTGACTCGCTGATCCCGTCCATCCGCCTTCACTCTGATCGGCGGAACACACGATTCGCAGCGGTATATTCCGTCCTGAACCAGCCAGACGTCAGGGTTGGAAGCTGGTGGCGTGCTGAGTTCAATTTTCCAAGTGCCGTCGAACGCGATTTGTGCCACTGCAACAGCGGCGAAGGAGAGCAGGAGCAACGGAACCAGAGCAAGTTTTGCCATCAATGGGATGTCCGATGGATGCCGACTATTTCGTGCAGTTCTGACGTGCCATCTTCTGAGCCATCGCCATCAGAAGACTCCGCTGCTGATCATTGAGCCGCGAGAGCACTCTCGCGAATGCATGTAGCTCGCGCCGTTCGTCACCGTTTGCGCCCCAGAGGTTCTCGGCACGTTCGATGACGGGCAGCTTCGGCTTCTGCGGCTGCCCGTCGCCGTCCAAGAAAAGTTTGTACATCGGGACTTCGAGCGCCCTCGCGTACTTTTCCAGAGTTTCGATGGAAGGCACCGTATGCCCGTTCTCGACGCGAGAGGTATAGCAGCGGAGGCAGCCCGTCCGCTTCTCGATGTCGCCTTGGCTGAGGTTCTTGGATTCGCGGAGTTCTCGCAGGCGCTCGCCGATGACCATTGGCGCTCAGCCTACACGAATCGTTGCGCTCAATCAAAGAGTCGAGCCTCCTTGATCTCGAAACGAAGGGAAGATCGGGTAGACCTCTCATCTCCTTCGCAAGTGGCTGACTCGGGGCTGCTGGTCAGTTGGCGGTGGAACCTCAAGGTCTAGTCCCAACGGCCTATTGCCCGATGTATGCCTGTATGGCACTATATGGTCATGAAGCGGACAGCCCTCTTCCTCAAAGAGGAGCAGATCAAGAAGCTACAAAAGCTGTCCGACAAGACAGGCGCTCCGGTAGCGGAACTCGTCCGGCGTGCGATTGATCGGTACCTACAGGAAAGAGCAAAGGAACTGAAATAAGCGGGACGACCCGGTGCTATCAACACCGAGTCATCCCTGACCACAGCAACCTGTTTAGGAGGCTGCAATGGCTACTCGAATTGTAGCAGTCGTCTGTCCCCTCGCATTCTCGCTTCCGTTCGTGGTTTCGGCGGCAATCGCAAGTCCCACCCGGTTCGTCCGTCCCATTCGGGGCCGCTCGTGACCCGTGTGTGCGTGCAGTGCAAGGAAGTCCTCGGCGAGAAGTGCGTCCGCTGCGGGACGGAGGCTGTCACCATCCACGCCGACCAGCAATCGAACGCTCATGGTGGGCAGGAATTCAAGTGCCATGCCTGCGGCCACCGCTTCAGACAGGGCGAGGGTGGCGAGACAGGCGGCATGTGCGAGCCGTGCTTCGATGCGGCGCTGCGAAAGGCGCACGAGCAGGAGAAGGCGGGCAGGCGATGAGAGACGAGGCCCGCAACAGGTTTGGCAAGCGACGGCAGAGAGCGGCACGCCCGTTTCATGTGGAGGTGTGATGGAGAACCAACGCCGCAACGATTCAAGGGGAAAGAGTTCTGTTCGGGTGCGGCATTTTGCCGAGCGCATCGACGGGAAGCGCCGACTCTTGCGGTTCGTGTGCGAAGCGCAGCCGCTTATTACCCTGACGAGCTATGACCTCCCGAAGCGTTGCCCGCTGTGCTCGCAGAATCACCCAATCCCGATAGTGGACCCGAAAGGAGAATCGAATGCTCATTAGCAAAGACAACGACGGTAAGGTGATCGGCTGGCACGAAACATATTTTTCCAAGAACGAAAGCGTTGACGTCTCGGTTGTCGGCAATATCAGCACGATTACGACGCGCTCCGCATTGCCCATGTCCGTGAGCGGAAAGACTGGCGGAGGCAGGTGCGCAGCAAACTCCTCGATGTTCTCGTGAAGCCTTGCGTCCGCAGCACCAAAGCTGCTGAGCAGGAACTCGGGGTCGTCGTCCTTGTAGATGAACTCGTCCCAAGGCTCGAACCCGTCTACCAGTTCCGCCAGCCCGTGCTCCAACTCGTCCTTCGAGTTGATGCCGCAGGCATGGCACACGAAGCCGAAGCTGTAGCCGCCGAATATGAACTTCGTGATCCCGGCTGCGACAGTGCTGTCCCGCGCCTCCTTGTCGCAAACCGGGCAGGACTCGACCACCACATGCAATGCGCCGTCAACGATGCCGGACTGGTCTTCCGTGCAATCGTGGCGTTCGAGAAACCTTTCCCGGTCATGTTGAGGATGAAAGTCTAGGCGGGTGGCGCTTGACCTTTCGTGCGGCTTGGGAATCTCGCCGTACTCTTCGAGCCACGCCCGACATTCGGGGTCGATGCCGCGCCGCATCTTTGCACCGGGCGAGCGCGGCTCGTAGATGCCCGCGCACTTCTTCCCGTCTGCGAAGCGCTCCGCCGTGGGCGCAGCCACGCTCTGGTTGTGGAGCTTGAGTTCGAGAATCTTGCCGGAGTTTTTGTCGCCCTTGACTCGGTAAACATTGACAACGTTCCCCAGCGACTCGGTGCTGGCATCGTGCAGCCCATGGTGGTGCTCGCCCCCGGAAGGTGTGTCCACCCCGTAGTAGCCGTCCAGCCATTCGCGCCTGAAGCCGAGCCGCTCGCACTCGGCGGGATCGTCAATGTCGAGCACGAACGAGTGCCCGCGCTTCGCCACGGTTACTAGGCTGCTGCCGCCTTTGATCCAGTCGTGCAGCATGAGCTTGTTGTTCGTGGCTCTGTCCTGCCAGTCGAGCCAGCGGGAACTGCTCATCCCCATCTTGCAGCCGACAAAGAGCATGCCTTGGTCAGCCAGTTGAGCTATTTCGGTGAAATCTATTGAAGGACTGCGAACTTCGATTGTGTCCACGTTGACCTGTTTGCTTTCCCTGACCCGCTGTTGGCAAGGTGTGGGGGACGGGAAACAGGTCAGTGCAAACCGTCCCCACCTTTGATGCGATTCCGTCGAACCGCCGCCTATTAGAGCGTCTGGTAGTCGCCAGATTTCGGAACATGTGGGTGACTAGCCCAGCGCTCCGATGCCCCACTACTTATTACTGCGCCCTGCGGAATTTCGCGGTGCCTGCTCTGACCAAAGCCGTGCCGCCTCGTCTCCCAGAGTTGCAAGCTCCTCGTAGTCAAATTCTGCCAAGCGACCCGATTCCGGGTCGGGCTTGACGCGATCTCGCTTCGGGGCTTCATGCGGAACCCGAAGCAGGCTGCGGGTGCTGTCCGTTGCATCTCGATAGAGATCGTCGATGTCTTCTTTCATGGTCAAGTCTTCCTTTCGATCTGCGCTTTGTCGCGCTGCTGCGATCTTCTAATACCGAATTTTCGGAGGAATGCGCGACTGCTTCAACGTTTGCCATGGATTGGCGCAGCCGATGCGCTATCGCTGGTTCCTAGACAACGGCGTCCGTGCAAGTCGCTTGGCGGACAACTCCAGATACTCCTCGGACAGTTCCAGCCCCAAGTACCGCCTGCCCAGCCCGCGTGCCGCGATGGCAGTGGAGCCGCTGCCCATGAACGGGTCTAGCACGGCGTCGGCTTCCTCGGTCATGAGCCTGATGAAGAACTCAGGCAAGCCGAGCGGGAACACAGCCGGATGCTCAATGTTGATGCTGGAAGAGGGCATGGTCACGACGTTTGACGGTCTCACAAGATCGCCCGTGATCCTCCGACTCATGTTCATGCCGGAGCCGTTGGTCGTGCGGTGAGCGCCTTTGTTCTTCCGCCGCTCGTTGTCACCAGCCCACTTGCTGGCGGATTTGGTGCGCACCGCATCGGGGAAGAACTTGAAGTTCTTCGTCTTGGCGAAATGGTAGCAACGCTCGAACCCGTCCTTCAGCCTGTTCTGATTCCCGGTCGGGAACGGGTTGGTCTTGTGCCAGACAAATTCGTCCACCCATAGCCAGCCCTGCCTCCGCAAAGCCAGCGCCAACTCGTACACGTATGTCTGGCGCTCGCCGTCGTGCGTGCCCTCCTTGATGTTCAGGACGAACGATCCCGTGGGCTTGAGCACGCGCCGAAGCTCAGCGGAAATGGGCAGGAACCACTCGACGTATTTCTCTGCGGGGATGCCGCCGTATGCCTTCTTGCGCCTCTCCGCGTAGGGCGGCGACGTGACGACCAGATCGACGGAATCGTCTTCCAGCACAGTGAGCATAGTGCTGGCGTTTCCCGCGTACACGGCGGAGATGCCCATCGCAATTCCGCTTGGCGGGGCGACCCACGGCACCCGAGTTTCGTTCTGCTGCATCATGCCCTCGCGCTTCCCCATAATTCATCTGGCTGACATTCCTCCGCGTCAACGGGACGATTCGCTAAGCAGCACGGTCGGTATGCCCGCTTCGTCCATCATCTTCAGGAACGGGTCGTTGACCCGGCAGTCTGGGCACCGGCCCGTGAAGATCGGTGTCTCGCCGTCCTCTTCGCAGGCGGCGACCATCGTTTCGTAGATGGGCATCGGAATCCGCATCTCAAATTCCTTGCCGCACTCCTTGCACGCCGCGACCATAACCTTGTAGTTTTCGTCGTTCATCATCCTGTTTCTCCAAGTGTCTGTCCTCGTCAGCGCGTGCTTTACACGCGGACGCCGCTTGCCAACGGCGTTTCGGACTTATTTCAGCCCCAACGCCTGCCCCATCCACCTCCGGGCGCGGTTGCCTTTGTTCTTGATGTATGACTCGACGGTTTTGAAAAGAAACTGGGGCTGCGACTTGTTCGCAAAGCCCCAGACGGCTGCTGTCACGTTCGCCTCGGCTTCGCGCCTTTCCATCCAGTTCTTCTCACCGAGCCTCAGGTGTCCATGCGTGTGGTGTGCGATTTCGTGGGCCGCGACGTGGCCCACGACGCCCAGCGTCTCCATCTCCAGCACGGGGTTGAGATAAATGATCGGAGCGTCGAACACCCTTTCCGGCATGGACAGCCCGAGGGTGCCGAGTTGCGGAGCGAAGAACCTAACCCTCGGCAGGTCAGGTTCCTCGTCCATCCTTGTTAGTGCCGCCCAAACCTTGAGCACCGCCTCCAGACGCTTGCCGGAGAGGTGCCCGCCTTCGACGGCGGGCAGGACGCATTTGCCAAACCACTGATGGGGGGTCATGTCAGTTGACGCTCCCGGTGGGGAAGACGCTTCCGCCGAACAGTTCGGCGGGAACTTCGACTTTGAGGGTTTCCTGCGGCTCGGTGTACAGCTTCCACGCGGAGTGCGGCACCGTGAACGCCGCGAACGCCGTCTTGTAGCCGATGCCTCGGCTGTTCTCGCCGAGGATGAACACGACGTTCTTCGCGCCGCTGCGATAGCCTTCCATCAGCGGCGCGAGATGTTCCTCGTCGATCTGCTCCAAGACTTCTTTGAGGAGCAGCTTGAGGCTCTGCTTGTTTCCTGAGATTTGCTTCTTCGCCATTGTCTTTCTCCTTCGGGCGACCTACCCCGTTGCCGCTCTTCCGTGTTCTGTGCGGGCGCTCTCGGTCAGCCCTGTGTTGTTGATTTGCCAGCGGCGCGTCACATCAGGCCGCGCTCGCCGCCTTCGCCACCGCTTCCTTGACATCCATGCCGTCGTCGCGCTGCTTGACCGAGTTGAGGGCGTCCTGCTCGGTGTAGCAGGTTTCGAGGATTTCCTTCTCGTCCTTCTCATTGACGACACACCACGGGGCGTGACCCTTCATCGCCTTGCGCTTGTCCCAGTACGCGAAGAAGCCATGGGCCGACTTCTCTGTCTGCCTGCGCTGCTGGATCGCGCCTCTTTTCGTCGCGATGAGACCCGCCGGTATCGTGCCGGACTTGAGCATCCGCTTCTGTTCCTCAAGCATCTGCTCTTCTTCCTTGACCGCCGCTTCCGCCCTGCGCAAAACCTCAGCTTTCTTCTCACGCTCGGCTCGATCTTCCTTCTCGCGCTTCTCCTTCAGCTTCGCCTCGCGCCGCCTTTCGGCTTCCTCTTCCTCGGCTTTGCGCTGCGCGTTCGCGCTTGGCTTCCCGGTGCGCTTGATCTTGCCGCCGCCCTCGTAGCGGTACTCTGTGCCGCCGTCCACGTCCGTCAACAGCAGTAGCTGCCCGGTCGTGACCTTCGTGAGCTTCGCGGGCTTGACCTTTTCCACATCGTCGAACGGCAACGTAATCACTTCGTAGGTTGTGCCCAGTGGCTCGTTGGCCACGGCGAGCGGCTGGACATCGACCTTTTCGGCGGTTTTGTGGATTTTCACGACGCGGCCTTCTTTGTCCTCGCCTTCGACTTCGATTGTCACGCGGTCGCCTTCCTTCAGCAGCGAGGGTTCCTGCCACGTGCCCTCCTCGACCGCCTTCTCAAGCTGGCGGAAATGGCGCGACGTGACGTTGAACGTCTTGTCGAAGAACTCGTGCCAGTACATCTTGATCGGCACCGGGATGCCGGGAACGTCAACCTCGATCTGCGTACCCTTCGAGCCGGGGCGAACCTTGAAGCGGTTGTTCTTCAGTTCCAGAATCCACGGCGCTGCGATCTGGAAAAACTCCTTGAAGCTGGTGCCGAGAATCTGGTTAATCTGTATCAGCATCTCGGTTTTCTGCTGCGCCGGGTTGAACTGCCGGATTACCTCGAACGGGTTACTCTTCGCTAAAACCTCGGAAGTGAGTTCCGCAGTTGTGGCTAACGACTGGGCTGTCATCTGTTTTTCTTCTTTGCGGGAAACCTCGGAACTCAGTTCCGCAGTTGTCACTGACGATTGGGTTGCCATTGTTTTCTTCTCCTTGCGGTTTCGCGCAAAAAAAAACGGGCGCGACCGCGAGATTTACTCTGCGGTCGCACCCGTGGGTGCGTGGCTTGCCGGGTTTTTCTATTTCCGGCAGCGTTTTGGTTTGCCGGGGCTTGCGACCCGGCTCGCCGCATTAAGCGGGCTTTCGCCCGCCCGCTCTGCGTACTTCTATGCTACTCCATTCGGTTAGATGCCAGTCGCGGGGCGAAGAGTGCGCTGAATTTCGGGTCAGTTACCGGCTGCCTGACCGCCGCTACCGGCTGGGTCTGGCACCATGCGTGGAACTCGGCTGGCCGGTCGCGACGCAGTACGAAGCTCGTTAACACAATTTGTCATAACCGTCTAATTTGATCGCGATCAGAATGAACTTACGTTGCAGCCGCGACAGCCGCTCTGGTGACCACGTCACGCACGCTGGGCGATGTCAGACTCCAGAAGTTCCACGGACGAGCAAGCCCACTCCAGTTTCCAAGATTTCAACCGACCTCCAGTATTTATTAATGAGGTCTGGCAACAAAGGTCATCTGTGACGCGTTAGCCGCGACCGAAGAGAAGTTCCGTGATGATGAGCAGACAGCAAGTTTTAGGAACAGTTCCCGCCGTGGCGGGCGAGACAGCAGACGCAAATTCCCACGTCACGACGGGGGCGATTCTGTCTTCCATACGAGCGCGTTCCGTGCCTTCAGACCTGTTCGACTTACTTGAGAGCAAACCAGTGTGGTCTATCGAGGAACTGGCTGAAGTGCTCGCAGTGTCGCGCAAAACCCTCTATAAGCAAGCCAAACGCGGCAACCTTCCGTCTTTCCGAATTGGTTCGTGCGTTCGCGTGTATGGCAGGGGCCTTGCTGACCAACTTCGAGGAAAGATGAAGAAGTAGAGGCTCGTCTCTTCCGCGTACCTTTCCCGCACTAGCTATTTCAGAGGCTTCTTCGACAATTCTGGAAATCCGAGGCTCGACGGCATCGCTTCTTCCGACTTCGAACTGGAATCCGGGAGCACATAGAGATTCGCCAGCCACGCGGGGCAGTGATCGGCAGCCCCAATGTATTGTGCCAAGGTCTCCAGATCAGAATGGCCCATCCATTCCATCACTCTTCGGATGTCGTTGCGCTTCAGCGCGTATGAGGCAAAGCTCGACCGAAAGTAGTGAACGTGGAAACGGTGACACTCCATACGGGCAGCGCAGCCCCGGCAGAAGCCGCAGTTCAGCCCGGCTTTCCTCGCCTTGGATTTCAGTGCGTAGAGAATCTTGACGTTAGGCAGATCGTTCTTAGTGCCCAGTACGAAGACAGCCTTAGGACGGAGCGCACGCAAGCGCATCAACTCATCTCGAAGCAGGGGGAACAGAGATATATCGCGGGCCTCGCGATCTTTGAGTTCAAACCTTATGGTCTTTCCCTTGTGTTGAATTTCGTAGCCCGCGAGACGGATCACATTCGCTTCGAAATCTACCTGCTGCCAGAGCAGGTGAGCCAGTTCGTCGTCACGCATGCCCGTGAGCAGCGCTACCATGAAGAGGGCGTGATGATATGGATCGCAAACCGCCAGAAGAGCAGTCAATTCAACGCCGCTGTAGATGCGGACTTTCTTTTTCTCGTGGCGCTTGAGTCTCTTGTGGACAGAAGCAGTGATGAGTCGCTTCGGTTCTAATCCGCAATAGAAAAGGAAGCCGCGCAGGCTCGTGTACCGCCGAGCGCGGACGCCGTCAGAGTAACGCTTGTCCAACTCGTCGCAGTAGCGGATGACATCTGCTTCGGTGATGTCTTCGGGATACGTCCTGCCAGAAAGCGGGACAAACTCCTCGACGATGACCGTGTAGAGCTTGATTGTATCCTCGTCGAGTTTGAGCGATGGGCTGCGCTTCTGTTCGAGGAACTCACGACCGTATTCCGCAAGCGACTTCCGTTTGACCGGGGTGGGAGCGGGGATGATGTACCCGGCAGTCTTCGCAGCGTTCTTGAACTTGAGTTCGGATTTCGCCCGCTGCAATTCGTCCAGAGCTTCGGAGGGATCGTTCGCGAGCTTCTTATAGCGAGGTAGCCGCCCGTCGAAGTAACGAAGCACATAGTGGCCCTCGGGCGCGTGAACCTCTTTCTTCTTCTTGCCCCTGCCAAGAAACATGAAATCGGGTTTGACTTTCCCGGTCTTGCCGACGATTGCTTGTCCGCGACGCCAGCCGAGTCCGGGAATTTTGGCGGAGCGGAGCAGGGTGACTCGTTCGTTTGCCATTGCCACTGGGGTTCCTTTTTGCCCCCAATGGCTAATACCGGGTTTTTAATTTCGAGCTAAATTCGAGCTAAGAGAACTCGGTATCGGGCAATATCTTGCAACTCCTTTAAGTTGCAATGGTTTCAAGATAGCCCTTCGCCGTGGTGATCCTCTCCCCCCCTCTCCGCCAGAATTTTCCCATCACATTGTAAACAGACGCGTTTCCGCTTCGTTTGCCATCCCGGTTACGAAAGCGGTTACGATTTTGGCGTCCTAAATCGCTGCTCCTGAGCAACAAGGCAGTAATAGATTTCAGGAGCAAAGGCGATGGCGAATGGTCGGACTCCAACGGTGCGAGTGTATGTTCGTGAGAAGGGTGGGAAAAGGAGCTTCTATCAGGCTCCGCGAATCCCAGACGTAACGGCATGCTATTGGCTGCGTTACGAGAGGGACCAAGGGTAAGAGTGGCAGCGCGTCGGGCATTACGATTTTGTTGCGAGGGAGAAGATACTCCTAGAGAGACGGCTTTCGGCGGAAGCTCAGGGGTTCATCCTTCCCGAGGATCGATCCGCTGAAAAGGCCTCCGCCTCTCGTATCACGATTCGTGCCGCTGTAGACGCCTATCTGGAATCTCTACGCACAAAAAAGCGGCCGACGAAAACTATCAGTAGCAAGACCTACGAACTCGGTTTGTTCACGAGCTTCCGCAAAAAGTCATACATGGACAAACTCGTGAGCGCGGACATGCTTGGGTTTCGTGATTATCTGCGGTCCGAAGACTATGCCGACCCGGCGTTTTGCCGAGCGGAAAATTGTAGTTTTGCGCTCACACCTCTCACAGAATCTAATCCCACAAGACCCAAGCAAGGATTTGCCGTCAAAGGCTTCGGCAAGAGATGGAGAGCTGTGTCCGAAGGCAGTACGAATCCGGCTGATGTCCTGAACAAGGAATAGGCGCGCCCGGAACTGCTCCATGTTATCCAGAACAATTGAGGCCGGAGCAATCGAACACTAAACCGACAAGTAGTATCAAGTAATCACATTCTCAATCAAATGGCTGGCGGTACCATTTGCCGCGGGCGACACGCACCCATAGAATCGAGCCCTAGGAGCCGCTCTTGTGCGCTCCGAACTGGCCACGAGTACAGTCAGTGAAGCGCCCCGGACACGCTTCCCGTTTAGGGAAGCGGGCAACAGTGTCTTCTCTTGCGAGTTTGGCTTTGCAAGCCTGATGATCCTTGGGCACGAGAGGCCTGCGTGGAGCGTATCTTCGAAGTGTGCTAGCTTTGGCCCGGTATCGAAACTCACGGCATTACGAGAGGCCGACGCAAGCAATTGGCTTCGCTGGGTCGGCCCTGCGGCCACCACTTATTGATTGGCATGGTCGGAGATCTTCCGACGGCTGTCAGTCTCTATTATTGGCGTGGAGTACTCTTTGATCCTTAGTTCTAGGATAGAAGGAGGCTTTATGCAAAAGGTTACCAGAAGATTCGACCGCGTGTTTGGGGCTGAGCGTTCAGTTCACCTCGCACGGTCGTATCGTCCAGCATATTTGCTCTCCTTTTTGCTACTTCTTGTTCCCCACTCCGCGCTCGCTCAATCGAATGCCGAGTGGTCGGCGTATAAGAGCAAATGCGGCATTGCCGCCGGGATAGCATATAGCGACTGGCAAGCCCAGGGTTCGCCCTGCCCCAACAGCAATTCGGGTGGTAGCGGTACCGCCTCTTCCGCACCTGCGCTTACTCCCCAACAACAGCTGGGTTTAGCTCTCGGACAAGCCGCCATGCCATATTTGCAACAAGCGGTTCACAACTTATTCTATGGTTCGCCTAAAACCCAACCAATTCTTGCACCGCCAGACCCGGCCGAAGAACAACGTGAACTTGCCGCCCAACAGCTGAATAATAGTGGCCTTTACTTGCTCAAACAGAAAAATTACGCTGGTGCGATCAATGAATTTCAGAAAGCCCTTGCCATTATTCCAAACGACTCAAACACACTCCACAATCTCGCGTTGGCAAAACAACAACAGAAGGACGCTGCCGTGGCAGGGCAAACGAGCGGGGCATTGGGCCAGTTTTTGGGCAACGCTCCAGCCAATACGGGAATTTTCAGTTTCGCTCAACTGACAAGTTCAACCGTGGCAAACCCGAATGCCTCCGCCCTGAGTTTGGTGAACCTTGATTCCGATGCAAATGTGGTGGACTTGCGCGGCACGACAAAGACATCCGTTGATCGGGAATCGCTTAAGGGTCAGCTCGACAGGGTTTTGGCGAACAATGCTCCGGCTTCCGCGCCACCTGGTTCGCAAGTTGTCCCGCCGCAAGATAAGGACATGGAACTACTTTCTACACTGTCGCAACCCGGGCCGTCTCAATCGCAGGTTGTCCTGCCGCAAGATAAGGACGAGGAACTGCTTTCTACACTGTCGCAACCCGGGCCGTCTCAATCGCAGGTTGTCCAGCCACAAGATAAGGACATGGAGCTGCTTGGCTTCCCGCCGCCGTCGGGCGGATCGAATCTTAATAATGGCAAAGCCAGCACGCCAGCGACTGCCGGCAACGGTGGCAACAATAGCCGATTGAATCCTGTGCCGGCTTCGACGCTGAACCAAATAGGGCCCGCGTCCGATCCTTCATTAAAAGATGCCGTGGGCGACAGGCCCGCTCAGGCAAGCACAGGAGGCACCACGAATGCCTTCGGTACGACGAGCAATCCATCGAATCCTGACCTCAACTCTTCTGTGCCCACGCCGCCGGTCGCAGTTCATAGCGCATTCGACCAACTGAGTAGTGCCGCAAATTCCGGCACCGCTGCAATCACCAACGCCAGAAGCGATGGGGCAAAAGTCGAGTCGAACTGTGCCCTCGACACATCAGCCTGCGCCACGTATGTGCCGGTTGCTGTGAACAAAGTCGTCGCCCAGACGCCCGGCGCCTCGGCGGACATCCAAATTCCCGCATATTTGACCAATAATCCGCAGGTGCTCGCGCAGATGCGCATACTTAACCTCTATAAACAGCAGGCCCAAGATGCGCGCACGGCCGCGGCAGCGGCCCAGGCAAAATTCGAGGCAGCGCAAAAGCAGGGTGTCCCCTCCGATCAATTGAGTGTGTTGCAGGGGAAGGCCAGGCAGGCGGAGTCCAATGCTAAAAGTCTGGACGACATGGTCACGGTCCAGACTGGCGAGGTCCGAAATACGATCAAATTCGCGAAGTTCAACACAGGCGGAAACGGCAACTCGACTCCCCAAGACCAGGTTCCGCCGCTTGCGCCGACGAATCCGACTGCGAATCAGAACCATTAAGGATGTATGAAGAAGAAATTCCTGGTGCTCTTGTGTGCTGGATTTCTGAGCGCGGTTCAGCTGGCCATGGCGCAAACCCCGTCGCCGCCGGTGGCGGTCCCTTCCGTATGCGGGGCGGCATCCGACAATGCCACCCTGTCCTTAAAAAAGGATCTGGATCAGCGGCATGCTGCATTGATGGAACGCTTTCAACAGTGGAAGTTCCGGGCTGACGCATTCAATCAGAAATACGCAGGGCGCGAATTTGATGCCGACTCGCAGGAAGCCAAAGGCGGCGCGGCGGAACAAGCGTGGCTCACCCAAGAAGCCCAAACTTATGAGCGCGCCGCCGAAGCCTTCAAGGCCGACGTTGACAAATTTATCGCTGTAGACAAACTCCGCATTGATCAACCGTGTTCTTCCAGAACCTACAAACCATCAGGCAACGCGCTGATCGGCGGTACCACGTGGATCGTCGGCTACAACGTGCAGAATGCTGACCCGCAACTCGTCGCCAAAGAACGGGAAATGCTGGCCCAGCAGATGAGGTTGGCCGGCCCCGGCCATCCATACTCCGATAGCGTCGACTTCAACCGCTACAACTTCGTGCTCGGCATTGCCGCCTCAACCGGCGGGCTTAGGGACCTGAGCACACGCGTCGTTTTTGATGAGTTGACTAACGGGCAGTTTTCGGCAGAGGAACAGCAAGCGTACAACTCTCTGAAAGACCGTCAGTTTAATGAGCTGGCGTGCCATAGCAATGGCGCCATGATCTGCCTTGCCGCTCTCGAGAATAAGGACGTGATTGCCGATCACGTCGTGCTCTACGGGCCGCAAATCACAATGGAGAGCCTGGGGATGTGGGATGAGCTGGTTCGTTCCGGACGGGTGAAGTCGGTGCAGATATACATCAACCAGAGCGATCCTGTTCCGCCATTTTCATTGCTCGTAGGCGGCGGCTCCCTGGACGCCGCAGCGTTGAGCACGCTGGCGATGTTCAAGCCGCCAACCATTACCCGCGTCATTAACGAGACGAGTCCGCGACTTACGGTTCGCACGTTCTCCTGCGGCGACGGCGCACCGGCGCTAAGTTGCCATGCCATGACGGCCTACGAGGCGAGAGTCAACTACAAGCCGAAACCGTTGCAAGGGGCGGTTCCCGGCACTACTTTCGGCGGCCGCGGCTCCGCCGAACCACCACCGCCATGAAAACTCCTCGTTATCAACTCCGCCTGCTGGTCTGCCTGGTTTGCTTAAGCTTCGTACTGCCGCTTGCTGCCCTAGCGCAAACGCCGGCCAACGCGCCCGCTGATGCCAATGCAGCGGCGGCAAAAACAACGCTGACCGGCCAGGCACCGGACGACGTGATGAAAAGACTCTCCGACTTGGTTCGCGCCGGCAAATACGCGGAAGCGGAACAGAGCGTGACCGCGCTTTTGATACTCTATCCCGACGATCAGCGATTGATTAAAGCCAAGGCGCTGTTGGACAAAGCTCTCGCGTCCCCCAAGCCAGCAGACCCTGCGGCAAGCAGGAATCCACCAGCAAGCAATGTGGCATCTGCTCAACCTGCGTTCAACGGGAATGCCGAACCGTTTACTGGAATGGATAAAGTTGACTACAACGCCCTAATCGAACTGGCAAGGGAGGCGCAGCAGAACACGGATTTGGAACAACAAAAGGCGTCGCTGAAGCAGTTCATGGATCAGAGCAGTTTATTTTTGCAGAAGCATCCAGACCAGATGCTGCTCTGGCAACTTCGTGCAGCGTCAGCGATTAGCCTAAATGATCCGATGGCAGGCTATGAAGCAGGACAGAAACTTCTCGCGATGGGCGCAGCGGACAGGAACGACCTGAACCTGCAACGCTTGTTAGCGCAACTCAAAAACAAAGGCTGGCTGGACGAGGAATGGGCGGAAAAGATCAAAAAACAGTTGGAGTTAACAAAGAAATACGGCTGGATGCTGGGAACTTGGAGTGAGACTTTCACTTCCACTTGGAAGAAGGATACTGGTAGTCGTCGCTATCGTGAAATATATAATACTGGTAGCACCAAATATGAACATAGCGAAGAATTTCAACTTTCCAAATCATCCGCAGTCATTGAGGCCTATGACGTCAATGCGGGTGTCAAAAGTGCAGAACCTCGCTATAGGGGCACCCTCGTTGATTCAGGGGAAATGCATTGGGAGGGGCTGGACGTCCTGAATGAACGACATGTTGGAGGGCACCCAGGATCGGAACAATGGGAACAAGCAACTTCCTGTGAAATCGACGAACATAAAAGAACAATGACGTTGGTTTTTGTCTCCTGGAACGATCAAAAAGACCCGAACGCGAGCCGACCGGAAATTCATCTCTTCACAAAAAGTGACCTCATGCGCGTGCTGGGCGAGGACGCTCCAGAACCTACCACACCAGCCGTACACAATTCAGCAGTCATTAACAACCAAGTGCCTCATGCAGGACCCGTGTCGGAACCTGTAGTACAAGGTTCTGCTCTCACGAACGCTCCCACGCGAGAACCCTCCGAAGCGGCCGTACACAGTTCGGCGTCCCTCAACGTTGCTGTGTCTTCAGAATCGCCACATTCAGCGGATACAGAAACAGCGATCCTGCATGTCTATCGCTTGAAGCACTTTTACGGAAGTGCGACAAGCTACGGTGTCTACATCGATGGCAAGAAGATTATCCCGATCAGGAATGCGCAAACAATCCGGATGCTTCTCGCGGCTGGTAAGCACTCGATTTCAGTGTCTGAAAAGGGGGCAAAGACTAGAAAACCAATCAATGATTTCGATATGGTAGCCGGGAAAGAGTATTGGGTCCGGGTTGATTTAGGGGTCGGATTCCCGATGGGTTACTTTATTGTTTCTTTGGTGCCGGACGATCAAGCGGGGGCAGAGTCCAGGCAACTGGAACAAATCAAAATGGTTGACCTGTCGAAGAACTAGAGCATTGTCCAGCTTTCTGCATACCGAAGGGAGTATTGAAACCCGATGAGAGTTCTTTCAGACTCTATCATCTCTGGACTATTTCTTGGCGTGATTGCTGTTGCGCCGCTCAACGCGCAAACGGTGACCAGGGCACCTGCTGATGCCAATGCAACGGCGGTAAATAAAATGCCTGCAAATACAACGCCGACTGGCCAGGCGCCGGACGACGTGATGAAGAAAATCTCCGACTTGGTTCACGCCGGCAAATACGCGGAAGCGCAGCACCTAACATCAGGTTTGTTGGCGGCATATCCCGACGATCAACGGCTTATCAAAGCCAAGGCGCTGTTGGACAAAGCCCTCGCGTCCTCGAAGTCGGCAGACCCTGCGGCAAGCAGCAATCCACCGGGAAGCGATGTTGTACCTGCTCCACTTGCGGCGAACGCGAATGCCGAACCACTTACAGGGATGGAGAGGGTCGATTACGACGCCCTGATCGAGTTGGCGCGGCAGGCGCAGCAGAACACCGATTTGGGGCAACAGAAGAAATTGCTGCAACAATTCATGGACCGGAGTGCCTCATTCGTACAGAAACATCCGAACGAAATGTTGTTGTGGGAGGTTCGCGCGGCCAGCGCAATCAGCCTGGACGACCCGATTGCAGGTTACGAAGCCGGTCGAAGACTTCTGGCGGCGGATGCGGTTGACAGCGGCGACGCGCACATGCACCAGTTGCTTGCGCAACTGAATCTGAAGGGGTGGTTGGATGAGGAGAAGCATCAGGCCATCGAACGGGAGGCGCAACAGGCCACGTGGACCGACCCCGCAACGGGTTACATCTGGACGAAGCAGGACAACGGTAGTGATGTCGATTGGAGCCAGGCCAAGGATTATTGCAGCAACCTGCGCCTTGCGGGCTACGCGACCTGGCAACTGCCGACGACTGAAGAGCTCGGGGCAATCAATGACCAGGTCATCAAGGGCGGCATCAAGCTTTCCAGTAAGGCTAACCTTACATGGAGCAGCCGTGTGCGCAATCCTTCTGGCGAGCCCTGCTACTTCATGTTCGACCAGCGGGGGTCTCACTGCGCAACCAATAGACGCTTCGTACGTGTCTTATGTATACGGCGTCCCGCACAATAATGAATCGCATGCACCACACCAGACTGGAGTTTAGACACGTGAAACTTATCATCCTCGGATTGTTTCTTGCCTTGAGTTGTCTTCCGCCGCTTTATGCGCAAACACTCGCAAATGCACCATCCGCTAATACCAACGCTGCGGAGGACGTGGCAAGCCCAGCACCGGCCGGCCATGCACCGGATGAAGTGATGAAAAGACTTTCCGACTTGGTTCACGGTGGTAAGTACGCAGAAGCGCAACAGTTGACGACGGGCTTGTTGCTGGCTTATCCCGACGACCAGCGCCTCATCAAGGCCAAGGCGCTTTTGGAGAAATCGCTTGCCGCGGCTTCAGCAAATGCAACTCCGGCCAGCAATCAGCCAACAAGCAACATGGCACCTGCTCCACCAGCAACGGGCACGACTGCCGAACAGTTTACAGGGATGGATAAGGTGGATTACAACGCCCTCATCGAACTGGCGCGGCAGGCACAACAGACCACAGACCTGGAACAACAAACGACACTTCTAAAGCAGTTTATGAAGGACAGTGATTTGTTTTTGCAGAAGCACCCGACCGAAATGCTGCTCTGGCAGCTTCGCGCTGCATCAGCGATTAGTCTGAATGACCTGGTGGCGGGATACGATGCTGGGCAGAAACTTCTTGCGATGGGCGCATCGGAAAGCAACGACGCAAACCTGCAACGCCTGTTAGCGCAACTCAAGAACAAGGGATGGCTCGACAAAAAGGTCGTAACAGAATTCCAGGACAAGGCGCAAACGGATAGGTATACCTTCCTGGGGGAGCATCAAGGGACTTGGCATACGTTTCGTGGGCGTTTGACCCTGAATGATAACGACGCTATCTACGAAGGTACAGATGGAACCATCCGATTTTCCCGCAATGAGATCCGTGAGATCAGCCAATTCCATTACGGAGTGAAGTTCTTTATCAAGAATGGCAAGGATTTCTGGTTTTTTCCCTACTATGAATCTGACAAGGTCATTTATAGGAATGATAAGAATGGCCGGAATGAACATGAATTCATGTTAAAAAAGGAAGCGCTTCTGCTGGATGCAATAGTCGCAAGGTGGGGGTTTGTGTCGACCGGGTCTAATGACTGGAATCGAACTTTGAAGCCACCTACTCCATGACAAGGTGTCTTCCATGAAGAAGCTTGCCGATATCACCATTTGCCTCGCGCTTTTGCTTGTCCTTGCTCGCTTTATGCCGCTCCATGCCCAAAGGCAGACCAGCGCGCCCGCTGCCGGTCCAGGTGCAAGAAGCGTTTCTGTCAATGCCGCTCCGCCCAAACAGCCATCATTCGATTGTCGCAAAGCTGTTTCTCCTTCCGAGAAAACTATCTGTGCAAATGCCGAACTGTCTCGACTCGACTTCCAGCTCGGCCGAATGTGGAGAATATTGCTTGACGACTTTATCGATTCTGCTCAAAGGACTCTGATGAAGGAAGACCAGAGGACATGGATAGCACGCCGGACAAAGTGCGGTGATGATGCCGATTGTATCGGCAAACTCTACCGGGATCGACTCTCTACCCTGAACGGTGCCGACCCGGCGCATCGATTCTCAGGAGTGTACGAAGTGAAGGACATCGGGTACTTTGCGCTCTTCCCCATCGGAAATCGCTACCTCGTCAACATTCAGACTGCAGATCCGCGTGAAGGGAGATGGGAGTGTGAACTGGCCGGGGAAGCCGAGTCTTCCGGCGACGATTTGGAAATCAAGATCGAGGGATCGGTCTTTCAGGCACGTCTGCAAGACACAAAAATGCTAGTCGTGAGTAACACCGAAAGTGTCTCTAAAGCAGCTTCTCAGTTCTGCGGGCTCAACGGCACCTTCGCATTTAGCTATCATCGAGTTCGTCCCAACCTCTGATTCCGCAATAAGACGCGGCGACCGTTCGGCTTCGAGCTGCTTCGAAGTGCTTGGCACCAAAACCGGAGTTGGCGGACTGAACTCAAGTCAATATTCTTCGGGCAGCAGAATACACGTAGACGAACAGTCCGCTTCCGTAATCACCCAGAGCTTGTCCTCCGCGCTAGTGTGGTAGGCGCTCAAGAGCCGAAACCCCGCTGGAGTGAAGAGTCGTTTTCCCTCGATGTCTTCGGGAGGAACGTCTCCCCAATCACCACTGACGTGACGAGTAAGAAATGCCCCCGGTTGCTGGCCCGCTTTTTCAAGCGTGGCCAGTGCACCGGGGGGTACGGTGACGATCGCCCAGAAGTAAACCAGCCGGCCGTACTGTTTTTGGTGGGTACCCAGGAAGCGGTCAGTCCCTGGCTTTACTTTTGCAGCCGGGTAGGGTATTAGCGGTTACGACGGTTACGACTTTTCGGTACGCGGCAAAGCGTCACGCAACGCGGCGCAACGTCTCCGATGAATATTCCGTTGAAATATCAGGAGTTAGCGATTTAAGTTTCCTGTTTGCAATGCGATTCGGAGCGGAGGTCAACAATCCCCCCTCTCCGCCATCTTACGTTAGAGCTTCGGACGGCAGGCCATCCTTTGCCAAAGCTACGGCTGGCAGCCCAGATTCTTAACCCCACACTTTGCGGGCGGTATCGGTGACGAGCGCGAGCTCGAGTCACTGGTCCTCGATCGCAGCACGTCCGGCTCGCGACTCCTCAAGCTCCAGACACTACGATGCGGAGCCACATGTTGACACAAACAACGACGGACCAGTAAGATTCCGGGCCAAGTTGCGGTGGATGGTGTATTTTTCGGGGATAGTCTAGCGGGAGACCAGCGATGAACAAGATTCTTTTGACCATTCTGATTTTGGGCGCATTCCTTGCAGCAGAGGCGCCCGGCGCGAAGGCTCAGGCGCCAGCAGCGGCGCCGGCGGCCTCGGCCGCGCCGGCAGGCGCGCCGGCACCGGCTGGAGGGCGCAAGAAGCGCGTCGCCGTGTTCGATTTCGACTTTGGCACGGTGCAGTCTGCCTCGAACGCGGCTTTTGGACAGAACATCGACGTCGGCAAGGGCATATCGGACCTGCTGGTGAAGTATCTGGTGCAGGACGGCACTTACTCCGTGATCGAGCGCAAGGCGCTCGACAAGATCCTGGCCGAGCAAAATTTCTCGAATAGCGACCGCGCGAACCCGGCTTCCGCCGCGAAGCTCGGCAAGCTGCTGGGCGTGGATGCCATCATCGTGGGCAGCGTCACGCAATTCGGAAACGACACCAAGAAGACCAACGTCGGCGGCGGTGGCGGCGGCTTTGGCGGGTTCGGCGTCGGCGGGTTCTCCCACAGCAAGACCAAGGCAATCGTGAATCTCGACGCGCGGATCGTGGACATCGATACGGCCGAGATTCTCGGCGTGGCGGAGGGCCACGGCGAATCTTCACGCTCGAGCACCGGCCTGCTGGGCGGCGGCGGGCACTGGGGCGGCTGGGGCGGCGGCGCTGTGGACTTCGGCAGCAGCGATTTCCAGCAAACGATTCTTGGAGAGGCCGTCAAACTATCCGTCGAGCAGATGAGCAAGGGCCTGATCGAAGACAATTCCAAGCTTTCGATTCGGACCGTGATCGTTTCGGGGCTCGTCGCGGCAGTAGACGGCGGGCAGGTTGTCCTGAACGTGGGCGCGAAGTCGGGCGTGAAGGTGGGCGATACGCTTTCGATCGAGCGCATCACGAAGGAGATCAAGGACCCGGCGACGGGCGCCGTTCTCCGTCGCCTGTCAACTCCGATCGGCGTCGTGCGCGTCACCGACGTGGACGATATTTCCTCGATTGCTTCGCCAGTTTCCGGCGCGGGCTTCAAAGTCGGCGACGCGGCAAAGACCGTAACGCAGTAGCGCACGCGGGCGAGTTCCCCGGCAACTTGCCGGGGAGCGCTCGCCGCGCGAAGTATCAGCGTTCCTTGGGCGGGATGTAGCGGTGAGTGCGCACTTCGCCCTCATCCGGATCGAGCGCGTTTTCCACGCCGCTCACCACTTCCGCTTCGTAGTCCTGCCCCTCTTCCGTTAACTCCTCGACGCTTTCAGAGTCCACGCCCTCGGCTCTCGACAATCCCTGGAGATCGCCCGATTGTCCGCCGGCACCCGCGCCGAGTCCTCGCCCTGCGAGAGGAGCGGGTGTCTCGTACCCAGCCCGGCCGCGTGGACGCCGCTTTGCGCGCTTCGGCTTTCTGGCCTTCGGTGCCTTTTTGCGAAGCGAAATCTTCTTCTTAGCTGCTTTCTTCTTTTTCGGGGCTGCTTTCTTCTTCTTTGCCATGAGTCCGGGTCTCCTTTTCATTTGAATCGATGTAAGCCGTCAATTCCGTCACTTCCATTTCGTCTCAAGCGGTTCAGAAATGCAACCGCGCGCTTTTCAGGCCGCACGCTTCAGTTCACCGGCTCCATCGGCAGGCCGACGTAGTTTTCGGCGAGCGTTTGCGAGGCGGCGCGGGAGCTCGTGACGTAGTCGAGTTCCGCGATCTGGCGGCGCCGGTCAAACGCGTTGTCGGCGTCGAATAGGTGCAGCATCGACGTCATCCACCACGAAAAGCGCTGCGCCTTCCAGATGCGCCGCAGGCAGGTCTTCGAGTAGTTCTCGATCAAATCCTTCCTTCCCGAAGCATAGAACTCCGCCAGAGCGCGCGAAAGCACGAGCACATCCGACGCTGCGAGATTGAGCCCCTTCGCCCCCGTGGGCGGCACGATGTGCGCTGCGTCGCCCGCGAGGAATAGCCTTCCGTACTGCATCGGCTCGACGACGAAGCTGCGCATCCCGGTGACGCCCTTCTGCACAATCGGTCCTTCCGTGAGTTTCCATTTGCCGTCAGCGGTAGCGAGCCGCGTATGAAGTTCCTGCCAGATTCGATCGTCGGGCCATTTGCTGATGTCTTCGTCAGGCGTGCACTGGATGTAGAGGCGGCTGATTTCCGGCGAGCGCATGCTGAGCAGGGCGAAGCCGCGCTCGTGATACGCATAGATCAGTTCGTCCGATGAGGGAGGCGCCTCGGCGAGAATGCCCAGCCAGCCGAACGGATAGATTCGCTCGAAGACCGTGAGCGCGCCGCCGGGAATCGAAGGCCGGCAGATGCCGTGGAAACCGTCGCACCCGGCGATGAAATCGCACTCGATCTCCTGAGGCTGGCCGCTCGCACGAAAACGAATCTTCGGCCGCGCCTGCGCGCTGGCGTCTCCGAAATCGTGCACGCTCACATCGTCAGCCTCGAAGAAGATGCGCCCGCCCGCCGCCAGTCGCGCGTCGAAAAGATCCGCGACAACTTTGTTCTGCGGGTAGACGACAATGGCGCGGCCGCCCGCGGATTCCTTGAAATCGATGCGGTGCCCGCGTCCCCCGAAGCGCAGCTCGACTCCGTAGTGAACCATGCCTTCGCGCTTCAGCCTATCGCCCACGCCTGTTTCGGTCAGCAGGTCGGCCGTGCCTTGCTCGAGCACGCCGGCGCGGACGCGATCCTCGACGTACTGGCGGCTGCGCGCTTCGACTACCACCGACTCGATGCCCCGCAGATGAAGAAGATGCGAGAGCAGCAGTCCCGCTGGTCCCCCACCTACGATTCCGACCTGTGTGCGCATCGTCCTCTCAAGGCAATTGGGAATTCCGCCGTCCAGTGGTCCCGCGCGCGTCCAAGCTCGAAGAGCGTACCGGATTTATATTCATCTTGCAAAGCGGGTAGATCAATCTAGAATGCTGGCACGTTTGCCACGGGTGCCCGCCGATTTGGGCGGCGGGAACCGCAGAGCCAGACGTTTCCGCGTCGAGCGCTTGCAGGGAGGTTCCGAATGTCGAACGATCGTCCGTTCTACGGCTGGAAGCTGGTCGGCGCGCTTTCCGCGATGGATTTTCTGAACCTCGGGTTTCCTTTTTACATTGGCGCGATCATCAATTTCTACATGCTGCAGCACATCGCCATGAGCCGCGGCATGTTCGGTTTCGGATCCACGCTGCTCAACCTGTTCGTCGGCATCCCATCCACGCTTGTGGCTATTTCCATCGTGAAGCTCGGTATTCGCACGACCTACGTGATCGGTTCGGCCTTCGTCTGCATCGGCTCGCTGTTTCTGGCGTTCGCCACCACGAAGCCGTGGCAATTCCTGCTGGCTTTCGGCGTGATCACTGGTGTCGGCATCTGTTTCGGCGACATTATTTGCGGCAGCACGGCCGCGGCTCGCTGGTTCGAGCGCTACCGTGGCCGCGCCGTCGGGCTCGTCCTCAGCGGCTCCGGCATTTGCGGATTGATGGCGCCGCTGATGGATAAGCTGCTGCGCGCGCACGGAGGCGATTGGCGCCTCGGCTGGAAAATCGGCGCCGCCGGCGCTGTTCTTGCCGGAATCATCGCGCTGCTTTTCGTGAAAGAGCGTCCTGAGGATCTCGGCCAACTGCCTGACGGCGATGCGAAACCGGAAGCCGGCACGCCGCGCGATCGCGCGCCGAGCAAACTGGTGACGAGCTACGAATGGACCGCCGGCGAAGCGTATAGCACCAGCAGCTATTGGCTGGTCCTACTCGCGGGCCTCGCTGCGCAGTTCCCGTTTTTCCTTTTCGTCCCCCACTGGGTCCTTCATTTGCAAAGCACCGGAATTTCGTCGGGCCAGGCGGCATTTTCGATGAGCCTTATGCCTGTATCCTGCATCGCGGGCCGGTTGTTTGGCGGCTGGCTGATGGATACGATGAACGCGCGCTTCGCGTTCCTGATCGGGCTGTCCGGCTATCTTTTCGGTTCGGTCGCGGCGCTGCGCGCGGGCCCGGACGCGCTTCTCATCGCCGATTCCGCCGCGGTCTTGTACGGCTTGGCGATCGGGTGGACGTTTACCTGCATGACCACGTGCGTCGCCCACTATTTCGGCCCTGCGGCGTTCCCAAAACTGGCGGGCACGCTGCTGTTCTGGACGTCCGGCGGCGCTTCGCCCGCGGCGTGGGTCGGCGGAAAGATTTTCGATACGTACGGCGGCTACGCGCACGCGTGGCAGCTGAACATCGCCATCACCGTGATCGGCATCGTCGCCATTCTCTTCGCCACCATGCCACGTCACCGGAGCGCGACGGGCGCCGTTGCGAAGACCGCGTAAGCGGCAGAACACATTTAGAGGAGATACCCGAGTGCCGAATAAACCCGGATTCTACGGCTGGAAGCTGGTCGGCGTGCTCTTCACGCTCGATTTCATCAACATGGGATTCCCGTATTACGGCGGCAGCGTGATCAATGGCTACATGATCCACGAGATTCAAATGAGCCGCAGTATGCTCGGCCTCGGATTCACGGTGCTCAACCTGTTCTTGGGTCTCGCCGCGGTGGTCGTTGCAATGTCGATCGTCAAGTACGGCATCCGGGCGACGTTCATCGTCGGCTCCGCGATGATCTGCGTCGGCGCTCTGTTCATGGGTCTCTATGCGTCCAAGCCCTGGCACTATCTGGCGGCGTTTGGAGTGGTGAACGGAGTGGGCATCAGCTTCGCGACGCTGGTTCCCGCGGCTGCCGGCGTGACGCGATGGTTCCGCCGCTATCGCGGCCGCGCGATGGGAATCGCCCTCTCCGCTTCGGGCTTCTCCGGTTTTGCCGTATCGCCGTTTCTCGACAAAATGCTGCGGACCGCCGGCGGCAACTGGCGCGCGGGCTGGTATATCGTTGCAGGTGCGATGGTGCTGGCTGCGCTCATTGCGTTTCTGGGCGTCAAGGAAAGTCCGGAATCGCTCGGACAGACCGTGGACGGCATCGCGGAGGACCAGCAGGGTCAGCCGTCGCGCACCGACGCCCTGGCCACGAAGTTTCCGTGGACTACAGGGCAGGCTTACCGCACGCCGGCGTACTGGCTGATCGCGATCGCCGGGATCGCCACCACATACCCGTTCTTCTTCTTCGTGGCGCACTGGATACTGCGCCTGCGCGGCGCAGGCATCAGTTCCTCCAATGCGGCCTGGGCGATGAGCCTGTTTACGATCGGCACGCTCGGCGGCCGCTGGCTCGGCGGATTGCTCATGGACGTCATGAACTCCCGCGTGGCCTTCGTGATCGGTCTCAGCGTCTATTTCATCGGGTCTTACCTTGCGATTGTCGTGCGCCCGGAGACGCTGTTGCTGGGCTACATCGCCTCCGTTCTCTACGGCGCGGCCTACGGCTGGACGTTCACCTGCGCCGGCACGATTACGGCACACTATTACGGTCCCGCGGCCTTCCCGAAGCTGTACGGAATGATGGTGCTGTTGGTCTCGTCGTTTGCTTCGCCGGCGGGTTACATCGGCGGGAAGATCTTCGATCTCTACGGGAGCTACACGCGCGCGATTGAGCTGAATTGCGTGATGGCCGCCATCGGAATCGTGGCGATCTCGTTCGCGGCAATGCCGAAACCGAGCAGCGAAGCGGGCGCGGCAGCTGTTCGATAGGTGGCCCACGTGATCGATCGGCGCGGGTTGCTCAAGTCTTCTCTGCTGGGTTGCGGAGCCGCGCTTGCCGGTGCTCTGTCGCGATTCCCGCTTGCAGCGGCGGATGCAGCGTCCAAGGGTCCGGTTGTGGAAACGACTCTCGGCAGAGTCCGCGGCGCCTCCGCAAGCGACGCTTACTCCTTCAAAGGCATCCACTACGGCGCATCGCCAGAGGGGGCTGGACGCTTCCTGCCGCCTCATCCGCCGAAGCCCTGGACCGAAGTCGCCGACGCGCTCCAGTACGGCACCATGGCGCCGCAAAATCTCTCCACCGCCACCGGTTCGGACATCCGCATCGCGATGGGCGACATTTTTGGCCCGGGCGGCGTCGGCGAAGACTGCCTCGTGCTCAACGTCTGGACGCCGAGTGTGAGCCGCGGCAAGCGGCCCGTGATGGTCTGGCTGCACGGCGGAGGCTATACCGGCGGTTCGGATGGCGCGCCCACGTATGACGGCACCAACCTCGCGCGCAAGCAGGATGTCGTCGTGGTCGGGATCAATCACCGGCTGAATGTCTTCGGATACCTCTACCTCGGCGCGATCGGCGGCGAAAAATACGCGGACTCAGGCAACGCCGGAATGCTCGATATCGTGCTGGCGCTCGAATGGGTGCGCGACAACATCGCGCGCTTCGGCGGCGATCCCGGCAACGTGACGATCTTCGGCGAATCGGGCGGCGGCGGGAAGGTCAGCACGCTGATGGCGATGCCTCCCGCGAAGGGCCTGTTCCACAAGGCGATCGTCGAGAGCGGCCCAACGCTGCGCGTGATTTCCCGTGAAAGCGCGGACGAGGCTGCAAGAAAGTTCCTCGCGCATCTCAACGTCACGCCGGACCAGATCGACGACCTTCAGAAGATTCCGGCCGATCGGCTCACCGCCGCGCTGCATTCCATGACCGGACCCGCCGCGATCCCGCTGGGGCCGGTGGTGGACGGGCGTTCGCTGCCGAGGCATCCGTTCGATCCCGACGCGCCGGCGCAGTCTGCGAACATACCGATGCTGATCGGCACAAACGCCACGGAATCCACGATCCTGCTCGGCCTCGGAAACCCCTCGGTCTTTTCGCTGAACGAAACGGACATGCGAACCAGGCTCAAGGCGTCTCTCCGGCTCTCCGACGAATCGAGACTCGATGGCTTGATTGCCGTCTACAAGAAATGGCGGCCGAACGCGACGCCGAGCGACATCTACTTCGCCGTCACCACCGACCGGATGATGCGGATGGATGCCATCACGCAGGCCGAGCGCAAAGCCGCTCAGGGCGCGGCGCCTGCCTACATGTACATCTTCGCGTGGGAAACTCCGGTCCTCGGCGGGAAGTTGAAATCGCCGCACGGCATCGAGCTGGCGTTCGTCTTCGACAACACGGACAAAACCACGGGAATGAACGGCACGGGCGCGGATCTACAGCAGCTTGCCGACAAGGTCAGCGGCGCGTGGGCCGCGTTTGCCCGCACCGGAAACCCCAGCCATGCCGGCATCCCGAAGTGGCCCGCGTACACGCCGGCTGACCGCGCCACGATGGTCTTCAACGACGAATGCAAAGTAGTGAACGATCCCGGCAAGGAAGAACGCCTGGCGATGAGCGCGCTGTCGGCGGCGTAGGTACTATGGGAATTTTGTTGTAGATTCTTTGCGGTATGTCAGCCCCTGATACTCACAATTGGATAACGATCCTAAGCGCGCTAGGTCTTGGTTCCTTCATCGGCACTGTGCTCTCTTTGTGGTTTACGGCCAGACAGCAACATAAGCATTGGGTCAACGACAACAAGAAATCGGAGTACAGGGAATTGCTGGATGGACTCTACGATGCGGTAACGGTGGTTTCAGATAACCGTCCCAACCTTAGCACCGTAAATCCCGGACCGATAAACGACGCAGTTAAGAAACTCTCGCGAATGTTTGAGGACCGCATCTTTATTGCCGATTCCTTGAGGAACTCCAACGCCAAACAAGATTGGTATGACATGAAGAAAGTTATCTACTACGACCCGAGTTTGCAAAGCGAGACGCCGAAGGAATTCTGGTATTCGGCATATAACCTCCATGAGCGCGAAGATAAATTACGGGTCAAGATTCTGGAGCGAGCGAAGAACGAGATTGTGCACTTCAAGCCCTAACATGCGGCTTGTCCGTTTGGGTGCGTCTGTCACGCGACTGTATGCATCGCGTTACAAAGCCAAGACCTTACCGCTATAGCTGAATCTTCGAGAAGAAGTAGCTCCCGACGCCGAGCAGAATCGCGGTCAGCAGCGTCACCACGATCAGATCCGTAGCCAATCCGTATGCGTATACGCTGCTGCAAGCGCCTCTCAATCCATCCACGCCGTAGCTGAGCGGATTAAGGCGCAGCGCGAACTTCAGCGCCTTCGGCAATCCGTCCGCCGAAAAAATCGCGCCGGAGAAAAAGAAGAGCGGCATGATCAGAAAGTTGATGATCAACGGGAAGCCCTGCATGTCCTGGAGCACCGACCCGAAGACCGTGCCGATCCCCGTGAAGAGCAGCGCGATCAGAAACATGAATAGGATCGCCAGCGGCACCAGCAATGAGTTCTGGATACGGAATCCGGCAATCACGCAGATCACGAGCACGACCGTTCCCTGCGCCATGGCTACGATCGCGCCGCCGAGCATGCGCCCGAAAACGATCTCCAGGCGCGAGACGGGCGCGACGAGGGTTTCCTTCAGGAAGCCGAATTGCCGGTCCCAGATGATTTCGATCCCCGAAAACACGGCGTTGAAAAGAATCGCCATGGAAATGATTCCCGGCGAGAGGAAATTGATGTAATTCCCGCCGCCCGCCTTGGCGAACATCGAACGGAACCCGAATCCGAGCGCGACGAGAAACAGAAGCGGCTGACCCAGCGAACCGATGATCCGCGCGGGCGAGCGAACGTAACGCTTGAGCTGCCTCATGCAGAGAATGTAGATGGCCTTCATCGCCTTCCTCCGCCTCTCCACGCGCGTCCCATCATGCGCATGCGATCCATGGCGTTCGCTTCTTCTTCCCGGATGGCGTGCCCGGTGAGCGCGATGAACGCGTCTTCCAGGTTCGCGCACTTCGTTCGCTCTTTCAGCTCGGCGGGCGCGCCCTGTGCCACGATCTTCCCGTGGTCGATCACGGCTACGTCGCCGGCCACGCGGTCGGCCTCGTCCATGTAGTGCGTGGTGAAGAAGACCGTGACGCCTTCTTCCTTGCTGAGCTGCTGGATGTAGCTCCAGATATGGTTGCGCGTCTGCGGGTCGAGGCCGATGGTCGGCTCGTCGAGAAAAAGGATTCGCGGATTGTGCAGCAGCGCGCGGGCCACTTCGAGGCGCCGCTTCATGCCGCCCGAATACGTCTTCACGAGATCCTTTTTCCGGTCGCCGAGGCCGACGAAATCGACCAGCATGTCGATGCGCTTCACGCGCTCGGCGTGCGGCACGCCGTAGAGAATCCCGTGCAGGTCCATGTTCTCGTAGGCCGTCAATTCGTCATCGAGGCTCGGGTCCTGAAACACGATGCCGAACGAGCGCCGCACCTGCTTCTGATCGCGCGTCGGGTCGTGCCCGTTGACGAGAATCTTGCCGCTCGTCGGATCGAGCACCGTGGTCAGCATCTTGATCGTCGTGGTCTTTCCCGCGCCGTTGGGGCCGAGAAAGCCGAAAATCTTGCCTTCCGCCACCGTGAACGAGATGTGGTTCACCGCGCAGAATTCGCCGTAGTTCTTGACGAGGTCGTGCACCGCGATCATTTCGGCCATCGTGACCCTTTTCCTGCCGGAGGATGTCCACCCGCCGCGTGGGAGCGGCGACACAGAATACGATGTATGCAACGGCCCAATCAATCGGATATAACTTTTCCTCAGCGACCGGCGATCCAGGAGGCTTGGCCCGTGACCACAGTGCGAGAGGCGACGTACGGCGTTCTGCGCGATCTGGGGATGACGAAGATCTTCGGCAACCCCGGCTCGAGCGAGCTGCCTTTCCTCAAGGACATGCCCGCGGGCTTCCAGTACATCCTCGGATTGCACGAACGCGTCGCGGCGGGAATGGCGCTGGGCTACGCGATGGCGCGCGGAGAAGCGGCGTTCGTGAATCTGCATTCGATCGCGAGCGCCGGAAACGGCCTTTCCGCGATCATCGACGCGTACCAGTCCGAGGCGCCGCTCGTGGTCACCACGGGACAGCAGGACCGGCGGCAGATCTTCTCCGAACCGTTTCTCGTGAGCCGCGCGGTCGAGGTGGTGAAGCCCTACGTGAAATGGGCTTACGAGCCGCTTCGCCCCGAAGACGTGCCCGCGGCGATTGCCCGCGGCTATCACCTGGCGATGCAGCCGCCGCGCGGGCCGGTGTTCATCTCGATTCCCATGGACGACTGGAACAAGCCGTGCCAGCCGGTGATCGCGCGCAAAGTTACCCAATCGGTGCTGCCGGACACGGCCGCCCTCGACGAAGTGGCGCGCGCGATTGACTCGAGCCGCAAGCTCGCCCTCATCACGGGAGCGCAGATCGAGCAGGACCGCGCGTGGAACGACGTGATCGCGCTGGCCGAGCGCCTGAACGCGGACGTGTACGCCGAGCCGATCGCTTCGCGTTGGGCGTTTCCGCGAAGCCATCGGCTGTATCGCGGCGGATTGCTTCCGGCACAGAAGCCGCTCGCCGATCAGCTCGCCGCTTATGACACGGTGGTGGTGCTCGGCGCGCCGGTATTCCTCTACTACGCGTTTGTGCCCGGTGATCCGATCAAGCCCGGCACGAAACTTTTCCAGATCACGAATTCGCCGCGCGATGCCTCCGCGGCGCTCGCCGGAACGAGCATCGTCGGCGACATCGCCGTCGCGGCAAAGCATCTCGCGGGCCGCGTGAAGCCCGTGCAAGGCAGCGCCGCGCCCTGCGCCAAGGCACCCGACCCGGGCCCCGAATATCCGATGACGACGGCGTATCTCTTCAGCGTCTTGAACAAGCTCCTACCTCGCGACGCGGTCATTTCCGAGGAGTGCCCTTCGTCGAAAGGCGATCTCGACCGCTACGTGAAGCTCGACGAGCCTGGCTCGTTCTACTCCGTCCGCAGCGGCATACTCGGCTTCGCCCTGCCAGCGGCTGTGGGACTGCAACTCGCGCACCCGGATCGGCGCGTGGTCTGCGCCGTCGGCGACGGCTCGGCGCAGTATTCGATTCAGGCGCTGTGGTCGGCTGTTCAGTGCAAGGCGCCCGTGATTTTCATCGTTGTCCAGAACGGAAACTATTCGGCGCTCAAGGGGTTTCGCGACTTCACGCAAGTGGGGAAGAATGTGCCGGGCATCGATATTCCCGGCATCAACACGGTAAAGATCGCGCAGGGCTATGGCATGAATGCGCGCGAGGTCGATCGCCCGGAAGACCTCGAGCCTGCGCTCAAGTGCGCGTTCGCGGCACAAGAGCCGTGGCTGCTCGGCGTGAACGTGCAGCAGGGCGGCCAGAAGACGATGGGAATGGACCAGTCGGTGAATCCGCCGAATTACGGATAACGTGAACTATCCCCGGATGTGACGGCGACGGTTTTATGTAGCTCACCCCGGTTTGTTGGGGTGAGGCCTTTCGGCCCGGCCTTCGGTTTTGCCCCCGGCGTGCGTTCCGGACCGAACCCCCTCACCCTTGCAAGGCGGGGTGAGCTACATATTCCTGTCTGGAAACGGCCATAGTGGTTCATTTGGGTTTACGGGGATGTCGAACGGATCGGGTTCGATGGGCACGGCTGCTTTGTCAATATAGAAGGCGGCGCTGGACCAGGTCCAATCTTCGGGGCGCGCGACGAGCCCTGCCTGAACGGGATTTTCGTGGATGTATGCCAGCTTCTTCGAGAAGTCGCTCGCGCGACGCAGAACGAAGTCGAAGTAGCGCGCCTGCCAAATCGCACCCGGCTTGCGCGGAGCTCTTGCGATTCCCACGGCCACGCGACTTTTCCAACCGCCGATGATCGCGGGTAAAGCCGACTCAAATGTGGAGAGCAGCAGATGCACATGATCGGGCATGACCACGTATGCGAAGAGTGCGAAACCAAATTTTGCGCGGGCTCTTCGCAGATGATCAAGGCATAGAGAACGTTCCGGGGGAGAGAGCGGAGGACTGCCGCGAATCAGATTGGTCGTGACGAAAAAATACCGGCCGACCTGCTCGATTCGGCGGAGGCGCGACATGGGCGCATTGTAATCTCGGGGGAAAAGCGAATGCAAAATCGACGGCCTAAGGCAAGACAAAGCTAAAACAAAGGCAAAGGCGGGCCGAAAGACCTCACCCCAACGAGGCGGGGTGAGCTACATGAACCGCAAGGCAAAAGCGCTATTGAGAGGTGAGGGCCTTGCTCAGCCTTTCAAACGTGGTCGCAAGATCCTCGGGCTCGACGCAAGTTTCTCCCGCGACCGTCATGAAGTTTGCATCGCCGGCCCAGCGCGGCAAGATGTGCAGGTGCAGGTGCCCCGTGATCCCGGCGCCCGCGGCGCGCCCCAGGTTCATGCCCAGGTTGTATCCCTCCGGGCGGTACGTCTGCCCGAGCGCCGTCTGGACGCGCTGCGCCATGCGCATCATTTCCGCGAGCGTGTCCGCCTCGGCGGCGGCGAGTTCGGCGACGTGCGCGTACGGAACCACCATCACGTGACCGCTCGTGTAGGGATAGCGATTCAGGATGACGAAGTTCTTGGCGCCGCGCAGCACGATCAGCGTGCTGGAGTCGTCCTTGGCGGCGAGGGCGTCACAGAAGATGCAGCGGTCGTCCTTCGATGCGTTGGAGACGTAGCGATACCGCCACGGCGTCCACAGATAATCCATCCCGCTTCAGTCCTGGGCGCCGGGCCCGGACCCGGCGGCGCCGGCCGCATGCGGGTGGTTGACGTAATCCTTCAGCTCTTTGCTGGGTTTGAAAAAGGGGATCTTCTTCGGAGGGACTTCCACTTTCGCCCCGGTCTTCGGATTCCGCCCTATGCGCCCGCGGCGCTGCCGCGTGCGGAAGCTGCCGAAGCCGCGGATTTCGATCTTGTCGTCCGCCTGTAGCGCGGTGATGATGCTTTCGAAAATCGTCTCGACGACCGCTTCGGATTCCTTGCGCGACAATTCGGTCGCCCGCTCGACCTCTCCTACGAGGTCCGCTTTCGTCACTGTGTGTTCGGTATTTCCGCGCTCTCCCGCAACCTCTGCCATCGGTTGAGAGCCTCCTCTCACGATCTTTTGTATTCGTGGGCCGTGTGCGCGCTGGGACCGGACGCTGCACGATCTTTGCACATCATCTAAGCGACCGCAAGGTAAACGCCGCTTCCCGGCGGGAGAAATCCCGCTACGACGACTGCCGCTTTGCCATAATCGCGTCGCCGATCGTGGCCGTCGGAGACGACTTCGACGAACGGAACGACTGTATCTCTTCGCGCTCGGCCTGCTTCTGCGCGGCGCGGTAGCTCAGGCTGATCTTGCGCTGCTCCGGTTCGAGCCGAAGTATCTTGAAATCGTACTCCTGGCCCTGCGTGAGCACGGATGTGACACGCGCGTCCCGAGGGAGCTTCGTCTTCTCGCGTTCGCCCTTCGGGCGCCGCTCCTCGATTTCCGAGACGTGGCAGAGCCCCTCGATGCCTTCGGCCAGCTCGACGAAGGCTCCGAAATCCGTGGTCCGCGCGACCTTTCCCTTCAGCACTTCGCCGATCTTATGCGCCGCAAACCAGTCGGCCCAGATATCCTTCACCTGCTTGATGCCGAGCGAGAGGCGCCGATTCTGCGAATCCACCTTCAGCACCTTGGCTTCGACCGTGTCGCCCTTCTTGAATTTTTCGCTCGGGTGCTTGATGCGCTCGGTCCAGCTCACGTCGCTGATGTGGATCAGCCCTTCCATGCCCTCTTCAAGCTCCACGAACGCGCCGAAGTCCGCCAGATTGCGGACGCGCCCGGTGACGATCGCGCCCACTGGATATTTCTCCGCCGCGGCCTGCCACGGATCGGGCAGCGTCTGCTTCAGGCCGAGCGAAATGCGCCGCTGGTCCGTCTTGACCTCAAGCACCACCACTTCGACTTCGTCGCCGGTCTTCACGATTTTCGAGGGGTGCTTCGCGTGCTTCGACCAGCTCATCTCGCTCACGTGGATGAGGCCCTCGACTCCCGGCTCGACCTGCACGAACGCGCCGTAGTCCGTCACGCCGACGATTTTTCCATGCACGCGCGTTCCCGCCGGGAAACGCTCGGGCACCGTGGCCCACGGATCGGGCAGCAATTGTTTTCGCCCGAGCGAGATGCGCTGCTTTTCCTTGTCGAACTTGAGGATTTGAACCTGAATCTCTTCGCCCGGCTGCACGATCGACGAAGGATGCGGCGCGCGACCCCAAACGAGATCGCTGACGTGCAGCAGCCCGTCCATCCCGCCGAGATCGACGAACACGCCGTAGTCCGTCACGTTCTTCACGCGTCCCGTCACCACCGCGCCTTCGGAAAGCGTTTCGGCCAGCGCGTCGCGCTTGGACTTCTGCTCTTCTTCCAGAATCGCGCGCCGGCTGACCACCACGTTGCCGCGCTTGCGATTCAGCTTCAGGACGCGCACTTCGATCTCGCGGTCCTTCCACGCTTCCAGGTCGTGCACCGGGCGCAGCTCGATCTGCGAAGCCGGCAGGAACGCGCGCACGCCCACGTCCACCACAAGGCCGCCCTTGATCCGCTCGATGATCTTTCCGGTCAGGTTCGCGTGCTCGCGGTAGGATTTCTCGATCCGCTCCCAGACGCGCCGCCGGTGTGCGCGCACGTACGACAGTAGGACGTAACCGTCCTTCTGCTCGTGCAGCCGCTCCACCTCGATCGTCTGTCCCGGGCCGAACTGAATCGCGCCGCCCGAATCGACAAATTCCTGCGCCGGGACGAGACCTTCGAACTTCCCGCCCACGTCCACCACGACGCCTGCGTCCGTCACCGCCAGCACGTGCCCGTCAAAAATCTCTCCCTCAGTCGTTCCCTGGGGAGTCGAAAACTGGTCGAGAAGCTGGTCCATCGTTTCGGTAGCTTCGGGCGTCTCGGCAGTTTCGGGGGTGTCGGCCGATTCGACAAATTCGATCGCCGGCTCCGTGGGAGGGGTCGCCTCGGTGCTCGCGGACTCCGTGATGGGGATCTCCGGGGAGCTGGAATTCGTGTCGGCAGGGGCTGGCTCGACGCGCTCTTGCGCGCGGGCGACAGCCGCGGCTGCTCCGGCCATGGCCTGCTGCGGGGCGGTTCCCGCGCCGGGAGCAGAGTCTACAGCCTCGGGTGCGGCATGGGCCGCGGTTCCCTCGGTGGAAGACGGTTGTAGGTTGGGGTCGTGTTCGGGTGACATGGAATGCGGCCTCCGTACGGATTCGTACCCTGTTTGCCGAGGGCTCGGCCTCGGTCACTCCACCCTGCTGGGGGCCAGAGCAAAGAAGGGGACACAGCGCCCGCGCTCGACGCCGTACCGTCAAAATCATACCCGCCCGCTTCGCGCGTTGTCAACCAAACCGGGTGTTGCGCGGCAGGGACGCGCGGGCCGCGCCGGGTTCAGCGGCGCGGCGTATATGGTACATTTGCGAGCCAATGCGGATATTCGTTCTGGGAGTGGGCGGCACGGGCTCCTTGCTGGCGGAATTGCTGGCGCGCCAGGGACACACCGTCTGGTGCGGGGATCGTGACGTCGAGCGGGCCCGCCGTTTTCTGGGCAAGCGCAGCAAGATCGAGGTCGTCGAGGCCAACGCCCGGAATGTCTGGTCGATCATCCGCGCCGGGCGCGGGGCCAACCTGATCGTCAACGCGCTGCCCGCCGTGTTCAACAAGATCGTCTTGCGCGCGGCGCTGCGGCTGCGCGCGCACTACCTCGATCTGAATTCCCACCTGACGCACCACCCGTTCAAGCCCGAGCAATTTCGCTTTCACAAGCGCTTTCTCGCGAAAAATCGCGTGGCCCTGATCTGCGCGGGCGCCGCTCCCGGCCTCACCAATCTGCTCGCCCAGCGCGGCTCGGAGCTTCTCGATTCCGTGGAAGCTGTCCACATCCGCCTTTTCGAAAGCACGGAAAGCGAGGACCCGATCTCCACGTGGTCGGCGGACGTGGCCTACGACGCCGCAATTTCCCGCCCGCGCGTTTACCGCCACGGAAAATTCCTGCTCGCGAAGCGGTTCGATGAGCGCGAGAAATTCCGCTTTCCGCCTCCGATCGGCGAGACGCCCGTGTACCTGGCCGCGCAGGACGAAGTCTGCATGTTGCCGTACGTTTTTCACGTGCGCGACGTGGATGCCAAGATCGGCGGAAACGATTTCGAGCGCCTGCGGCGGTGGTATCGCCAGGGGCGGCTGCACCGGTCGGCGGGGATCGTGCGCAAGCGCTTTCCCCACACGCTGACCCCGCGGCACGTGGCGAGCCTGATCCGCCGGGGCGCCCTCGAAAATGCTCGCTTCGCGGCCGCTGTGCTCGTGCGCGGCGTGAAGAACGACGAGCCGCTGCTGGTGCGCTGGGACGTCGGCTTCCCCACGCTCTACCAGATTCGCCAGCGCGGCCTGATTTCGACTCCGATCTCGTACGCGACGGCGCATCTCGCCGCGATTTTCGTGAAGCACTTCCCGCGCGCGTCCGCCGGCGTGATCGGGCCTGCCACGCTGCCCTTGGACGCCCGCCGCGCCATCCTCGCCGATGCCCGCGCGCGCGATTTCCGCGTTTCGCTGAAGATCACCCGCCTCAAGAAGCTCGAGGAAGACGAGTTCTAGCGCGGGCGGGCCGTTTGACCGCATGCGTCGCGGGCCGCTATAATTGATGTTTCGGCGCGGTGCAGAATGCGCGCTGGGCACGGCTTCGGCGGGTAGGAAGCCCTCCCGGCCAAGGTTTCCGCAGCGAGGAAACTCCAAACAGGAATTCAGGAGCAGTCATGATTAAGGCAACACAATTGCGCCCCGGAATGATCATCAAGCACGATGGGGACCTCTACACGATCTATAGCGTGGACCATCGCACGCCGGGAAACAAACGCGCCGCCATGGCGACCAAGATGCGCAACCTGCGCAACGGCTCCATGCTGGACCATCGGTTCCGCGCCGAGGAATTCCTCGATAAAGTCACGGTGGACGAGGTCGAGTTCGAGTACCTCTATAGCGACGGCGAAGGCCATCACTTCATGAACACGGAGAACTACGAGCAGCTCCAGCTGCAAAACGACATCGTGGGCGACACGAAGGACTACCTCATCCCCAACATGCCCGTGAAGATCGAGTATTACGACAGCAAGGCGATCGGCGTCCTCGTGCCCGATACGGTCGATCTGTTGGTCGTCGACACCGAGCCCAGCATTCAGAAGGCGACCGCGAGCGCGGTGATGAAGCCGGCGAAGCTCGAGACCGGCCTCGTCGTCAACGTCCCTCCGTTCGTCGGCACCGGCGACAAGATCAGGGTCGATACCACCGAGGGCCGCTACATCCAGCGAGTTCAGTGACGATCCGACGAGGATCGTCATCCTGACCCCAGCGCTTTTGGCCGGGTGGAGGATCCGCTGCGCCTCCCTGCCCTGAGTCCACCCGGGCGGACGAAGGGTGCGGTGAGTCTTCGCGTGGCGAGAGGCGGAGGTTAGCGTATTCTTTCGGGGATACGCATGAACGTCCGTCCAAGCTGGCGTCTTTTTCGCAGCCTCCCGATGTTCGCAATCGCTCTCTTTCTCGTCGCCCCGTTGATTGCTCTCGCTTCTCCCTTTCCGCAGGCCGCTGATTCCGCCGCAGCGCGTCCGCAGCAGGACGAGCGCCCCCTGCCGGACATTCCCGCGCTCCTCCGCGACATCCGCAAGAATCAGCACGCGATCGAGGAAATTCGCAAGCTCTACACCTGCCACCTCTCCGAGGAAGAAGACAAGCTCGATTCGGACGGCCAGGTTAAATCCCGCTCCGTGAAGGATTACGATGTCTTCTATATCGGCGAAGAGCAGGCTCGCCACCTGCTCGCGAAGGACGGAAAGCCACTCGACGCTGGCGAGAAGAAAAAAGAGGACGAGCGCTTCAACAAGCAGTTCGACGAGCTGAAGAAGAAGCAGGCTGAGCTCGCGAGCGATCCCAAGAAAAGAGCCAAGAAGGAAGAAGAGAACGAAGCGCAGATTTCGGATTTCCTCCGCGCCGAGCAGTTCACGAATCCGCGCCGCGAAAGCTTCCGCGGGCAGGAAGTGATCGCCTTCGATTTCGCCGGGAACCCGGACTACAAGCCGGCAAAACGGATCGACCGCATCATCCAAAAACTTTCCGGCGTGATGTGGGTGGACGAACAGGCTCGCGAAATCGTCCGCCTGGAAGCGCGCTTCGTTGAATCCGTAAACGTGGGCGGCGGCATTCTCGGCTCGCTGCACAAGGGCTCGAACTTCGTCTTCGAGCAGGAAAAGATCAATGGCGAGGTCTGGCTGCCGTCCTACGCCGAAGTCCATCTATCCGCCCGCATCGTCTTCGTGAAGCTGAAGCGAAGCGGCACCGACCGCTACTCCGACTACAGGAAGTTCCGCGTCGGTGCCACCCTCCGCGCTACGAGTCCTCAATGAGAGTTTTGAAATCGCGCTAGTGCGCGGCGGAGGATTTGCTCGTGCCGAAGACGCGGCGGAAAATCGCGTCCACGGCGCGCAACTGGCGCTGCAAATCGAAGGTGTGCGCGAGGGCCTTTTCGTCGAGGAATTTGCGGATGTTGGGATCGGCGGCGATGCGGTCCTTGAAGCTCGTTTCCGATTCCCACGCAGCCATCGCGTGGCCCTGCACCCATTTGTAGGAATCCTCTCGCGGCGCGCCGTGCTCGACCAGGTCCTGCAAGAGCTGCCCGGAAAACACAAGCCCTTGCGTCGCGTCCAGATTCCTTCGCATGCGAACAGGAAATACCTTCATGGCGGAGACAATTTCGGTCGTCTTATGCAGCATATAGTCGACCAAAATTGTCGAATCGGGCAGGATTACGCGCTCGACCGAGCTGTGCGAAATATCGCGCTCGTGCCATAGCGCGATATTTTCCATCGAGGCAAGTGAATTCGCGCGGACCACGCGGGCGAGGCCGCAAATCTGCTCGCTCGAGACGGGATTGCGCTTGTGCGGCATGGCCGAGCTGCCGCGCTGCTCGCCGCCGAACGGCTCCTCGACTTCGCGGACTTCGGTGCGTTGAAGGTGCCGGATTTCGAGCGCCACTCGCTCGAGCGAAGCCGCGACAATCGCGAGCGCGGCCAGATATTGCGCGTGGCGATCGCGCTCGATCACTTGAGAGGTGATGGGCGCGACGGCAAGTCCCAGCCGCTCGCAGATTTTCTGCTCGATTTCCGGGCCGAGATGCGTGCAGGTGCCTACGGCCCCCGAGATTTTTCCCACGGCCATCTCGCGCGCGGCGGCTTCAAATCGCACGGCGTCGCGGCGACTTTCGGCGTACCAGTTCGCGATTTTCAGGCCGAAGGTGATCGGCTCGGCGTGGATGCCGTGCGTGCGGCCGATTTCGGGCGTGTCCTTGAATTCCCACGCGCGCTTTTCCAGGATTTCGGCGAAGCGCGCGATCGCTTCCTCGATCAGTTTCGAAGCGTCGCGGATGAGCAGCGCCTGCGCCGTATCGACCACGTCGTTGGAAGTGAGGCCGTAGTGCAGCCAGCGCGCCGCTTCCGGATCGCCGACCGTTTCCTGCACGGCGATGGTGAACGCGATCACGTCGTGGCGGACTTTCGCTTCGATCTCGTTGATGCGCGCCACGTCGATGCGCGCCCGCTCGCGCAGTTTTCGCGCAGCCTCGCGCGGCACGGTACCCGCCTCGGCGAGCGTCTCCGTCGCGGCCAGCTCCACGTCGAGCCAGCGCTGGAACTTGTTCTCCTCGCTCCAGACGCGGCCCATCTCCGAACGCGTGTAGCGTGCGATCAATCTCGGCTCCCTGAGTTCAGGCTGACGGCGGGGAAACTCCCTGCTCCATCATACCTGATTTTGCGGTGGACTCTCGACGGCGAGACCCCTGAAAAAGTGGCGATTAGGAACGATCTCGGTCCTTTGTTTTCAGTCACTTGACCTCACTTCTAATTCTTGTATTTTGCGATTAGAAATTTGTAGGCATCCGATGCAGGACGGTGCCCGACGCCACCGCCGGACTGCCGCGGCGTCCATTCGGTTGCCTCTCAGTTTGTACCTATCACTCATCGTGCCCAAGCTAGCACGATGGATAGCGATTGCAAGTGGCAGGGCATGTGGACTTTTGTCTAGGTCGCTTGATCGCGCGTGCCGCTACATTCTCTGGTGTCTTACAGGTCGGCGTTCAGAAATGAATGAAACTAGGTCGGTCCCTACCGACCCGCTTCCTTCGCTTTGGCGCGTCGCGACTGGGTTGGACGTTGTAAGGTCTGAGCGATTTCTCGAAACCGATCGATTCCATGGCGGGGTGAGCCAACGGCTAGGTCATTCGCCATTTTGTACAATTCCGTCGAGACATATGCGCTCTCGTGGGCGATAACCAGGGTTTTGTTGTGGATCACGGGGCCGAATGCGTACTTATCGTCGACGACGACGTAAGGGATGGTTTCGCGAGGGGCGGCAATAACGCGGAACCGGTTGGAAGTGTATTTGAGCAATTCATCGCAGCAGGCCGAGAATCGTTTGGCATCATAGTCATTCTGACGGGATTTGAGTTCTTCAAGTGTCTGTTGTTCATTGAACAGCAAAATCACCTCCGGCCCCGCCGGTGCCGTACTTTGCTTCAGCACTGCGAGGAACTCTTTGTAGAGTAGTTGCTCATGGTGATGGTCTCTACGGGGGCCGAGGAGTGGTGTAGGGGTCAGCTGTGATAGGACCAAGCGCCTAGTGACCTTGCGAATGAAGCGTCCAAGAAAGTCGTATGTGGCTTTCCGACTCGTAAAGAGCTCTGGTTTGGCAGAGTATCGGCGGATAAACTCGTTCACGATACTTTGAGTTGCGAGGTGATATAGCTGGCTGGAGTTTTCAAACACGCGAGAAAAGCCCATCTTCCGGATTGAGTCTACGAAGCTGTCTGCCTCAGGCGGGTACGTTCCCTTTCGTATGAAAACCAGAAGAGGCTTGCCTTCGGATATTGCCACATCGATTTCGGCCTGTACGAACTTGTAGTAATCCGCATGAACAGACGACGTATCGACCGGCGCCAATATCAAGATCACCATCTCGCAGCGGCGGACTTGCTGAACGTATTCGTCAGGGATCGGGGTCGCTAGCCACCTATCAGTCTCAACGCGATCCGCGTTAAGGTACAAGTCTTCTATGGCTTCCGCAACCGACGCTCGTTCGTCCACGAGCGAGTCCTTCGATGAGAGGAAGATAGGGAAGCGGAGCTGCGGCAAACGATTCTCGCGCATGTTGAATCCTTGTGAGATTTGTTGGCTGGATCATATACGAATTGAGCTTCGAATAGGAGTCCCGCCTATCATCGATCCGGTAACTATAAACTGAGCTTATCGTGCGGTATATGGCTTCTGAGTTTCACCAGTGGCGAGCCGCCGCGGTGTGGCGATAAGACGTGCTGGGGGTGAGCCAGCGCGTATCCAAGCAGGGATCGTATGTCAGCGGCCGAGAATCTTCAGAATCTGCTCGAATCTGAGTCGCGCACGCTGGAGGATATCGTGGAAAGACCAGAGGTGCAGGCCTGCACGGTCGAGCTTCTCACGAGACGCTAGAACACCCGCATCATATTGTCGACCAACAACAAAGGTCTCCAATTTCATGCCGGGCCGGTGTTTTTGGATTAGCCCGTCGTACTGCATGGCCTGTGTCACGTGTTCCATCTGCACCGTTTCTGAAGGTTTCTTAAATTCCAGAATTACGGCTTCCGAGCCTCCGTCACGGGATCTACAAACAATGTCTGGTCTGAGATTCGCCTTATCCTTGTAAAGGTCGTTTAGGTTTCCGTCGAGCAGGGTTTTGAGAGGCCTGTCGGAACTCCATAGCTCAAGGCCTTCTCGGACCAGCCACAAGTTGCTCTCGACAAACTTGTGGACCTCCATCTCCTTCGCTTTTTCTGACGCAATAAGCTGTTCGAGCTTGCTAATGATCTGAATCTGGTCGCTTATGATCGCGACAACGTCGTTCACTTGCTTGGCACCCCACTCGTTGATCAATTCCGACAACTTCTGGATGTCGCTGGCGTCGGCCGCAATGATTGCTTTCAAGAGTTCCCGTAGGACATTCGACTCGTAGTAGCGAACTATCCACTCGATGAGGGTCGCCGCCTCCTCTTCCTCGACGTTGCGGAGCTTGACTAGGACAGCGCCTACAACCCTTTGCGCGATACCTCGCACGTGAGGTGGCATCTGGTTGAGCCGCTGGCGTATCTCGGGACGATTTAGAAGCGACTCGCTTCGGCGCTTCTGCTCCTTCGTGTCGATGCCCTGTATAATCCGCTTCAGGAATTCTCGGGCCCAGTCTTCAAGCGATTTGACATTAGGTGAGTCCTCCAAAAACCCGTCACGGCTAGTATTGATGAGTCCCCGGATACGAGTACTCTGCGCGCCCTCCGGGTCAAGCGTGTCGACGTTAACCTCACCCAAAATCTTCTCAGCCGTGAAGAACCCATGCGCCCTTGTATCCAGTCCGAAGAGGCTCGGCTCCGTAACCATCCGACCTCGGACTCGAACCGCCAAGCCGGGATTCTGCTGGCGGGTGTTAGTCACGACGTAGAAACCTGTGACGGTCCCTAGCAGCGGAACATCCTCGGAGATTTCGTAACGTTCCCCAGGCACGTCCTCGGCGGTGCACTCCACATCGTTAACGAATATCCTGAAGTCGGGTCTTTGTGGGAGCGATTTGTATAAGTGCCGACGCAGGGAATTCGCGTCTGGCAAACTCAGGTCGGGGTTCAGCGACGAAAGACGAATAGTCGTGCCCGCAGATCGTTCGGTCGGCGCCGATAGAATCGCGAAGTTGCATGACGAAAGCGTGCTCAAATCGTCAAAGACTCTCCGGTCAATCGCCACTTGCGACTGTATCCCGTCCTTCCATGTAGTGACCTCTACACGCGACGCGATGCCGAAACCTGCCAGCTTGCCTATTCCCTTGCTGCCAATCACGAGGCGACCGCCGGGCGTCCTTTCTCCGTCTTCCTTTCTCCGGTCTCGCCCAATCAGAAGATAATGCTCGTCGATATCTCCCGGGGACATTCCGACTCCGTTGTCGCTGACTTCAATTACGGCACTTTCGCCGAGCGCGTCCGGCAGTTGAATCCTCACCTCGGTCGCGTCTGCATCATGTGCGTTCGTCGCAAGTTCCGCTAGGCACTTCTTAACGCTGTTATAGGCGGATATACCGAGATGATCCAATATTCTCGGGGATACTTTGAAGCTGCTATTCATTGAAGGCGCAGGATCGGTCATAGGGGGGTCCGCCAAGCGATGCCTCAGGGTACATAGTCATATCTAGACCAGTCAACACCCAGAGCAAATGGTAGCCATGAAAATTCAGGGCGACGCAGACAGCTGCGGCGAGGCTCCGTGAACGGCGGAAATACATGCTGCGGGTCAAACTGCGCATTGGAAGGCGCTGCGCGCCGACGGCTTAGGTCGCGGCTAAAGCCGCGACCTACAAGGTGAGGATCGTGCCGCGGCGAAGACGACCGCGCTACATTGAAACCTTCGTGGGCCACGGCGAGATGGATGGCGGAATTTTGCCAAGATTTTGTGCCGGGCACGGCATGCTGTGCCCCTACAAGAAGAACCAAGGAAGCCCGCCTTCACGATCGAAAGGCGACCAGGAGGCACAAAGCGGGACCCTTCGCTACGCTCAACGTAAAAGGCGACCGCTGCGTATCAGCGTGATTGGTGCGGTACTTACAGCTCAAACGGGCCGAGGGGGAAGCGTTGCGAAGCGTGCACTGCTTTCGATGGTCAGTTGGGGCCGGCAAAACTGAGCGACTTCATCGTTTCCACCATTTTGTCCACCTGCTCAGGGGAGTTGCCGCTGAAGGCGAAGGATATAAGCCGGCCTCGACGAATCGTGGTGTACACCTTGGAGTATTTCGTGATCGAGTCTTCATGAAGCTGGAACTCGGTGGCGACAAACGGCTGGCTCGAGAATGTGACGCGCCGGTTTTCGCTTACCGAAAGCGCGCCCCGGGCCATCGACGCATTCATCCGCGTTTCGGCATGAAAATCATCGACATCCGGCCATGAGGCACGCGAAAGGGTTTCGATCCCGACGGAATGCCAGTCGGGATCCGTATCGTCCGGGCCGGACGACATCGCGAGCAGCAGGTCAGCATCGGTCGAGCGGTGCAGCACGGCCGCGCGCCTCTGCATTTCCGCTCTGTCGTTTAGAGTCACGTCTCGCATTTGGGCCGGCGGAACGTAGCGAAACCCGAGTTCCGAGTCCGAGTAAACGCCGTTCACGAGCCCGCTTTCCGCGCGATTCGGCGCGCTCGCGTTCTCGGAAGCAATCGAGAGCACAACAACGGCGGCGAACAGCCATTTCATGGCCGGGATTGTACAACATCAGCCAATCCGCCAACTCTGAATGGGCTACAGCTCGAACGGGCCGAGGGGGGTGCGCTGGCTGGCGATGTGCCTATTTCTGCTGCGCGCGGCGGACGCGAACTTTTCGTTCGGTGGCGACCACAAAGCAGCCACCCCAGCCGACGGTATCCTCAGTTCGAAACAGGCCCCCAACCCGTTCGATCAACGCATGCCGACTAGGAGAACGGAGCCGGATCAGAAGGATTCCGTGATGGGTTCCGGGAGCGAAACGCCGCCTGTCAGAGAAGTCCAGGTCCTGTGTGATCAGAAAACGTTCTTCGCGTTGAGCCATTTCCCAGACCGCGCGGTCCGTGCTCCCCGTCAGTCCTTCCTCCCTGACAGTTTGAACGTCGTGCCCCAGCGCTGCCAGCATGGTCGCAGTTTGCAACGGGAGGTTTTCGTCGAGCTTGATTTTCATCGAATCTGCGGAGCGGGAGGCACGGGCAAGTCCTCTTCCGCAGACGCAGCGGCAAACGCGATCGCAGCCTGAACGTCCTCCGGCCTGAGAGACGGGAAACTAGCCAGAATCGCTTCTGCGGAATCACCTGCTGCAAGGCTTGCGAGTACTGTTCGCAGCGTCACTCGGGTTCCTTTGAACACAGGTTCGCCCCCGCAGACCTGCGGATCGCGGACGATGCGCTCTTCGAGTCGGATGGGGCGGCCGGCTGTGCCGTTCATGACTGCTCCTGACGTGTTAGGGCCATCATATCATCGAATATGGGGCCGGCCGGGTTAGGTCCGGGCACGGCGTGATTGGGGCGGTACTTACAGCTCAAACGGGCCGAGGGGGGTGCGCTGGCTGGCGATGTGGAGCGTGCCGCGGAACGCCAAATCGACGGAGCGCCGGTTGAGGGCTTCTTCGGCGGAGATGCGCGCGACAACGGGGTTGTTGTTCTGTTCCGAGAGATGCGCGAGGACGAGGTGGCGCGCGCGCGCGTCGAAGACTTCGGAATCGGCGAGAAATTCGCTGACGACCGTGTTTGAAAGATGCCCCGTCCGGCTCATCACGCGCTGCTTGATGTACCACGGGTACGGCCCCATCTTCAGCATTTCGAGGTCGTGGTTCGATTCGAGGATCAGAAAATCGGCTTCGCGCAGGTGCTGCTTCACAAGCTCGGGCATGTAGCCCAGGTCGGTGACGATCGCGACCTTCGTGCCGTTGGTGCGGAAGGCGTAGCCGACGGGGTCAGCCGCGTCGTGGGGAATCGCGAAGGGATTGATCTCGATGTCGCCAATTTCGAACCGCTCGCCCGCGTGGATGTATTCGACCCGCTCCATCTTCGCTTTCTTTCCGGGATTCGCGGGATCGTCCGCGTACATGTTCAGGATTTCGCGGTGTGTCGGCTCGGTGAGGTACGCGGGGCAATCCCATTCGCGCGCCATCTGCGCGAGGCCGGTCGAATGATCGGAGTGCTCGTGGGTGACGAGGATCGCGTCCACGCGCTCGGGGCGCGCGCGGCCCAGCGCTTCAAAGCGCCGCCACATTTCCTTGCGGCCAAGCCCTGCGTCGATGAGGAGAGTGGTGTGCTCGGTTTCGAGCAACGTCGCGTTGCCCGTGCTGCCGGAAGCCAGAATGGATATGCGGAACGAGATGCGCGGTCTCTCCGGACGAAATGATGGCAAAGTGGCGTGGCGGCGTCAAAGGAAAAAGGAAGCCACGGAGGCACGGAGACACGGAGACACGGAGACACGGAGAAAGAGACAAAGGAGGCAGAGGAAGTAAAGGAGTATAGGAAGCAAGGGAAAAGGCACTCACCGCGGAGGCGCAGAGAGCGCAGAGGAAGAGAGGGAGCTAAGATCAAAGACAAAGAAAGGCAAGCGGAGCTGCCTTGCGGCGGTTGGAGCTAGTCGAGCGACTCGGATTCGATGCCGATGTTCGTTTCGCCGGCGGCTTTCTTTTCGTTGTACTTCTTCACCCACGCGGCGAAGCTTTTTCCAGCGGCGGTGTCCCGGCCAGTGAACGCGAGAGCGGCGATGTCGCTGTAGGGCACGGAAAGCTTGCCGGTCTCGTCTTTCGGCATCAGGCGAACAACGCAATCGGAGAGCGAGGCACCCTTCGCTTTGCGGTCGAAGACGTAGCCTTCGATTACCCGGCCGTCCTTGAGCGTAATGGTCACGTCGCCGCGATAGTCGAACGCTTTCTCGAGGGCCGCGCGGATTTCCGGCTCCGTGGCGGTCGAGGGAATCCAGCCTTCCAGATTTTCGTGGACGGTGCCGAGGTGCTCTTCGGAGGTGTCCGGTGTGGAAGGGCTGTTCGTGTCCGGCATGGGAATCGAGGTCCCGCTACGCCTTCGGCGCCGCGATCTGCACGAGCTGGCCGGAATGGCTCCCTGCATTGCTTGGCGCGCCGCCCATCACGTCCGGATCCTTGTACTCGTGGGACAGCGTGGCGCGCACGGTCGCGAGGAAACCGCGCACCGAGCCGAATGTGTCGTTCACGGCGCTGGCTTCATAGCCGCTGTGGACCATGCAATTGGCGCACTTGGGATTGCCGCTGTGCGTGCCGTAGCGTTCCCACTCGGTCTCGCGCAGCAGCTCGTCAAACGTGTCGGCGTACCCGTCCTGCAACAGGTAGCACGGCTTCTGCCACCCGAAGATGTTGTACGTGGGCATTCCCCAGGGCGTGCACTTGTACTCGCGCTTTCCCATCAGGTATTCGAGGAAGAGCGGGCTCATGTTGAAGCGCCACTTCTCGGCGCGATTGCTCAAAATCTGGCGGAACAATTGCCGCGTCTTCTTGCGGCTGAGGAAATGCTCCTGGTCCGGGGCCTTGTCGTAGGTGTAGCCCGGCGAAAGCATCATTCCCTCGACGCCCAGATCCATCATGTCGTCGAAAAACTGGCGGACGCTTTGCGGATCGGCGCCCTCGAAGAGCGTGGTATTCGTGGTGACGCGGAAGCCGCGCTCGAGCGCCTTGCGGATTCCCTCCACAGCCGTCTCGTACGTGCCCTCGCGGCAGACCGCGAAATCGTGGTGCTCGCGCTGACCGTCCATGTGGACCGAAAACGAAAGATACTTGCTGGGAGTGAATTCGTCGAGCCGCTGGGAAAGAAGCAGCGCGTTGGTGCACAGGTAGATGTATTTCTTGCGCGCGACGAGGCCAGCGACGATTTCCGCGATCTGCGGATGCATCAGCGGCTCGCCGCCGGGGATGCTGACCACCGGCGCGCCGCATTCATCCACCGCGCGGAAGCACTCCTCCGGGCTCAGATTCTTCTTGAGCACGTGGGCCGGATACTGAATCTTCCCGCAGCCCGCGCAGGCGAGATTGCAGCGGAATAGCGGCTCGAGCATCAGCACGAGCGGATACTGCTTCCGCCCTTTCAACCTCTGGCTGATGACGTAGGACGCCACCGTCCACATCTGCGATACAGGAACGCCCATCGATCTCCTCAGTTGCCTTTACGGCCCGGAAACGGGCCGTGCGGTGAAGGTCTCATATTACCGGGTTTGCGGCCCCCTGTGAACCCTGGCGAGCGGCGCGTGTCCAAACTATAGGGATAGCTGGTCGCGGGTAAGTTTGAAGCCGTTGAGGTTGCCGACCACGGAGGCGGCGATGCGGCCGGGGTCGAAGAAATCCCGCGCGATCTGCTGCACTTCCCCGGCGGTGACGCTTTCGAGCATCGCGATCAGCTCTTGCGGCGCGAAGTGGCGGCCGAAATACATGTGATAGCGGGCGAGGCTCGACATGCGAGATCCGGAGCCCTCCATCGAAAGAAGCATCGAGCCTTTCAGGTGATCTTTCGCGCGGCGCAGCTCCTCTTCGTCGAGCGGCTCGTCCTTCATGCGGCGAAACTCGTCGAGCACGGATCGCACCACCTGCCCGGCGGTTTCAAGCGAGGTTCCCGCATAGACCGAGAGCACGCCCGTGTCGCGATACGGGCTCACGTCGCTGAAGATGGAGTAGGCCAGGCCCTGGCGCTCGCGGATGTTCTGGAACAGGCGCGACGACATCCCTCCGCCGAGGATATTGTTGAGCACTGAAACGGCGAAGCGGCGGCGGTCGGTGAGCGGCAGCGCCGGAACGCCCAGGCAGATGTGCACCTGCTCGAGCTCGCTCTTCGTCCGCAGCGTGATGTGCGGGGCGGATTCGGGCTTCGGGTCGGTGGCGCCGTCCGGGACGGGCGCGAGCTTTGAAAAACGCTCGGAGACGAGATCGACGAGCTGCGCGTGCGAGAGATGGCCCGCCGCCGTGATCACCAGATGATTCGGCGCGTACCACCGACGAAACCATTCTTGCAGGGTGTCGCGCGTGAACGACGAAACCGTTTCGGGCGTGCCGAGGATCGGTTTTCCCAGCGCGTGCTGGGCCCAGAAATTCTGCGTGAAAAGCTCGTGGACGAGATCTTCGGGATTGTCCTGCGCCATCCCGATTTCCTCGATCACCACGGATTGCTCGCGCGCGATGTCGTCTTCGGCGAATTTCGGCTCGAGGACGAGATCCGCGAGCACGTCGAAGGCTTTGGGCAGATGCTCGTCGAGAACGCGCGTGTGGAAGCAGACCATTTCCTTGTCGGTGAACGCGTTGAGCATGCCGCCGACGCGGTCCACTTCGCGCGCGATGTCTTCCGCGGTGCGCCGCCGCGTGCCCTTGAACACCATATGCTCGATGAAGTGCGAGATGCCGTTCAGCTCGGCGGGTTCGCGCCGCGATCCTGAGCCCAGCCAGATTCCCACCGAAACCGAGTGGACATGTTCCATCGGCTCCGTCAGGACGACCAGGCCGTTCGGCAGAATTTCCTTTTGCACGTTGTGAGTTGCGTTCGCCATGTCTATTTCTATTGTGGCACGCGCGATGGCAAATGTCATTGTGCACCGGGCGAGGTGGAAAAGCGGGCCCGCGAAGGCGTGCTAAAATGAATGTAAGATGTCGCCGCAAGCCGCAAATGCCGTTGTAAATCTGCTCGGGAAATCCGCGGAAGAGCTGCGCGTGTTTCTCGAGTCGCTGGGCGAGCCGGGCTATCGCGGCGCGCAGATTTACCGCGCGCTCTATGCCGAGCGGCGGTTCGACTTCGCCGCGATGACGAATCTGCCGGCGGCGCTGCGCGAGCGCCTGTCGCGCGAGGCCTCCATAGCCTTGCCGCAGATCGTGCGCCGGCACCGGTCGTCCGACGGGACCGTGCGCTACGTCCTCGCGATCGGCGAAGGGAAGGCGGCGAACGTCGAGACCGTATTCATGCCGGAAGAAAATCGCCAGACGATCTGCATCTCGACGCAGGCGGGCTGCGCAGTCGATTGCCGGTTCTGCCTCACGGCCACGCTTGGCCTCGTGCGCAATCTCACGGCAGGCGAGATTGTGGGACAAGTGCTCGTCGCACTCGAGGACAATCGCGCGGCGCTCAAGCCCCAGACGAACATCGTCCTGATGGGTCAGGGCGAGCCGCTGCTGAATTTCAATGCTGTGATGGCCGCGCTCCGCATCCTTCTCGATCCGAAAGGAGTGGCGATTGCACCGAGGCATGCGGCACTTTCGACCAGCGGGATCGTGCCGGGAATCGAGCGGCTGGCGCGGGAAAAGGTGCGGCCGAACCTGGCGATATCGCTGAACGCTTCCTCGAACGAGCAGCGCGACAAAATCATGCCGATCAACCGCAAGTATCCGCTCGAAAAACTTCTCGAAGCGTGCCGGAACTACCCGCTGAGGCCGCGGGAATGGCTCCTGTTCGAGTACGTCCTGCTCGGCGGATTCAACGATTCGCCCGAGGACGCGCACCGTGTGGTAAGGCTGCTGGCGAATCTGCGCGCGAAGGTGAATCTGATCCCGTGGAATCCGGGCGACCTGCCGCACAAAAGGCCGGATCCGCGCCGCGTCGAGGAATTTCAGCGCGTACTCATCGAAAAAGGCGTGCCGTGTTTCATCCGCGATTCGCGCGGGCAGGACGTGATGGCCGCCTGCGGCCAGCTCGCTCTTGCCGAATCGGCAGCGTCGCCCGCGTCAGCCTAAGAGCCTCGCCTATCGAATCCCAATCGCGGCCATGAGCCGGCCCGTCGTCCGCTCGCGGCGATAGCTGAAGAACAGGTCCCTCCGGCAGGCGGTGCAAAATCCAGACGACGAAATCCGCCGTGGCGGCACGCCTGCCTCGGCGAGAATTGCGCGGTTTGCGGCGATCAGGTCGAGATGGGCGCGCAGTGGTGGAGGCTGATGCCCGGGCGGCATCATCGTGAGCCAGGGAAGCCAGTTCGGATCGTTTTCGCCGGAGGCGAGCGCGTCGAAAGGTCCCTCGAACCATTCGCGCGCATTCGGAAATTGCGCGTGAAAATCGCGCGCGACGTCCGAGCCCACTTCGTAGCAGCAGCGGCCGATTCCCGGTCCGAGCGCTGCGATCATATCTTCCGGCCGAGTGCCGAATTCCATCTGCATCCGCCCGAGAGTCTTGGCGGTGATGCGGCGAAGCGTGCCGCGCCAGCCGGCATGAATCGCGGCGACGGCGCGCCGTTTGGTGTCGGCGAGAAGGATCGGGACGCAATCCGCCGTTTGCACGACGAGCAGGGAACCCGGCTCGCGCGTGAAGAGCGCGTCTCCCTGTGGCGCTTCCGCGGACTCCGCTGCCTGAGAATCCACCCGGAGTGCGACATCGGAATGAATCTGACGCAGCATGACCGCGCGCATCTTGTCCGCGCCGATCGCGTGAAAGAACTTTTTCCGATTCTCCTCCACATGCTCGCGCGAATCCCACTCCGTGAAGCCGAGATTCAGCACCCGCTCCGTCTTCGCATCGCCCGAGGCGAGCTCACTCGTGCCGCCGGGACGCGTGCTGAACCCGTGGACCAGCCAGCCGATCCGCTCGAGCGCCGGCGCTTCGAGAATTTGCAAGCCGCCTGCGCGGCGCAGCTTCCATTCGGCGCGCTTTACCTGATGTTTCGACGGGGATGACTTCTTCTTCGCAATCATACGAGTCATATTCGCGACGAACGATGCCAGCCGCATCGTCATTATAGGTATAATCGCGCCGCAGGTTACGTCGTTTTGATTTAGCGAGGAGCGCGCAGACACCCTTCGTCCGCCGCGGCGGACTCAGGGCAAGAGAGTGTCTGTGCCGCAAAGACTAAGTGATCGTCGGACTGGGACTCGACATTGCCGAAATCGACCGCATCGAGGCGGCCATTACGCGCCACGGCGCGCCGTTCCTCGAGCGGCTGTTCACGCCCGCGGAAGTCTCCTACTGCGAGAGCCACAAGAACCGTTACGAGCGCTACGCCGCGCGATTCGCCGTGAAGGAAGCGGCGATGAAGGCTCTCGGGACGGGCTGGCGTCGCGGCGTGCGCTGGCGCGATATCGAAGTGACGCGCGAGCCCAGCGGGAAGCCCGGGCTTCGCCTCGAAGGCGTGGCGCAGGAATTCGCCGATCGCCTCGGCGTAAAACGCATTTCAGTGTCGATCACGCACAGCGGCAATCTCGCCCTCGCCCAGGTCATTTTCGAAAGCTGATTTCCGCCGGCTCGGCCCGCACTTCGTCCGCAGCGCAATCGTTGCCCAAACACACTTCGCGCCACTGGTTCGCGGGATGGCGTCCGGCGATCCGGAGCTTCAGGTAATTCCCCGTGAGCGCGCCCGTCCAGTCGTCTCCCCCGCGACCAAGCGTCAGCGCGCGCAAAATGCTTCCTGCCTGCGACGCGCGGAATGCCGCCGATTTCTCCTCTGCCAGTGCGCGCAAGGCGCGTGCGCGTTCGCGTATCGTCTGCATCGGAACGGCGTCGCCGAGTGACGCGGCCGCCGTGCCCGGCCGCACGGAAAACGAAAACACGTGCAGGTAAGTGAACGGCAGGCTCTCGATGAATTCGACTGTGGCCTGGAAGTCGGCTTCCGTCTCGCCCGGGAAACCCACGATTACGTCCGCGCCAATCGCCGCAGTAGGCAGCCGCCGGCGAGTGAGCTTCACGCGCTCGGCGTAGTGCTCTGTACGGTACCAGCGATGCATCGCGCGCAGAATGCGGTCGGAGCCCGATTGCAGCGGAATGTGAAAATGCGGCGCGATGCGATCGGACGACGCGACGAGCGCCACGAAATCCTCGGTCACGTCCTGCGGCTCAATCGAGCTAAAGCGAAGCTGCTCGATCTCGGTCTCATCTAGGATTCTCTGCACGACCCCGGCGAGTCCCGCGCGCGGCGCAAGGTCGCGGCCATAGCTGCCCAGATTGATACCGCTCAGCACGATTTCCTTGGCGCCCGCGGCCCGCAGCGCGCGCACTTCCCGGACGACGTCATCGGGCGGCAGGCTCCGGCTGCGCCCGCGGACAAACGGAATCACGCAGTAGGAGCAGCGATTGTTGCAGCCATCTTGAATCTTCAGGATGGGCCGCGTGTGGTCACCCGCCATCAAACTCGCGGGCGCGATCTGCACCGCAGATTGCGCGAAGATGTTGCCGGTCAAAATTTTCGCTGGCCCTCGCGCGAGCGACATAGCGTCGTCTTCCAGATGCGCCACGGGGACAAAATCCGGAGTCGCCGCCGGCTGCGCCGCGAGCCCGCGCACGACGCTTGGAATTTCCGCCTGGTGCGAATTACCCACCACGTACGCGACTCCGTCAATCGCGGCGAGTTCCTCTGGCGCGCGCTGCGCGTAGCAGCCGGTGACGACGATCCGCGCTCCGGGATTGGCGCGACGGATCTTTCGCACCGCGTCACGCGCCTGGGAATCCGCCGCGGCCGTGACTGTACAGGTGTTCAGCACGACCACTTCCGCCGAGTCGTGCCCGGCGGCGGGTGTCAGGCCGTTCTCGATGAGGCCGCGCCGAAGTGCGGCGGCATCCGCTTCCGTGGCGCGGCAGCCGAAGTTTTCAATCGAGAAAGTGCCCATGGGATGGTGTGTCGCCCGGAATCCGGCGCGGGAATTATAGCAGCGAATACAGGCATCTACGCTTTGCGGTGCGGGGACGGGAAGGCCGTTGAAGAAAGTGGAGCTAATCTCCGGCGTTGCGGCGCTGATAGCAGAGGAGAATCAGGTCGGCCCTGCGGCGAACGCCGAACTTGGCAAGCAAATTGGAAACGTGAAATTTCACGGTACGCTCGGAAATGTGCAGGCGGTCGGCCACTTCCTTGTTGGCCAGGTTCTCGAGCAGGCCGGCGAGTACTTCTTGCTCGCGCCGGCTGAGTTCGTTCGGCGAGTCTACGCGCAACCGTCGCCCCTGCGTGCTGCTCAGGATGGAATCGACGAAGCGCGAAAGCACCGGTCGCGGGACCCAAATGCCTCCGGCGGCAACCTGCGGCAGGGCGCGAGGGAGTTGTTCGCGGGCTTCCGCGTACGTCAGGATTCCCTTGGCCCCCTGGCGCAGCAGGGCGTAACTATCGGACTCTTTCAGCTTGTCGCCGACAACCAGCAGGCGGGCGGACGCATAGCGCTCGAGGATGTTGCCGAGAAGCGCCCCCGTGGCCTGGCGCGCGGCGTGCGCGTCTATCACATATACCGTCGCCTTTGGCACGTCGAGATTGCGCAGATCCGGCGCCAGCATCGAATCGAGCAGCTTGGACGTGATCTGGAAGCCGGAATCCTCCAGCAAGCGATGGAATTCGTCCAAGACCATCGGATGCGGCGAAAGAAGACAGACTTTCAGACTGGACTTGCCATTCGCCTTGCTCATTCTGAATTTAGGCTAGCCGAATTGACGAGCAGGGGCAAGGCGGACGGAGCAGGCGATTTCATACCAGACACGGGGCGTATGCCGCGAAAACCCAGGTTATGAAGGGCTGGAAATGGGTGCTGCGGGCGTATCGACGAGAGCGGAGTTCAGACTCCCGCGACGGCGAACTGCTTCGGACGGCCCGAGAGACTCTTACTGGAGGGTTAATCCGCCTGAATCGACGATTCCGGCGCAAATCCAGCTTCTGTTTCCACCTTGCGGCGCGGGCGCTTGGCCGGCAGACCCGCCTGTCGCACCTTGTACAGCAGCGCGCGGTAGCTGATTTTCAGCACCTCGGCGGTCTTTCGGCGGTTCCAGTGGTTGGCCTGGAGAACTTTCAATATGACGTCGCGTTCCATCCTGCGTGTGACTTGCTGCGAGATGCGCTTGAGAGGGATGTTCCCTTCCGGGGTCGTTTCATACGCGAAGCGCACGGGCGTTTTCTCGGTGCGGTCGGCGTAGAACGTTTCTTCCGTTCCCAGAACGACGTAGCGGGCCATACAGTTCTCGAGTTCCCGCACGTTGCCCGGCCAGTCCCTCTGCTGCAACAAATGAAGTGTCTCTTTCGAAAGGGGCACGGCCTCGCGCTGGAATCGGCGATTGAAATGTTGCCGCAGGTACTCCGCCAGATAGGGAATATCTTCGCGGCGCTCGCGAAGCGCCGGCAGCGAGATGCTGATCACGTTGATGCGGTAGAAGAGATCCGAGCGGAAGCCCCCGTTCTCGATTTCGCGTTGGAGCTGCCGGTTGGTCGCGCAGATCACGCGGGCGTCCATGCGCCGCTCTTCGTGATCGCCGATGCGCGTGAAATGGCCGTCCTGAAGAACGTGGAGCAGTTTTGCCTGCAAGCTCGCGTCGAGCTCGGCGATTTCATCCATAAAGAGCGTGCCGCCCTGCGCCATCTCCATGCGGCCGGGCTTCGCCGCGTTGGCTCCCGTGAAAGCGCCTTTCTGAAATCCGAAAAGCTCGCTCTCGAGCAGCGTTCCTGGGATCGCCGGACAATTCACTTTGACAAAGGGACCGTCGCGCCACGGCGAGCGGCTGTGAATGAAGTGCGCCAGAATCTCTTTTCCGGTACCGCTTTCCCCAAGGATCAAAATGGGGACGTTCAGTCCGGCTGCTCGCTCCAATTTTTGCCGGACCGCTTGCATCGCCATGGACGGGCCGAAATAGACGTGCTCGGGGGGCAGACCACCGGGATGTGCGGAAGCGTCGGGTTTCAACGGGGCTGTGGAGGACATTGAGTTTGAGGGTCGGAAACCGGCGCTGAAGATTCTCCCCGCGCTGACGTTGCACACCGCGCGCCAAACGCTCCCTAAAAAGGTTTCGTTTCGGTTTCTCTATGTCAAGACCGAGGTTCTTCTAAGCCTTTCATTCTATTAAGTCTTTTCTGCCTCCCCGTGCGTGACAGGCAGTGCCTGGAACCTGCTTCTGCCAAGAAATTGTCGCGGACAGTCTGAAAAACGTTGGCACTTTCGGGAAGGCCGCTTCCGGCGATAGTCCTGTAACCTCACACTGGATATCCAAGCGCTTACCATCCAGTTACAGGGGTCCGGAAAGAGGATCGAACAGTGAGAGTCTACGAATCGGAAAGAAGGTGCGAATGCCGGGGCGGGAACACGTGCAGAAGTGAGTGCGGGATACGCGGCCCCGGGAACGAATCAACGATCAGCTCGTCCCGCAGCCGCGCAGTCCAAACTAACTGTGAGAACCCTCGCCGCGAATGATGTCGTAGCGCTCGATCACCGCGGCGACCCCGATCGTCTCGTGATCGTCGTCCGAGCGCTTGTCCACGCGCACAACGCGTCCATGAGCGCGGACGAACACTTCCGTGCCACGCGTGATCTCCGCGGGCAGTGTCAGCGTGAAATCGACTTCGGTCCCAGGGGCGAGATCTTTCTTGACCATGAAATAAACGCCGCGCGTGGAAATGTCCCGGGTCTGGCCGCTGTGGGGTTTGGGCTCTCTCGTGATGGGCATGCGGATGTTCACCGGCAACGACAAGTCGTACCGGCGGGCCATGCGACGTTCCGTCATTCCTGCTGCTCCTTCAGAGCTGGGTTGAAGTGCACAGCATTCCTTCCGTGCAGAATCAGCAATCGCTCTTCCAAAGGCCACGCGTCTCGCGGCGCCCGCGGCCTCCGCACATTTCTTGCGGAGTTCGCGCGCCCGTTTAATTCGCCAAACAGCTGCGCGACGACCAACTCCTTTGTAAACAACAAAGGTTTTTCTGCTATCTCGGGTGAGTGGCGACGATTACCCGATTCGCACGCGAAGGATTTTCGCGTGTGGCCTGTTTCGGACGGGAATACTAGACCAAGCCAAGGGCAAATGGATAGTGCAATTTCGAGGTATGTGCTCTAGTTATGCAACTCTTTGCACGGGGTATAGGACTACGCACCTGCCCACGACTGCGCGCTCTCTTGAGCGGATGCGCCCAACCCAACGCGGGAGTTGAATCCGCGCGGACGGTACTGCCACGCTGCTATGAGCCGCGAACGGACGCGAGCGGAACCTCTTCCTTGAAGGTTTCCTTCGCGACGGCTTCTTTGGCGGCTGCTTCTCGCGCAGCAGCGGCTGCTTTCGCTGCCGTGGATCGCGACCCGCGGCCGGAATCGAGATTGAACTGGCGCATCTTGTAGAGCAGCGCCTTGTAGCTGATTCCCAGCATGCGCGCCGCGTCCTTCCGGCACCAGTTCGTCTTCTCGAGCGCATCGGCGATCGCTTCCATCTCCGCTTCGTCCTTCAAGCCGCGCACGAGGGCCTTGAGTCCCTGCTCTTTCGGCACCGGCGTTTCCTCGCGCGGAGCGATGCGTTGCTGCTGGCTCGTCATCTCGAGGAGTTCGCGGAAGCTGCCCTCGTCGTCCTCGAGAATCACGTAGCGCTTGACGAAATTCTCAAGCTCGCGCAGGTTTCCGGGCCACTGGTACCGCATCGCCGCTTCCAGCAGGTTCTTCGACGGTTCGGGCGACGACTTCTGGTACTTCTCGCTGTACTTGATCATGAAATGGCGAAGCAGAAGCGGAATTTCAGAGGTCCGCTCGCGCAGCGGCGGGATATGAAGGGAGAGGACGTTCAATCGATAGTAGAGGTCCTCGCGGAACCGGCCGGTGCGCATCGCTTCCTTGACGTCCATATTCGTCGCGGCGAGCACGCGGACATCGACGTTCACCACCGCGCGTCCTCCCAGGCGCGAAAACTGGCCGTCCTGCAACACGTGGAGAAGTTTCGCCTGGAGATGAGTGCTCATCTCCGCGATCTCGTCGAGGAAGATGGTGCCCTTGTTCGCAAGCTCGAACTTCCCGGGCTTTGCGCGCACGGCTCCCGTAAACGCGCCCTGTTCGTAGCCGAAAAGCTCCGATTCGAGCAGTTCCCCCGGCAGCGCCGCGCAATTCACTTTGATGAAGGGCTGCTGCTGGCGCTTCGAGCGCAGATGGATCATCCGCGCGACCACTTCTTTTCCGACTCCGCTTTCGCCGCTGATGAAAATCGGCACGTCCACCGGGGCGATCTGCAAAATCTGCTGGCGGATCTTGAGCATTTGCGGGCTGGCCGCCAGGAACGAAATATCCTCGGTCAGGGCCTCGCAGTATTCCCTCAGAGCCTGGTTTTCCTGGCGGAGCTGCTGCTTCTGCTGGCACTTCAAGAACGCCGCGTCGAGCTCCGGCTTTTCGAACGGCTTGGTCAGGTAATCGAGCGCGCCTAGGCGGATCGCTTCCACCACCGTATTCACTTCGTTGCTGCACGAGAGCATGATCACGTTGAGCGAGCGGTCCACTTGCATCAATTGCCGCAGCGTCTCGAGGCCGTCCATCTCGGGCATTAGCACGTCGAGAATGATGAAGTTCGGCCGTTCTCCTTCACCGATGCGCTGGAGGGCTTCCTTCCCGCTCGGCAAGGTTTCGACCTCGAAGCCGTCGACTTCCAGCAGCGTCCGGAGATACTTCCGGATGCTCTGCTCGTCGTCCACCACCATGATCTTTTCTTTTTGCTTTATTGCCATCGTTTTTTCCTGTGAAGCGGCTTTGTTCCGCTTTCGCTTACTCGACGTAGATGGGCAGCAGGAAGGAAAATGAACTTCCGCGGCCCATTTCGCTATCCACCCAGACTTTCCCGCGATGCGCCTGGATCAATCGTTTCGTGATCGCGAGCCCAAGCCCCATACCCGAGGATGAAGGATCGACGCGCACGAACTCCTCGAAAATTTCCTGATGAAACTCCGCCGCGATTCCGGTGCCCGTGTCCGTCACGGTGACCAGAATGCTGTTCGGGCGGTCGCCATTCCAGCGGCGCCGCTCCTCCGAAGGAGACGCTTCGGCGAGACGCCGTTCCCAGAAGTGCGGCTGGGCGCGCAAGGTCACGCTGCCGCCTTGCGGCGTGTGCTTGAGCGCGTTGTCCAGCAGGTTCACCATGCACTGCTGCACTTTCTGGTAATCGAATCTGAACGGCGGCAGGGCGTCGTGAACTTGGATGTCGAGGCGCACGTTGGCGCGTTGGAATGCGTCTTGCCAGCGGCCGGCCATGTCGCTGATGCAGTCTCGCAGATCGTTTTCGTGCAATTGCAGCACGAGCTTGCCGCTTTCCAGCGCCGAGTAGTTCAGGAACATCGAGACGACGCGCACCAAACGGTCGCAGCTTTCCTTCGATTCCTTTAGGATTTCGCGCTGCCGTTCACTGAGCTTTCCAAGCGAGCCGGTGAGCAGCATCTCGTAGTAGCCCTTCATCACGGCGAGGGGCGTCTTCAATTCATGCGCGGCGGACGCGAGGAACACGGTCTTCTGCTGGTTCGCTTCCTGTAAACGCAGATACGCGGCCAGAAGATTCCGGTAGGTGGTTTCCCGCTCCTGCATCAGCTCCTGGACCGTTTGGCGCATTTCCGCCTCGTCCGAGGCAGGTTCAGGGGCAGACGGCTCGATGAAGACTGCCAGCCAGTCGGGTTCGGGCAGCCAGCGAATCCGGGCACGGCACTTGGTTTCCGCGGGCTCGATGGAGAGGCTCACTTCCTGCTCGCCGCCTTCCAGTTGGCGGAGGACTTCCTTGCGATCGGCGTGTAGAACGTCCTGAAAAAGATTGAGCGCCGGTTTGGCGTGCAATCCTTGCGCGCGCAGCCTGTCTTGGGCGTGCAAATTGCTGAAGAGAATCTGGCCGGCGCGATCCGACACCAGAAGGGGGCGATCGAGGGCGTCGAGGACGCTGGCAACCAGTTGAAAGCTCGCCTGGCCGGCCGCCTGCTTTTCGAGCGTCATGCTCTTCGGCAACTCGCCCTCCCAAGGCTTCCAATCGCGTGCAAAGACACCACTCTCGTGCTTACCCCGTAAATCGAGTGGAATCGTCTGAGGATCGGTATGCTCGCAAAGCGTCAAAAAAGTGTCAATGGTAAATGCGTCCTACGTTTGCACAATCCCGGAAGTGAATTGGCGCAATTTTGCATATTCCGGTTCTCTACGGGTCAGCGCGGCCGATCAGGGAATCCATATCTACTTGATAATAAGTAGCTTACGAAATTGGCTGGGAACTATGCAGACTTGCATTCAAATTGCGGTTCAATTTGGTACTACTACTTGGGTACCAATGAGCGTTAGAGAAAACGCTGTCCATCACAAGTTAGGGGTGCCACCGCTGGACGATGAACGTCGGCGCGTTCAGCGGATTCGTCTCCAAGTGCCGCTCTTCATCCGTGGCAGGGATGAGCAGGGAGAGCAGTTCATGGAGCTGGCCAAAACGCTGGATATCAGCGCTTTGGGCGCTTTTATTACGAGTCCTCGGCCGCTTTCCATCAACGGTTACGTCACGCTGACAATTCCCGCTCCTTCGATTACTTCGTCGGGCCTGGTTCCTGCCGGGATGCCGCCGATTCAGGCGAGAGTTAAGCGCCAGCAGGAAGCCGGCGACGTGTACCTCGCAGGCGTTGAATTCCTCAAGCCAATCGGCTAACAATTTTCCACAGTCTCAACTTTTGCGACCTGCAGCATCCTGGGCATAAAGTGGAATCCCCTTTCACTTTTTCACACCGCAGCCCGAATTTCCCGCAGGGGTCCGTGAGCACCGGCCTAATCTTCTTCTCAGCAACAACTTACAGATGTGTTTCGAGCTGATTGTCGTATGGGATTTGGACTGCCTCGTGCTACAAAATAAGCGTCCCCGCAGGTTGTCCTTGATTTCAGGTTAGGCTAAAAGTAAATCGGAACCTATTGATGCCTCAGCCCGGCGAAGCTTTCGAGCCGCAGCCATCAGCGGAAGACTCTTTTCTGGATTTGTTGGTTGAGACCCTCGACGGTCTCGACGAATCCGTCCGTGGACAATTCCTGCGGCAATTTTTCCGCACCGTTTCGCAGATCGATTTCACCGAGGTACAGAGCAACGAATACTGGACGCGCATCCTCGATCGGCGCCGCCAGCTTTCCGAGAGCCTCGGAAAGAAAGTTTCCCTCAAAACCGCGATGGTGGATGTGCTGTCGTCCGCCAATGTTCTGCGCGTTCCCATCCTGATCGAATACGACGAATTCAAGAAGCTGCAGATCAATGCCGCCACCGACGCTCTGACGGGCCTCTACAATCGCCGGCTCTTCGATGAATACTGCGACAAGGAATTGAATCGCGCAAAGCGCTACGGCCAGCAGCTTGCAGTCGTCATCCTCGATTTGCACAAGCTCAAGGAAGTGAACGATCGCTACGGGCATTTGCAGGGCGATCATGTACTGCAAATCGCCGCCACCACCCTGCGCAAGACTCTGCGCGCCTCCGACTTCGCGTTTCGCATCGGCGGGGATGAGTTCGCGCTGCTCCTGCCGCAAACGGACCCCGAACAAGCCGTCACTCTTTGCCGCCGCGTTCGCGCCCAATACGAAAGCGAATTGCGCCCGCTCAAGGTCGACGTAGGAGTCACGCTCGATTTCGGTGTGGCGGTCCACCCGCAGGATGGCGATCAGAAAAGTGAGCTGCTGGGCCTGGCGGATAAGCGCCTGTATGAACTGAAGCATTCGGGCCGCGCGCCTTCGCGCGTGATTCCGCTCGAAACGCATCCTCCGCGCGAAGCAGCTCCCGCCGCGCCTCCTCCGAGAGCTGCTGCGGCCGCTGCCGCCTCTGCACCTGCCGGGCCGACCGTTGTTCCAAGCCCCGCGCCGCCGAGCGAGCAGCGAAAATGGGAGCGCGTGTCACTCGCCGGAACCAAAGCCCACGCCGTACTTGCAGAAATCGGCCAGACGAGCACGAAAGTGATCGACCTCAGCTATGGCGGCGTTGCCCTCCAGCTCGAAAGCGCCGAAGCCCTATCCAATCAATTTAACGCCGTCCTGCACGTGCCGATTCTCCCGCCGGTGCGCGTCGTTCTCCGCAAGATCTACACGCTGCGGACGGAAAGCGGCGGCACGCGCGTCGGCTGCGCCTTCGTCTCCTAGCTTCAATTTCCGGTCCGAGCGCTCAATCTACTTTCGATTTTCACATTCCGGCTGGCTGTGCGGGAGATTCGTGCGCGGCGAAAAATGCTTTCTTGCGGGTCACAATGAACCAAAGCTGCACTCCGACGAAGAGAACGCCAAAGACCAGCCCAGACCAGATATAGAAATTTACGGGCACCGCAAGCTGAACTTCCGGCAGGCCCATCCGGATCCGGACCAGCGACATCGCCTCATCGAATCGGGCCTGCCTGCCCGGTATGAGGACGGAAATCAGAGCGTTGGCGACACCAAATGACAGCCCGCAGACTGTGAGAATCCATGCCCAGCGCCTGAGCTTCAATAGTCCCGCACCAGCAACGATCTGAAAGGCGCACCATCCGAGTAGGTAGAGGAAAGAATGCCACCCGGCCAGCACGAAGGCGCCGAAGAGCACCGGGAAACGCAAAAACGAAAATGGCAGGCCGATCGTTCCGCTGACCAGCAACACCCAGCCGACGATCGTGATGCTCAATGGCCGTGCCGGCGCGCCGGTCATTTCAACAGCGGATGTCGCGCCGTTTCGGAATTGATCCTTCACGCTTCGCTTGTTGAAAAAATACAGCCACCAGCCGCCAATCGCCGCGGGAATTGCATAGAAGATCACTAGAAAAAGTTTCACGAAGAGAGCGAAGTTCGCCGGCATGCCTTGCGGTGCGGGCAAAGGCATCAACGGGATGACCAGAAGAGCGGGCAGAGTGAAAAACAGCAGGATCCCGCTGAAGACCAGCATTGAGATCCTCGCCCACCCACGAAGACGCAGAAGGCCGATTCCCGAAAAGATCCCCCAGACTGCAAACGCGATTTCAAGAATGGCGACACCGACCATGACGTAACGCATGAACGGAGGCTGAGCGGGAGTGTTTCGGAAGGTGAAGAAAGCGAGTGCCGAAAAACACGCGAGAAGCAGCGTAAGCCCGCTGCCGATGAAGACCAGAACCGCCGAAGCCGTCACACCGCCTGATCGCTCCATAGGGCGCCTCCGGGGAATTTTGCGGGAGTATATATCCCCCGCAGTCCACTCTGAAATAAACCTGACCTCACAGCCGGGTCAATTCGTGGCCAACCTTCGCCCGCTGGAAAAATCCTCTTCGCCGGGTTACCATACTGCTTCCGTTCTGACCCTCCGGATCGAGTGAAAGCCCCATGGCGCTCACGATTCCATTGCCCACCGGCATCGCCGCAAAGAGCATCGGACTCGAAGTCTGGATGGATCGCGTCCTTGAGAGAGCGAATTTGGTGCGTCGCGGCTGGGACGCCGACGATGTTCACGATTTGCGCGTCGCGCTCCGCCGCTGCCGGACGATGGCCGACGCGCTAAGCGAAGTCAACCCCGGCCCGGGATGGCGCAAGCTCAAGAAAGCCAGCGGCGACCTCTTCCGCGCCCTCGGCGACTTGCGCGACGCGCAGGTGGAGAGGTCCTGGGTGAAGAAGCTCGGGCCGCCGCGCGACCCCGTGCGAAAGCAGCTGCTGCGGACGCTCGCCGGCCAGGAGAGGCTGCATCGCGAAAAAGCGGAGCGCGCGCTCGATCAATTCGACCGCAAGGCGTGGAAGAAGCTCACGCGCAAGCTGGCGTCGAAGGCGCGATTCTTCCCCATGGAGAGCGTCGTTTTTCAGCGCCTGGCTCTCGCGCAACTCAACACTGCCGGTGACCTGTTTCAAAAGGCCCGCAAGAGCCGCAGCGCCATTGCCTGGCATCGTTTGCGGATCGGCATCAAGCGGTTCCGCTACATCGTTGAAAATTTTCTGCCGCAGCGTTCGGAGGTTTGGGGCGACGATCTGAGGCGGATGCAGGATCTGCTCGGCGACGTGCACGATCTGGACGTGCTCCGCGGCCGGATACGCCGCAGCGCCTCCAAACTCAGTCCCGCGATTCAAAAGGAATGGATCGATCGAATTGATGCAAAGCGGAAGGCTTTGCTGCAGGAATTCCTTCAGATAAGCGCCGGTCCCAATTCCCCCTGGCTCACCTGGCGCGCGGGATTTCAGTGGGGTCACGCGCTCGTGGCCGCGCCGTTTCCCTCGCGGCGGACCGCGTAGACCACCCGCCTAATCGCCCATCTCGCGCAGCGCTTTCGGCGTCAAGTACCAGACCAGTTCCCACCGGCCATGCCCGCCGGCTTGTTCGAAGCAGGCCATCCCCGCCTTCTTCATCGCCGTGAAAGTGCCGCGCGCACCCGCCAGATGGGAGATCAGATGATCGACGTGCGGCGCATGCCCGCAGAGCATCACTTCCTTCGCTCGCAGGCGGAAGATTTCGTTGAGGATCGTCGCGGGATTTTCGTTGGGCTTCAGCGCCTCGCTCACGCGAATCTTTTCCGGCGGGTAGCCGAGCGCCTCGGCCAGGATTTCGGCCGTCTGCGCCGCGCGCACGTAAGGGCTCGTGATCAATACGTCCGGCTTCGCGCCCAGAGCGCGCAGTCCGAGCGCCGCCGATCGCGTCTTCTGCACTCCACGCGCCGTCAGCGGCCGCTCCGCTTCGGGCGGGCATTTCGGATCCAGCCGATCGACGGCGATCCCGTGGCGGACGATGTAGAGAATCATGGCCTACGCTACCTTTTCCCTTCGCTGATCCCGCCGGAATTCCGCCCGGAGGTGGAACTCCTTCTCGAACAGCCCGCACTTCCTCTCGAGCCCCGCGATGTCGAGTCGCGTGCCCTCCGTTGCGCGAATCAGGAACACGGCCCGGCGCCCGGCGATCTGCACGTCCACGCCCCCCACGCGCTGGGCGTGCTCCGATTCCAGCTTCTCCGCGATTCGCAGCAGCGAGGTGAGCAGCCGCACCTGCCGTCGCCGGTCGCCATCGAGTGACGAATACGACGCGTGCTCCACCTGCGGCTCGGACTTGCAGTTGTGATACCTCACCAGCGCTGCGACCATGTCGCGCCGCCAGCCGCGCAGCCCCGGAATCTCTCCGTAGCGCACCAGGTATTCGCCGTGCCGGTGGTGCGACTTGCGATGCACGAAATGCCCGATATCGTGCAGCAGCGAGGCCATTTCGAGCACCAGCCGCTCCTCCGCTCCCATCTCGTGCATCGGGCGCAACTGGTCGAAAAGCGTGAGCGCGAGTTGCGCCACCTGATCCGCATGCTGCAAATTGCAATCGTGGCGCCGCGCGAACCAGCGCACGCCGACCAGCAATTCTTCGGCGCGATCCTTCTCTTCCGCCGACGCGGCCACGCCCGAATACTGCTCGCCAACGAGATCGAGCAGCAGCCCTTCCCGCACTCCCACTCCGGGCACCATCATCGCGCGCAGGTCGAGCCATTTCGCCACCGTCGTCAGGATGATTGACGCGATTCCCATCACCTCCGCACGGTCGCGCCGCACGCGGAACGCGCGCATCCGTCCGGCCACATCCAGCCCCAGCAGCCTCCATCTCTGGTCCCGCAGCAGTCGCACATTGATCGAAGGAATCCGTCCCACCAGCGGCCCCGGAGCGAGCCGCACGAGCGCTTCGGCGTTTCCTCCGCACGCGATTGCGATCGCGCGCGAAAGCTTCGGCGGCGAGGGCATCGCGCTGCGCAGCAGCGCCAGCGTGTGAAGCTGAAGCCGTTTCGCGCTGTCTTCGTCGATCGCGCCTTCGATCGAATACGTTTCCTTCAGGCGGATCGTGCCGAGCGGGAGCGCGACGCGGTGTTGCAGCGCGCCGTCTTTGAAAAAATTCAACTCCAGGCTGCCGCCCCCGAGATCGAAAATCGCTCTCGGCTTTACACGTCCGCGGAGCGTCCATTGCACGGCCGAGCAGACCAGTCGCGCCTCCTCCTCGCTGCCGATCACTTCCAGCTCGATTCCGGATTTCCGCTGGATGCGCTCCATCAGCCGCCGGTAGTTGCGCGCCTCGCGCGCCGCGGCCGTCGCCACCGCGCGGTAGGCGATCACGTGATGGTGGTCCATGCGGTCGCGGAAGTGGCGGAAGACGCGCGCCGCCCGCGAGATCGTGTCGTTGTCGAGCAGGTGCCGCGTGAACGCGTTGTGGCCCAGGCGCACCGCCGCGCGTTCTGTCTCGAGAATTTCGATGTTGTTGGGAGAAGTGGCGCGTGCGATGACCAGCCGGATCGCGTTCGATCCCGCGTCAATCGCCGCCAGTTGGACCGGTGCGGCCACTCTTCAGCGCCAGAGGTGCGCGAGCGCGTGCGAAGGTTTGTAGTGCGTGCTCCGGATTCCGAGGTGCGACGCAATCCGCCGCCGCAGCACGCGGTTCACTTCGGAGACGCTTCCTTCGCCGTCCAGTTCGATGAAGCCGTGCCGTTTCGAAAGATATTCGAATTCCCGCTTGATCATCGACTGGTAGCGGATGAACGATTGAAACAGGTCGTTCGATAGCGACATGTCCCGCCCCGACTCCCAGTAGCTGATCGTCTGCGACTTCTTGAATTCGCGGTCGAACGCGACTTCCGGCCGCACGTTCAGCCAGAACGTCAGATTGGGCCGCAGCGCAATTTCGTAAATCCCGTGCAGGTAGTCGCGGCCGATCCCGCGCACCGCCGCGCGCGCGATCAGCGTGAAGATGTAGCGGTCGGCGAGCACGATCAATCCCGACCGCAGCGCCGGCAGAATCCGCCGCTCGAGCTGGTCGAAAAAATCCGTGCCGTACATCAGCGCGAGCGTCATGCGCGTCACGGCGTTTTCGGCCAGCAGCGCGTCGATGTCCTCGCCCACCAGAAACGACCGGCGCAGCCCCATCGTCTGCACCGCAAAACCTTCCGATTCGAGCCACTCCGTCAGCAGCGAAATCTGCGTCGAGCGGCCCGAGCCGTCCGTTCCCTCCACCACGATCAGGCTTCCGCTCAGGTCCTCGGTGCGGACGCCCGGCATCGGGATTCCGTAGAATCGCGCTGCGCCGTTCGCGTGGCCGTTCTTGCTCTTCTTGGCGTGCTTCGAAGGGCGGCCGTTCGGCGGGACATCGGGTTTGGACTGTGCGCGGGGCGGCTTCATTTTTTCTTGGGCGCGAACTGCCTCAGATCGACTCGCTCGCCGAGAAGCTGGCGCATCAGCTTCTGGAGCTTGTTCACGCGAACCGTGCCGTCCATCAGCACGAAGTGGTCCGTCTCGATCATCTGGTCGTAGTTGCTCAGGATTCGCTCCTGGAAGATGCGGAAGCTCTCCGCGCGGTCGAGCGAAATCCCCAGGTCCATACCGGCTTCGTAATATTTCAGCTTCGGCCGCCCGGCGACGATCCGGTTCACCGCCACGTCCAGCGGCGCGCGGAAATAGAACGTGATGTCCGGCACCGGCGCGAAGCTATAGAGGTTGCGGAGCCAGTGGGGGGAGCAGCCGCGGGCCGCGTCGCGCGCAAACGCCGTATAGATGTAGCGGTCGGCGAGCACCAGGTAGCCGCCGTGGAGCAGCGGCAGGATTTGCCGCTCGCAGCGGTCGGCGAAATCGGCCGCGTGCAGCATCGAGAAAGTCGTCGGAGTCAGCAGCCGCCGCTGCTTCCCGCGCCGCGTCGCGGACTTCACCAGCGGCGACGAATTCCACTCCGTGAAATGAATCCGATACCCGCCGATTTCGAGCCACCGCTTCAGCAGGTAGAGCTGCGTGCTCTTCCCGGAGCCGTCGATTCCCTCGACCACCACCAGCGCGCCCGGATATTCGCGCTTCGCTGCGGCCGTCTTCTGCGGCGCCGGCTGAGGGACACTCAGGATGTCGGGAGTCGTGGTCGCCATGGGGCACACCTGGACCTAAAAAAGCATGATACTTCGGAACCTTGAACCCGGCATGAAAAAAGTGTTACACCCGCATGACTCGCCGCAGCAACAACTTGCGGAGGCTAGAATTCACCCGCCTAGCCGCCGGCGATCGCCCCGATGATCATAAACGGCTCCGCGCCGGACGCGACCGGCTCGGGCAGCGGCGCGTCCGGCGGCTCGTGCGAGAGATCTTCCTGGCAGGCGAAGAACCGCAAGAACGGCCGGCGCTCCTGCGTGACGTGGTCGCGGATCGTCCCCCGCAGCATCGGATAGCGCGCCTCGAGCGCGTCGAGGACCGAGCGCTGCGTCACCTGGCCTTGAACCTCGAGTTGCACGTCTCCCTCGACGTGCGCCAGTGTCCGCAGATGCGCCGGAAGCTCCACCCGGATCATGACAACCATTACCTCCGCGGTTCAGTCGAAGCGGATTCGATTCCATCCGTCACGAAAACTCTCGCCCGGTGCGAAAATACGCATGCTGGAGTCTTTCCGTTTCCCTCCGTCCCGTTTCCTTCCCTTGAGCCATTTCCTGTGACTGGCCGCGCACTTTCTTGCGACGGTGTTCCCCTCCACGACGTGGTACTCGGGTGTACCGTTGCGCCCATGCAAGGTGACGAACACGTAATAATGGTGTTTGCCTTTGGAGCGTTCATCGTTCTTGCTAAGTAACCAATGTTTGTTGCCGCGCTGTAAAGTCTTGACTTGGATGGTTGCAGGCTTCTTGCCACCCGGGCGTGACGCGAGGATATCGATGCCCCGTGTATTTCGGAGTGTTACTGCGGCGATCAAGCCGTGGCGCGACAATTCTGCCGCGACAAAGTACTCACCCGAAATGCCCGACAGCGCTGTGCTGAGTTTGTCCTTTTCCGATTTCATGGACGTAAGGTAAACAATTCCTCACAAGGATCACGCCAACGTCTGTACCTCCACGGAAAGCACCGCCGGAAGGTCCCGCACGATGGGAGCCCAGCTGTCCCCGGCATCCGCCGACGCGTACACCTGCCCGCCGGTGGTGCCGAAATACACGCCGCATTTGTCGAGCGAATCGACGGCCATCGCGTCGCGCAGCACGTTGACGTAGCAGTTGCTCTGCGGCAGGCCTTTCGTGAGCGCCTCCCATTCGTTTCCGCCGATCTTGCTGCGGTACACGCGCAGCTTTCCTTCGGGCGGAAAATGTTCCGAGTCACTCTTGATCGGGACCACGTAGATCGTCTCCGGCTCGTGCGCGTGGACGTCGATCACGAATCCGAAATCGGTCGGCAGGTTCCCGCTCACCTCTCTCCACAAATCGCCCGCGTTGTCGCTGCGCATCACGTCCCAGTGCTTCTGCATGAAGAGCACGCCCGGGCGCGACCGGTGCATCGCGATGCGGTGAACGCAGTGGCCGACCTCCGCCTTCGGATCGGGAATGTACTGCGAGCGTAGGCCCTGATTGATCGGCTTCCAGGTCTTGCCGCCGTCGTCGGTGCGAAACGTGCCCGCCGCCGAAATGGCGATGAAAATCCGCTGCGGATTGCTTGGGTCGAGCACGATCGTGTGCAGGCACATCCCGCCGGCGCCGGGCTGCCATTTGGGTCCCGTACCGTGGCCGCGCAGGCCCGAAAGTTCGTGCCACGACTTCGCGCCGTCCGTCGTGCGGAACATCGCGGCGTCCTCGACTCCGGCGTACACCGTGTCCGGGTCGTTGAACGACGGCTCGAGATGCCACACGCGCTTGAACTCCCACGGATGCTGCGTTCCGTCGTACCACTGGTGCGTGGTGAGTGGCTTGCCGGTCGCAGCGGAAGTGTCGTAGACGAATTTATTGCTCGCGCCACTGGGCATCTCGCCCGGCGCCGGCATCTTTTCGCCTCCGGGCGTCTCCCACGTCTTGCCGCCGTCGCTCGATCGCTGGAGAATCTGGCCGAACCAGCCGCTCGTCTGCGACGCGTACAGCCGGTTTGGGTCAGCCGGCGATCCCTTCATGTGGTAGATCTCCCAGCCCGCAAAGTGCGGCCCGCTCACGTCCCATTTTTCGCGCTTGCCGTCCGACGACAAAATAAACGCGCCCTTGCGCGTTCCCACCAGCACTCTTACTCCGCTCATTTCTTCCTCCTTCCTGGCTTTCGCTGTTCACTCTTAAGACGATCGAAACTCCCGATCCGGTAGCACCGATCCTGCTCCATCCACCGCGCGCCTACTTTCGCAGCGGGATGAGCGCGCGCAGCCGCGCATCGCGAAAGAAAAGCCCTCCCCAGGTCAGCACCCCGAAATAGACGGGGAACAATGTCCCGGTGAAGAGCGGACTTCCCGCTCGCACGTTGATCGAGACGGCGCCGCCAAGATATCCCGTCAGCAAGATCGCGCCAAGCACCGACGTGCGCGGGATCACATAGAGAATCACGCAGGCGAGCAGGACGATCCCGATCACGAGAGAGAACTTCTCGGAAAATCCGATGCGGACGAATGCCTCCAGGACCTTCGCCGGCCTCAATATATGCAGGATGCTGTCGAACAGCATGAACAATACGACCAGGCCGCTAAGGATGCGCCCCGTCCATAGCATTGCCTTCGAGCTCGGGGCCGCTTGCGTATCTGTTTGCATGAGTCTTCCTCCTCACCACCGGGACGATCAGTAGCCCCCGTACTCCCGGGTGGCGTCCACCCACACTTTCACGAAGCGCGGGTCGCATTCATCCATCGACGAATTGGCGGCCATGATGAACCCGCCATTCCGCCCGAGGATTTCGCAATACCTCTTGGTCTGCTCGCGCACTTTTTCCTCCGGCCCCGCTTGCAGCAGCGACACCGGAAAACATCCCGAGATCGACAGCACATCACCGGCAGTTTCCTTCAGCTTGGAAATGTCTGTGCTCTGGAAATGCCCGGCGGTCTTCCCCTTGGGCAATTCGCGGAGGTAGTGAAGGCGCTCGTTCCACACGCCCTCATAGAACAGCGCCGGCACGAGCCCCGCATCCACCAGATCGTTCACCAGCCCCTTCAGTTGCGGCCAGTAGAACTTCTCGAACTGCTTCAGGGACATGAATCCATCCGACCCCCGGTGCAGGGGAATGAACACGAATTTGCCGCCCGTTTGCCGGCAGGACTCGATGGCTGCCTCGGCGGAGATGCGCCGCGCTTTCTCTTCCGCGGCCAGCAGCTTCTCGGGACGCCGATGCATGTCCAAAAAGATGCCGCGCATGCCTCGCAGCGTGTCGCTCATGAAGTCAAACGGCGCCAGGCCGAACGCTCCCATTCCATAGCCGATTCCCGAAGGGAAACCGAGCGCGGCCATCCGTTCCGCCTCTTTCCGCATTTGCAGGATTCTCTCGGATTGGAATTTCGCCATGCGTGCAAGCGCTTGCAAGGATGCGGCCAGCGCCGGGTTGGCGAGCGCCATCGCCAGCGCCCCGAACATCGGATAGCCGGCCACCAGCACCGAAAGCCGGGGCAGTTTGGCCAGCCCCTCGAGGTTCTCGTACGTTCGCGGCAGGAACGTCCGCAGCGCAAAGTCGGTCGGGTCGTCGAGGAAGGCGTCGTAATCCTCGGCCTTCATATACTCGTCCTCGACGTATTGCATGGGCTTGTCGTCCGGCAACCCGTAGCCCGGCCATCGCGTTTGCCGGTCGCCCAGCATCACGCTGACGGCGGAGACGAAAGAGGTCAAGCCCGACGCCATGTCCGGCGCGAAATACTGAGTCCACTTTTCCAGCAGCTCTTGCGCCACGGCGGGGTTGTTGTCCAGCTCCCGGTTGCTGATTCCCCCCAGCCTCGCCAGCATGTACCCGAAGTTCAGCCGGATGGGGATGCGGTCCGGCTTTCTCAGCTCGTACGCATCCATCAAGCGCTTGCGTCTGGCGAAAAGCAGCTGTTCAGGCGTCTCGGACACGCGGATTCCCTTTGGGTGGCTTTCACCCGGTTGCCGTCCGGCACACTATCAATATCATTGCCAAAATGCGAGTGGTAGTGCGGTAGCCGCGCCGGCTTAGCGCGCGGGCTTTGACTTACGTAGCGGCCACCTTCAGGTGGGCGTCTTTCTCTGCGCCCGGCCTTTGCCTTCGTAGCGCGGTTTTCGCGTCCCGGATGGGTTTGCGGGACGGCCACCTTCCCGACGGGTCATGTCGGGAGGTGGGCAGCCTTCGCTTTCCTCAGCGAAGAAACCGCCTCACGGTTCCCGAGTTACAAGATGCACCGGGTGCACAAGGACGCCTGTCAGGGAGGCCAAAACGGAAAATCGCGGCTAATTAATAATGAGGCAGAGGCAGCGACCGGTAGGGAAGTGTCTCCGACAGTTGTTCGCCGGCGCGTCGAAATTCCTGGGCGCGTGCACCCTTCCGCTTGGCCGCCGCCTCTGGCCGAAGAACAGTCACCGTTTCATGGTCACTTCGATTTGAAGCCGACCTTGGAGGACCTCTGTGCTACTTTGGACTCTCATCCAAAATGTCTTGGAGGTTCCCCATCGCGGTTTCCATCCTTCGACGATTCCCTTTTACCCCAATTCAAAGAAAAAAGCTGTGATGCAAGTCACATTCGGTGCTAGTGAGCTTTGACATACGTTTTCCCGTCACCTTGCGCAGCGTTCACCCTCCGGAGCCTTGGCGTAGGAGGGCGGTTTTCGCTTTCGTAGCGGCCGCCTTCAGGCGGGCCAGAGGTTCCTAGGAGGTCGGAGCTTCAGCTCCGACATAACCGGCCGCTCCACCAACTACCATTGCGCAGGGTCACTCGCGGCAAGTCTTTGCCTTGTCGCAGGCGCCCAAAATGGCCTACATCCGAAAAACGCCGGATTTGGCCGAAGGCATGAAATCCCTTACTATCGTGCTGTTCTCGCGGTGAAACAACGCCACCATCGTGCCTCGCCCCGCGCAATCCGCCATGGACGCCAACCCCCATCGCCCGGCGTGGAAGACCCTGCTGGCTTTCGCGATCATCTACCTCGTGTGGGGATCGACGTTTCTCGCCATCCGCATTGGCGTTAGCGAAGTTCCGCCGCTTCTTCTGGCCGCGATGCGTTTCCTGGCTGCCGGGCTCGCTCTGTATCTCTGGACGATCGCTCGCGGCGAGCGCTCGCCCACGCTGCGCCAGTGGACCTCGGCGTCTCTACTCGCGTTCCCGATCTTCGTCCTCGACTATGGACTGGTGTTCTGGGCCGAGCAGCGCGTGCCGTCGGGCATCACCGCGGTCATGCTGGCGACGATCCCGGCATTCATGGCTCTTTCGGAAATCATCTTCCTGCGCACCCAGAGGCTCACTCCGCGCTTGGCTCTCGCGCTACTGATCGGCCTTGGCGGAGTGGGTGTGCTGGTGAGCCGCTCGTTGAACCTCGGCGGCGCGCCGATCGACAGGCTCGGCGCCGTGGCGCTGATCGTTGCGGCGATGAGCTGGTCGGTGGGCTCGGCGTTTTCGCGCAAGCTGCCTCTGCCCTCTTCCAAAGCGATGAGCTCGGGCGCGCAGATGCTCGCCGGCGGGGTGCTTTTGGCTCTCGCGTCGGCCGCGCTCGGCGAATTCCACGGCTTTCATTTCTCGGCCGTCTCGCGCGGAGCGTGGCTCGCGCTTCTTTACCTGATTGTCCCCGGCTCGATCGTCGCGTTTACCGCCTACGTATGGCTGCTGCATCACGAATCGCCGACGAAGGTCGGCACCTACGCGTACGTGAATCCGGTGGTGGCTGTGGTTCTCGGATACTTCTTTGCGGGCGAAGCGCTTGGCCTGCGCACGATTCTCGGGACTGCGTTTGTTCTCGTCAGCGTCGTCGTGATCACCACCACCCGCGCCCGGCCGTTGCCTTCGTAGCGGCCGCCTTTCGCGTCTCTTGTGTCCCGATGGTCTGCATCGGGAAGGCGGGCGTTTTTCTCGTTTTTCGTTGTCATCCCGAGAGAGTCCGCCGGGTGTTCTGGCGGACGCCGAGGGATCTGCTCTTGGTTTCCGGTTATGCTGCGCGGTTGCCTTTGTGGCACAGACACTCATGTCTGTGCTCTTCGCCGCGACATAAACGGCCGGCCCGCACAGCTACCTTCTTGCTCTGAGGCCTCGCCAGCGGCGAGGCTGAATGGGCTTGCCCTGAGTGACGTGCCGAAGGGTGCGCAGGTTCTCCCGCAGCAAGTATTCGTCCCCTGCGCGATTAGGCAAGCGTCACCATCTGTTAATTGCCGCTGGAGTCTCTCTGTGGTAACTATTGCCAGCCGGCGAATTCGGGTCAATCGACGGCAAATTGATGACGCCACTCGAAAAATTCCTCCACGACGTGTACGAGATCCACTCATCGCACGCCGGGGTGGACGAAACCTCCTACTACGGTTCGCTCGAAACGCTCTTCAACGAGACAGGCAAGAATCTGAAACCGCGCGTCCGCTGCGTAATCCACATTCAGAATCGCGGAGCAGGGCTGCCCGACGGCGGTCTCTTCACAGCGGAACAGTTTGAAAAGAAAGCGGCCCACGAACCGAAGCAAGGGCAGCTCCCGTCGCGCGGTGCCATCGAGGTCAAAGCGCCCCGCGAGGACGCGACGAAGGTGGCGTTGGGTCCGCAGGTTACTCGTTATCTGGATCGATATCGCCAAGTGCTGGTCATCAGTTTGCGGCAATTCGTTCTTGTCGGACACGACCTGGATGGGAGTCCCACTATCCTCGAAAAGTTCGAACTGGCGGACAGCGAGTCGAGTTTTTGGGAAGCCGCTGCGCATCAGCGTAAAACGGACGAAAGAGATGGGGTCCGGTTCGCTGAATATCTGAAGCGCGTGATGCTGCACGCGGCACCGCTCGCCGCGCCCGAGGATGTTGCGTTTTTCCTCGCTTCCTATGCACGAGATGCCCTCGCCCGCGTCGGGAATATCCCCCTCGACACGCTCGCGGCCCTCCGGAGCGCCTTCGAAGAAGCGCTGGGACTCAAGTTCGAAGGGGAGAAGGGTGAGCATTTTTTCCGCTCGAGTCTGATCCAGACCCTGTTTTACGGAGTGTTTTCGGCGTGGGTTCTGTGGGCGCGGAAATACCCGCCTACTTCAAGAAATCGATTCGATTGGAACCTAACAGCCCGGCTTCTCAAGGTACCCGTTATACGCAAGCTCTTTTATGAAATGGCTGATCCCGGCCAGCTTGAAGAGTTGAAGCTGGCCGAGGTCCTCGACTGGACAGCAGCCGTTTTGAACCGCGTCGATCGCGCGCAATTCTTCTCCAAATTCCAGGAGTCTCATGCCGTTCAGTATTTCTATGAGCCCTTCTTGGAAGAGTTCGATCCGGAACTCCGAAAACAGCTAGGCGTTTGGTATACGCCGCCCGAAATCGTTAAGTATATGGTGGCACGCGTGGATACGGTGCTTCGCGAAGACCTCGGCCTGCCCGACGGCCTTGCCGACAAGAACGTGTATGTACTCGACCCCTGCTGCGGCACCGGCTCCTACCTTGTGGAAGTCCTGAATAAGATTCACGAAACACTAAGGATGCGAGGAGACGACGCCCTCATCGCCGCGGACCTCAAGGAAGCCGCCCAGAGCCGGGTCTTCGGCTTCGAGATTCTACCCGCTCCGTTTGTCGTCTCTCACCTCCAGCTTGGGCTTCTGCTCCAGAATTTCGGTGTTCCCCTCGGGGAAAGAAGCAGCGAACGCATTGGCGTCTACCTCACGAATGCTCTTACGGGATGGGAGCCACCCAAGGGGCCGAAGCAGCACCTGATCTTTCCCGAGCTGGAAGAAGAGCGAGACGCGGCCGAACACGTCAAGCGCGACACCCCCATTCTCGTTATCCTCGGCAACCCACCCTACAACGGCTTCGCCGGAGTGGCTATAGAGGAAGAGCGCACGTTAACAACGGCGTACAGGACTACCAAGAAAGCTCCGCCACCTCAAGGTCAGGGTCTAAACGATCTGTATGTCCGCTTCTACCGGATGGCCGAGCGCAGGATAGCTGAGATGTCTGGGTACGGTGTCGTGTGCTTCATCTCCAACTACTCCTGGCTCGACGGGCTTTCCTTCACCGGAATGCGAGAGAACTACTTGGAGAAGTTCGACCGGATCTGGGTGGACTGCCTCAATGGCGACAAGTACAAAACCGGGAAACTGACGCCGGAAGGCGAGCCCGACCCGAGCGTCTTTTCCACTGATTGGAACCGCGAGGGAATTCAAGTCGGCACCGCAATTGGCCTGCTGGCTAGAAAGCAAACACATGCCGCAACCGATTCCATCCGATTTCAGCATTTCTGGGGAAGTAGCAAACGACAGCAACTGCTCCAGTCCATTCCTAAATCAAACTACGCGACTCTGACGCCAGCTGTTGAATTAGGGTTCTCCTTCATGCCAGCTAGGATAGGGAAAGGCTACAACTCCTGGCCATTGCTCACCGAACTGTTCCCAACTTTCTTCCCGGGCGTCAAAACCAGCCGAGATAAGCTCCTCACTGACTTTGATAAGGATGTCCTGACCAAGCGAATGCGGTCCTTCTTTAGCCCGAGCCTCAGCTACAAGGAATGGAACGAACAGAATCCGGGGTTGACCGAGAGGACTAGCGGCTTTGACCCCGAATCCGTGCGTGACTATCTGGTTCGCCGCGGGTTTAAGCCAGAAAACATCGTCCGCTATCAGTACCGGCCTTTTGACGTTCGCTGGCTCTACTGGGAGCCAGAGACAGCGCTTCTAGACAGGAGGAGGGAGGAATACTTTTCCCACATTAGTCCGATTAACCTTTGGCTGACAGCCGGTCAACACAACAGACAGGAAGGCTTCTATCAACCCCAATTTACGAGACTTCTGACAGACCATCACATCGTCGAATCGAACGCTGGTATGTTCCCGCTCACGGTAAACTCGGAAGACGACGAAGCACCACTCTACCAGTCCAAACAGATTTCTCTGCGGCCGAACCTGACCGACGCTGCTAACAAATTCCTCCATCGCTTAGCTTCCAAACCCGAGGACGTTTTCTACAGCACCCTCGCCACATTAAATTCAGTCGAGTACAGCACCGAAAACGCTGGAGCGCTCCGCCAAGACTGGCCGCGCATCCCTCTCCCAGACTCGCAAAAACTGCTTCGCGCCTCAGCCGACCTCGGCCGCCAAGTAGCCGGGCTATTTGACACCGAATCTACCCTCAAAGGAGTCACCGTCGGCGACATTCGACCCGAACTCAGACTCATTGGCGTTACCACGCGCGTTGGCGGTGGTAGTCTCAGGGAGCCCGACCTCGCGCTTACCGCAGGCTGGGGTCATGCCGGCAAAGGCGGCGTCACCATGCCCGGCAAGGGCAAAATCGTGGAGCGTGAATACTCCAACGCCGAATGCAAAGCTCTCCTCGACGGCGCCGGCGAGCTCGGCCTCTCCGAGGAGCAGCTCCTTGCTCAGCTCGGCGACAAAACCTACGATGTCTACCTCAACGACATCGCCTACTGGTCCAACATTCCTTCCCGCGTCTGGGACTACACGATCGGCGGCTACCAAGTGATCAAGAAGTGGCTTTCCTACCGAGAGGAAGAGTTGTTGGGTCGCCCGCTCACCAAAGAGGAAGTCCGCTACGTTCAAGAGATGATGCGCCGCATCGCCGCAATTCTTCTGCTCGGACCAGCGCTCGACGCGAACTACCGAGCAGTAAAATCCAACACCTATCTTTGGCCTGCTTAGGTTCCTCTCAGCCTCGAAGTCCACATGGGCGATCCCTTGCGCCGCGTTCTGCGTTATGGCAGCGTGGGCGTGGAGGATGCTTGTGAAATTGACGGCAACATCGAGACGGTTCCGAAGTTTCGGGACGAGCGCCGCACGCGGGGCAATCTCCCGGCGTCCGCCCGCCCTGAGCGCCCTACCGAAGCGCGCCGTTCGCGCCCCGGATGATGTTGCGTGGGGTGCGCTTCTCTCTGCCTCCGCCTTGCCGGAAGCACGAAGGGTTTCCTCCAGCTTCGAGCCTCCAGCCTCCAGCATCGAGAATCAGGTCGACACAGGTCGCCACTTGAAGCACGCGCTAACTCATTCAAAACAAACGATCGGTGCACCGTCAGGGTGTCACACTATTCGAGGTGCCATTTGCGCCGTCCGCGGGGCAATCGCCTGGCGTCCGCGCCTCGATGGCGCCGCCCTCCGAAGCTTCACGAGTCACCAGTCACGAGTCACGAATCACTGGGATTGGGAGGTCGCAAACTGAATGGCGACGAACTTCAGCAAAGAGCTCGTGGCGACGCCGGGGAAAAAGGTCAAGCTCGCCGACTGGGATCCGGAAGAAACGCTCGGCTGGGAAAAGGGCGACAAGATGAGGTCCAGCCTCGGGAAATCGATCGAGCGGATCGACAAGCTGCAATACTTGCTCTATGCAGAGCACAAGCGCGCGCTGCTGATCGTCCTGCAAGGCCGCGACGCCGCCGGAAAAGACGGCACGATCCGCCACGTGATGACCGGCTGCAATCCGCAGGGCTGCCACGTGACGTCGTTCAAGAAGCCCTCCGCCGAGGAATCCTCGCACGAATATCTCTGGCGCGTGCATCATGCCGTCCCCGAATACGGCGACATCGGAATCTTCAACCGCTCGGTGTACGAGGACGTTCTCGTCGTGCGCGTTCACAACATCGTGCCGAAGGAGGTCTGGTCGCAGCGCTACGACCAGATCAACGAATTCGAGGAGCTGCTGCACGACAACCGCGTGAAAATCGTCAAATTCTTCCTCCACATCAGCAAGGACGAGCAGAAGAAACGTTTTCAGCTGCGCATCGACGATCCCGACCGCCGCTGGAAAATCTCCCAGTCCGATTTCGACGAGCGGAAATTCTGGGACGACTACACCGCGGCCTACGAGGACGCGCTCGCGAAATGCAGCACGCCGCACGCGCCGTGGTATATCATCCCCGCGAACAAGAAGTGGTTCCGCAATCTCGCCGTCTCGCACATCATTGCGGAGACGCTCGAGGCGATGGACATGAAATTTCCCCCGCCCACCATCGACGTGAAACAACTGAAGTGGAAATGACCCAGGAGGCGTACATACATGAAAGGCTTCATTCTCGGAGTTTTCGTGACGTTGATTGCCCTAGCCGCGTGCGGGTGGTTCGTTCTGAAGCAGAACTACATCGATTTCTCGGCGGACCAGCGCCCGTCCTCGCTTGAAAGGCGTCTCGCGATGGGCGCCATGGACTCCTGGGCCGAGCACCGCGCCCCCGACGCGAAGAATCCGGTTCCCGCGACGGAGGAGAACCTTGTGACGGGCGCCAAGCTCTACCTCGAGCACTGCGCCGGCTGCCACGGCCTGCCTTCGAATCCCAGTGGACAGTTCGCCAAGTCGTTCAATCCGCCCGTGCCCAACTTCTTCAGAAAAGCTCCCGACATGCCCGAGAATCAAAACTTTTTCATCACGCGGCAGGGCATCCGCTGGACGGGGATGCCCGCGTGGAGTCACATTCTGAGCGACACGCAGATCTGGCAGGTCGTCGCGTTTATGACCAATATCGAAAAGCTGCCGCCCGCCGCGCAGAAAGTGCTCGAACCGCAGGAAGCGGCCGCGCCTCCGCCCCCACCGGCGCCGATGCCGAAGGGCATGAAGATGGATCACTAGATCCGTCACTCGAAAAATCAGATACGGGATTTTCTTACGCGGTCAGCGTTCGCTCGGGGAAGCGCGTGTTGCGCGCCTTGCTTGCGACGTGAAGGGTGGTCCTCAAGCCCACTCGCTCGAACTCCTGGCGAACGGGCTCATCGGACCGCTGATCCAAATCCGGAGTCGCGCTCTCGACGATCGCGGGGCGCATGAACGCCGCCGCGCGGCGCGCCAGCTCGGCGCGATTGCTGACGCCGAACTTGGTCAAGAGCGAGGAGATGTGAAACTTCACGGTGCGCACCGTGATGTTGAGCTGTGAGGCGATTTCCTTGTTCGCCCGGTTGCAGACCACGGACCGGAGGATCTCTTTTTGCCGCGGACTCAGCGAAACCGGGCTCGCGGCGGCGCGCCCTTCTTCAAGGAGTTGTGCGGCGCGGGACATCAATCGGCTCGCGAACGCTTTCTCGGCCGGGACCAGGATGGCGAAATCTCCGGGATCGGACCCGCGCACCAGGCACTGCATGGCCAGCAGGCCGGCCATCCAATCGACCGTGCAATTCAGATTCGACTTGGATTCGGCGCGGAATTGAGCTACGCCGCTGGATTTTTCACAGAAAACGAACATGCTGGATGGGTTTGCGTCGACTTTCCTGTCACGTGGCAGCGCCTTCGGGAACACCCGGACTTTCTTCACTGGGGCCTTTCCGTCCCTGCCCAGGGCTGTATTGGGCAAACAATCCTGATCTGACTGCTTTTTCTAATGCGAGACTGCCTGACTGAACTGCGCTGCGAGCCAAACCTTCCGCAACCCCTCGGAAGGCCGGGAGCGCCGCCTCAGAACCGCGCTGCGAGGTTCGAGGAGGCTGAACCGGGCATTCCTGCAGCTAGAGTGCCAAAGTTTGTCACTTCTTTAAGATGCCCCGATTGAATTGAATGCACCGAAATCGGGCATGCCGCGAGGGCCGCGCCGCGTGTAGAACTTTCTCGCAGCCGGAAAATTCTTCCGCGAGATCGATTTTCCACAGGGGCTTTTCTTGCGGCGTTGATGTGATTGCAGGGCGCTTCCTCGCTATAATGCGTGCGCGGTGATCCGCGGAGCGGCGATGATCGTCCACATCTTCAAATCCGGCGCGGCATTTCTCGGCGCTTGGCTTCTCCTGATGGCTTCCGCAAGTTCGGCACAGCAGGCCCCGATCAATCTACCTCCCGGCTGGAAGCAGGTGCCTCAGGGGACGGGAGCCTGCTCGGTGGAGAAATCGTGCTCGGATCTGGCGCCCGGTATGATCCGAAGCGCGATGGGTCCCTCGCCGCTTGGAGAGAATCTGCGCTACCTGACGGACACGATCGGCGGGCGCGTGACGGGCTCGCCCGAGGCCGACCGCGCGGTGGGCTGGGCCGTCGAAGCTTTTCGGCACGCGGGCGTGGACGAAGTGCACACGGAGAAGTTCACGGTTCCTGTCGGTTGGAGCGAAGGGCGCACGCGCGTGGAGGTTTTGTCCCCGGCGGTCTTTCCGGTGCGGCTCGTGTCGGTCGGATGGTCGCCGTCCACGCCGGAGGGCGGCATCACGTCGGACGTGATCGATGTGGGGGCTGGCGACGATGCGGGATTCGCGAAGGCGGGCGCCGCGGCGAAAGGCGCGATCATACTGGTGCACACGACCCCGCTCATCACTTGGGACGACCTCAACGAAGAATATGAGACCGATGCGAAGATCATCGACCGCGCGCTAAAGGCGGGTGTCGCAGCGATCTTCTGGATGTCCACGCGGCCCAACCTGCTTCTGTATCGCCACACGGAAATCACCGACGGCCATCTGGAAAAGCTCCCGCAAACGATCGTGGCGCGCGAAGACGCCGAGCGCATCGCTCGATTCGTGGCGTCGGGGCAAAAGGTGCGGGTGCGTTTCGAGATGGCGAATCACGTGGGCGGGCCATTCGAATCCGAAAATGTGGTGGCGGAGATTCGCGGCCGCGAGAAGCCCGACGAGTTCGTCCTTTTGGGCGCACACCTGGATTCGTGGGATCTCGGCACCGGGGCGCTCGATGACGGCTGCCAGGCCGCGATGGTGATCGACGCCGCGCGTGTGATTCACGCCACGGGAACGATTCCACGGCGCTCGATTCGCTTCGTGCTTTTCACGGGTGAAGAGCAGGTGATGCTCGGCTCGTGGGCGTACGCGCATGCGCACCGCGCGGAACTCGACCGAATGATCGCGGCGATTCTTTTCGACGCCGGGACCGGAGCCGTCACCGGCTATTCGCTCGGCGGCCGCAAAGATGCCCTGGCGGCTGTGCGCGAAGCGCTCGAGCCGCTGAAGCCGCTCGGCGTGAAGGAGTTCACGACCGATGCAACCATCGATACCGACCGCTACGATTTCATCACGGAAGGCGTTTTGACGCTCGTTCCCAATCAGGAGCCCGCGAACTACATGCTGAACTATCACGCCTCGTCGGATACGTTCGACAAAGTGGACATCGCGGAGCTGAAGAAGCACTCGGCGATCGCCGCCGTGACGGCGTTCGCGCTGGCGGACAGCGCGCAGCGCGTCGCGCCGCGGCAGTCGCGCCCGCAGATCGAGCAGCTGCTGAACGAGACGGGCCTCGCGGACGAAATGAAGGTTGAAGGCTTCTGGCCCGCGTGGGAAGACGGCACGCGCGGCCGCCAGCCGTAGCGCCTTGGAGCATACCGGGTCTTGGCTCCCTACCAGAAAGGCAACAGCACCTCAATTCGAGGGTCTTTTGCAATTTTCGGCTAGGAACCCTCGCGTATAATTGCACATCGATGATGGCGACGGCGAACACCCCAAGGTTGGGGACTTTCTTCTTCATGGCGACGAGCGAAGCGAAGCCACGGCGGATTCTGGCCATTGATTACGGCCGCAAGCGGATCGGCCTGGCGCTATCGGACGAGTTGGGCCTGACGGCGCAGCCGCTCACGACGCTTGCGCGCACGAACCGGCGAAACGATCTCCGGCGTCTGCGCGAGATCTGCCACAAGCATGGCGTCGCGCAAATCGTCGTCGGGCTTCCGCTGCACATGACCGGGGAGACCAGCCCGATGGCGGAGGAATCCGCGCGATTTGCCGCGCGCTTGCGGAAAGATCTTGGCATCGAGGTGGATTTGCAGGACGAGCGACTGACGAGCTGGGAGGCGGAGCAGACCGTGGCAGAAACAAGATCATCCTCACGCCGCAAGCGCGGGCCGCTGGACGATGTGGCCGCCGCGATTCTGCTGCGCGAATATCTCGAACAAAAGCGCGGGCCGGCGCGCGGCGCCGTGGCGGAAAAGGATTAGCCGGCGATGCGGCGGCTCGGAATCCTGACGCTGCTCGCGATCGCCGCACTGGGCGCGGGCGCGGGCTGGCTCGAGTCGCAGATCGGCCGTCCCTATCGGAACCACAGGCCGGGGAAGATCTTCGTGGAGATTCCGCACGGAACCTCGCGGTGGGGAGTCTCCGGAATTCTCGCGCAAAACGATGTGATCCGCAGCCGCCTGGCCTACGCTCTCTTCAGCATCTGGCACTACCGCAAGCGGCCGCAAGCCGGCGAATATTACTTCGACCACCTGGTGAACTCGCGCGAAGTGTTCTGGAAGATCGCGCACGGCCAGATCTTCGTCCACACCGTGACCGTGCCGGAAGGCTGGACGATGTTCGACATCGCGGCGGAGCTGGAACGGCAGGGCGTCTGCAACCACGGAGACTTCCTCGCGGCAGCGCACGATACCTCTTTGGTTTCGGACCTGGCGCCACATTCGACCAGTCTCGAAGGATTTCTCTTTCCCTCGACCTACGAATTCACGCGCCGCGCCACATGCGAGCAAGTGGTGAAGCGCATGGTGCAGGATTTTCGAGCCGTATGGGAAACGCTCCCCGCTTCGGATACGGCGCAGAGCCCCGGTGGATTGACGCCCGCGCAAGTGGTTACGCTGGCGTCGCTGGTGGAGCGGGAGACGCCGAACGCGGAAGAGCGGCCGGTGGTGGCCGGAGTGTTCTACAATCGGTTGCACAAGGGCTACCCGCTGCAATGCGATCCGACGGTGCAATACGCGATGGAATTGCAGGGGCATCCGAGAACGGACGTGCGTCCCAAGGACTTGCGCGTGAATTCACCCTATAACACCTATCAACATCGCGGCCTGCCTCCGGGCCCGATCGCGAATCCCGGCGAAGCGTCGCTGCGAGCCGCGCTCACCCCGGCGCCGACCGATTATCTGTTTTTCGTTGCCAACGACGAGGGCGGCCACTTCTTCAGCCGCACGCTCGCGGAACACAATCGCAACGTCGCGCGCCTTCGGCGGCTGCTTGCCGCGGACGCGCGCGCGCAGGACCCCGCATCCAAGAAAACGCAGCACTGAGGCCGCTCTTGAGCGCCAGCCATTCCAACAAGCATTCTTCCGGCGAAGCTTCGACGAAAAAGGCGCTGATTCTGGAAGCAGCGCGCACGTTGGGCAAGCCGCGCTTCACTCCCGCGGAGATCGAGCAGATTCGCCGGCAATTGATCGCGCATCTGGGCGCGCAGGGAAAGACCTCGGCGGATTACATCGTGAGCGTGCTCGAGCAGGCGGGAATGCGCGTGGTCCTTTCCACGCGTGCGGACACGGAAGGGCGCTACGAAGAGGAGTTCGCCGACCTGCTGCACTTCTCGACGTTCACCGAAGCGGAGATGTGCCTGGTGCGCCTCGACGAGCTATTGCGGAAATTCGTGGTGGAGGGCGAGCGCAGCGCCGCCGAGCGCGTCCGCGAAGTCGCGCGCCTGGGACGCCGCCGCGCGGAGATGATCGCGCGGAACCACAAGGTGGACGCCGGGAAGCGCGCGCAAAAGGAAGAGGTCGCCCGGTGGTTTGCGGTCTGGCTCGAGACGCCGGGCGCGTTTTTCGACTGGCTCGAAGTACGGAAACAGTCTCCTGAATTCCGCGAAAAATTCCCACACGGATTCGACGACGAGGATTAGATGTACCTGCTCGATATCGAAACGCTCGACTTGGGCGCCGACGTGCGGGCCGTGGGGCTCGACCTGGTCGAGGCGGATGAAAATCGCGAACCCGTGCGCGGGACCGACGCGGCGCGCATCTGGAGCCGCGTGCTGTCGGCGATGGCCGGGGAAAAAGCATGGGCGCTCGATTTCTTCAGCCATGTCGACCGGGTCCGGGATTTCTGCGAACGCCACCAGATCGCGTTTCGGGAGGCCAGCCAGAGATCGATTGTGATCCCCGCTCCGGAGGCCGCGGCCCTGGAATCCTTGATCGATCGCTTCCAGAACGAGACGTTCGGGGCGCGCGCCGGAGGACCCGTGAACGGGGACGCCGGAACTGATTCCGCACTGGAAGGGGAGCTGGCACGGCGCGGCGTGGATGCTTACCACCAGGCGTTCGCGAGGTATTTGTTCTGCGCCATCTGCGGGTTTGAGGATGGATCGCTGGTTTTGCTGAGCGAGAAAATCGGGGCTGGTGAGGTAATCCGCCGGGTGCGGCCAGTGCTGCAAGGCCTCGGCGTGGAAATCCATTTGCCGGCTTGATCCCTGCCCTACCCCCGTTGTCTGGTCCGAAACCTTGGTACATCGGTACCATATCGCCCGCCAGTCGTTCTAGTACACTCGCTTAGAGAGCACTAGATGCAACCATCGACGGGTGAAATGACAGTGCCCAGTGAGTCATCGGTCCCCAACGCCCGCGCTTTTGTCCGCAGTCTCAACGTCTTGCTTAAGTACTGTAGGCTCTATGGCCTAGAGCACCTTCGCTCCGCTGGTCAGTTTGAAGTCGCCTGGAATGAGCTGGAAGAGGCGGTGCGGTCGGCCGGACAGGCTGGCCTTCTGTTAGGTTCCTCGGGTTCCCAGTTGCTGCTGGATGGCGTACCCCTCGAGTCAACCCAAGCCGAGCGCAGTTTCGCCGATCTGCTTAATACCGCGGGCGTGGCCAGCATCGCCTTCCTCCCAAGTGTGGAGCGGGGAGACTTAACAAATCTCATCAAGGCATTCATGGAGACCGGCCCCAAAGCCGGTCCGCTGACCGAGCGCCTGGAGCAGTATTTCGGCTCGCGCAGCAATGCCGGAATTCACGTCAACGAGATTCGGTTCGTGGCGGAGGACGCTGCCTTCTCCGAGGCGCGCATGGCCGCCCAACTGACGGTAAAGACACTCGGCGGCGACGCCGAACGCGTCCAGGATTGGTTCCGTAGCCCAGAGAAGATGATCCAGCTGATCGCGGCCGCCGAAGGCTCGCGTGGCGGGCCGGGTGGACCCGGAACCGGAGCTGGGCCTGGAACTGGAGGAGGCACGGGAACAGGGGGCGGCGCGGGTTCAGGACCCGGAACGGGGTCTGGTGCAGGAACGGGTGGAGGAGTCACAGGTGTCTATGGCGCAGGCGGTTCTGGCACCGGGGGCCCGGGATCGGGTGGAGGTTCGGGACTACTTGGAGGATTGATCAGTGGCGCGCCTGGCGGCGGAGGTGTCGCTGGTGACCTGCCGGCGATGGGCGAAGCCGAGATGCAGAGCCTGCTGCGGCTGCTCGCCCAATTCGGCGAGGCGGCGCACGGCAAGAGCGCGCAACCTCCCGACCAAGTTTCGTGGACGCAAAAGCTGGCCGCGCTGCCACAAAACGCGCAGGTGACATTGCGGCAGGCGCTGGCGACCGTGGCGGCGAAGACTCCTTCGGCGAAGGTGGACGAGAACATGCTGCTGCGGCTGGCGGAGGATCTCGCGATTCGCTTCGCGCTCGATCGCTTCCAGCGCGGCGAGGTGCGAGTCAACGCCGTGCGCCAGATGCTCGACAAGATGGGGCACGAGCTCGAAACCCTGCGAAAGCTCCTCAAGGCCCGCGAGGACAAGATGGCGACCGCAGGGCTTTCCGTCGAGTCGCACGCGGACGTGCTCGACCGGCAGTTCTGGGCCGCCGTGCCGGAATCGGGCAAGCGCGCCGTGCTGACTTCGAGCGAAGCGTGGTGCATCCCGCCGCGCAACGTGCAGCAGTACGTCGAAGAGCTGCTGGGGCGCGGAGACGCGGACGCGGCCGGAGATGTGCTGCTCAAATACGCATCGTGCGTGCGAAACAAGGACGCCGAGGCCCGCAAGAAGGCGGCCATCGGGCTGGGCCAGCTCGCCGGGCTCTACAGCAAGGCGGCGAGCCAGCGGTTGCAGGACGCGCTGACGCAGATCGGCCAGCAACTGGCGGCGGAAAAGGATGCGGAGCTACAGACGCTGCTGAGCGCCGCGTTCGTGAGGCTGAGCCAGGAATCGGCCTCGCGGCGCTACTACCGCGCGATGCAGCAGGCGCTCGATTCGTTGACGGACCTCGAGGAACTGCGCCCTGCCGCGGCGCAAAGCCTGCGTCCGCGACTGGGTGTCGAGAACCGGATTTCGGAATTCATCGAAGAAGCGCTCACAGCCGAAGCGATGCCCGAAGGCCTGGTGGGCTTGCTCATGCGCGTTCCACAAGGCGCGGCCGAGCATCTGGCGGTGCGGCTGGCGCGTTCGGGACGGCGGACCGAGCGGGAGAACATTGTCCAACTGGCGAAGGCCGTCGGGAGCGCGTGCGCCAGGCACCTGAAGGAAGTGCTCAAGTCCGAACCGCCCACCAGAGCGGCGACGGTGGTCGGACTGCTAAGCCGGCTTGACGCGCAAGCCATTGATGATCTTTTGCCGCTGCGCCTGCGCAACGGCGGGCGGGCGTTTCATGATGCTGCTGTGCGCCAGCTCTCGATTGCGGGGGCGCCGGAGCGCGGCCAGCTGCTGGCGAACTCGCTTGAGATGCTCGACCCCTTGGTGCTGCCGCTGGCACTCGACGAAATCGGGATGTGCGCGGATCAGAATACGGCCGCGAAGCTGCTGAGGCTGGCCGAGGGAGAAATCCTGCCGGACGGATCGGAATACTTGCGCGTGAAGGCAATCGAAGCGCTGGGCCGGATGCGCGCGAACGCTGCGGCGGGACATCTGCGGCGCTTCGTGGAGGCGCGCAAAGCATTCGGCTGGGCCTATCCCGAAGAAATCCGGATGGCGGCGGCGCAGGCGCTCATGAAGCTCGATCCGGAATGGATACAGTCGTTCCTGCCGCAATCGGGCCTGGACGAAAAGGTGATGGCGCTCGCGCCGCTCGATCCGATCCCGGACCGCGATGTCGTGCGGCATCGCCGATACCGCCGAATCCGGCTGCCGCGAAACGTGCCCGCGGTGATCACGTCGGCGCGCGGGAAGTATTCCTCCGCGATCAGCGTGCTGAGCCTGGAAGGCGGGCTGCTCAGCGGCGACGTGCAGCTTGCCGTGGGAACCGAAGCGACGCTGAAGATTCCCGCCGGGCTGCGCTCGATCAACATGCAAGCCATCGTGCGATTCGTGCGCTCGCATCAAGCCGGCTTCGAGATGGTCGGGATGGGGCTCGAAGACCGCGCGAAGCTCCGCAGGTTGCTCATCTCACTCGGCAGTCCGGACACCACCGCGAGCCAGCCTCAGATACCTGAACAGGTCTAAGCGCCGCGAACGAGTTTCTTCCGTGCGGGTGTGCCCTCAGGAAGCCTTGCGCTCTTCCGTGGAAATCATCGAAGGAAGAATCCGGCGATAGGGCCGCAGGCTGAAGAATTTCTCGCGGCAGGGGTCGCAGCGATAGGCGGGAAAACCGAGGAAGCGCTGCGCATAGACCAGAATGCCGTCCTCAACGCGCCCTCGCGCGATGCGCTCGAGATCGAAATTCCCGCACCGCGGGCAATGAGCGTAACGCGAAAACGCGAGCGCCACGCTGCGGGCACGAAAGCGAAAATCGCACGTGTGGCATCGCCAGGGGCGCAACCCGAGCCCCGTGCAGACGAAATCGATGAGGCCGCTGCGATGCGAGCGAAAGCAATCCGCGCTCCGGCACTGCGGGCAGATCATTTTGCTGGGTTTCCTCCGCTTATGGCGCGACAGCATATCCAAATACCACCCGCCGGGGCAATAGTTGCGGGTCCGGAGAAGGCCCCGGACGGTGCTAAGATACCCGTCGAGAGGAACGCGAATGCCCGACTATACCGCCGCGCACGCGCGCGCGGGGATCGACGCCAAGCTCCCCAAGCTCGAGACCTGGCCGAATCATTTTCCCGGCTACGAAATCACGATCCGCTTTCCCGAATACACGTCCGTTTGTCCGAAAACGGGACTGCCCGATTACGGTGCGATCACTCTTCAATATCAGCCGAACAAGCTCTGCCTGGAACTGAAAGCCCTGAAGATGTATCTGCTCGCCTACCGCAACCTCGGAATCTTTTACGAGAATGCGGTGAACCGGATGCTCCGCGACATCGTCGCGGCAATCCACCCCGCATGGTGCCGCGTGACGGGCGAATTCACGCCGCGCGGGGGGCTGACCACCACGGTCGAAGCACGCTGGCCCCGCCGGGTTGGCAACGCGGGCCGAGCTAGGGGATAGACTTCGCTCCCCGGCTCGGCGATAATTCAGCCGGTCCGCGAGCAGTGCTCGCCACCAAGGAGGCTCGATGAGTTCGACGCCGAACATTCCCGATACCCATGCAGCTGAGGCAGGGGTTCTGCCGCGCTGGGTCACGGTGCTTTTCGTTGTCGCATTTGCGCTGGTCGGTTACCTGCTCTACGGAAACTATTCCGAGCGGCAAGCGCTGCACAAGACGCAGGACGACGCGGCGCAAAAGTCGCAGGCCATGCTCTCGGAACTCGACAAGACGAATTCCCGTATCGCCGACCTGAAGGGGCAATTGGACGTGATGTCGCAGAAGCTCGGCTTGACGGAGGATGAACTGGCGCGCGCCCGCAGCCTCGCGCAAACGGCGCGCTCGGAGCAGCAGAAGAGCGACGTGCAGTTCCGCCAGGCGATCGGAGCGGTCCAGGCGGACACAACGACGAAATTTGGGCAGATGTCGACGCAACTCAGCGGGACGCAGACCGACCTGAACGCCACGAAAGCCGATCTCGAAGCCACCAAGGGCGCAATGCAGAGCATCAAGGGCGACCTGGGAGTTCAGAGCGGGCTGGTCGCGCGGAATCACGACGAAGTCGAAGAGCTGAAGCGGCTGGGCCAGCGCGACATCTTCGAGTTCACGCTCAGCAAATCGTCGAAAGGTCCGGAGCACGTTGGCCCGATTCAGGTGCAGCTCCGCAAGACCGACACCAAGAAATTCAAGTACACGCTCAATGTGGTGGCCGACGACAAGACGATCGAGAAAAAGGACAAGACGGCCGGCGAGCCGGTGCAGTTCTACGTCCGCGGCGCGCGCGCGCCTTACGAGATCGTGGTGTTCGACGTCACGAAGGATCAGGCGAAAGGCTATCTGAGCGCGCCGAAGTCCGCGACGGCCGGCCCACCGCCGGGTAATTGACCGGAAGACGAACAGCGAGTGGAGATTCGCTCTGCCCGTCCGGCATTGCGGGGATCGAAAGATCCTCGCAATGCGGAGGGATACATACAGCACGCGCTTTGATTCGTGTCTTCCGCCAGCCGCGTTACTCTCTCCGGACACCCTGCGTTTCCTTCATAGCCGCCGCACTTGCATGGGGCGTCTCCGTGCCCGCGTGCCGGGCACAGCAATCCGCGCCGCCAGCGCAGCAACCGCTCCAAGCCAAGACGGAACTCGTGAAAGTGGACGCGAGCGTCCTGGACAAGCGCGGGAATTTCGTCAGCGGCCTGACGCAGGTGAATTTTCGCGTGCTCGACAACGGCATCGAGCAGCCGATCGCCTTCTTCGCGCCGGTGGAAGCGCCGGCGCAAGTGCTGGTGATGATCGAGACGAGTCCCGCAGTTTATCTGATCCACAACCAGCATCTCATTGCCGCGTACGCGCTTCTGGACGGGCTGGCGCCGGATGACGCGGTCGCGCTCGTAACCTACGATCGGGCGCCGCAGGCGATTCTTGGGTTTACCCCGGATAAGTCCGCGCTTCTGGCGGCGTTGGACAAGGTGCAGTACACGATCGGAATGGGAGACTTGAATCTCTACGATTCCGTTTCGGCGGTGCTCGACTGGCTTGCTCCCACACCGGGCAAGCGGGCGATCGTGCTGCTGACGACGGGGCTCGATTCCTCTCCATCGGCACGCTGGGATGCGCTTGCGCGGAAACTCCGCGGGGATGACGTGGTCGTTTACTCGGTGGCGCTCGGCGGCTCACTCCGCGGGGAACCAAGCAAGAAATCGAAGCCGAAGAAGAGCGCGCCAGAATCCGGCGCGGAGCAAACCGGCGAATCGCTCGAGACCAGCGGCTCGGACGGCTTCGCGAAAGCCGATCGCGCTCTTCTGGCGCTTGCGACCATCACCGGCGGGCGAGCCTATTTTCCGGAATCGGAGAAGGATTTCGTGCCGATGTACCACGAAATCGCGTCTGCTCTTCGGCATCAATACGTGCTCGGGATTGCTCCGGCGCGCGACGGGCAGTTCCACACGCTCACCGTCGCGGCAAATGAAAACGGCGGCCAGCCGGCGGCGCATCAGGCGAAGCGGTCTGAATACCGCGTGCTTGCCCGCGCCGGATATCTGGCCCCGGGGCCTTGACTCGTATAATCTCAGTGCGCGCTCCGGAAGGCAGAAGCGCGCGGGGGGCTGCATGAAGCGGCGGATTGCATTTGGGTTGGCGGCGACGGTTGCACTGTGCCTGGGGATGACCGCGCGGCGCGGACCGCACGCGCAAACCAACGCCGCGCCGGCGCAACAGCCGGCCACCTCGGCGCGGTTCGCGCTCGGCGGAAACGCGGCGGAGATTCCCGCCGAATTCATCGGCGATCTCGTATTCCTGCCCGTGCACGTGAACCAGAGCCAGCCTTCGCTTTTCGAACTCGATTCGACCGCGGCGGTTACCTCCGTGGATCCCAGCCGCGCGGCGGAGCTGGGCATCGGCATCCCGCAGGCGCCTGTGCTGAACTTGAGCGGCGTGGATATCTCGCTCGATTCGCTGCCCCAGTTCGCGAAGAAGGATTTCAGCGCCCACGTGGGCCGCCCCTACGAAGGAAGGCTCGGCAACGATATCTTCGCGGGCGTCGTGATCGAGGTGGATTACGCGCGGCAGGGCGTCCGGTTCTACGATCCCCCCGCCTACCGATATGCGGGAAACGGAACAGCTCTGCCCCTGACTTTTTCGGGCGGGATGCCCGTGGTGCAGGCGAAGTTCAGCGGCGCGGGCGGCAAAATGGTCGAGGCCGGCTTCATCGTGAACACGGCTCTCGACGCCTCGTTGGTCATATCGCAGCGGTACGCTCAGGCGCACCGCCTCTCCACGTCACACATGAAGACGATTCCCGCCACGGACCAGGAGTTGGGCGGCGGAGAAGGCGGCGTCTTCGGCAGGCTGAGCGAATTCCGGATCGGCCCCTACCGAATCGAACAGCCGATCGCGGATTTCGCGAAAGAAAATCTTCCGGCTGAAAACGACGCTCGAATCGCCGGCGAAATCGGCGGAGGAATGTTGCGCCGCTTCAATGTGGTTTTCGATTACGCCCGCCAGCAGTTGATCCTCGCTCCGAACGGCGACTTCCGCTTCGACGACGAGGAAGACACGAGCGGAATCTCGATCATCGCTGGCGGGCCGGGATTGAAGGAATTTGAGGTCACAGACGTGCAGCCCGGCACGCCGGCAGCGGACGCGAAGATTCAGAAAGGTGACGTGATTGCAGCCGTAGATGACGAAGCCGCCGCCGATCTTTCGCTGGCGGCAATCCGCAAGCTCTTCCAGCAGGTCAGCCACAAATACAAGCTTCTGATCGAACGAAACGGCAAGTCGCTCCCGCTCACGATTCAGACGCGCCGCTTACTGTAGTTTCATCCGGCGGCGGGATTCGGCTGCTCCCTAATCAAACTTGCTGAGAGTGGCGGCCATCTGACTGAGGCGCGCATCCACCTTGGCGAAGACCGTGCCGGATTCAAACTTTCCGGCGGCATTGCGCTTGCCGGCGCGGACGCCTGTGAGAACCTCGATTCCTTGCTCGACGGTCGCGATCGGGTAGATGTGGAAGCGGCCCTGAGCCACGGCTTCGATCACTTCATCGCGCAGCATCAGATCATCCACATTTTCCGCGGGGATGAGCACGCCCTGTTTTCCAGTAAGGCCTTTGAGGCGGCAGACGTCGTAGAAGCCTTCGATCTTCTGGTTCACGCCGCCGATGGGCTGAACGTCTCCCTGCTGGTTTACCGAACCCGTGACGGCAAGCTCCTGCCGAATCGGCAAATCCGAGAGAGCCGAGAGGAGCGAATAGATTTCCGTCGAGCTGGCGCTATCGCCATCGACGCCGGAATAGGATTGTTCGAAGCAGACGCTGGCGGAAAGCGAGAGCGGTTTATCCTGCGCGAACGTGCGCCGCAGGTAGCCGGAGATAATCTGCACGCCCTTGTCGTGGAATTTGCCGCTGAGATTCGATTCCCGCTCGATATTGATGATGCCCGTCTTGCCGAGCGCGACCGACGCGGTGATGCGCACGGGCTTGCCGAAAGCATAGCCTCCGATTTCCATCACGCTGAGGCCATTGACCTGCCCCGCCCGGTCACCCGTCGTGTCGATGAAGACGAGATTTTGCTCGATCATCTCGCGGATTTTCGTTTCGAGCAGATTGTGCCGGTCGATTTTCGCGTCGAGGGCTTTCCGCACGTGGCCGGCCGTGACGATGCGATTTCCGTTGTGCCGGGCCGTGTAGCAGGATTCGCGGGCGAGATCGGCGAGATCGAAGAACCGCGTCGTGATTTTGCCGCGGCGTCCCGCGAGGCGGACGCCGTGCTCGAGAATCGCGGCGATGGCGGTGCGGTCGAAGTGCAGGAGTTTTTCGTCCTCGATCAGCTTTCGGATGCGCCCGCCGTAATGGCGCAAAACGTCTTCACTCCAATTCATTTCCTCGTCGAATTCGACGCGGACTTTGAAGATCTTTTTGAAGTCGTCTTCGTAATCGTAGAGGAGCTCGTAGATTTCCCGGTCGCCGATCAAGATGATCTTTGCCTTCACGTCGATCGGCTCGGGCTTGAGCGGGCTGGCGCTGAACGGGAAAAACATATCCACGGGCTGAATTTCGAGCTTGCCGTGATTGAGCGTGCGCTTCAGCGTGCGCCACACGCCGCTTTCCGACATCGTATCGAGGGCGTACATCACCAGGAAGCCTCCGTCGGCGCGGAGGAGCGAGCCGCCGCGCAGGTCCATGAAATCGGAGTTCCAGCCGCCGCGAGCGTCGTAGCTGCGATGCACGGTGCCGAAAAGGTTCGCGTACGTGGGAATCGTCTCAAAGATCACGGGACACTTTTCCTGCTCCGTGTGCGCGAGGATCACGTTGACGCCATAGCTGCGGAAAGGATCGCGTTCGGAGCGTTCCGGGCGGGGGCTGCCTCCGCCCTCGGAAGGAGGCTGCTCTTCTTCGCCTTCGCGCTCCTTGAAAGGGTCCAGATTATCGAGGACGTGGTGGCGGACTTCCTCGAGATATTCGGAAATCTGCGCGCTGGGGTACTTTTCCTTGAGCTCCTCGATCACGCCATCCACCAGCACGGAGGCGGCTTCCTGTTCGAGGTAGCTCATCTCGCTGGCAAGCTCCCGGGAAAGCGAAAGCGTCCGCCGGTAAACGATGGTGAATTCCTGCCGGAACTGGTCGTACTTGCGCTCGAGCTCTTCGGCAGCCGTGTTTTCGAGCTTTCCGTCCTGGACCATCTTGGGGATTTCCTCGATGGGCACCATCTGGCCGTCGAGAACGGGGAAAATTTCGGGCAAAGCCACGGCGCCGACCTGCATCCGGCCGAGGGCGAACTGCTCGCGCGCGATGCGCCGCGTAAAGTCGTCCATCAACTCTTTTTCACGTTGCGTGAATCGCTCGACGATGCGCGTTTTCTGGCGCTGGAACGGCTCCCCTTCGAAGACTTGCGGGATGCGCCTGCGGAGGAAGTCGATTCCCGATTCGACTTCTTTCTTAAACGCGTTCGCCTGGCCGCGCGGCAAAGTCAGCAGGCGGGGGCGGTCTGCGTTCTTGAAATTGTTGACGTAGCAGCGGTCCGGCGCGGGCTCGATCTGCGGATGCATTTCCTCGATCATCCGCACGATCATGCCTCCGCGGCTCGTCCCGGAGAGGCCGCAGACGAAGAGGTTGTAGCCGGAAGCGGTCATCTCGACGCCCATGCGCAGGGCGCGAATCGCGCGCTCCTGTCCCATGTCGCCCGAGACCGGCTCGACATCGGCCGTCGTCTCGAACGGTATGCGGGCGGGATCGCAGCGCCACCGGAGTTTTTCCGGAGGCAGGCCCGGGTGTTGCGGTTTGGAGTTCTTGGCCATCCGGCGTCCTATCAATTCTTTCGAAGGCCGTTACTCTAGCACGGCGTCAATCTAGTTCCCACCGGGGCTGGGCGCTTTGTTTCCAGCGCGTGCGCTGGGAGCGTACAGATCGAGAAGACTCGCCGCGGTGGCCACTACGATCGGCCCGAGAACCACGCCGAGCATCCCGAAGACTTCGATCCCTCCGAGCACGCTGATGAAGACTAGCAACCCGCTCATTTCGGCGCGGCCGCTGATCAGCCAGGGGCGCATGAGATTGTCCACCGTGCCGACGATCACAATGAAGAAGGCCGCGAGCAAAATGCCATGGCCCAGGTGCCCGGTGACCGCGAGGCCAATTGCAGCAGGTACCCAGATAATTGCAGATCCCACCACGGGCACGAGTGACAAGAAACCGATCATCACGGACCAAAAAATGGGCGCCGGGATGCCGGCCACGGCAAATGCCGCCCCGCCGAGCGCGCCCTGCACGGCCGCAATCACCAAGCTCGACGTGACGCTGGCGAAAATCAAGTTGCGCGCGTCGCTGAGCATGCGGTCGCGGTGAGCGAGCTCGAAAGGCAGCAATTCCCTGAGTCGGGCGACGATCGAGCTGCCGTCGCGATAGAGATAAAACATCGCCAGGATCGTGACGCCGAGATCAAACAGGAATACGGCGGTGTTCTTCAGGACGGTGCCGACGCGCGCGGCGACGAATTGCGCCACCTGTTCGCCATACTGACGCGCGGACATGGCCAGGCTTTCCGAGCTCACTCCGGGGAATCGCTGCTGTATCCATCCCGAGACTTTTCCCACCCACGCCAGATGGCCGCCCGCGGCCTGGAGCTGAATTGACTGCACCGCAACCACGGCTTCCCGGACAAACGCGAACATCAAGAACAGCGTGGGCACGATCAGAATCAGCGTCACGCCCACGGTGCTCAGAGCGGCGGCCACCGCGGAACCCCAGCGGCGCGCCAGCCACTCATAAGCCGGATACGTGACAACCACCAGAACGGCGGCCCAGGCGAGCGCCGCCAGAAAATGAGCGAAAACCAGATAGACGAGATACACGAGCAGGATCACGATGCCGTAGAAGAAGGCGTCGCCCAGCTGCTTCTGCGATTTCAGCTCGGTGGTCAAGTCGGCCTCGCTTTCGGTGCTCCGGCAAGAAGACTGATAGTTGCAATCCCCGCGATTGTCAACTCCGGCAGCGCCGCAGTGGGGGCGGTGCGGATGCTATAATCGACGAAGATTCTCACCGAGATTGCCACCATGACGCATCCTGCCTGCCAGCACAAGCGCACTCGACTGGTCGCCAAGGACAAAGACGCCGAGTACGTGGAATGCCTCGACTGCGGCGAAATTCTCGAAGCCGGAGAGATGGAGAAAAAAGAAAGCGCCGGCTTCGACGAATCGCTGTCCGACGCTTGAGCCCGGCGCGGGTCCTCCCAAAAGAACCCTTTCAAGCGATGGTTGCGGGGCGTAAAATCTGCCGCAATTAGAGTTTCCTGTTCCGGGAGGTGACCATGTGGAAGTACGTATCGGTTCTCTCGATCCTGGTGCTTGTGGGGCTTGCGGCATCGGCCCAGCAAAGCCAAAAGCCCGCCGACAACAAGCCACCCGGCGAGTTCAAGATTCCCCCCGAAGCCGCGGCGCAAACCAATCCCGTCAAGCCGAACCCGGAATCGATTGCCCAGGGCAAGAAGGTGTACGGCTACGATTGCGCGATGTGCCATGGCGCGGACGGCGACGGCAAAGGTGACCTCGCCGTCGAGATGAAATTGAAGATCCCCGACTACCGCGACCCCGAGTCGCTGAAGGACAGGACAGACGGCGAGCTCTTCTACATCATCCAGAAAGGCAAAGGCGATATGCCGCCGGAGGGTGACCGCGCGAAGCCGGATGGGCTTTGGAGCCTCGTCAACTACGTCCGGTCGTTCGCGAAGAAGGGCGCTTCGCCGCCGGAGAAGCCGCCGTCGCCTTAGTGTCGCGTGTCAGAGCGTTTTTGAGCATCTGGGACATTCGGGGTTACCGCTGGCGGAGGGGCATCCCAACGGAATGACTAGTCGCCAGCAACGAGCTTCGTGAACTGCGGCGAGATTCTCGAAGCCGGAGAGATGGAAAAGAAAGAAGGCGCCGGCTTCGACGAATCGCTCTCCGATGCTCGACTCGCCGGAAGTTCTCGAGATACCCGTTAGCGATTATCCTTCGGAATATCGAGATTCGGATTGAGACGGTGGGCCTCGTTGAACTCTTTCACCGCTGCGTCGTAATCCTTCATGTGGCTGAGAGTGATGCCGAGGTTGTAGTGCGCCTGGGCGAAATCGGGGCTTAGCCGAATTGTTTCGCGGTAACGATCGGCGGCCGGTCCATACCGTCTCTTGTTAAAGAGCACGTTCCCCAAAGTGAAGTGCGCGCCCGCATTATCCGGCTGGATCGCGATCAACTTCTCCAGTATCGTTTCCGCGCCATCCAGGTCGCCGGTTCCTACGAGCGCGGTCCCCAACCCGAGCATGGCTTCCGGAAAGCCTGGTTGCGTTTCGAGCGCTTTTCGGAAACTCTCGACGGCTTCCTTGGGCCGGTTCAGGCTCAGATAGAGAGTGCCAAGATTGCAGAGCCCGTAGGCGGAGCGAGGATCCAAAGCCAGTCCCTTCTGGTAGGCGCTGATGGCGTCGTCAGGTTTGTTCTGATCCCCATACGCGCGCGCAAGGCTGAACTCCACTTCGGCCTGGTTCGGTTTGAGCGCCAGACTTTTCTGAAAGCCGGCGATCGCCTCGTCAAGATGTCCCTGGTTGTAGAGCAGGCGACCCAGTTCGAACCACATCCCCGGATCGTTGGGGCTGGTTTGGGCAGTCTGGCGATACACGTCAATGGCTTCGTCGGTGCGACCTGCCTGATTGAGCGTAGCTGCGTAGCCCGCGCGGATGTCCATGGCATCCGGCTTGAGAGCGAGGGCCTGCCGATATGCGGAGACGGCATCGTCCCATTGCTGCTTGGAAGCAAGCGCTGCTCCCAGATTGTTCAGGGCATCAACGAAGTGGGGCGAACGCGCAAGTGCCCTGCGGTAGTTCGTGATGGCGTCGTCCACGCGGCCCATGGAAAACAGCGCTGCGCCCATACCGTTGCGGGCCTCGGGTGAATCTGGCTGGAGGGCAAGGGACTTCTGATATGCAGCGATCGACTCCTCGTACTTTTGTTCGTGGTAAAGCGTGAGTCCCATGTTGCTTTGGATGATCGGATCGTTGGGCCTGAACTTCAGCGCTAGAGTGAAGTCGGTCAGGGCCTCGTCGTACTTTTTCTGCGCGTCGAGGGCGAGACCGAGATTGCTGAGAGCGTCCGGATACCCGGGATTGATCGCAAGCGCCTGCCGGTAGAGGGCAATGGCTTCGTCAACCTTGCCCTGTAGATAGAGATCACGCCCGCGGTTATAGAGCCTGGTGGCTGCGTTGGATTGCTCGACCGAGACCTGTTGCGCCCGCACAACGCTTCCGCAGGCCGCAATGCATGCGAGTGCCAAGACGTACGCAGCAAATCGGCGGTCAGGCAGCTTTGAGTGCATCCGGCAAATTCTCCTGTGAATTTCAGCGGAGGATACCATGCCCGAACGCCGCGGTGCGAGTTCAGGAGTATCCCTAGCGTGAACTTATATTTTGAGTTACGCTCTGCGCCTCAAGGCTACGCCTTCTGCCAGGATGCTCTTCAAGACCTTCAGCGCCGCAGTGTTTGGAATTGACGCCTATCTCGTCGAGGTCGAGGTGGACGTCGGTCCCGGCCAAGCCGGGCTGTTCAACGTGGTCGGCTTGCCCGACAACGCCGTGCGGGAGAGCCGCGAGCGGATCAAGGCCGCCGTGCGCAACTGCGGCTTCGATTACCCCGCCTACCAGGTTGTGACGGTCAACCTCGCGCCCGCCGACATCCGCAAGGAAGGCTCTGCATTCGATTTGCCGATGGCATTGGGGCTTCTCGGGTGCCAGGGGACATTCTTCGGAAAGATTCTCGACTCGTACGTTTTCCTGGGAGAGCTGTCGCTGGATGGCGGAGTGCGGTCGGTGCGAGGCGCGCTTTCGGCGGCGCTGGCCGCGCGCGAGCGCGGGATCAAGAATCTCGTCGTGCCGGAAGCGAACGCGCGAGAAGCCGCCGTGGTCGAGGGAACGCGCGTGTTCGCCGTCAAGTCGCTGCCGCAGGTGGTGGACCTGATCAACGCGCCGGAATCGTTCAAGCCGATTGAGGTCGATACATCGCAGATGCTGGCGGAGGCGAGCCAGTACGCGGTCGATCTGCGCGACGTGCGCGGGCAGATGGCGGCGAAGCGGGCTCTCGAGGTTTCGTGCGCGGGGAGCCACAACATCTTGCTCATCGGCCCACCCGGCGCGGGCAAGACGATGCTTGCCAAGCGCATCCCCACGATTTTGCCGCCGATGTCGCTCGAAGAGGCGATCGAGACGACGCGCATCCACAGCGTTGCGGGCGTGCTCGAAGACGCGCGAGGGCTGGTGGGCACGCGCCCCTTCCGCTCGCCGCACCATACGATCAGCGACGCGGGCCTGATCGGAGGCGGAGCGATACCGAGGCCGGGAGAGGTTTCGCTCGGCCACAACGGCGTGCTGTTCCTCGACGAGCTGCCCGAATTCCAGCGCAACGTGCTCGAAGTGATGCGCCAGCCGCTCGAAGACGGATGCGTGACGATCGCGCGGGCCGCGGTCTCGGTGAGCTTCCCTTCGCGGTTCATGCTGGCCGCGGCCATGAACCCCTGCCCCTGCGGATTCTTCGGCGACGCGACGCGCGACTGCCACTGCTCGCCGCCGCAGATCCAGCGCTATGTGTCGAAGATTTCCGGGCCGCTGCTCGACCGCATCGACATCCACATCGAAGTGCCGGCCGTGAAATACAAGGAACTGCGCGGCGAGGCGGAGATCGAAAGCTCCGCAAGCGTGCGCGAGCGAGTGCTGCGGGCGCGGGATATTCAGCTCGAACGGTACAAAGGGGAGAAAAATCTTTACGCGAACGCACAGATGCCGCCGAAGCTGATCCGCAAGCACTGCGCGATTTCGGCCGAGGGCGAAAAGCTGCTCGAAACGGCGATTCAGCGGCTCGGCCTTTCCGCGCGCGCGCACGACCGCATTCTCAAGGTGTCGCGGACCATTGCCGACCTCGATGGGGCGCCGTCGATCGAGCCCAAGCACCTGGGCGAAGCCATCCAGTACCGCACCCTCGACCGAACCTACTGGGCATGACGCGCTGGGCCTTGGCGCTCCCCCCGGGCGCATTGACGGCCATGCTGCGGCTGTGATACGCATAACCGCCTGATTCATCGGGGTTTTCTTCGATTCCCATGGCGGCCCAAACGCAACGCCTCGAGGTCACGCTGGATACGCAGCTCGAAAGCGTGGACCTTGCCGAAAACATCGTGACGCGCGTCGCCGAAGCAGCCGGTTTCGGCGAGGATGACGTGCACAAGGTGGGGATGGCGGTGCGCGAGGGCGTGATCAACGCCTACAACTACGGCAACTGCCAGGACAAGAAGAAGAAGATTCTGCTGGCGGTGGAATTCGAGCCGGAGCAGATGGTGGTGCACGTGATTGATGAAGGATGCGGCTTCCAGCTGAACGACGTGGAAGACCCTCTGGCCGATGAAAACCTGCTGCGCACATCGGGACGCGGGATTTTTCTGATGCGCGCCTTCATGGACGATCTCGTGGTGCGGCGCGGGCCGGCCGGAGGAACGGACTTGGTGTTGTCCAAGAAGCTCCCGCATCGCGTTTCAGGCAACGGCCGGTCCCAAGCGGAGTAGAATGTTTTTCTGAGGTTTTCGTGTCCCTACAAGGAACATGCCGTGAGGCGGGCGACGTCGTCGTGGTGGATTTCGGCGGCAAAATCACGCTGGGCGAAGGCAGCGCAATGCTCAGGCGGATAATCCGCGAGTTGCTCGACAAGGGGCATCGCAAGATCCTGCTCAATCTGGACGACGTCGATTACATCGACAGCTCCGGCATCGGCGAGCTGGTCGGGGCGTACACGACCGTCCGCGGCACGGGCGGCGAGTTGAAACTCGTCTATCTCACGAAACGCGTCCGCGACATTCTGCAAATCACGCGCCTCTACATGGTCTTCGACGTACAGGCGGATGAAGCCGCCGCGCTGACCAGCTTCCGCTAAACCTCGCAAGACGCCGCCATTCCCCGCTGCGGACGCAGAATTTCCCTGCATTGTCCCGCCTCCGTCGGCCGGCCGGTGAGGCGCTCCAAACTCTGGACAGCGAATTCGGTTTATGCAAGAATCCCGCCGCTGATGGGGTCTTGTAATTCCGTGGGGGGAGCGCGGGTCCTGTTTCGCGTGGAATTTTTCGTGCTGCCAGTCGGCGTTACGAGCACCTGAATCGGGAGATCACTCGAAGAGGAGTAGATACGTTGGCTCGAGAACAGGGTGTGGTGAAGTGGTTCAATGCTTCGAAGGGGTACGGGTTCATCCAGCGCCAGTCGGGGGAGGACGTGTTCGTCCACTTCTCGGCCATCGAGATGGATGGATACAAGTCGCTGAATGAAGGCCAGCTTGTCGAGTTTGAGGTCCGTCAGGGCCCCAAGGGCTTTCAAGCTGAGAACGTCACCAAGGTTTAGCACACGCTGAGTTGGGGTCCCGTTTCGGACAGCCGGAACGGGGTCCATTCCCTCTCGTTGCGGCGCCCTGCGCCGGACGGCTCGCGGCCGCTGAGGCGGCGGCCGCGGACGCCGCAATTCGCTCGCGTGCCGGTTTGTGATAACATTCAAATTCTGACAGATTCCCCGAGGTGCAGCTCTGGCTCAGCATATTTCCCGCAAGGAACTGAAGAAGGATGAAGTGCGCGAGACCTTCGCGCACGGCGCCGAAGCCGTTCTTTCGCACCAGCAACTGACTTCGTACCTCCTGATCGCGGCCATTGTGGTCGCGGTGGGCATTTTCGGCTGGAGGACGTACGCCCAGCGGCAGAGCGTGAAGGCTTCCGCCGCTTTTGACGACGCGATGAAGATCTTCCAGGCGCCCGTCGGAGTGCCGGCCGCGGCGGGCGAGATCACCTACACCGACGCAACCAAGAAGTTCACGGACGCGGAGCAGAAGTTTTCCGACGTGTCGTCGAAGTATCCGCGCACGCGCTCCGGCGAGCTTGCGCGCTACTACTCGGCGCTGAGCCTCGAGAAGCTCGACAAGAACAATCAGGCGAAGCAGTTGCTTCAGGGCCTCGTGGGCAGCAGCGATGCAGAGGTGGCGGGCCTGGCGCAGTTCGAGCTGGCCGGTCTGGACGACCGGATGGGCCAGGGCGATGAGGCGGTCAAGCTCTATCAACAGCTGATGGCGAAACCGACTGTGCTCGTGCCGAAGCCGGTGGTGATGCTGGCGCTCGCTGGGCACTACGTCGAGAAGAATCCCTCCGAGGCGGCGAAGCTCTACGCCCAGATCAAGTCCGAATACCCCGACACGCCGATTGCCGAACAGGCGGATCAAGCGCTCGCTCTTCTGGCCGGCAAATCCTGAACGGCGGGGATGGCAGCGATGCCGCTCGAATCCCACGCCATGGACGTGCGGCGCTCGCGCGGACGCCGCTTTCCTGAGCCGCAACATCCCTACCGGAACGACTACGCGCGCGACCGCGACCGCGTAATCCATTCCCGCGCTTTTCGCCGGCTCGAAGCGAAAACGCAGGTTTTCACGACGCGCTATTCCGATCATTTCCGCAACCGCCTCACGCACACCCTTGAAGTGTCGCAAATCGCGCGGACGGTGGCGGGGGCGCTCCATCTGAATACGGATCTGGTGGAGGCGCTCGCGCTCGTCCACGATATCGGCCATCCGCCCTTCGGACACGCGGGAGAGCGGCAGCTGGATCAGCGCATGCGCGAGCATGGCGACCGCTTCGATCACAATCTGCACGCGCTGCGCATCGTCGAGCAGTTCGAGCAGCGCTATCTCGATTTCGCCGGGCTCAATCTCACGTTTGAAGTGCGCGAGGGAATCATCAAGCATTCGCGCGACTATTCCGCGGCGGAATTCCCCGCGCTCGCTGAATATCTTCTCGAGGAACGGCCGCCGCTCGAATCGCAGCTGATCGATCTGGTGGACGAAATCGCGTACAACACGGCTGACCTTGACGACGCATTTGAAGCGCGGCTGCTCGATTTCGAGCAGCTTTGCGCGGAGGCGCCGGCCTTCGGGGCGGCGTATGAGGACGTGAACCGCCGGTATCCGCGCGGGCTGCGCAAGCTGAAATTCAACGAGGCGCTGAAACGCGTCCTGAACCATCTCGCCACCGACCTGATCGAGAACACGCGCCGGCAGGTGGAAGCGAGCGGCGTTGAAACTGTCGAGGACGTCCGCCGCCAGGAAAAGAGACTTGCGGGATTTTCGTCCGAGGCAGCCGGGCAGAACGCCGACCTGAAGCGATTCCTTACCTCACGCGTCTATTCCCATCCGGCGATTGTCGAGGATCGCGACCGTTCGGTCGGCGCGCTCGACGCGCTTTTCCGCTTTTTTGTCGAGCATCCGGACCGCATGCCCAAACAACATGCCCGGCTGGCGCAAAGCGAGCCGCCTCACCGGGTCGTCTGCGACTACATAGCAGGGATGACCGACCATTTCCTCCTGCGGCAGTGCCACGACCTGTTCGGCGGCCCGGCGCCACCGGAGACAAGCTAGCGGCGAAGCGCGGTACCGGAAATCGGCCCAAAGGCGCCCGCGGCGGTCAAGGGGTCGTGGTGAGCGGTTGCGTGCAATGTCGAAAGCAACTTCAAATTCTCAGTCCGTTCGCGCCACTTGCTCGATGAGATTTTGCCGGCTACGGTTAGTGAGCTATGCAGGAAAGAGTTGCTAGTCACATCATGGTAAACTCGGTCCTAAATGGAGCAGGTTCACGAAAGCTCGCACGGTCTTAGGTACTACTGGGAGTACGTAAAGCGCTTCGGCAAAGAGTCGTTTGAGACGTTGTTGAAAGATTTCGCGATTGCCCTAGTGCTTGCGATTATCCCCGTCATTCTCGCGTGGGGCGACCGCAATGTGTTGCAGGGCGCGTTACTCGCAGTCGAAGCGATAGGTCTTTTCTTCGGTGTCGTCGCCCTACGACACTTGGTCCACACTTCTCTTATCCTGTTCCGCGAGCGCGCCCATCCAGAGAACGGTGGGATTCGGTACACGCATTGGGGCTACGGAATGTGGGGCGCCGGCCTCTTGCTCGCGCTAATCGGCGGAATTTCCTACGGAGCTTTCCACGGATGGCTTCGCAAACTGCCGGCCGTCGTGTTGAACGTACCCGCTCCGACCCCGCCAACGATTACGCAAGTAACGAGCACGCCTCAGAGCAATGCCGCGCGTGAAGCCAAAACCCCAAAACTTCCAGCGCAAGGCGTAGCCTCACAAACCACTACGCCGAACTCAGCGACTCAGACTCCATCCCAAGCGCCTCCGCAGGTCGCTCAAGCGCCGCCTCCCGCGACATTCCTCGATCGAGTCATCCAAGAAAACCGCGGACTGACTCCCGGCGACCGTGACCGACTCTCGAACGAACTCTACGACTGCGACCAGTTCATAAAACAGAGCCAAGCGGTCGGATATAAGTTGGACAACGAATTCGTCAAACTCAACAGCGATAGACAGAGCGGCGCACTCGCGAAGAATGTTGACGATCACATTAGGTTTCTAAAAGACTTGGACACATCCGCATGGGATCAGTATCACGGGCTGCAAAAGTTTCAGGACAGATGGCGATATTTCTCGGACCAAACTGAATACGTGTTCGGTGACAATCCGTTCAACGCTGGGGAGGGTTTGCTCGTTAATGCGATCGAAGGAATGGCTGGCAGCCTGACTTCATGGTCCAAAATCTCGAATCGAGATCAGCAAGACATTCTTGCCATCGAGGGGCAATCCCAAGTCGCTTATGAAGCGGATCTGCGCCACTTCTTCGATTGGGTGAACGGAACTCTTGCGCGAATTAAGCAGATGAGACAATCGCTCGACCCGAACGGGGTTGTGCAACCGATTCCCACCAACGCTACCGCGCCCGCTCCGACAATGTTCACATCGAACCTATGAGCAGAAAGAGCCCCACCTTTCCGACCCACGATCGGGACACGAAAACCGTCAGAGGCGGCCCTGCCGGTCGGCAGGCGGGCGTTACGAAACGGGAGCCGGAACCGGGCTAATTGCGAGGCCTCTCCTCGAGCTGCGTCCAATAAGCTAACGCAACTTCGCTATTTCTCCGGTGTCGGCCGCGACAATTCCGCTGGGAGGCTTCCTTGACATCGCAAGCAGCGGTCATATAATGGCTTTGCGCCTCGAAAAAAGCGGGGAAATCCAATGTTTCTGGATGTAAACGAACTCGCCCTCCGAAAGACGCGCATCCGGAAAAGCTACTCCCCGGGAACGCTCGACTTTCACTCCGGAGAATTCCGCCAGGTAGAGCCGCTGGAAGTGCGCGCCACGGCGGAGCTTGTGGACGGCCAGATCCGCATCTACGGGAACCTGCACACGCGGGTCGAGATGGTGTGCGCGCGCTGCCTGGATACCGTGGTGGAAGAAATCAGCCGGGACTTCGATCTCTTTTACCGCCCGATGACTTCGATCGCGAACGACGAGGAAATGCACCTGAATCTGGACGATACGGAGATTGCCTTCTTCGAAGGAGACGGCCTTTTTCTGGCCGATGTCCTCGCCGAGCAGGTGAATCTCACGCTCCCCATGAAGGTGATCTGCTCGAGCGATTGCCGCGGGCTTTGCCCCCATTGCGGCGCCAACCTGAACAACGAAGAATGCCGCTGCGAAAAGAACGGCTCCGACCCCCGGCTCGCCCCCCTCGCGCGGCTGAAGCAGGACTGGTTCAAAAAGCAATAAAACGCTACACTACTAGTTTCCATTCAGGCCGATCTGAGTAGCGGCCTGTCACGAGGAGCCGGAATGCCCAATCCAAAGCGAAGACACTCCAAGAGGCGCACATCGACCCGCCGCGCCCACGATCATCTTCATCCGCTGTCATTGGCCGAGTGCCCGAATTGCCACGAAAAGAAACTGCCCCACCGGGCGTGTTCGAAGTGTGGCCATTACAAGGGTCGCGAGGTGATTGACACCGCGGCCAAGACAGCCTAAGTTTCCCTCGCCTGACGTTCCAGAGCGGTGTCCCTGGGAGCCAAGATGACCACGATTGCCCTTGATGCGATGGGGGGCGACCATGCACCTCGCACGGAGGTCGAAGGCGCGATTCTGGCCGCGCGCGAACTCGACGTGCGCGTTCTGCTCGTCGGCAACGAGACGGCCCTCCAGCAGGAACTGAGCCGCCACAAGCATAGCGGCCTCCCGATCGAAATCGTGCACGCGGCGGAAGTGATCACGATGCACGATTCTCCCTCGCAGGCGTTTCGCCGGAAGAAGGAGAGCTCGCTGCACGTGGCCGCGCGGCTGGTCCGCGACGGCAAAGCGGAAGCGATGGTGAGCGCGGGGAACACGGGCGCGGTGATGACGGTCGCGCGATTTGTGCTTGGCCTGTTGCCGGCGGTGGACCGGCCGGCGCTTGCCGTGGCCTTTCCGAACATGAAGGAAAAGGTCTCGGTGATCCTCGACGTCGGAGCGAACGTGGACTCCAAGCCCGAGCAGCTCGAGCAGTTTGCCGTGATGGGCGAGATCTACTACCGGGCGATCTGGGGCGCGCGGCGGCCGCGGGTGGCGCTGCTTTCGATCGGCGAGGAAGAGGCCAAGGGCAACGAACTCACGCGCGAGGCCGCGATTCTGCTGAAACAATTGCCGCTGAACTTCACGGGCAACGTCGAGGGCCGCGACGTGTTTCGCGGCAACGTGGACGTGATCGTCTGCGACGGTTTCATCGGCAATATCGCGCTGAAGATCAGCGAAGGCGCCGTCGAGCACATCCGCGCGATGCTGAAGAAAGCCATCAAGAGCAGCCTCGCTTCCCAGCTCGGCTACGCGCTCTCGAAGCGCGCGTTCGATGATTTCCGCAAGCGCACGGACTACTCCGAATACGGAGGCGCGCCGCTGCTGGGCGTCCGCGGCGTCACGATCATCGGGCACGGCCGGTCGAATCCCAACGCCATCAAGAACGCAATTCGCGTCGCGGCTGAACTCTGCCGTTCGCGCGTCAACGAGAAAATCGAACAGGAGCTTTCCGCCATCGCCGCAGTCCCCGCCCGCGGCTGATCCCAACGGAGACTGCCATCGCCATGAGCAAGCTCGCATTCCTTTTCCCCGGCCAGGCCTCGCAGTATCCGGGCATGGGCCGCGATCTCGCCGCAAACTTCCCGGAATCGCGCGCCGTGTTCGACGAGGCGGACGCTTCGCTCGGCTTCGCGATCTCGAAGCTTTGCTTCGAAGGGCCTGAAGAAGAGCTCAAGCTGACGGAGAACACGCAGCCGGCGATCCTGACGGTTTCGGTGGCGGCTTATCGAGCGCTCGAAAAGCGCGGCATCACCCCGGATTTCACGGCGGGACACAGCCTCGGAGAGTACTCCGCGCTGGTGGCCGCTGGTGCGCTCGATTTTTCCGCCGCGGTGAAGATAGTCCGTCAGCGCGGGCGGTACATGCAGGAGGCGGTGCCTGCGGGCGAAGGCGCGATGGCCGCGATTCTCGGCCTCTCCCCCGCGGACGTCGCCGAAGTTTGCAAGAAAGCTGCGGGAGGCGAAGTGGTCTCTCCGGCGAATCTGAACTCCCCGGAACAGACCGTGATCGCAGGCAGCGCGGCGGCGGTGAAGCGTGCCGTCGAGATCGCCTCGCAATCCGGCGCCAAGCGCGCCGTGATTTTGCCCGTCTCGGCGCCATTCCACTGCGCGCTGCTGGCTCCCGCGCAGAAGCGCCTCGAGCCGGACCTGCGCGCCGCGAAGTTCGCCGAGTTGCGGTTCCCGCTGATCACCAACGTGGACGCCGAAGTCGTCACATCGGGCGAAGAAGCGCGCGAAGCTCTGATTCGCCAGGTGACGATGCCGGTGCGCTGGCTCGATTCGGTGCATGAGATGGTCGATCAGGGCGTGAATATCTTTGTCGAAGTGGGGCCGGGAAAGGTGCTTTCGGGATTGCTGCGGCAGATTGACCGCTCTGTGCGCTGCTTTAGCGTGGAAGACGCCGCAAGCCTGCAAGCCACGCTCGACAAGATCACCCAAGCGCGCGCCGAAGCGCCGGAGAGCTAGTTTCATGTTCTCGCTCAAGGACAAAGTCGCCCTCGTCACCGGCGCCTCGCAAGGCATCGGCCGCGCGACGTCGCTCGCGCTGGCTGAGGCCGGAGCCAAGGTGGCGGTCGCAGCGCGCAGCACGGAGAAGCTGGCGTCGCTCGTCGGTGAAATCGAAGCCGCGGGAGGCGAAGCGCTCGCCGTGCCCATGGACGTGGCGGACGCCGCGCAGGTGAAGACCGGCTTCCAGCAAGCGCTCGCGAAGTTCGGCCGGCTCGACATTCTCGTCAACAACGCCGCCGTGACGCGCGACACGCTCGCGCTGCGAATGAAACTCGAGGACTGGGACGCCGTGCTGCGGACGAATCTCACGGGCGCGCACCTCTGCATCCAGCAGGCGCTCGGAGCGATGCTCAAGCAGCGCTCAGGGCGCATCATCAATCTCACGTCCGTGGTCGCCGAGACCGGCAACGCCGGGCAGGCCAACTATGTGGCATCGAAGGCCGGCCTGATCGGCCTCACGCGCGCCATCGCCGTGGAGGTCGCTTCGCGGAGCATCACCGTGAACGCCGTGGCGCCGGGCTTCATCGAAACGCCGATGACCGACCCGCTTTCTCAGGAACTGAAGGACAAAATGAAGTCGCTCATTCCGCTTGGTCGTTTCGGGAAAGACCGCGAGATCGCAACGACGATCGTGTTTCTCGCGAGCGAAGAGGCCGCCTACATCACCGGGCAAGTACTCGATGTGAATGGCGGCATGCACATGGGATAGTATTTGCGCCGCCAGGCTTGCTTGCTGTTGCGTCCGGCTGAAACACGTGCAAGGTTGACCCGACGTGAAGCCCCGCATAGAATGGGCAGGTTAAATAGGGGCGCAATTTTCCCGGCGTGTAGCCCAGGGTCCAAGATCGCCGATATCGGAGGAACAATCAGAATGGCCAGCGTCGAAGAACGCGTGAAGCAGATAATTGTCGAGCAACTCGGTGTGGATGAAGGCGAAGTAACTCCCAGCGCTTCGTTCGTGGACGACCTCGGCGCCGACTCGCTCGACACGGTCGAGCTGGTAATGGCCTTCGAGGAAGCGTTCGGCATCGAAATTCCCGATGAGGATGCCGAGAAGATCGCCACGGTGAAGGACGCGATCGAGTACATCGACAAGCACTCCAAGGGGAAGTAGGCAGTCCCGCCGAGCCGTCCCATCTTGAACAGGAGAACCTTCCCTTGAGCCGCCGAGTTGTCGTGACGGGCGTTGGACTCGTATGCGGTTGCGGCATCGGGACCGAAGAGGTCTGGCGCAACCTGCTCGCTGGAAAGAGCGGCATCGGCCGCGTTACGGCATTTGACGTTAGCGCCTTCGACTGCCAGATCGCCGGCGAAATCAAGAATTTCGATCCCCTGAACTGGGTCGAGAAAAAAGAACTGAAAAAGATGGCCCGGTTCATCCAGGTCGCCATGGCGGCTTCGGATTTCGCGATGCGCATGGCCGGCCTTGAAATCACTCCGGAATTCGCCAACGCAGCGGGCGTCTATATCGGTTCGGGGATCGGCGGATTCGACGTCATCGAGCGTGAGCACTCGAAGTACTTGAACGGCGGCCCCGGCAAGATTTCCCCGTTTTTCATTCCTTCGGCAATCGTGAATCTGGCGGCGGGCAACGTCTCGATCCGCTACGGCGCGAAGGGGCCGAATTCGGCCACGGCCACGGCGTGCTCCGCCGGAGCCCACGCGGTTGGCGACGCCTTCAAGATCATCCAGCGCTCCGCCGCGGAGGTGATGCTCGCGGGCGGTTCGGAAGCGGCCGTGACGCCGATGAGCATTGGTGGCTTCGGCGCCATGCGCGCGCTTTCAACACGCAATGACGAGCCCGAGCGCGCCAGCCGCCCGTTCGACGCCCAGCGCGACGGCTTCGTCGTAGGCGAGGGTTCGGGCATGCTCGTCCTCGAATCGCTCGAATTCGCCCAGCGCCGCGGCGCGAATATCATCGCGGAGATCGTCGGCTACGGAATGTCCGGAGACGCATATCACATCACGCAGCCCGCCGAGGGCGGCGATGGCGGATATCGCGTTACGCTCGCAGCCGTGAAAGATGCGAAGATTTCGACGGACGACGTCGGTTACGTGAACGCTCACGGCACTTCAACGCCGATGGGCGACGGAATCGAAACGGCCGCGCTCAAGCGCGTCTTTGGCGACCGCGCGAAGAAGGTGCCGATCAGCTCGACCAAGTCGATGACGGGGCATTTGCTCGGCGGAGCAGGCGGCCTCGAAGCCGGCATCAGCATCTTGGCGCTGCGCGATCAAATCCTTCCGCCAACGATCAACTACGAAAATCCCGATCCCGCCTGCGACCTCGACTACGTCCCGAACAAGGCGAGAAAAGCCGAAGTCACGTACGCGCTCTCGAATTCCTTCGGCTTCGGCGGGACGAATGCGTCGCTCTTGTTCAAGCGATGGGAAGGCCGCTAACCATGAAAATCGGAGTCTGCGTAAAACAAGTGCCCGCAAAGGACGCGCCGCTCGCGATTCTCGAAGGCGGCGCGTGGATTCGCGAATCCGACATCGGATTTGAGACGAACGAGCCGGACACGTTTGCCCTGGAAGAGGCGCTGCGCCTGAAGGAAAAGCACGGCGGCGAAGTCGTGGCGATATCGATGGGCCCGGAGCGCGCCAAGCAAACCATCAAGGAAGCGCTCGCGAAAGGGGCCGAGCGCGGCATCCACGTCTCCGATCCCGACTTCTTCAAGCTCGATCCGCTCGCTTCGGCGCGTTCGCTCGCCGCGGCCATTCAATCCGAAAACTTCGATCTGATTCTCACCGGCCTTCAGAGCGACGACCAGGGCTTTGGGCAGACCGGCGTGCTGCTCGCCGAATTGCTCGGCCGCGCGCATGCCACGATCATCATGTCGATCGAGGTCACCGGCGAGCGCATGAAGCTCAAGCGCGAGCTGGAAGCCGGATGGTTCCAGTGGGTCGAGCTGCCGCTCCCGGCCGTGCTCACGATCCAGTCGGGCATCAACAAGCCGCGCTACGCCACGCTCAAGGGCATCATGGCGGCCAAGAAGAAGGAGATTGTCACGGTCGAGCGTGCGACGCTGGGCGTTCCCGATGCGCGAACGCAGCAAGTGGAGCGGATTTACATACCGCAGAAAACGAAGAAGACGGAGTTCATCACGGGTTCGCCGAAAGAGGCTGCGGCGAAGTTGCTCGAAAAACTCCGGCACGAAGCGCGGGTCCTTTAGATCATGAAAATTCTTCTGATTACCGAGCAGCGCGAAGCCAAGTGGAACAAAGTCAGTTTCGAGACCCTCGCCGCGGCCCAGCAGATCGCCCTGCAAGCGAAGGGCACGCTCTCCGGCGCCGTCATCGGCAAGGGGGTTGCGGCGCTGGCGGACGAGCTTGCGGGTTACCAGCTCGACGAAGTGCTCCTCCTCGAGCACGACCTTCTCGAACAGTACACGCCGGACGGATATTCAATCGCGCTGCGCCAGGTGATTGACAGCGCGAAGCCGGATCTCGTTCTGCTCCCCCACACCTACCAGGTTCGCGATTTCGCGCCGAAGCTGGCGGCGTCTTTCAGCAGAGGAATGATCGGCGACTGCATCGGCTATCGCCACGAAGGCGGCAAGCTGATCTTCGTCCGCCAGATGTTTCAGGGCCGCACGGCAGCCGACGTTGCCTTCACAGGCGAACCGCCGTGGGTCGTGTCGTTCCAGGCCAGCGCGTTTCGCGCCGATCTGGCCGCGAAGCACGCAGGCGGCAAGGCGCCCGTGAAGCCCGCGAGCGTCGATTTGAAGCCGGAACAGATTCGCACGAAGCCGCTCGAGCTCTTCCGCGAAGCGAAGCAGGCCGTTGACCTGACGCAAGCGCCCATACTCGTGTCGGTCGGACGCGGCATCAAGGCGCCCGAGAACATTCCCATGGCGGAAAAGCTGGCGAAGCTGATGGGCGGCGAGATCTCCGCGTCGCGCCCGATCTGCGACGAAGGCTGGCTGCCGATGGACCGGCAGATCGGCAGTTCTGGCCAGACCGTGGTGCCGAAGCTCTATCTCGCGCTCGGCATCAGCGGCGCCATCCAGCACGTGGTGGGAATGAAAGGCTCGCGCACGATCGCCGCCATCAACAAGGACGCCAACGCACCGATTTTCGAAGTAGCCGATTACGGCATCGTCGGCGATCTATTCGAAATCGTGCCCGCCCTGATCGAAGAGCTCGAAAAGACCAAGACGAGCTGATCCCCAAACCCCGCCTTTGGACGCGTTAGTCCTTCGGCTTCAGTTTAAGCCGGCTTTTGTTTTCTTCGAGGAAATTGCGGAGGTTGTCGGCGGCGTCGAGCAGCCGGACCCACTGCTCGTAATAGAGTGTCACCGGGAAGCGCCCGAGGCCGTAAACGCTCACTCCCCCTTTTTCGCCGACGCGAAATTCGAGGCTGCCTTTGGGTCTCGAGCCCGCCTGCTTTTCGAGTTCCGCGATGCGGGCGAGTAATTCTTCCTTGGTTGGTTCGGCCATGGTTTGACTCCGTGTGATATCTGCGTGGCGGAATGATACCAGTTCGAGAGAGCGGCGAGGGCTTCGAATTTCGAACGAGAGCGATTATCCTAGGGCCTGACCAGACCTGCCCGATGTAGGAGGAACGAAATGGCGAAAATCGCGACGCAAAAGGTGACCCTGCAAGTGGCCGACGGATCGTCGATGAACGCGTACGTGGCGCGGCCGGCGGAAGAAGGCAAATTTCCGGGGATGATCGTTTTGCAGGAAGCGTTCGGAGTGAACGCGCACATCCGCGACGTCACCGAGCGTATCGCGCGGGAAGGTTACGTGGCGATCGCACCGGAGCTCTTTCATCGCAGCGCGCCCGGCTTCGAGGGAACGTACGACAATTTCCCGGCCGCCATGCCGCACATGCAGGCGATGACCGTGCCGGGCCAGAGCGCCGATATTCGCGCCGCGTACGACTGGCTGCGCGCCCACGCGCAGGTCTCGCCGGATCGCATCGCGAGCATCGGATTCTGCATGGGCGGACGCGCGTCGTTTCTTGCGTGCGCGACGATCCCGCTGCAAGCGTCGATTTCGTTTTACGGCGGCGGGATCGCGCCGAGCATGATGCCGGGGTTGCTCGACCGTGCCGGCGACTTGCATGCGCCGATTCTTCTTTTCTGGGGCGGCCTCGACCACCACATCACGGCGGAGCAGACGCACGCGGTCGAGGATGCGCTGGCCAAAGCCAAGAAGGCGTACGTCAACGTGACCGTCTCTTACGCGGACCACGGATTTTTCTGCGACGCGCGCGGGAGTTATAACGCGCAGGCGGCGGGGCTGGCCTGGAAGTTATCTCTACAATTTCTCGACACGTACGTGAAAGGCGCCGCCGCGACGGCCCACGCCTAGCGCCCGATGGACGCAGGATTGGCGATCCTGAAAGGATCGTCAGTCGCGGTAAACGAATTCGAGCTCGATGCCGGCGACCGCGATCACGTCGCCCGAGGAAAGCTTGGTCGGGTGCGCGATCGGCACGCCGTTGACGGTGGGCACCTTGTCGGCCGCGCCGATGTAGTAAGAATGATCGTCGCGGCGGTTGATCTGCACCGCGACCCTCGGCGCGAACCAACCCCTCAGCTTCACGGTAGCCATCGCCGATTTCCCCACGACGGTCAGCTTATCGTTGAGCGAGTATTCCCGCTGGTTCGTTTTGCCCTTTCGCACCACGATCGTCGGCACCTTCAATCGCGCCGGAGCGACCTGCGAGCTTTCGCCGACGGCCGCAACCTTCTGAAGAAATTCGCGCCGCTCTTTCGTGTCGAGCATGACGGTTTCGTTGATCTTCGGCGCGGCGGGCCGCGTGCCGCCGTTTCCGGACGCGAACCCATCCAGGTCGCGGGAATCCGACACGACGATTGTGTGCTTTCCGATGGCGACGGAATCGCCGGCCTTCAGCGTCACCATCTTCACGCGCTGCCCGTTGACGAACGTGCCGTTCAGGCTGCCGAAATCCTCCAGCATCAATCGGCCCTCTTCGTTGAAGACGCGGGCGTGGTAGTGCGAGATCGCCGGGTTGTCGATCACCAGGCCGTTGTCCGGCGAGCGGCCGATGCTCACTTCCTTTGCGCCGACAGGCACCTCTCGCAAGACTGCATTTTCGAACTTGAGCACGAGCTTTGGCATTTCAATCCTCCGCAAGAAAACCAATTTCGCAAATCGATTACCCGGGCTTCGCGGCGCTACACCGAGTTCTTAATCCATTTCCCGAGGCGTCCGATCCGGGCAAACGCGCCCACCGGCTTCGCGGCGCGGCGCAATACGATGGCCGTGATGTTGTCTCCGCCTCCCGCCTGCTTCGCAAGATCGATCAGGCGCTCGGCGGCTTCCTGCGCGTCGTCGCTTTCGCCGAGCACCGCGGCGATCTGCGCATCCGAGAGCTCGCGCGTAAGTCCGTCGGTGCAGAGCAGCACCGTGTCTCCATCCATCACAAGCTCTTCGGTTACGTCCACCTCGACTTCCGGATCGATGCCGAGGGCGCGGATCAGCACGCTTTGCAGCGCGCTACTGCCCGCTTCCTGCTCGGTCATGTGACCGTGGCGCATCGCTTCGGCGACGAACGAGTGGTCCCGCGTGAGCTGCTCGAGATCGCTGCCTCGCAGGCGATAGGCGCGGCTGTCTCCGACGTGCGCCAGACTCATGCGCTCATCGACGAATCGCACCGCGACGACCGTGGCGCCCATCCGCTGCTCGTTTCCATTTTGCTGCGCGGCGCGGTGAACGGCTTCGTTGGCCAATCGCACGGCGCTCGCCAGGCGATTCGACTCGGTGGAGACTCCGTCGACGCGCCCGCCCGAAAGGGGCAGAGCCGGCTTCGCCTCCGCTTCGCGGCAGTGGGCGAGAATCGTGTCCACCGCCAGCCGGCTGGCCACTTCGCCGGAGGCGAGCCCGCCCATGCCGTCCGAAAGAGCGAAGAGATTCATTTCTGGCGCGAGGCGAAAGCTGTCCTCGTTGTTTTCGCGGACGCAGCCGGTGTCGCTCTGCGCTCCGAAATCCATTTCCATCGCCATGCCTGCCTCCGGCCGGTCGATCTGGGTCGCAAGCCGCGCGCCCTCGGTAGGGCGGATCCAGATCCTGAGTCGGACTTTAGCGCTCATTTCCCAGCGGATTCTTTACCAGCCGCACGCCGGAAAATCCCTGGGTCTTGAGCCAATCCATCACGCTTTCCACACGCTCGGGCCCGAATGGGCCTGTAAGAACGACAAAGAATTCAGTATCCGCGTTGTGACGCGGAATCACGGCCACGGGCAGCCCGAGTCCTTCGATCTTCCTCGCCGTGATCTGGGCGCGCTCTTCGCGCTCGAACCGGCCGATCCACAAATAGCTCGGCGTATTGTCGTTCACGGGGGGCACCGCAACCGGCTCGGTCTCGCCGAACGCCTTATCAGCGCGCCGCTGCACCTCTTGAGGCGAAACCTCGGGACGCGCGGGCTGAGGCCGGTTCTTCGCAGGTGCGGGGGCGTCTGCCGGCGCATGTTTGGCCGGAGCAAGCGCCGCGGATTTGACGGGCGTTGCGGGCGTCGGCTCAACAGGCTGCGCCGCATCGGGCTCTGCCGCGGCGGGAACTGCTGCGGGAGTTTGCGCGTCGGGAATCTCGGACGTGAAGTCCGGCGGCCCCGGCGCTGCCAGCGGAGCGGGGGCAGGAAGATTATCAGCCGCCTGCGCGGCCTGCACCCAGCGCCATCCGGCATACGTGCCGACAACCAGCAAAGCCAACATCAAAACCCACACGACCGGGGACGGGCGATTCGTTTCGGGCGCCGGGTACAACACCGGAGCGGCCGGTGTGCCATTCATCGAATGGCTTGGCGCGAGGATCACGAGAGCCGGGGCCGTCACCGGAGCGCCGTGTGTGCGCAGGGCGCTTTCGAGATCGGCGACTGTCTGGAAACGTCTCGGCGGCTCCTTCTCGAGACACTTTAAGATAACGCGCTCGATGGAGACGGGCACCGTGGGTTCGACTTCGTGCGGCGGCGTAGGCGCTTCGCGCATCTGCTTCAAGGCGACTGCGACCGCATTCTCGGCCCGGAACGCAGGCGCCCCTGTGAAGACCTCGTACACGATCAATCCCAGCGCGTAGATGTCCGTTCGGTAGTCGACCGATTTTCCGGCCACCTGCTCGGGAGCCATGTACGCGGGCGTGCCGACCATCGCACCCGTGAGCCGGGTGCCGGCTTCCATCGACCGCGCGATGCCGAAGTCCATGATCTTCACGTTGCCCTGGGCGTCGATCATCACGTTTTCAGGCTTCAGATCGCGGTGGACGATTCCCTGGATATGAGCTTCCTTGAGGCCCGAGCAGATCTGCCCCACCAGATCGATCGCTTTGCGGAGCGGCAGGCCGCCGAAGCGATTGAGCACCGACCGCAGGCTTTCGCCCTCCACGAATTCCATCGAAGTGTAGGCAATTCCGTTGATGCGGTTGAACTCGTGCACGCGGCAGACGTTCTTGTGCGTGATCTTTCGCGCGAAGAGCAGCTCGTTCTTGAACCGGTCCATCATCGCCTGATCCGACGCGATTTCAGGTTTGAGGAGCTTCAGCGCGACGGTCTCGCCCGTTTCGCGGTCCCGCGCCTTGTAGACGTTGCCCATGCTCCCATGTCCGGCTTCGGCGAGGATGTCGTAACGCTGGGAGAGCGCCGCGAGAGCCGCGGCGCTGAGATGGGTCGTGGCCGGGGCGATTGGCGACGATTCCGCAATCAAAGCGGTCGCCTCTGGAACGTCGCTCAACAGCAATGTCTTCTGCTGCTCGGTTCGTCGGCGCACGTCTTCCGAGGGCGGCAATTCCGCTTTCGAATTGGTCGGTCTGGTCATAGTTCGACACTTTTAGAATAGGCAAGGAGGGCGTTTCCAGCTATGGTACGCGGCGCGAATGTGAGGAAAGAGTATCCTGTACTTGGGTCCTAAAAGGCTGTTGAGAAACGAGTTGCGTCGCCCTGCCGGGTGCGGGCGAGAAAGCACAATTCGAGAATTGTCTTGCCGGGTCGAGTCGCCTCCATCAAAATGAAATCTCCTTCTAGCTGCGTTGGGCAATTCCTTGTAAGCGGGAGACTCGATTGAAGATTTCTGTGATCGGTACGGGCTATGTGGGCCTGGTGACCGGAGCTTGTCTCGCGGAAATAGGGCACGAAGTGGTGTGCACGGATAACGACGCAGCCAAGATCAAGACCCTCGAATCCGGCGGCATCCCCATCTATGAACCCGGACTGGAAAAGGTGATTCCGAAGGCCCGCAAGGAGGGCCGGCTGAGTTTTCGCGCCAATCCGGCCGACGCCATCGGCGCCGGCGACGCGATCTTCATCTGCGTGGGCACGCCACCGCTGCCGAACGGCGATGCGGACTTGAGCGCGATCGACCACGTCGCGCGCCTGGTGGCCACTGAAGCCAAGTCCCCCAAGCTCGTGATCGAGAAGAGCACGGTTCCGGCGCGAACGGGCCAGGAGCTGAAGCGCGCTCTTTCCGTTTACAGCCGCAAGAGCAACGTGAAATTCCACGTGGCTTCGAATCCCGAGTTCCTGCGCGAAGGCACCGCGGTCGAGGATTTCCTCCATCCCGACCGGATCGTCGTGGGCGTCGAGGATGAGGCTGCGGAGAAGCAGCTCAAGGAAATCTACCGGCCCGTGCTGGAGCGGACATTCACTTGTCCTGTGCATGCGACCGGGTGCCCCGATGGCCCCGCGCCGGCATGGCTCGTGACGACGATCAATAGCGCCGAGCTGATCAAACACGCTTCGAATTCATTCCTCGCGTTGAAGATCTCCTACGCGAACATGGTGGCGGATCTTGCCGAGCGGCTGGGCGCCGATATCGGAGAGGTGGTCCGCGCGATGGGAATGGACCCGCGCATCGGGCCGAGTTTCCTCTCCGCCGGATTGGGCTTCGGAGGATTCTGCCTGCCCAAGGACTTGCAGGCGTTCGTGCATCTCGCGGAGCGCTCGGGCGTGGATTTCGCGATGCTGAGGGAAGCGGAGAAAATCAACAAAGGGCGCATCGACCGCTTCTTTGAGAAACTTCGCGAAGCTTTGTGGGTGATTCGCGATAAGCGGGTCGGCGTCCTCGGCCTCGCATTCAAACCCAATACGGACGATATCCGCTTTGCGCCGGCCATCGACTTGGTGGAACGCTTGCTCGTGGAAGGCGCGCGCGTCCGCGCGTACGATCCCGAGGCCATGGAAAGGGCGCGCGCGGTGCTGCCCAAGGTCGATTACGTCAAAAGCGCTTACGAGGCCGCAAAGGACGCCGAAGCGCTGCTCATCGCCACGGAATGGGACGAGTTCCGCAAGCTCGATTGGGAAAAGATCAGGGATACGATGGCGCGGCCGCTGATCATTGATGGGCGCAACCTGCTCTCGCCTCGCGATATGAAGGAGCGCGGTTTCGAGTATCGCTCGTTTGGCCGGCCGGATTAGCTAACACTTCGCGGGACGAAATTCCAGGCGAAGATTCAGACGGCGCGGCCCGGCGACTCGACCCTCTGCCGGAAGAACTCGTAGGTAAGTTTCAATCCATCTTCCAGCTTTACCTTTGGCTCCCAATTCAGGATGCGGCGCGCTTTCGTGATATCCGGGCAGCGCTGCTTGGGATCATCCTGCGGCAGGGGACGGAACACGATTGGCGCCTTGGTTCCCACGAGGGCGCGCACGCGCTCCGCGAATTCCAGAATCGTGATTTCCTGAGGATTTCCGACATTCACCGGTTCGTGCTCGTTCGATTCGAGCAGGCGGTAGATCCCGTCGATCAAATCCGAGACGTAGCAGAAGCTGCGTGTCTGCTTGCCATCGCCGTATACCGTGATGGGCTCGCCGACGAGCGCTTGATACAGAAAATTCGGCAGCGCCCGGCCGTCGTTCAAGCGCATGCGAGGCCCGTAGGTATTGAAAATCCGCACGATTCGCGTATCCACGCCGTGGTAGCGGTGATAGGCCATGGTGATCGCTTCCGCGAATCTCTTGGCTTCGTCGTAAACGCCGCGCGGCCCGATCGGGTTTACGTGTCCCCAATAGGATTCCGGCTGCGGGCTCACCTCCGGGTCGCCGTAACACTCAGACGTCGAGGCCTGCAGAAACCTGGCCTTCTTGGCCATCGCCAGGCCCAGCGCGTTGTGGGTGCCAAGCGCTCCCACTTTCAGCGTCTGGATCGGAAACTTCAGGTAATCCGGCGGGCTTGCGGGCGAGGCGAAGTGAAGCACCGCGTCGACGGCACCCGGAACATCGATGTACTTCGAGACGTCCTGCTGGGCGAACTTGAACCGCGGATGTGAGAGCAGGTGAGCAACGTTTGAATCCGCGCCCGTGACAAGGTTGTCGAGACAAAGAACGTCCCAGCCTTTTTCGATGAAGAAATCGCAGAGATGAGAGCCGAGAAAACCCGCCCCGCCTGTTATGACAACGCGCAAAGAATCTCCTTGGCCGGCAGATTCGGCCAGGACTCGTTCGATCTGATTATCCCCGAAAACATCGGTGGGAAGAAGGACGCGGGCAGCCACTTGTGCGGCTTCCCAAATCGGGGCCCAGGAGCGATCATCATTTGGCTTGGAATCCTCGTGAGGTCCCTGGGGTGCCGTCTCCAGGATGCAATGGATTTTCGCCGCGCGTTTGCCCGGTCCGGTTGCCCCACATAGTTGCTTAATACGCTATTGCTTGCGGTCATTCTCAGACCTTCGACTCTCTTTTCGTGTTCTAAATAATAGGGGCAATTCATTGAAACCACGAGGCGGGATGATTCAAGGAGCGGCTATGGCGAAGGCGAAGCGCGCGGGATTCCCTCCCATTTTGTGCCTGGCGATGCTGTTTTTCCTTCAGAATAACGGCTGCGCCAGCTGCGCGGGTGTCCCGTCGAACTTCAACGCCGTTGTTTTGACGCCGAGCGCGACCCAAGTGGGTCCTAACGGGGTAGTCACCATCGGTGCTGCCGTCCCGAAAGATTCGACAAATTCAGGTGTGAGTTGGACTCTCACGCCGGGACCGGGCGCTCCGGTGCCCCCGGGCACCCTCGGCCCGACGACTATTACGCAGGCTACCTACACTGCACCGGCTTCGGTAGCGGCCAAGTTCACCGTCGTAATCACAGCCACCACGTTAGCCGTTGGAATAGTGCCTCCCGAAACGAACTCCGTTACTATCACCGTCAACCCGCCGCAGCCACTGAATATCACCACGACCACGTTGCCGGACGGTGTAGTCGGCACCGTATATCCAGCAGGTACCAAGTTGCAGGCCACCGGCGGCGTTCTTCCTTACACGTGGTCGCCTGTACCTAGCCCGGTGGGATTTCCCCCTGGATTGACACTCGCTGCGGATGGAACCATTTTGGGCACCCCCACTACCGCCGGGCCCTTCAGCTTCCAGGTGCAGGTCACCGACAGCGACTCGCCGCCCGTGACCACCCCTCTGAAAGCGCTGACCATTAACGTCACGAATTTGCTTAATGGCCACTACGCGTTTGAATTCAGCGGGTTCAATTCCAACGGCACGGTGGTTGTGGCCGGCAGCTTCGTGGCGGACGGGCTCGGAAACATCGCCGGCGGAGTGGAAGATTTCAATACCCTCCAGCCGCTGGCGCAGAACCAGATCCCCCGGACCTTCACCGGCACGTACACTCTTGGTCTGGATGCTCGCGGCCAACTGGTTTTCAGCAGCCTCACGGGATCGCCCACATATGATTTCGCGATCGACTCGAAAGGTCTCCACGGCCGCATGGTGGAATTCGACGCCACGGGGATACGCGGATCGGGCCAGCTCGAGCAGCAGAACACTTTCACCTGCACGTCGAGTACGCTCCCAGGAACGGCTGGCACGGATTTCGTGATCGGCGTCTCCGGCGTGGCCGGAAATTTTACAGGAATCTCGCCCGGTCCCGCGGCGATGGTGGGCCGGTTCACTGCCGAGCCAACGACCTCTGGCGTTCCCGGAACGATCGATAACGGTGAGGCAGACGTAAACGTTCCCAATCTCGCTGACACCAAGTCGCCGCTTTCAGGCCTCTTCCAGACAACGTCTCAGGCCGCCCGCTGTCAAATGAGCATTACGCCCACGGGGTTTGCGACTGAGACGTACAGCGTCTATCCGATTTCCTCGACGAGTGGGAAGCTGACGGAAGCGTTCGTCGTGGAGACCGACACCGTGAGCCAAACCACTCCCTACGTCACGGTGGGCAAGATGATTCAGCAGGTCGGGTACCCCTTTACGACGGCGAGTAACTCCTTCAGCGGACCGAGCGTCGGCGGCCTATCGGGCAACGCCATTCCGAGCGGACAGAGCGCATACTCGCCCTTTGTGTCCGTGGCGCAGCTCTCTCCCGCGGGCGGCGGCCCGTTCGCAATGCAGCTTAGCTACAACTTTGGCGGAACGGTCGTCAGACTTCAAGGCGCGGGCGCCATCGCGGCAAGCCTCAATAACGGCGATGCTTTTGGGCGTGTGGATACGAATCTAATTAGTACGTCCGATCCTGTGCCAATCTTCTACGTCATCAACACAAACGAAGCCTTTTGCATCCTCGACAATTTGAGTGCCGCGGTCATCGGAGTTTTCGAGCCTCAGTCGAAAGGGCTGGACTCGAACAACCAACCGTTCACGACGTTCACTGCCGGTAGGATCGCTGGGACCTTCGCAACGGGCACTTCAGGACCCGACACGACCGCCACCCCCGATTTTTCCGGCGTGACGACGCTCGACGGCATTTCGGTAGTGAGTGGAACGCAGGATACGAGCACCACGCTCGCCAACACTGCGGGCCAAACCGTGACGGGCACTTATGCTATCAGCGCGACTGGCTCGGCAGACGGCAGCGGCACGTTCACGCTGTCCGCGCCGGCGACCTTTACGGGCGACTTCTACATCGTGTCGCCACTGAAGATCGTGATGATTTCGACCACGGTATCCACTCCACCAGACACAAATCCCGTCCTCATTTTCCTGGAAGATTGCACGACCACTTCCTGCGGGGGAAACTAGACCTGTTCTCTGAAGGCTTTCAGTAGGCCCAGCGCATCAGCACCGCGCCGGTGGTATAGCCTGCGCCCACGGCGATCACCAGCACGAGATCGCCTTTGCGCAGCCGCTTCTGTTCCACCGCATCGACCAATCCCAGCGGAATCGTGGCGGCCGTCGTGTTCCCATAGCGGTCGATATTGATCAGCACCTTTGAATCATCGAGGCCAAGCCGCTCCTGCATCGCGCGAATGATGCGAAGGTTCGCCTGATGCGGCACCACGAGCGCGAGATCGCGGCTCGACACTCCGTTGCGCTCCAGAATCTGGCAAGCCAGCTCGCTCATCCGCCGCACCGCGTATTTGAAGACCTGCTGGCCCTCCTGATGCACGTAGTGCATCCGCTTCTCGACCGTTTCGGCCGACGGCGGATGAAGCGAGCCGCCGGCGGGCATGTAGAGATTGCAGCCGCCCGAGCCATCGATCTCGTGGACGAAATCGATGATCCCTTCGGCATCCGAAGCGGCAGGCTCGAGCAGCACGGCGCCGGCGCCGTCGCCGAACAGCACGCAGGTGGCGCGGTCCTTGAAATCCAGAATCGAGGTCATCACGTCGCTGCCGATGACCAGGACTTTCTTGTGCGATCCCGCGCCGACGAACTGCGCGCCCACCGTCAGAGCGTAGGCGAAGCCCGAGCACGCCGCGGAGAGGTCGAATCCCCAGGCGTGCGTCGCCCCCAGGCGGTCCTGGATCAGGCAGGCGGTGGCGGGAAAGAGCATGTCCGGCGTGACCGTGGCCACGACGATCATGTCGATTTCTTCCGGGCGCAATCCCTTCAGCGCCAGCAACTTCTTCGCAGCTTCGGTTCCCAGATGCGACGACGCAACTCCGGTGTCCGCAAAATGCCGCTCGCGGATGCCGGTGCGTGTGCGAATCCATTCATCGGTCGTGTCCACGATCTTTACGAGGTCGGCGTTGGTGACGACCCGTGGCGGGAGGTATCCGGCCACTCCGGTGATTTTCGCGGCGATCCGCTGGCTCATCAAGTTCTCCGTTGTCGCAGGAAGCGTTGGTGATTGTATGTAATCGCGCGGTGCGGTGACAAGCAAAACACACGGCGAGTTCATAATCGCATGTTGCGAAGTTTTCGCCCGGGCGCATCTCCTGAGGCATGATGGGGGCATGACACCGGCCGAACGAACGCGGTGGATCGGCGAGCGGGCGCGCGCCGCGGGATTCGACCTGTGTGGCGTTGCTCCGGCGGATCGAGAGTCCTTGTCTGCAACAGGCGTCCGAAACGATGCTCCGATCGACTGGTTTGAGGAGCTCGGCCGCCTGCCGGAGTGGCTCGCGCGCGGCTATGCGGGTGAGATGAAGTACCTGCACGACCCGCGCCGCTCCGATCCGCGGCGGGTGCTCGAAGGCGCGCGAAGCCTGATTGTGGTCGCGATGAATTACAACTCGCCGCTGCCCCTCTCAACGGCGCTTCCCGCGGACGCCGATGGCGATTCGCCGCGCGGATGGATTTCGCGCTACGCCTGGGGTGACGACTACCACGACGTCATCCAGCAGAAACTGAAGGCGCTGATCGCGGAAATGCGCGCGCGATTTCCCGAGCCATTCGATGCGCGCGCGTATACGGATACGGGCCCGATCGTCGAACGCGTGGCGGCAAAATACGCCGGTCTCGGCTGGCTCGCGAAGAACACGTGCCTCATCAATTCGCGGCTCGGCTCGTGGCTTTTCCTGGGAGTGATCGTCACGACGCTCGCTCTTGAGCCTACCCTTGGGCCGGGCGCGGCGCCCCCGGCCGATCTTTGCGGCACGTGCACGCGTTGCCTCGACGCGTGCCCCACGCAAGCGTTCCCTGAGCCGTACGTGCTCGATGCACGCCGCTGCATCTCGTATCTTACGATCGAGCTGCGCGGCGAAATCCCGGAAGAGCTTCGTCCGCAGATGGGCCGCGCCGTGATCGGCTGCGACATCTGCCAGGACGTGTGCCCGTGGAATCGCAAAGCCCCGGTGACGGCGGTGGCCGCATTCCAGCCGCGGGAAGTGACCGAAGAACGAAACCCGAATCGCGAATCGCGCGTTTCGTTCTTTGCGCCGGAGCTGGAATGGCTCGCGTCGCTTTCGCAGCAGGAATTCAGCGCAGCCTTCCGGGGGAGCGCGGTCAAGCGGGCGAAGTGGCGCGGCCTGGTGCGAAACGCGTGCGTGGCGCTGGGAAACTCCGGAATCGCGTCCCATCGGGACGCCTACTCGCGCATGGTTCGCCTTCTCGAGCGCCTTGCTTCGTCCAGTGACGCGCTCATCTCCGACCACGCCCGATGGGCGCTGGAACGCTTGGCGCAAGCGGGCGCGGCAAAAACAGCGCGAAAAACATAATGGACATCGAATTGCGGTTTTTGCGATACTTTCTCGTTCGAGCGGTGACCTACCCTCCTTCCGGGAGCGAGCCGCATCCTAATAAAACCCAGGATTAAGACTCTATGAGAGCAAGTCATCGATTCGTTTTTGGTCTGCTCATTTTCCTCGCGGCGGGCATCGGTGCGTCGCGCCTTTTGTCCCGTGAAAGCTTGGCGGCTCCCGCGCAGAAGAGCTCGGTCGCTCCCGCCACGCAAAGCATGGTGGATCGCGGGCGTTATCTGGTCGAGAACGTTGCGATGTGCGAGGAATGCCACACGCCGCGCGATGCGAACGGCGACCTGGATGAATCTCGGCGGCTTCAGGGCGCGCCAATCTGGATCCTGCCGGTGCACCCGAATCCGAATTGGGGAATGAATGCGCCACCTCTCGCTGGCTTCGGAGGTTACACGGACGAGCAGGGCCAGGAAATTTTGGAAAAGGGAGTGGGACCGAACGGTCTGGCGGTCCGCCAGCCGATGCACATCTACCACATGAATCACGCGGACGCGCAGGCCATCATCGCCTACTTGCGCTCCCTGCCGGGCACCTATCCGCACTAATTCCGGGAGCTACGGCAACAGGCCGTACACATCCAGCTCCGTCTGCGTTCCAACGTAAACTTTCCCGTTTGCAATCGTAGGGACCGCAAACTTCACCGCTGCGCCGGCCGTGTCGGCGACGAGCGTGGAAGAGTACAGCGGCGTCGAGACGTTGCTGGCATCATAGGCGTACAGCACGGCAGGCCCCGGCGACAGCGTATTCGGGAAGCCGTAGTCCGTCGAATCGATCGCCCAGACGACTCCGTTTGTGGTCCCGTGCGCGGAAATCGAAGGAGTCGCGCCCGGAAATGAAAGGCCATGAGTGGCCGCGGTCGAAGGCGTCGCAAGCCGGCCGCTGCTGAGCGAAAACGCCTGGAGCACATCGCCGGAAGCCCAGAAGTAGACGGTGTTGTTCCAGTACGCAGGCGAACTCCACATGCCACCGATTTGGGATTGAATTTCCTGGACAATCTGTGCGTCCGTGCCGTTGCAGTTGCTCGAACAGTAATGCTTGTTGCCAGACGTGAGTTGGTCCCGATCGGCAACGTAGATGGTCCCCTCTTTTCCCGCCTGCACGAGCTCGTGGGCATGGCTGCCGGGTTGATCCGGGAGAAGAAGCACTCCGCCCGATCCTAGGTCGATATCCCCGCCATTCAGGCTGTCCTGATTGAACGGTGTAAAGTAGTCCGCTAGAGACAGGGTTGTTCCATCGAAGAATAGTTTCAGAATGGTGTCGCCCAAATCTGTCGCGGGCACGTGGCCGGTATCAAAATTTCCGTTTCCCGAAACGATATATATGTTGCCATTTGAGTCCGCGGCGATGCCTGCGCCGGACATCCAGAATCCTCCCATCCTGCCGTTCGGGGACTCGTTGAAAATCGCTTTCTGGGAAAGCGTGGCGGCATCGTACGCGAAAATCCAACCGTGATAGGGAGTGCTATCGCAATGGGAGGCGTACGCCAGATAGAGCATTCCGTTAAGCAGAAGCAGGCCCGGCCGGTTGTTATGCTGCAGTGCGTCGAACGTGCTTCCGGAAACCACAACAGGCGACGATGCCTTCTCATTTCCCGTTGTGATGTCGAGCGCATGGAGGCGGTGAACAAAATTGCCGCTCTCCTTTGACTTTGCCTCGACGTACATCGTGCCAGTACTCGGATCGATCACCGGGGTGCTTGTGACTCCGAGTTGCGGAACCAAGTCTGTGCAGCCGATATCAACGCCCCCTCCACTGCCGCTGGTTACGGCGCTGGCTCCGCTCGCCCCGCCATGAGCGGTGTCGAGCAGATTCGCGTGCCACAACGGGTTTGCGTTGGCGCCACTGTTCGTCTCGGCGTCAAACGCGTACACGCTGTCGTTTTCCGTCGCCACGTAAACGACGTTGTGCGTGCCCTTCCCCGAAATCGCTACATTCGGCACGTAAAGCGGTTGCGCGTAGATAAATCCGTCCACCGGCTGCGAGAATTTCTTGCCGAAACTTGCTGGGGTCGAGACTGCTGCGGGCGTGAGGATAGTCTCATTCAGATTCTGGCCGGTGCGCCCGATATCGTTGTGCTGCGTGAAGACTCCTGCAAACCCATTGCCCGTATGGCTTGTGACGCTCAGGATCGAAACACCCGTCACTCCGCTCATCACGGCCTTAATCGAAGTAAAGCCCGCGCTCTGGCCTCCCGGGAGCGCCGCGCTCGTGGCGTGTCCTGTCGAGTCGATGGAAGCTGCGCCAGTGTTCGACGAACTCCATGTGGCGCTCGACGTCAAGTCCTGCGTGCTTCCGTCGTTGTAGTGGCCCGTGGCCGTGAAGGTTTGGGCTGCGCCCGCGTCCGCGATCGCGGGGTTCTGGGGGCTCACGACGACGGTTTCCAGGGTCGCGGTCGGAGGAGGAGGCGGCCCGCCGCCCGAGGAGCTATTGGAACCGCACCCGGACACCCATAGCACCGCGCAAGTGGCTATGAATAAATGGCTTAACAGGCGTGTGGCACGCCAGAAACTCACCATGGCACCGACCTCCCAGACCACCAAGTGTCCGCTATAGTAACACTGTAGGAACAGTGCGGCGATACCCTTGACGCCTAAGAGGCACGTATGCCGCGCAAGGCTTTCGCTAATTCGCCGCCCTGCCGCTATGCCGTCTGTCCCGCCGCGGACTCGCACTATTCGAGTGGGGTCGATGCGCGCTCCGGTATAATCGGCCGCGATGGAAGAGCGGCTGGAAGCGGCGGTGAAATGGCTGCTCGGGCCTGAAACCGCGAGCGAAGGAGGTCCCGGCCACCTCTGGCCGCGCTGGGTTTTTCTCCGGGCGCTCGGACTCTTCTATTTTTCCGCGTTCTATTCGCTTCTGTTTCAAATCAAGGGACTGCTCGGCCCAAACGGAATCCTTCCTGCGGGCGACTATCTTCAGGCGGTCGCGGGGGCGATCCCCGGGAAGCGGTTCTGGTTTGCGCCCACGCTCTACTGGTTTGGCTCGAGCGATCATGCCCTGATGGCGGTCTGCTGGCTGGGCGTTATCGCGTCGGTTCTGCTGGTCGTCAACGTGTGGCCGCGCGCGGCTCTCGCGGTGTCATTCGTCTGCTTTCTTTCGTTCGTCACGGCCGCGCAGGATTTCTCGAGCTACCAATCGGACGGCATGCTGCTCGAGGCGGGCTTCATCGGGCTGTTTTTCGCGCCGGCGGGTTTCTGGCCGGGCCTCGGCCGCGCACATCCGCCGTCGCGCGCGAGCCTGTTTCTGCTGCGATGGGAGTGGTTCCGGATCTACTTCGAATCCGGTTTCGTCAAGCTCGCGAGCGGCGACTATTCCTGGCGCCACTTCACGGCGATGGACGACTATTATCAGAATGGCCCGCTGCCGACGTGGATCGGCTGGTACGTGCAGCATCTTCCGCACTGGTTCCACGCCTCAACGGTCTTTTTCACGCTTTCGATCGAGCTGGTGCTTGTCTGGATGCTGTTTCTTCCGCGGCGGTTCCGCATCGCGTGCTTCTGCATCGTGACGCCCTTCGAGATCTCGATCATCCTCACGGCGAACTACACGTTCTTGAATTATCTCGTCCTGTCGCTTGGATTCTTGCTGCTCGACGACCGCGTCATCGAGTGGCTGGTTCCGCGCCGGATTCGAGAAATGATCGACCGGCACCCTGCGCAGGTCGCGGCCGTGGAAACTTCGCAAGAGGCGTGGCGCGCGCGCTGGCGAAAGCGGCTTGCGCCCGTGCGCATGACGATCGCGGGTGTTTGCCTTGGTCTGGTTTTCTACGCGACGACGGCGTTGCTGCTGTGGATGTTCGTGCCCGGCCTGCCGCTGCTGCTGCAAAAGCCGGTGCAAATCCTCGAGCCTTTTCGCATTGCGAACCGCTACGGGCTGTTTGCGGTGATGACGCACGAACGCTACGAGATCGAATTCCAGGGTTCGCCCGACGGAAAAACGTGGACGCCGTATCCTTTCCGCTACAAGCCTCAGGACCTGAGCAAGCCGCCAGGAATCTATGCGCCCTATCAGCCGCGCTTTGAATGGAATTTGTGGTTTGCGTCTCTCGGATCGCGGAGCCAATACCGCTTCGTCCTTTGGACGGAGGAGCGCCTGTTGCAAAACGAGCCGGATGTTCTCGCGCTGTTTGCCGCCAACCCTTTTGCGGGCGCGCCGCCGAAGCAGGTGCGCAGCGTGGTCTACCAGTATTGGTTCACGGATATGAAGACGAAGCGCGAGCAGGGCGCCTGGTGGCGGCGGGAGCTGCACGGCGAATATGCGCCGTCGCTCGAGCGCGAGCCGGACGGGAAAATCATGATGCTCGATTTCGCTGTTCCCCAGCTTCCCTCGGAGTAGGCTGCGGATCGCCCCGCTCCTCTTGCAGGTCTGACTTTGCCACGCAGCGATAATTCCTATAGCCTGTCTGTGATGCCGCGAGCCCGCCTATGAGGCGACAACACACGATTGAGCAAAAGGAGCCGCGCCCCGATCAGGTGACGCGAGAGCAGGTGGTCGCGCACCTTGCCACGCTCTCGCAACCAGCCAGCATCCGCCAGATTGCGCACGGAATGGACCTCAAGCACCACGGCCGGCGTTTCCTTCCTCGGGTAATCCAGCAACTCAAGCGGCAGGGTGAAATCGAGGAGATTCACGGCGGGCGTTACCGTCTGGCCGGTCAGAAGAAGGCGCCAAGCGCCGCTCCGGGCCGCGCCACGGCGGCGAACAGCGCTGCCGCACCTTCGGCTGCGGCGGCGAAGCGGTCGCGCGATCCGAACTTGGTCTCGGGCCGGATCGTCGCGCATCGCGATGGCTACGGTTTTCTTGTACCAGACGAGCCGATGCCGCGGGTCGAGGGCGATCTCTTCATCGGTCGCGATAATCTGGGCGATGCCATGCACGGCGATCACGTGCTGGCGCGCATCGAGCGCCGCCGCGCGGATGGACGCGCCGAAGGGCGCGTGGTGCAGATCCTCGAGCGCGAGCATCCGACCGTGGTCGGCCTGTTCCGCTACGGCCCGCACGGCAACCACGTTCTCCCGTACGACACGCGCATCCTCCATGAGGTCTTGATCCCGCCGGGCCACGAGCTCACTCCTGAGTTGCAGCAGAAGCTTGGAGTGACGCCGACTCGGGAACCGGCCTCGATGCGCCACATGCGCCTCCCGGAACTCGACGGCGCGGTCGTAAACGCCGAAATCACGCGCTATCCGAAGGGCGGCCTTGCGCCGGCGGGCCGCGTGCTGGAAATCCTCGGCCGGCCGGGCGAAATCGGTGTGGATGTCGAAATCATCATCCGGAAGCACCATCTGCCGCATGTTTTTCCGGACGAGGTGGTGGCTCAGGCGCAGGCCACGCAACAGCAGCTCGGCGACGACGACCTCCGCGGGCGGCGCGATTTCCGCCACTTGCCCATCGTGACGATCGACGGCGAAACCGCGCGCGATTTCGACGACGCGGTCTGCGTCCGGCCGCTGCCGAACGGGCACTACGAGCTGCAAGTGCACATCGCCGATGTCGCAAGCTACGTGCGGCGCGATTCGCCGCTCGACCGCGAAGCGCGCCTGCGCGGCACGTCCGTCTATTTCCCGAACCGCGCCGTGCCGATGCTCCCGGAGGAGCTTTCGAACGGTATCTGCTCCCTGAATCCGCATGTGGACCGCCTGGTGATGAGCGCAATCATGGAAATGGACGCGGATGGGAAAATGACGGGCGCCGCATTCACCGCCGGCGTCATCCGCTCGGCCGAGCGGATGACGTACACCAACGTCAACAAAGTGCTCGAGGGCGACGCGGAAATGACCGAGCGCTACGCGCCGCTCGCCGAAGAATTCCGGCGGATGAAAGAGCTGGCGCTGCTGCTGAATCGCCGGCGCCACGCGCGCGGCTCGATCGATTTCGATCTTCCCGAACCCGTGATCGAATTCGATGTCGAGGGCCGCATGCTCAGCATCGTTCGCAGCGAGCGCAATATCGCCCACCGGATCATCGAGGAGTTCATGCTCGCCGCCAACGAAGCCGTGGCGGAATACCTCGAGAAGCGCGCGATCGCTTCGCTGCACCGCGTGCACGAGAAGCCCGACCCGAAAAAGGTGCTCGAATTCGAGGAACTCGCGCAGGCGTTCGGCTACTCGCTCGGAGTGGACGATCTCGCCGAACGCCGCGTGGCCGTGCGGCACGGCCACGTCAAGCCGCCCATGAAGGCGAGCGGCGGACGCGGGCGCATGCGTCCCATGAGCGTGACCTTTCCGGCGGCGGAGGAAGTCGATATTCGCCCGCAGCACTACCAGCGGCTCACCCAGAAAATCGCCGGAAAGCCCGAGGAGCGAATCCTTTCCTACCTGATGCTGCGGTCGCTCAAGCAAGCGCGGTACGCCGCCGATCTGCTCGGCCATTTTGCGCTGGCGGCGAAGGAGTACACGCACTTCACTTCGCCCATTCGACGCTATCCGGACCTGATCGTCCATCGCGCGCTGAAATGGGCGCTGGAAAATCCATCGGTGCCGCCGGCCCGCGCATCGATCCCGCATGCGCGCTCGGGGAAGGAAGTGTCCGTTCCGACGCTCGGGCCGTATCGCCGCGTGGAGCTGGAAGAATTCGCATCGGAAAGCTCGGAGGCCGAGCGCCGCGCCGACATGGCCGAGCGCGAGCTGATGGAATGGAAGACAGCGCAGTTCATGGAGAGCCACCTCGGCGAGGAGTACGACGCGCTGATCATCTCCGTGCAGAAATTCGGGTTCTTCGTCGAGCTGACCGAGATTTTCGTCGAAGGGCTTGTGAGCATCGATCGCCTCGAGGAGTCAACCGGCCAGCGATGCATCTATCGCGACCGCGACCATACGATCGTCACGGAGCCGCATCGCGGCACGCGCGGCGCCGCCGCAAAGAAGATTTTCAGGCTGGGCGACCGCGTGCAAGTGCGCGCCGAACGCATCGATCCGTTCCGGCGCCGCGTCGAGTTTTCGCTGATTTGAAATGGGAGAGCCACGGATGAAGCCAAAGGTTGGATTCATTGGACTGGGATTGATGGGCGGGCCGATGGCGCGGAACCTGCTGCGGGCCGGGTTTCCGCTCGTCGTCTGGAATCGCACAAAATCGAAGGCGGACGATCTGGTTCGAGACGGGGCCACGCTCGCGGCGGATCCGCGCGAAGCGGCGGCGCTGGCCGACGTCCTGATCACGATCGTCAGCGATCCGCCCGCGCTCGAGGAAGTTCTTTTTGGGCCGAGAGGCGCGTTCGAAGGGCTGCGCGCCGGCTGTACGCTTGTGGATTCGAGCACGATCTCTCCCGATCTGGCGCGGCGCGTGGCGAAAGCGTGCGGCGAACGAGGCGTCGATTTTCTCGATGCGCCCGTCACGGGCGGCACGTGGGGCGCGGAGAAGGGTGAACTCGTTTTCATGGTCGGCGGCAAGGCCGAGGTGCTCGATCGCGCCAAGCCGGTGCTCGAAGCCATGGGCAAGAAGTTCATTCTCCTGGGACCGAACGGCGCGGGCCAGACGGTGAAACTTGGCATGAACCTGCTGCTTGCGTTGCAGGTGGACGCGTTCGCGGAAGCGTTGGCGCTCGTGACCGCGGCGGGCGTCCCGGCCGAGCGGCTGATGGAGGTGCTTCAATCGAGCATGGCTCGCTCGGGTGTGCTCGACGTGAAAGCGCCGCTGATGGTGAAGGGCGAGTTTCCCGCGAGTTTTCCTCTGAGGCTGATGCACAAGGACCTGCGTCTTGCGCTCGAGCTGGCCCACGCGAACGGAACAAAGCTGCCGGCCGCCGAAGCTGCCTACACGGCGTACAGCGCCGTCAAGGCCGCGTCGAAAGACGATCCCGATTTCGCCGCCGTCGCCCGATTTTGGAAGCAGGGGTGATCCTCCTTCGCGATAAAGCTGCTACGGAGGACAGGGGGGAGTGGCGGCGAACCGCGAGTACCCGCCACGGCGGGTGCAAAGCGAATACATGCTGCGAAAACTTCAGCGCAAGTGTAGGCGTTCCGCGCTGACTTTTTTTCGGCGGGATTAAAATCCCGCCCTTCTACCCAGAGGCTGCGCGGCTTCGCTTCACGTCGGTGCTCCTGCGATCCGTCACTGCAAAACCGTCTTCGCAAGGATCGAAAAGTGTGTCGAGTAGTTGGTGCCACTTTCCTTTGTTTTCTGTGACTTACGACCACAACTACTCGGCATGGTGTGACACTTCTTTTGGCAATATTCGAGCCCCGGAATTGATGCGAGAGAAGTGACCGGAACAGAGAAGCAGGGACGAGGAGTGAGGCGCGAGGGACGGGAACGGCGAGCACATGCTGCGAGAAAGACAGCACAAAGGTAAGCGCTGCGCGCCGGCGTCTTATGTCGGAGCTGAAGCTCCGACCCTCCTAAGGCCGGAAGCGCGCTCCGATAGAACCTGCGCGTCGGGTGCGTCTGATTCAGTTTTCAAAGAGCGTCGAACCCTCGTCAAGAGGGCCAGGAAAATTGGCGATTAGAACGGGTCGCCGTCATCTATTTTCAGCAGGTTAGGGGCGTTTCTAATCGCGGGAGTGGCGATTAGAATTGGGCGCAGAGAGGTTGGGAAGCAGTCGTTTACGCCGCGTAGTTGTCCGCCGAGTTCTCGCCTTCGATTCTGTTTGTCCATCTCCGTTCTCAACTTTCAAGTCTTCAACATCCTTTTCACGCTGGCACATTGTTGCGCACGCGTCAAATGGTTGCTGGTGTGGACTTCGGCCAGGCAAAGGTATCTCGTCCTTAGAGACCAAGTGCCAGATGGTGGATCACCTGCCGGTCACAGCTACTTCGTGGGTGAGTACCGCATCTCCTTTGTCCATTCGCGGTGATTCCAAAAGTCGAAGCGCACGTTCATCTTCATAGATGCTTGGCCTTGCCAAAACCAGATGCCTTGGACCTTATTCGAATAGAGGAAGATTTCATACGTGGGCCCGAATGAAAGGCTGGGCCAAACTTTGAAATTCAAGGCTGTTTCGGAGTCGGAACGGAACCGCGTATCGATGGGTTTATCGTCTCTGTTGTTGAAGAAATAGTTGCCGTCCTCGTCGATCTGCCAGGAAACGGTGGAGGAGAAAGGCACGACGGTATGCCAATTCCAATACACGCCGTTCACGCGAAGGTTCGGCCGCCGTAGCAACAATTGATCCGTGTTGTCGGGATTGGGAATCAGGCGGACAGCATTCAGTTCGCCGCCGCTTTCCAGGCCCGCCTCGATCCAGCTTACGCGGTCCACCCAGCGAAGGCCCGCTCTGGGCAGGAGAAGATAGGTGCGGCTCAGGTCGAACGGCTGAGCGACAGATGGTTTTCCGCTCGATGCCAGGGATTCGATGAAACCCGGCAGGGGGTTCCAGAGCTGCGTCTCGGTGTGAAATGTGAATACCGGCTCGAGATGCGGCAGCTTCCGATTGCGTACGTGCAATGCCAGGCCTGTATCCGTCGACCACAGATTTTGCTTCTGGCTGATGATCCGGGCCGCGCTGGGCTGCCCGGTGTACTGTGCGGAGTAGCGAAGTTCTTCGGCCTGGAAGAGCTCGACGTGTTCCCATGAATAGCTGTACTTGGCCGGGAGATCGAACTGGAGTGTGTGTCCACGCGGCGTGGTGAGCTGCGTGACGGGGCTGCCGGGAAAAAGGTTCTTGAGCTGTGCATCCGAGAACTTATGATTGACGGAAGAAAAACTAAGGCTCGCGTTGTTCAGCGTCAAAAGACTCGGGTTCGAGGGATTGATGCGGAGCGCACCGAGGCCTCTTTGCTGCACAGCGTTATCGAGCGCCGTCGTAGCTGTAGTGGACGCCATCTCCCCTGGAACCTTGTGGACCAGGTGAGGATCGATCCAGTCGTGAAACTGCTGTGCGGATGTCTGTCCGGCACGATTATCGGATGGCTTTATTTCGAGGGCGTCGAAGTAGTTTTCGCGATCAATCCGTTGCTGACATTGACTGCCCGAGGCGTACGGCATGATCGCACGGCAGGCGACAGAACTTATGGTTTCAAGTCTCTTGGGGAAATCACCGGGTACTCGAGGTGGCTTAACAGCGGCGGCCGCAAGGTCGGGGTAACCCGTGTCTCCGACGCCGATGTAGTCAGAGGTTGCGACAACGTACAAGCGATTCTTGTCAAGCGGGACATCATTCACCAGATACTCATCCCGGTCGGCGTCATGCCGGATGCCGACATAGACGAGAGAACGCTGCCGCTCGTCGGTCAACGAGAGTGCCGAAGCGTCGTCGGCCTTGTATTTGTCAGACTGCTGGAGGGCCTGGATCAACGCGCTACCGGGCATATTGAGTGGGATCAGAAAGTCACCTTTCCACAGGATTCGGTCGAGTATCTTCTGGAGAGCCCCCGGCGTGACCCCGGCGTCGTTGACGCCGCTAGGGATGTCGACATAGAAGTCGCGGTCCTGGAGCAAGACGACATCTGCACCAAGTTCTTTCTGGATGGCGCACATCGTGAGTGTCTTGATTAATTCACTGTTCGATGAAGCTGGTTCCGCCAGCCCGCAGCCGTTCTGTAATGCGGTCTTCGCGGCGTTCCAGAAGACAAGAGGACTCGATGGGGACTGCGGCACCGAACCGGCACGCAGCATTTCGGAATCAACCGTCCATGCACCCTTAGGGGCGGGATCAACGCTGATGTTGAGCGAACCGATCGGCACGGGTTCGTCCTGACCGAACGACGTGGGGTCGTATGATTTTGGCACTGCTATGATTCCTTGATAGTCCCGGGGAAAGCTGTCCCCTGGCGTCCAATCGTATGTGGTTTTGTGAAGGCCGGAGGCCAGCTCCGGATCGGCGGCCGTTATGACTACGTCGAACCCCCCCAGCCGCGTTGCAAGAGCCTGCGCGTGCTGCGGCCCCATTTGGGCGAGCAGGATTTTGAGTCCGTCAAATCTTTTCCCGTGTTCCTTTTGGTAACACCAGAGGAAGGCGTCAACAGTCTCCCGGATTCCCTCAGCGGGGTCTCGAACAGCCGCCGTGGTTTTGTAGGGAGCCGGATGGCCTTCTTCATCCACGTTTTGCCACTGCAGGTTCAGGGCTCCGACGTAATCGGGTATGTCGGGATCAAGCGCGCCGAAGATGGCGACATCCAGAGGCTTACCTTGATCTGGATCGGCTTTAACAAAAGTGTATGGCCGGGGATCCGCAGCCGAAGGCTGCTGTGACGGAAAGGAGAAGAGAGGCTGATAGACAGAGAAGCGCTGGCAATAGAGTTTGGCGCCGTTTTTGATAGGCGGAAGATTGTCTCCCGTGAGGCACAGCCCGTAGTTCTGATTAGGTTGCAGTGGTTTTGGAAACTTTAGGAGAAAGCCGACCGAGTTGCGGTCCATCCAGACGTACCAATCCAGAGGGGTCTGCAAGCAGGGGGATCCCGCTTCGACGGGGATAGAGTTCGGACGTCCAGGTTCAGCGCTCTGGCACAGATAAACCTTGTTCTGGGTGCTATTGAACTTATCCACGATACCTTTGAGGCGAGATGCGTCCTCCGAACACTTGCTGGCGGCTGGGCAACGCCCGCTATTGAGGGTGTTGGCCAGAAAGGCTTTGAGTGCCTGGTCTGTTTGGGGCTGACCAGCGTTCTCATCGTAGATTAGGCGATACAACATGCGGCTCGAATCGGAGCCATTGGGGTCGAGCTTCATGAGCTTGATGGTGGCACCAGGCAGCCAGGGATAAACCTTCTTCCCGTCTGCCGGGGACAACAGTGACGGGAATGGCGGGTCTGACGCAGAAGCAAATTTCGACGGCCAGTGCGGGGCGAACCCCAACTTGAATTCATCGTCCGGCAGAGGCTTGTGATCGTCTTTCCATGAAGTGTCGATAATGAGATTGGACGCGAGCATCTGAACGGACTTTCCGGTTGGATTCGAAGCCAGGAAGCGAGCGAGGTTTCGGAGGCGTTCGGGACCGAAGTAGAAATCGTGCCTGCCCGGGACGACGGCGGTGTAGCCCTCGCGGAGGAGGAAACATGCGACGTTGTCGGCAGGAATGAGACCCTTGCCGGCGCGCAGGAAGCGCTCGAGGTCCTTCATCGGAGGTACCTCGTCCGCGCGAATCCATTTTCCTGCCGGCTGTGTGTGCAAGACTAACCCCGGGTTTGCAAGGTCGTCCGGATACCAAATGTATTGGTCTTTGCCCGCCGGTTGGACCACGCCTTTAGTCGGCTTGAGGGGATCCGGAGGCGGATCGAAGGTGCGCGCCTCGAATCGGGGGGCGAAGTTGTCGCCGGTTCCGACAAGGATGGCGTTGGGCGCGGATTGACGCGCTGCATCAAATGCCTTCGCCTCCCGGCTGCCGTTGTCGAGCGCCGATGAGTCGCAGGTATCCGCGACTTTGCCCGACTGAAGGTCGGGCGCACGGAAGTAGCCCATTAGACGGCCGGTATAAACGATTTGGGTCTGACTTTTCCGGGTCGCGTCAGCAGGCCCCGAATCGCCAGCGCGGAGCCCCGTGGGAATGGAAGAGAAGAGGATGACGGCTAGACCCATGGCACGCAAGACAGTCGTCTTGAGCATCGGATGCCTCCAAGTGGTTGTTGCGTTAGAAGCCGCGCGAGGAAAGGTACAGTTACTTATCTAATAAGTCAACTACTTCATATAAACGAAGATTCGGCGGCGGAGGGCGTCCTTCGCGACTGTCCATTCCCACGAACTATGCTTCTTATTTGTAAGGACTACGATAGCGGGTGGGGCGGGAAGAAGGCGAGGGGGAGATCGCGGACGGTGCGGAGGCCGGCAGGGGCGGCGAGGATCGACGGAATGGCGTTGACGGCGATGGCGGCGGTGGCGATGTCGCCGTGCGTGCCGCCGGGAATCGTGAGAGAAAGATTCGGCTCGCCGCGCAATTCGACCGTGTCGGCGGGATGCTTTGCACCGACGTACATCTGAAGCTCCATGAAGATTTTGTCCTGGCCTTTCGAAGTGCCGCGGGCGATCTGATGGACTCCCGCGACTTGACCTGGCGCGACTTCGAGGAACGGCGTCTTCACGGTCTCCTTGGCGATGACGGGCTCGATGGTTTCCGAAATGTCGTCGATGACCAGGCCGAGACCGTCGGCGACCATGGCGACCGATTCGGGCAGGCCGTGATGCTTGATGATGCCCGCGGCGACCTGCGCGCGGAATTCTTCGGGCGTCATGCCCGCGCCGATTTTCTTCTGCAGCGGCAGGCGGCGCTTCGATGCGTCCACGATGCGCACGGCTTTGGCAAAGTCCACGCGCTGCGCCACGGCGGAGAGCACGAGGACGAGCTTATCCATCACAAAGCCCGGGTTGACGCCTGTGCCGACCAGCGCGACGCCTTCCTCCTTCGCGGCGGCGTCGAGCTTCGCGGAAAGCTCGGGGTGCTTGCGGTAAGGATAGGAAAGCTCCTCGCAGGTCGAGACGACGCAGCAGCCAGCGGAGAGGCATTCGAGGAGTTCATCCATCACGGCCGCGAGTGAGGACGAAGTGGTGTGCATGACGACGTCGACGGGCTTTTCGAGCACGGTGTGCGCGTGGGCCGAAACGGGCACGCCCCAGGGCGCGTCCGGTGCGCCGACGATTTCGCCGAGGTCGCGCCCGGCCTTGGCGGGATCGCGGTCGACGCCGCCGACGATTTCGACCGATTCCTTCTCCCGCAGCAGGCGGGCGATCGAAGCCCCGATGGGGCCAACACCGAACTGCACCACGCGAATCTTCTTCCTCACGGTACCTTCCTTCGGCGTCCAGAGAATTCCCTAAGGTAAGGCCTTCGCCAGAGGACTGCAACGGGAAAGAGATGGGAAAATAGAAAAGGGAAATTGGAAAGTTCGGTGGAGCAGGCGCTCGAGACGTGCAAAGCAGATCCCTCACCCCGCCAAAAGCGCGGGGATTCGGGATGACAACGTAAAGAAATGTTGACGCTAGAAGCGGGAGCGGGTGGCGCGGATGTATTCGCGCAGAGTCGAGACGTTGGGGCCGTAGGAGCCCACGCGGCCGGCGTCCACCGGCAAGCCGAGAAGCTCGGCTTGCTCGATGCTCAGGCCGGCATCGTCGAGTTCAGCCAGGCTGTAGCCCTCGGCGGGCACGAGGCGGTCGCGCCGGGAACGATCCAGAGGGCGCGGCGGGCGCCGCGTATGCGTGCGCTTCCGCACGATATCGAAGAAATCATCCCAGTCTCGGCGGGTCCACATCGTGTCCTCTCCTCTAAGTACGCGCGAATCATCCAATTGGATGCATGACAGGCGCTTTGGGTAGCATGAACCTTGGCGCCCAGTCCACTTTCGCCCCGGGGTAGGAACGAGGCAGATTCTAACCCCACTACGAGGGGAAAGTCGCGCCGCAACCCGGTGTGTATCCATTGAGTTATCGCATTTTACGCACCAGGCGAGGGCGCCTGCTCGGGTTTCGCCTGCCCGGCAGAAAGCGGCGCCAGCTACACGGGGCCGCCTGCGGCTGCTATACTTTCCTGCAAGGAAGGGCCGAAAGTACGGCGCAGATCGTGAAGGAATTGTGTGAGCTGTGAGAAGTGTCCATGAATAATCCTGTCATCGTCGTTCACTACCACGAGCTGTGGCTCAAGGGCGGCAACCGCCGCTTTTTTCTGGGCAAACTTTTTACGGCGTTGCGGCAGGCGCTGCAAGGAATTCCCGTGGAGCGGATCGAGCAGCCCGGCGACAGGTTCGTGGTCCGGCTGGGTGCGGGAGCAGCGTTGGATGAGGCGATCCGCCGCGTCGAACGCGTGCTCGGGGTCGCATACTTCGCCGTGGCGCGCCCGGTGGAAAGAGACATGGACGCGCTTTGCCGCGCCGCGTGGGAAGAGACGGAGCCGCTGCGTTTCGCGACGTTCGCGGTGCGCGCCAAGCGCAGCGACAAGACGTTTCCCCATTCAACGATGGAGATCGAATCCGCGGTGGGGCGCCACCTGCTGGAAACACTTCGCGCGCAGGGCCGCGACGTGCGCGTGCAATTGAAAGATCCCGAGCTGACGTGCCACGTCGAGATCACGCCGGGGCCGCTGCTTGTATACGCGAGAAAGATTCCGGGGACGGGAGGCCTGCCGGCCAATACCGCGGGGCGCATCACGTGCCTGCTCTCGGGCGGCTACGATTCGGCGGTGGCCGCATATCACATGATGAAGCGCGGCGCACACCTGAGCTTCGTGCACTTCTACGGCACGGGGGCGCGGCCGGGAGAGTCCTCGCTGCACGTGGCCAGCGGGCTGGTGCGGGCGCTTGTGCCATACCAGTTTCGCGCCAAGCTCTACCGCGTGCCGTTCGAAGCTATCCAGCGCGAGATCGTCCGCGCAGCGCCCGAGGGCGTACGGATTCTGCTATACCGGCGGATGATGCTGCGGATCGCGGATGCGTTTGCGCGGCGCGACCGCGCGCTGGCGCTGGTCACCGGCGACAGCCTGGGCCAGGTGGCTTCGCAGACGCTGCGGAACCTGGTCGCCGTGGATGCAGTGGCGCGGATGCCGGTGTTCCGCCCGCTGATCGGCACGGACAAAATGGACATCCTGGCGACGGCCAAGAAGATCGGGACGTACGACATTTCCTCGGAGCCATTCCACGATTGCTGCCCCGTTTTCTTGCCGCGCAGTCCGGAGCTATCCGCGACAGCGGACGAACTGGCGAAGGCGGAAGCCAATCTCGACGTTGAGGCGCTGGTTGCGCAGGGAATCCGGGGAGCGACGATCGAGAAGTTCAGTTTCTCGGAAGGACGGGTGGAAGCGACCGAGCCGGTACCCGTCATGCCAGCCGATCAGCATCGCACCGCGATCGCGTAGGGACGCCGCGACTGAGGATAAAAGGCCCGCCCCGGCAAGCCAGGGCGGGCTAGATTTGAGCGTGGATCACACGCAACGGGAGAAGCTACCGGTCGCGGCCGTATCCGCCGCGCCCGCCACCACCGCCGCCGCGCCCGCCACCGCCTCCACGGCCACCACCACCTCCGCCGCCATGGCCTCCGCGTCCACCGCCTCCGCCGCCACCTTCCCGCTGCGGACGGGCTTCGTTGACCACGAGCGCGCGGCCGAGAAATTCCTTGCCGTTTAGAGCCGCGATGGCCTTTTCGGCTTCCGCATCGTCGCGAATTTCGGCAAAGCCGAACCCGCGCGGTTGACCGGTAAACCGATCGCGAAGCAGAGTGAGAGAATCGGGCTGCACGCCGATCTCCGAAAACAGGGCCTGCACTTCCTCTTCGGTAGCCTTGAACGACAGATTGCCCACGTACAGTTTCTTCACGGTGGTGCTCCTTGTGTCTGCCCAGGTGCGGCGGGACACGGGATACGAGGCTGAAGAGGCAGGATCTGGGCCCGCAAGCAAGCCAGCAACGCGCCGGCCTCCCCGGGCTGAAGCGAGCACCCCAGCAACTCAGGAGCATCTTGCGGCAACTTAACCCCGCAGTCAACCTTCGCGGGGGCGAGGCGGCCGTGTGGCGGCCGCGCGCGGAGGATCATCGAGAAAATGGGCTTCTGAGGTTCCGGCTGCCGGAGCGGGTCTCTAGGTGCGGTAGCTCGCGTTGATGTGGACGTATTCCTGTGTGAAGTCGCAGGTCCAGACGCGGGCGGAGCCGCTGCCGGAGCGCAAATCGACGCGGACCGGCACGTATTTCTCGAGCATCTTTTCGTGCGTGGCAGCCTCGTCGAATGGATGCTCGCGGCCATGGCGGCATACGGATATGCCGCCGATCCAGATGTCCGCGCGGCTCGGGTCGAATTTCGCGCCGGACCGCCCGGCGGCGGCAAGGATTCGTCCCCAGTTGGGGTCGGCGCCGGCGAACGCCGTCTTCACGAGAGGCGAATTCGCAATCGTGCGAGCAATCTGATCGGCGGCGCGGTCCGAGGACGCGCCGCGGACTTCGATTTCAATCACGCGCTGCGCGCCTTCGCCATCCTCGACAATCGCCAGCGCGAGCGATTTGCACACGCGCAGAAGGGCGGCGAAAAAGCTTTTGTAGCCCGCGCCAGCCGTGCTCGCGATTCTTTGAGCGCCCGATTGGCCGTTGGCAAGGACGGCGACGGTGTCGTTGGTGGAGGTATCGCCATCGACCGTAATCGAATTGAACGTCGGGCCGACGGCGGCTCGCAAGGCCCGGTCGAGCACCTTGGGCGAAATCGCGGCGTCGGTGGCCAGGAAGGCCAGCATCGTGGCCATGTTCGGCTGGATCATCCCCGAGCCTTTCGCGCAGCCGAGGATGCGGACTTCCTTTCCGCCGATGCGGCACTTGGCGGCAGCCCATTTCGGCTGGGTATCGGTGGTCATGATCGCGCGGGAAAACTCCTCGAAGGCCCCGGCGTCGGCGCTGCGCGCGCCGACCAAGTCCGGCACCGCATCCAGAATCTTTTCGACCTGGAGCGGAGCGCCGATGACGCCCGTGGAGCAGACGAGAATTTGCGTGGGATCGACGTCGGTAAGCTCGGCGGCGAGCTTGCGAGCGGTGGCGATCGAGGCCGGGTAGCCGTCCTCGCGCGTGCAGCAATTCGCGTTGCCGGAATTGACGATCACGGCGCGCATACTGTCGCGCGATTTTTCCAGGTGCTCGCGCGAGGCAACCACCGGGGCGGCGGCGACCAGGTTCGTCGTGAATACGGCCGCGGCTGCCGCGGGCGTCGCGCTGACGAGGATGCCGAGGTCGAGCCGCGTGCGCTTGAGACCGCAGTGCGTGGCGGCGAACGTGAACCCTCGAGGCACGTCCGATGCAGAGAGGTGCGGATTCATTATGGGTTTTCCTCGAGCTTCGCGATTCGTGCGTTGAAATCCGCGAGGGCGGCGCGAACCGCTCCTGGAGCAGTGCCTCCTGCGACTCCGCGCCGAGCGAGGGCCGATTCGAGCGTGAGCACCGTGCTGAGGTCGCGGCCGAACAGGGGCGAGAATTGCTTCAGCCGTTCGAGCGGCATTTCCCGGATCGATTTTCCATCCTGTTCGGCCGCGCGCAATACTTTGCCTACGATTTCGTGGGCCTCGCGGAACGGAATGCCTTGAGCGACAAGGTAATCGGCGACCTCCGTGGCGACGAGCGCCGGATCCTGCGCCGCTTCGCGAAGCCGCGCTTCACGAAACTTCGTGGCGGCGAGGGCCGCGGCGGCAATCCGGGTCATCGCGAGAGCCTGATCGTGCGCCGCGAAGAGCGGCTCTTTGTCCTCCTGCAAGTCGCGCTGATAGCTCGAGGGGAGGCCTTTGCACGTGGTAAGCAGCGCGAAGAGCGAGCCGTAGATGCGGCCCGTCTTGCCGCGGATCAGCTCCCAGGCGTCGGGATTCTTCTTCTGCGGCATCAGGCTGCTGCCCGTGGAGTATTCGTCGGGCAGCTCGATGAATCCGAATTCGGGAGAAGCGAAGAGAACCATGTCCTCGGCGAGCCGCGAGAGGTGCATCGCGAGCGTCGCCAGCGCGAAAAGAGTTTCCAGCGCGAAGTCGCGGTCGCTGACGGCGTCGAGGCTGTTGGCGGTGATGCGCGAAAATCCGAGATCGCGCGCAAGGGCCTTCCGGTCCAAAGGGAACGCGCAACCCGTGAGCGCGCCCGAGCCGAGCGGGCAAGCGTCGGCGCCGGCCGCTGCGGCGGCAAGACGCTCGGCGTCGCGCTGAAATGCCTCGCCGTGGGCCAGAAGCCAGTGAGAGAGCAGCAACGGCTGGGCATGCTGCATGTGCGTGGTGCCCGGCATCGGTATGCCGAGATTAGCCTTGGCCTGCGCGGCAATTGCCCGGACGAGCAAGCCGAGCGCGCCGCGGATCTCCCGCACCGCTTCCTTCACGTACATGCGGAATTCCGTGGCGACCATTTCATTGCGGCTGCGGCCGGTGTGCAACTTCGCGCCCAGCGGGCCGAGTTTTTCGATCAGGGCGGTTTCGGCGAAGTGGTGGACGTCCTCGGCTTTCGATGCGTCGAGCCATGCGACGTCGGATTTCGCGCGAGCCTCGATTTCATCGAGCGCAGCAACGAGCCGTTCGCCCTCTTCGTTGGTGAGAATTCCCGCGGCGGCAATGGCGCGCGCCCAGGCGCGGTCGAGCGCGAGCTCCTGGGGCAGCATCCGGCGGTCGAAGCTCCACGAGCGCTCGAATTCGTAGAACGATGCGTCGGGGGCGCGCTCGAAGCGGCCGCCCCACATCTTCTGACTTTCCGGAGCGGTCATCGCACCGCGGCCTCGAGCGGAACGGTGATGGGCAGCGCGAAGAGGTTGATGAAGCCTTCGGCATCCTTCGGGTTGTAACCGGTCATGCTGAAGCTGGCGAGACCGGGGCGATAGAGCGAATAGGGCGACTTGCGCGACGTGGCGTTCACGTTGCCCTTGAAGAGCGACAGCGCGACCGAGCCGGTGACGCGCTTCTGCGAGCTCGTGAAGAATGCGTCGAGAGCTTCCCGCAGCGGCGTGAACCACATGCCGTAGTAAACCATTTCGGCGTAGCGCAGCGAGAGAATCTGCTGGTAGTGCGCCGTTTCGCGGTCGAGGCAGAGCGATTCGAGTTCGCGATGCGCGGCGACGAGCAGCGTGCCGCCCGGCGTCTCGTACGCGCCCCGCGATTTCATGCCCACGAGCCTGTTTTCGACGATGTCCATGCGCCCCACGCCGTTCGCGGCGGCGATTTCATTTAGTTGGTCAATCAGCGCAAGCGGCGCGAGCTTCTTGCCGTTGACGGAGACGGGAGTGCCGGCTTCGAAGCCGATTTCGACGGTCGTCGGCTGATCGGGCGCCTTGGCGGCCGAGGTGATCCACTTCCACATGGACTCTTCCGGAGCGTTGGCAGGATCCTCGAGGACGCCGCCCTCGTGGCTCAAATGCCAGATGTTGCGGTCGCGGCTGTAGATGTCTTTCGTCGTCTGCTCGACCGGGATGTTGTGCGAGCGAGCGTAGGCGATCGCCTCTTCGCGCGAGTTGATCTTCCATTCGCGCCACGGCGCGATGATGGCGAGCTCAGGAGCAAGCGCCTTGGCGGCGAGCTCGAAGCGCACCTGGTCGTTGCCTTTGCCGGTGCAGCCGTGCGCCAGCGCATCCGCGCCGACTTTCCTGGCAACCTCCACCTGCCTCTTGGCGAGCAGCGGGCGGGCAAACGACGTGCCGAGCAGGTATTTGTGCTCGTATACGGCTCCGGCGCGAAGCGTCGGCCAGATGTAGCCGGTGATGAACTCCTCTCGGAGATCTTCGACGTACGCCGCGCTCGCACCGGTGGCTAGAGCCTTCTTGTGCGCGGCTTCGAGATCCTCGCGCTGGCCGAGATCGCCGATCATGGCGATCACTTCGCAGCCGCCGTACGTCTCCTTGAGCCACGGAATGATGATGGAGGTATCGAGTCCTCCGGAATAGGCCAAAACAACTTTCTTGGGCAACGGATTCTCCTTAACTGAGCAGCGTGTGCAGGATTGCTTTCTGAACGTGCAGGCGGTTTTCCGCCTGGTCGTAAATGATGGAGCGCGGCGAGTCGATGACTCCGGCGGCGACTTCGAGTCCGCGGTGCGCGGGCAGGCAGTGCAGGAACACGGCGTCCGGCGCGGCCTGCGCAAAGAGCGCTTCGTCCACCTGATATCCGGCGAAGGCCTTTTCGCGTTCGGAGGCTTCGGCTTCCTGGCCCATGCTCGCCCAGACATCGGTATAGACGGCCTGCACGCCCGCAACAGCCTCCGCGGGCGAACGCAGGATTTCGATCTTGCCGCGCGTTTCGCGGGCCACGCGCTTTGCCTCGGCAACGACGGCGCTGTCGGGCTCGTAGCCGGCGGGCGTGGCCACGCGGACGTGCGCTCCGCAGCGCGCGCCGATCGTGAGGAGCGAATGGCACATGTTGTTGCCGTCGCCCACGTAGGCGAGCTTCAGGCCGCGCAGCCCGCCGAAGCGCTCTTCGAGGGTGAAGAAATCGGCGAGCGCCTGGCACGGATGAAACTTGTCCGAGAGCGCGTTGACCACCGGGACATTGGCGTTGGCGGCCAGCTCTTCGAGCGTTTCCTGCGCGAAGACGCGGGCGACGATTCCCTGCACCCAGCGCTCCAGATTTTTCGCAATGTCGCGGACCGGCTCGCGCTCGCTCAGTTTCGCCGAGGTGTGGTCGAGAAAGATCGAAGTGCCGCCGAGATTGGCGATGCCGACCTCGAACGTCACGCGCGTGCGCAGCGACGGCTTTTCGAAGATCAGGACGAAAACGCTTCCGGCCAGCGCACTGCGGTATTTCCCGGGATGCGCTTTCATGCTGGCGGTCAGGCGGAAGAAATCCCGCATCTGCGCCGGATTCCATTCCATGCCGGTGAGGAGATCGTTCTTCAAATTGATGGACGTGGCTACAGAAGTCATATTCACCTCGCCGCAGCCACGGCCAGTGGTTGCGCGTGAGTTTCTTCCGCCGGCCCCGCGGGGGACGGCTTTTTCGCCGATTTTGCAGCTCGAGCCAGCACGGCTTCGAATTTTTTCAGAAATTCCGCGACATCTTGCTTGCGAATGATGAACGGCGGAAGAAGCCGCAGAATGTGTTCGTGCGTGCAATTGATCAGAAGCCCGCGGCGCAGCGCTTCCTGAACGAATGGAGCGCCCTCGACCGCGAGATCGATTCCCAGAATCAGCCCCTCGCCTCGAACTTCCCGGATGAAATCGAAGCGGGCCGCCAGCTTGTCGAGGCCGGCGCGCAGCTCCGCTCCACGCGCGCGGACGTTGGCGAGCAGTTGCTCGTCTTCCACGATCGTGAGGAACTCGAGCGCCGTGGCGCAGACCAGCGGGCCGCCGCCGAATGTGGACCCGTGCATCCCGGGAGTAAAGGCGGACGCGAATTTGTCGGTGGCGATCATTGCCCCGAGCGGAAGGCCGCCCGCCAGGGGCTTCGCGACCGTGACGATGTCCGGAAGCGCAGCGAACTTCTGGTACGCAAAGCGCCGGCCCGTGCGGCCCAGGCCGGACTGAATTTCGTCGGCGATCAGCGCGGCATCGTGATCCGATGTGAGCGCGCGCGCCCGCTGCCAGAATTCCTCGCTGACAAGATGGACGCCGCCCTCGCCCTGGATCGGCTCGATCACGACGGCGCAGACGGTATCGTCGAACTTCGCGTCGAGATCCGCCACATCGTTGAAGCGGACAAATTCGACGCCGGGAACGAGCGGGGCAAAGGGCTCGCGATACTTCGCCGTGTGCGTGATTGAAAGCGCGCCCATCGTCCGCCCGTGAAACGAATTCTCGAGCGCGAGGAAGCGCGTCTTCGGCGGAGCACTGCCAGCGGCGGCCTTGGCGTGCGCGTAGATTCGCGCGAGCTTCAGCGCTCCTTCGACCGCTTCGCTGCCGCTGTTGGAGAAGAAGACGCGGTCGAGCCCGGACCATTCGGCGAGCTTGCGCGCGAGCGGCGCCTGATACGGATTGTGGAAGAGATTCGAGACGTGCGTGGCGCGGCCCGCTTCGCGACGGATCACTCGCACCATTCGCGGATGTGCGTACCCCGGCGCATTCACGGCGATGCCCGCAAGGAAATCGAGATAGGCTCGCCCCTTCGAATCGTAGAGCCGGCAGCCGTGGCCGTGCGTGAACACCACCGGCGGACGCCGGTACGTCTTCATGAGGTACCGCGCTTCGTCGGCGCAGATCTTCGCCGGGGAGAGGCGCTTCGCCGATTTGGTTTTCTTTGCGGCCATGGCTATTGCGCCGCCCCGTGGGCCGCTTTGGCGCTCGCGCGGACTACAGGCAGGACTCTCGTTCCCGGACAGCGGCCCGCGCTCGCCGCAGCCAGCAACGCGCGGGGTTTCGAGCCGCCCACGATACGGACTTCGGCAACGCCTCCGGCCAGCGCGCGCTTGGCAGCTTCGAGCTTGAGGATCATTCCTCCGGAGACTTTATTCTTGCGGATCAGGTCCTCGATGTCGGTTCCGCGAAGCGCGCTCACCACTTTATCGCCATCGAGCACTCCGGCCACGTCTGTGAGGAAAATCAGGCGGTCGGCGCGGATGAACTCCGCGGCGGCAGCGGCCATGTGGTCGGCATTGATGTTGTAGAGCTCCCCATCGGCGCCCAAGCCGAGGCAGGAAGCAACCGGGACGATCCCTTCGCGCCAGAGCGAGCGCAGGAAATCGACGTTGACCTCCGTCAGATAGCCGACGAACCCCAGGCTGCCTTTGCAATCCTCCACTTGCATGGGCTCGGCCAGAAAGCAGGCGGCGTCCGCGGCGCTGATGCCGACGGCGGGCTGCCCGGCGAGCGAAATCGCACCGGCGAGTTTCTTATTGAGCAGGCCGGCGAAAACCATCACGGCGGCGTCGCGCGTTTCGCGGTCGGTGACGCGCAGGCCGTTGATGAAGCGGCTCGTGATGCCCATGCGCGCCAGCGTGGCCGTGAAAATCTTTCCGCCGCCGTGGATCACGAGAAGCTCGTGGCCCGCGCGCGCGAGTTCCGTAATCTGGCGCGCCAGCGTCTGCACGTCCTCATCGCGCTCGAGCAGCGCACCTGCAATCTTGATCACCATCCTCATAGCAATCCCGCCGTTTCCGGATACCCGCGCATCCCATTCAGATTTTGTACCGCTTGCCCCGCCGCTCCCTTGCCGAGATTGTCGAGGCATGAAACGACCACCAGCCGCTCGCCCGAGGGATCGAGCGCGAAGCCGATGTCACAAAAATTCGTGCGCGCCACGTGCTGCAGCTCCGGCAGAGTGCCCGCCGGCATCACGCGGACCAGCGGCCGCCCGGTGTAGAACTTCCGGTAGAGCGCCTCGATTTCGTCCGCTTTGCGCGAAGGATGGAGCCAGACGTACAGCGTCGAAAGGATTCCACGATCGAGCGGAAGCAGGTGCGTGGTGAACACGAAATCCTCGGAGGCCAGGCCGAGGTGCTCGGAGACCTCCGGCGTATGGCGGTGCGTGAAGAGGCCGTACGCCCGGAAATTTTCGTTCACTTCGACGAATTGAGTGTCGCGCTTCGGCTCCTTGCCCGCGCCGGTGACGCCCGATTTGCAGTCGCACACGATTCCGCGAGCCGTGTTGATCCAGCCCGCGTCCACGAGCGGCCGCAGGCCCAGAATCACCGAGGTCGGATAGCACCCCGGATTTCCGACAACGCGCGCCTTCGGCAGCGCGTCCGCATAGAGTTCCGGCAGCCCGTACACCGTTTCCGTCAGGACCTTCGCATCCGGCGCGGGAAGTTTGTACCACTTTGTGAAAGTCTCCGCACTGTGAAAGCGAAACGCGCCGCTCAAATCGACGATCCGCAGCGCGGGATTTGCCGCGAGCAGCGCCGGAACAAGTTCGAGAGAAGCCTCGTGCGGCGTCGAAAGGAATGCGACTTCCGCGCCGCTCGTGGCGATGGCCTCGACCGAAAGCGGACGGCAGGGCGCATCGCCCCAGCCGCGAAGCTGCGGAAAAAGGTCCGTGAGGCAATGCACGTTCGCATGGGCCTCGCGCAGAAAGAAGGTTGGTTTTTCGATGTGTGGGTGCCGCAGCAGGAGCCGGGCCAGTTCGAATCCCGCGTAGCCCGTTACCCCGACGACGGCGACCCTTGTCGGGTCGCTCATCGGAGCATTTCCTCCACGCGTTTCTGAATGGCGTTGCACGCGCTGCGCGAGGAACAGATGATCAGGACCGTGTCGTCGCCCGCGAGCGTGCCGGCGACTTCCTTCCAGTGCTCGGCATCCACCGCCGCGGCGAGAGGCTGCGCGCCGCTGGGCGGCGTTTTCAGGACGAGCATGTTTTGCGCGGGGCGCATGTCGAGCAAGAAATCCTTCAGGGCGCGCGCGAGCGTGGGCAGCGGAGACGCCTCTTCCGCCGCCGCGGACGCCAGCGGCCGGTAGCCCGCGGAGGTCTTCACGAGCCGGAGCTCGCGAAGGTCGCGGGAGAGCGTCGCCTGCGTCACCCGCACGCCCAGGTGCCCGAGCTGGCGGCGCAATTCATCCTGGCTCGCCACGGATTGTCCCGTGAGGAGCTTCAGGATCTGGCCTTGACGGAATCGCTTTTGTACACCCATGTTCGCAGGATGCGTGAATATGCATCCGACTGCATAATAATACACGAAGGCGCACGGAGGTTGTCAAGAAATAATCTGCGGCGAACGCGAATTGGTGACGAACGCGGCGAATCGAAACGATGGAGGCGGAATGCGAAAGCGGGCAGGCCCGCGCGAGATCGGTGGAGCTAGAACCAATCGCTACGATACGCGAGCCACCAACTGAAAATGGCAATCGGAATTGTCGCTGCCAGGGCCCACCAGAGCGGCAAGAACAGATCGGCCGCCAGACCTAAGATGATGAACGCGGCCCAAAAGATCTTCTTCTCCATTCGGTCATTCTAGAACTCTGCCTGCGTTTCCAGTGACAAACGTGGACATCATCACGCGGAAGATGTACCGGAAGGGAGTTTCATGGTGGGTACGCTTTGTTCCGAGGTTGGGAATGGTAGGCCCGTGCGGGCTCGAACCGCACACCTGGCCGATCCAATCGGCCCGCTCTAGCCCTTCGAAGCTTCGATCAACGCAGAGATGAGCTTGGCCGATTTCCAGGCTTTGATCTCGAGTTCTCGCCGTCGTGCTTCCAGCAATGTCTCGAACGATTCCTGGTAAACCAGTTTCCAAGGGCCGCGCTTGCGAGTCGCTAGAGAGTGGGAGCGGAGATGCTCCGAAACCCGCCGCTCAATGTCGTTGGTAGAACCGACGTAATAGCGCCTGCTCGATTCGCTTTGAAGAATGTACGTATAGGGCATGGGGAGTGGTAGGCCCGTGCGGGCTCGAACCGCAGACCTCCACCGTGTCAAGGTGGCGCTCTAGCCAACTGAGCTACGGGCCTATCGTACGTCCAACTGAAACGATTCTAGCACGCCGCAGAAGATGCTGAACAGCGAGGCGGTGCGGGGTTCAGCGCGCGGGTACCGGCGGATCGTTTGTGACGGTGTAGGGTTTGCCGTCGTGCAGATAGAGCCTCTCGGATTCCGCGCGATTGAAGGGCCTCGAGCCGCGGCGCCCAAACACCGCCAGCTGGTTTCCGCTCTCGTCGACAGCGCGGTCGCGATCGACTCCCTTGGAGATCATCAGCGCCGGTCCTCTGGTGCGGTACGTGGCGATCAGCTTCGGCATGGGCCGCGGGCTGAAGCCGTAGGCGTTCGGCGAGTCTTCGGGTGAAAGCAGCTGCAGGATGCGAAGTCCATTAGCGCCGTCGGCGACAAACGCGAAGGCGCTGGCGTCCACCATTCCGATTTTCACGTCGCGCACGTCATTGAGTTTCCCGCCATCCGAAAAGACCTGATCGAGCTTGGGCTGCTCCGGCTTCTCGACGTCCACGATCGCCACACCCTGCTTGCCGCCGGCGACATAGGCATACGTGCGCGCGACGTACACGTTGCGCGCATCTTCCAGGCGCACGACGGCATTCGGCACGACGCGGGGATGATCGAGCGCCGTGACGTCGAGCACTTTGAGCCCGTCCCGATCGACCACGAATGCGTAGCGGAATTGAACTGAGATTCCCTGCGGATCGTTCAGCTCGGGCGCGCCGATTTCCGCCACTACGCGCGGCTGGAGCGGCTTATCGAGATCGACCACCACAAGGCCGCGGTCGCACAACATGTAGGCGTACGTACCGGCGATGGTGATGCGCCGCGCGCCGTTCAATATGCCGTTGGGGTTGAACGCCAGCGCCCGCTTGAGAAAATTGTTTCGCGGATCGCCATCGAGCAGCGTGCTCACGCCGGGACTCTTGCTCTTCAGGTTCGGGTCACCGACGATCACGAGCCCTTCATACTTGTCCGCGACATAAAGAAACGCGTAGAGCAGATGGATCGGCTGCTCTTCGTTCTCGGGCCGGCGCGAGCGAGCCGGATCGAGCGCCTGCGTCGATGGGCTGGCGATGGCGGTCGCATACTTGGTGCTCACGTAGAGGCGCTGGCCCAGCGGAGAGACCGGCGCGGTGACGGTGCGCTCGGAGAAGCCTTTGTTGTCGATGTTGGCGACGTCAAAGACGCGGAACCCGCCCTTGCCGAGCGCGGCGTAGAGATACTCGCCGCGGAGTTGCACGTCGAGGACGTTTCCATCGTGATGATAGGCTTCCTGCAACTCGCGGCCTTGCCGCACGTGCTCGCGGTAGTTATCCGGATACGCCAGCCGGTGAAGGTAGCTGCCGATGATCGCGGGCGGTTCATCGTGCTCCGCCACCGCCACGGCATCAAAACCCTTCGAGCCATCGGCGACGTAAATATAGCGTCCCATCAAGTTCACAAGGTTGGTGCCCTGGAGAAGCACCTGCGCCATCCAGGCGTTGTTGTCGTTGTGCTGCGAAACGTGGCAGTCGTCACAGCCTTTCGTCTCTTTCGCGCGCACGGTGTGAGGAACATACGTGCTGAACGCGGTTCCGCTGAATCCCTCCGCCGAGACGGTCTGCTGCATGTAGTAAAGCCAGTCGCGATTCTGATTCTGCGAGCTGACCACGATGGCGCAGGAAGAGCGCGCCGGAGCCACGCGATGGCCAGTCACGGTGCCGTCGATTCCGAGCATGTAGCCGTCATCGCGGAGCACCTGGAAGTTATAGGAGGTCCAATTGCGAGTCGTCAGGCCCTCGTTGTGGAGCATGGGCCTGCGCTGATTCGCCGTCATCGAGAGATGGCATCCGAAGCAGTTCGGCGTCCACGACGTGTGGCACGCGTAGCAGGTCATACGGCTGTTCGGGTGGGCCAGCTCGGATTCGTTCGCGGGGAGACTGCCCCAGGTCTTGCCGTCCGTGCGGACCGTCTTGGCCCAGCGCGATCTTTCGCTGTAGTGAGGATTTCCCGGCGTGATCGTGTCGAGCGTCTGCACGACTTCCCATTCCTGATCGGGCTCGACCATCGAGTGTTGATAGAGTCTCCCTTCCCTCCACTGAAAGCGGCGGCCGCTCCATGGCGTGCGCAGCGCGTCGAGGTGAGTGCCGCCCGCCGGCGCTGCTGAACCAGATGTGATCAGGGTCGCGTGTTTCTCCACGGTGCCGTGGCAATCGACGCAATCGAGTTCGATGGCGGCGCGAGGCTCGGCGTAGAGTTTTCCGTTGCCGTGGACATCCTGCTCGAAATGGCAATCCACGCAGTGCATTCCTTTTTCCAGGTGGATGTCCTTCAGGTGGACCGCTTTTCCAAACTTGTCGGGATCGTCGGCGGAAACGATCTTGTCGCTTGCGTCGAGCAGGTTGCCTTTGCGGTCGCGCTTGTACACGGCGCGGAAAATCCAGCCGTGGCTATGGAAATCGGCGAACTGAGTCTGCTTGAGCTGCGCGTTGAATTTTCCGCTGCCCACCTGCTCCAGAAATTTCGGATCGGACCACAGGCCGCGGGCCGCGGCGCCTTCGGGATTGCGCTGCGCGATTTGATACCTTTCGTCCGCGGTCGGATTCCGCTGCTGGGCGGGGTACATCGAATCGCCGTCCGCTTCGTTGTCCCACCACGTGTAGCCGAAATAGGTCGTCTCCATGTTCGTTCCCGGGTGGACATGGCAGACCATGCATTGGCTGGAGGGAATCGACCGCGTGAACATGTGGCGAATCGGATGGCCCGGCTCATTCTTTGCGATTGTCGGATCGGAAGACGCGCTCGCGCCCAGATGACCGAAGGGCGCATAAGGGCCGGAATGATCCGGCGAGCGATCATTGGCATAGACCACGTGGCACGCGGTGCAGCCGCTGCCGCGATAGTCGCCCGGCTGATCGTTCGTGCCCGGGAAGGAAAGGAGCGGGTCGAGCAAGCGCGTCTTCTGCAGGCCGAGAAAGACGGGATCGGTTCGCAACAGCGTGCCGAAGCCACGCTCGCCCACCTTATCGTCCGGGCGGCCGGGATCTTCCGCGGCATTCGGATTCCCAATCTCGCCTTTCTTGGCGCCGCCGCGCTCGAAGACGCGCAACACGTTCCCCGGCTGCGAGACTTCCCAGCGCTCGAGTGGAGTCAGCTCGGGCACCACGCCCTTCGTCCGCGTCTCTTCGGGCGTGGGCGGAGGAACGGTTTTCATCGTTTGCGGCAGGCCATCGGCCGAATAGCTTTCGCCGAAGCGCGCGTTCTTCACAGGAATCGAGCCGTTGTTGTACAGCGCCGCGCCCCAGAGCATCCCGCCGTGCGTCATCATGCTGGTGCTCACGTTGCGCACTTCGGCGGCGTGGCATCCCGCCGTGCCGCAGGTTTGCGGGGCGACGCGAAGATCGCCGGGATTGGCGAAGCGGACGTAGTCGGTGCTCTCGCGCAGCCATTTCGTGTAGGGGCGCTCGACGCTTCCCGCGCCGCGGGCAAATTCGAGATCGCGAGGCTGCACGTGCGCTCTGCGCTTCGCTTCCGCGTAGTCTCTGGAATCCTTGGGCGTGTCGGGCGAGATACCAGCCGAGGCGTCCCCTCCGTGGCAATCCGTGCAGCCCAGCCGCACGGTGCGAGTGGGATGCATGGTCGGCTCGTCGATTCCGGCGTGGCAGGTGATGCAGCCTGCGCTCTTTTTGTCCGCCTCGGCTTGCGTTTGCGTGATGAGGGTCGGCTGCGCGGACTGCGGCTGCGCTTTCGAGCCGTGCTCGAGCGCAAACAGGAAAACCACGAGGAGCGCAGCAGCACCGGACCCTCGCATGATCCTTCGTTCAAGCATTCGTCGTTCTTTCTCCTGCAACGTCAGAACTGAAACTTCACGTTCGTGAAAAGTGAAAACATCGTCTTGCCCGTATAGATATCCCGCAAGCCCTGTCCCGGCACGAGGGTGGCCGCTCCGGCCGTGATCGAGATATTTTCGGTGAGCGGCGGCCGGTAGCGGACCCCGATGCTGGAATCAACTCCAATCGTATGGCGAATCGGCGCCTGAAACAGCAGAAGTTCCAGCGGCTCGGTGCGCTCAAATCGCAGGTAGTTGATGTTGACGAAGCCGCGCAATTTCGGCGTCAGATCGAAATCCGAACCCGCGTTGACCAGCAGAATCCCGGGATTGACGAAGTTGGCCTGCCCTTCGTCCTTGTTGGAGCGAAGGCTCGGCAGCAGGCTATCGGGCGCCGTCAAGTTCACGCCGGTGCCGGTGAGCCGTATGCCTTCTCGATTCCACAGGCTGAATATTCCGCCGGCGAATTCAGGAAAATCTTCGATCGCGTCAAAGCCCCGGGCGCGCCCGCTGCGAGGATCGGCCGATCCAGAGGCGTAGAAAATGGAACCTTTGAAGCGCGCCCAATCCTTGTCGACGGAAAGCTCGAGCGCGGCCATCTGGGCGTTGATCGTGACGGGGCGATTGGCGAGAGGATTCAAACTGTCCGTCCCGAGGGCCTGGTAGAAAGCGTGCGTGAGATTCACGCGCCCGATGTGTCCATCGCCCGTCCAGCCGAGATAGGCGGCGTGGATGCTGTGCGTCTGAATCGCATTGTTGGAGACCACGCTGCCGATCGGAGAGGGGCGCACCAGGAAGCCGTTGTCGTCGTAATGAACGGAGGCCTGATCGTCATTGTAGTCCACGCTGAACTGCGCCGTATAGCCCGGAAAGAAGAAATCCTGCCGGTACACATTGGCGATGATCACCTGCTGCTTCCTTCGCTCGAATGTGTTCAGGCCGCTGTTCGTATTTTTCTCCAGCAGATTGAAGTAGGCCAGGTTGTACTGCCAGCGGTTGGAATGCAGGTTGCCGAAAAAGCGCACGCCGGGCTGCTCGTCGACGAAGAGGAAGCCCCTGAAATCCGCGTTGAGCTCCTGAATTCCGGCGCGCACGGAAATGAAATCGAAGTTGGGGCTCAGGTCGCGAAGCTTTACCTCCACAAAGGCTTCCTGCAAGCCCAGATGGGAATCGAGGCGCGTCGTGCCCTTGCGCACGTCGATGTTGACGATTCCAAGCTCGCGCACGTTGAGGTAGTTGAGGCTCACGGCCGGAGTCACGCGAATCCGCCAGTCCACCGGGCGAAAGGACGTGTCTCCGTGAAAGAGATCGAAGGAGAAAAGAAACACCTGATCCAGAAAGACCTGTTCGCCCTTGCCGAAGAAATCGCTGCTTCCGGGATGCTCAGTGCTGACGCCGCTTGGCACCGGCAGGCGCCGGCCGTCAAACAGCGTGTCGCTCACGCCGGTGAAGTTGAAAAAGGTCTGCTTGCCGAAGATCGGCTCGTCGCCTTTCAATTTGTTGCGGTCAAACGGATCCCACCGGTGCCCCTTCACGTAAGGATGCTCGCCTCCGACGCCATAGCGATCCCATTCGGGCATCGTGACCCGCCAGCGATTGGGCTCTTCGTGAAAGACCTGATTGGCGGGCGGTAGAGACTGCGGAGCGGGCTTTTCGCCGCCCGGCTGAAGTTCCGGATTCTTCGCCGCTCCGGAGTATCCCGGACCAGTGGGTTCGACCGGAGGCGCGGGCGGCTTCGCCAGCGGCAGTTGAGGGAGACCCGACGGCGGCGGAGCGACTGCGGGGACCGCGGTCAGTTTGATTTCTCGAACCAGGGCTTCCCCGGCCACGACCGCCACGCCGGCTTCTGAGAAATTCTCGTATCCCGGGCACGTAACGCTCAATTCGTAGTTCCCTGGAGGCAGGTCGATCATGCGGAACACGCCTTCCGCACTGGTCGACGTTTTGCGAGCCTCTCCGCTCGCCACGTTCCGCAGGACAATGGCGGCACCGCCCACGCCCCTTGCGTCTGAGCCGCGGACGACGCCCTGCACAGCGCCGGTCTTCTGAGCCGCTTTGCCGGGAATGCGCTGCTGCCGGGAAGACGCGGCGGTCTTGGGTCTGGCAGCTGAGAGGGTTCTGCGTCCAGTGGTGGCGGAGACTTTGTATCTGGCGGCTACGAGGTTTCTGTGCCTAGTTCTGGCGGAGGACCTGTGTTTGGCAACAGCAGACACCCTGTGTCTGGCCGCTACGGCGATCCTATGCCCGGCGGCGGGGGAAACTCTGTGTCTGGCGGCTGCGGACAGTGGCAACGATGCTAGCAGGAGGAGTGGGACGAGTTTTGAGAGGGCGTTGGATGCAACCGGCATCCTGCGAGTCCTGAAATGCGTCAGCGGTTTTCCGCGAATTTCGACTTGCTCGGTCTAGCTAACACGGTTGCTTCTGGATGAGCAAGTGTTTTTGACGAATTTGCGCACGGTTGCGTGGCGTTTTGATTACATCGGATGAGTTCTCGCGTGCCGCGGCAGCACCATGCAAGCGAGACTTCATTGAGAACACCTCTCACCTGTGGTACGAATAACTGCGACCGCATGAATCGGGCCAGCCATCGCCATCCAGCAATTCTCTTCCGAGCACTGGGAATCGTAACCGCATTTTGCGCCGGACTGTGCGCCGGCGGGTGCGGCGGCGGAAGCGCGGCGCCGCCCGCAGCTCCGCCTCCAACGCCGCAAGTGCTCACTCAGGCCGACGTCACGGCAGTTGTGCAGGCCGCGGCCACCGCCGTCCAATCCGACGCGATGGTGATCGCCGTGGTCGATCGCATGGGGCGCATTCTGGCGGTGTACAAGGAGCCTACGGCTCCGGCGCAGGTGACCGGCAATTTCGGCAATGCGGTGGCGGCCGACGATTTCGCGGTCTCGCTGGCTCGCACCGGCGCGTTTTTCAGCAACAATCAGGCGCCGCTTTCTTCGCGCACCGTGCGCTACATCAGCGGCATCCATTTTCCACCCGGCGTGACGAATGCCCCTAATGCCGCTCTCTATAGCATCGAGAATACGAATCGCGGCTGCACGCTATCGCCCAGCCTCGCCGCCAGCGTGCCTCCGGCCACTAAGATTGATGGATCGAGTCCCGGGCTGGGAATCGCCACGGGGAAGGCCGATATTCTCGACAGCGATCCCACTGCCGTGAACCCCGGCGGAGTGCCCATTTTCAAGAATGGCCAGGTGGTGGGAGGAATCGGCGTCACCGGCGTGCCGTCGGACGTCGCGGAGTTCGTCGCATACAGTGGCGTCCGCGTGAATACGGACGGAATATTTCTCGATCCGGCCTCGCTCCCTCCGCCCGGAGAAGTGGTGATCGACGGAGTGGCGCTGCCGTTCGTCGATCAAACGACTGCCCCGGCCGGTGTGACTCCCGGGACATTCAATGCGGGCCTCTTTACGGTCGGCCCGGCCGCGAGCCCCGGCCCGCCACCCGAAGGCGATCTGCTTGCGCCGGCCAATGGACCTCTAGGTGGTCTGACGTCCGCGCAGGTGGCTCAGATCATCGCCAACGCGGTGGCCACCGCGAACCAGACGCGGGCGCTGATTCGCCTGCCGCTCGGCTCGCGGGCGAAGATGGCAATCGCGGTGAGCGATCTCGACGGCACGATCATCGGGCTTTACAGGATGAGCGATACCACGGTCTTCAGCATCGACGTGGCTGCCACGAAGGCGCGCAACGTGATCTACTTCAGCGGAATGTCGCGCCAGGTTGCGGATCTGAACGGCGTTCCGCTGGGCACGGCGGTGACGAACCGCACGATCGGTTTCGGCGGGCAGCCGTTCTTTCCTCCGGGAATCGACGGTTCTGCTCCGGGGCCCTTCTTTAACATTTACACGCTGGATGTGAACAATCCCTGCACGCAGGGATTCCAGACGCCGGGGCCGGCGTGGCCGCAGGTGAATCAGAGCGGCGTCGTGTTTTTCCCCGGATCCGAGCCGCTCTATATCAATGGAACGCTCGTGGGCGGGCTCGGCGTCAGCGGCGATGGCGTGGATCAGGATGATTATGTTACGGCGGGCGGGGCGGCCGGATTCGAGCCGCCCGCTGCGATCCGAGCGGACCAGATCACGGTCAACGGAGTGCGCCTGCCCTATCTGAAGTTCCCGCGCAATCCCACGCAGTAGTTCTCTCGCAGCAGGATTATCCCTGGCGGAGTTTGTGACCGGCGAGGTTTCCGAGGCCGTCGTACGCGGCGTACTTGTACATCTCGGAAAGCGTCGGATAGTTGAAGACGAAGTTGATGAACAGATCGATCGTGCCGCCGGATTCGAGCACCATCATTCCGAGATGAATCAGTTCGGTGGCGTTCTCGCCGATGATGTGCACGCCGAGCAACTGGCGGGTGCCGCGCCGGAACAGGAGCTTCAGGAGGCCCGCCGAATCCCCGGTGATCAGGCCGCGAGCGTTGTTGGCGTAGCGGGCCCGCCCGACTTCGTACTCGATGCCCTTTTCCTTGCAGCTCTCTTCGCTTTCTCCGACCGCCGAGATTTCGGGAATCGTATAGACGCCCATCGGGAGCATTGAGGCGAGCCGCTGTTTGTACTGGAAGCCAAATGCGTGGCAAACGGCCACGCGCCCCTGCTCCATCGACGTCGAAGCGAGAGCAGGGAAACCGATGACGTCGCCCGCTGCGTAGATCGAAGGAACCGACGTCCGGTAGGACTCGTCCACTTCGATGTAGCCGCGCTTGTTCACCGCCAGGCCGGCCTTTTCCAGATTCAGTTCGTCCACGGCTCCGCGCCGCCCCGCTGCGAACAGGGCCGACTCCGCCTCGATGGTCTTACCGGAGGGCATTTGGATACGCACTCCCTGCTTCGTTTTCTCAATCGGCCCCATCCGCTCGCCTAGGTAGAATTTCACTCCCAGGCTCGCAAGCCGTTCCCGCAAAGCATCGGACAGTTCGGCGTCGAGAAATGGAAGCACGCGATCCCGGCCGTCCACCAGCGAGACTTCCACCCCCAGCGCGGTGAAGATCGACGCGTACTCGCATCCGATCACTCCCCCGCCGACCACCACGAGGCTCCGCGGAATCCGGTTCATGATCAGGATCGTATCGGAGTCGAAGATGATCTCGTCGTCGAACGGAATTTCCGCCGGCCGGTGTGGGCGCGACCCGGTGGCGATCAGGATCACCTCGCCACGCAATTGAACGGTTTCGCTTTTGGACTTCTTCACGGAGACCGTATGCGCATCCGCGAATGACGCCACTCCTCGAATGAGGTCCGTGTGGTGTGCGGCCAGGTTCGTGCGGATCTTTTCGCGCTCCATTTCCACCAGGACGTCCTTCCGGTGCGTGAAATTCTTCACCGTCAGGCCTTCGCGGAGCGAATAGTCGATGCCGTAGAGTCCGCGCTGCCTGAGTCCCGAAAAGTAGAGCGCGGATTCGCGAAGAATTTTGCTGGGGAGCGTGCCGGTGTTGATGCAAGCGCCGCCGAGGTCCGAACCGCTTTCCACGACCGCGACTCGCTTGCCGAAATAGGCGGCCTGCGCCGCGCCCTTCTCACCCGCCGGGCCGGAGCCAATCACCACGAGATCGTATTGTTCCACTTACTGGCTCCTTCCTTCCGCGAGTTGATTCGACCTCGCCGGCATCGCGCCTCAGCGCAGAAGCGCGTTCACCTGTTGCATCTGGCGCGCGAACCGGTCCGGATCGTAGGCGGACGGATTTTCGAGTTGCTGAAAGAGAGCACTGATCGCGGCGCGCAGCTCCGCCGAGTTCTGGAATTTTACATCCCGGTCGTACGCCACAAAGAGCGACTGGAGTGCCATGGCCGCCTGCGCCGCCGACTGCTCGCCCTGGGCGGAAATCTCGTCGGCGTCGGCCGAGATCTTTTGCAGCAGGCGCAACGTGGAAGCCGGATCGTAGTTTGCGGCGTTGATTTTCGCCACCAGCGCGTCCGCCAGACGCGCGGAGTTTGCGGCGGCGCTCGCCACGGCGTCGCGGTCCGGATTGAGTTGGCTCATCAACTGCGTCACCTGCGCAATGCCCGCATCGAGCTGGTCCGCGCCCTGTCCATCCAGTTGGTGGACGACGTCGCGGAACACCGCGAAGCGCGAAGCATTCCACGGCGGGTCGCCGGGCCGGCGTCCCGCGTACCCGCGCGCCTGCCGCCAGCTCTGCTCCGGCGGAGTCAGGCTGTGATGGCACGCGTAGCATTGCATCTCGGAATACTCCGGCCAGATTTTCCCTCGCGAGCGCGAAGCCAGCCGCAGCATGGATTCGCGGAGCTGGACGGCCTGCCCCGTCGTCAATTCCCGCACGTCGTACCACGGGTCGCTGTGCGCCGCATCGCCCGTTTCCTTTCTCCCAGGCTCGCCTTGCCGGCGACCTGGGAGCCCTTCCTGCCAGTGCCGGGGCATTACGGCGGAGAAAGAATCGAGCTCGAAAAAGAGGTCGGGGTGGCCGGCGGCGATCATTTCGTGGTTGACGAACTTATCCTCGGAGCCGAGGTGGCAACTGAGGCATTTCTCGGTCCGCCTGACCAGATCGCGCGTGTCGTACATTCCAAGCGCGACGGATTTTTCGTGCGTCCAATCGCGTTCGGTGTGCGGGCCGAGCCAGCCGGCCGCAGGACCGTGGCAGCTCTCGCAGCTCACTCCCTCGCTCACGTCAAACGTCCGGGCCCGCGCCTCCGGCGCGACATTGAGCGCATGGCACGCCAGGCACCGAGGGGCCGTCTCTGCCTTGCCCAGTCCCAGGATGCCGGCCATTCGCTCGCCGACCTTCCCCGTCAGAGCCGCGTAGGACTTCGAATGCTTGTCTTTCACGATCCAGGTGCTGTACTCGTTCTGGAGTACGTCGTTTTCCGTGCGCGGGAGAATACTCCCGTGGCAGCTCGTGGAGGCGCAGGACCCCGGTCCCGTGTATTTGCCGACGCCTTCAGGCGCGGTGGTGCGTGTTTGCGCGAAGGATGGGGGAGAAAGAATCGTGCTTCCAGCAAGAATGGCAATGACAAGCGGAAGCAGACGGAAGGGTTTCGCTTCGAGCTTCGTATTCATGTCCCGTTTGGCAGGAGTACTCTATCGCAAAATCGATCTCAGGACGTTCAGAAGTCGCGGCCCTTGTTACTATCCTTCACTCTTAGAGTCAACAGCGTCCAGGCCCGCCGCGGCGGACGAAACAGGCAGGAAACTCCGATTCAGATTCCCGGCCTGCATTCTGGACTTGCCAGCATGGATTTGCTATATCACTGATGTGCCGCGCGTATTCTTCGCCGCGACGATTTTCCACGATTGGAATCACTAACCTCCCAGTGCGGGGAGAGTGGCGTTGATTTTCGATGAGCTGAGGGGAATTCAGCGTCAGTTCGGTTACCTGCCTGCCGAGCAATTGAGGGCCTTGGCGACGAGAATCGACGTACCTCTCTATCGCCTCCACGGAGTAGCCAGCTTTTATCCGCATCTGCGCCTCACGCCGCCGCCCAAGGCGGATGTGTGCGTCTGCCAGGATATGTCGTGCCACCTTCGGGGCGCCGGCGGCCTTCGCGCGCGCCTGGAAGAGCGTTTTCAGGGCGCTAGCAGCTCGGACGTCACCATTCGCGGCGTGTCGTGCCTGGGCCGGTGCGACCAGGCGCCCGCCGTTGCCGTGAACGACCGCATCTACACCCGGCTGACCGAAGCCCAGATTGAAGAGATGGTTCGCGACCTTCAGTCGCAGGGAGAATTGCCGGAGCCCGCCCGGTCGCACGAACGCGTGAAATGCGCTTCCGACCCGTATTCCGCGGAAGAGCGTTACGGAGTCGTCCGGCGTCTCGTCGCGTCGCGCGATTGGAATTCCGCGTTCGAGATGCTGAAATCTTCCGGCCTTCGCGGACTCGGCGGCGCGGGATTCCCGACGGAGTCCAAATGGCAGCTGGTCCGCCAGCAGCCGGGCCCGGAAAAGTACATCGTCTGCAACGCGGACGAAAGCGAGCCGGGCACGTTCAAGGACCGCTTCATCCTCACGCACGTTCCGCACCTTGTGATCGAAGGGATGATCCTGGCGGGACTGATGACGGGCGCGCAGAAGGGAATCCTTTACATTCGCCACGAGTACGAGGAGCAGGAGCATATCCTCGAAAAGGAAATCCTGCGGTGCAAGCGCGAAGGCCTCGTGGGGCAAGGCATTCTCGGCAGCGAGCTGGGGTTCGATTTGGAGCTTTTTGTCAGCCCCGGCGGATACATCTGCGGCGAAGAGAGCGCGTTGCTCGAAGCCATCGAGGGCAAGCGCGCCGAGCCGCGCAACAAACCGCCTTTTCCCGTCACGCACGGGCTGTGGAACAAGCCGACCGTCATCAACAACGTCGAGACTTTTGCGAATGTGCCGTCAATTCTCGTGCGCGGCGTGGATTGGTACAAAGCGCAAGGCGTCGGTGGTAGCGCGGGGCTCAAGTTCATCGGCGTGAGCGGCGACGTGGTCCGGCCGGGTGTGTACGAAGTGCCGATGGGGACGCCCGTCTCGGAATTGATCTTCAAGTACGCCGGCGGCATTTCCGGCGGGAAGAAATTGAAGGGCTTCGCGCCGTCGGGCCCGTCTTCGGGTTACCTGCCCGCGTCCATGGCCGATGTAAAACTCGATTTCAAGGCGCTCGCCGAGGCCGGCTCGATGATGGGCTCCGGCGCGCTGGTAGTCTGCGCCGAAGGGACCTGCATGCTCGATATGGCACTCAATTCGACTCGCTTCTTCCGCAACGAGTCGTGCGGGAAGTGCGTGCCGTGCCGCGTCGGCTCCCAGAAAATGGTCGATCTGCTCGCCGGCTGGACGAGAGGCGAAGGCTCTCCAAGCGACATGGCGCTGATCGACGAGCTTTCCGAGGCGCTGCGGCTGACCTCCATCTGCGGGCTGGGGCAGGTGGTGCCGGCTCCGATTTCCTCCGTCCTAAAGCATTTCCGAGACGAGATCGAGGCCCACGTCACGCGGCGCGAGTGTCCCTCCGGTGTTTGTTTTTCGGGCGCACCGTCTCCAACCGAATTCCACCCCGCATCGAGGCGCGCATGAGCGCTGCCGGGCTGATCGAACTCACCATCGACGGCAAGAAAGTGTCCGTGCCCGCCGGAACGACGGTGTTCGACGCCGCGCGCATGAACGACATTACTATCCCCACTCTGTGTCACCAGCAGAACGAGACGCCCGTGGGCGTTTGCCGCTTGTGCGTTGTGGACGTCGGCGCGCGCGTATTCACGGCCTCGTGCGTGCGCCCGGCCGAGCCCGGCATGGTGGTGAACACGTCCTCAGAGAAAGTGCGCCGCGCGCGGCACACGCTCGTCGAGATGCTGATGTCGGACCATCCCTCGCCCTGCACACGGCAGCAGCATTCCGGCGACTGCGAGCTCGAGACGCTCGCCAAGCTGGAGAACATTTCCCAGCCGCGATTTCCGCGGCGCACCACCGGCCGTGGGAAGGACACTTCCTCGCTGAGCATCGCGGTCGATTTCGACGCCTGCATCCTGTGCGATCGCTGCATCCGCGGGTGCGGCGAGATTCGCGAAAATTTTGTCCTCGGGCGCATGGGCAAAGGCATTCAGGCGGGAATCGCCTTCGATGATAACGAGCCCATGGGCGAGTCCTCCTGCGTTTCCTGCGGCGAGTGCATGGTGTCGTGTCCCACCGGCGCGCTCACCAACAGGGGTGTGACGCAAACGGCGCTCGGCTCGGGCCCTACTTTCGAGCGTGTCTCGCCCGACGAGCTACAGCAGCTTCCCGTTTTCAAGGGTGTTTCCGGAACCTTCCTGAGTTTGAATCGCGGCGCCGTGGTGAAGCGGAGGTTCAAGGCGGGCGAACTGATTTGCCGCGAGGGCGAGTACGGATCGACGGCGTTTTACATCCTCGAAGGCAAGGCGCGCGTTTCCATTTCGACGCCCATGGCGCACGTGAAGACCCAGGGCGGGCTGAGGAAGTTTATCGGCAAGCTCTCGAGCGGCCTGGCGCAGCGCCAACAGGACCGCCGCGAGGAAGAAGCCGATCAGCGCTGGATTCCGATCGATGCTCCGATGGACCTGAGCTACGACAATCCCGTGGCGGAACTCGGCCCCGGCGATCTTTTCGGCGAGATGACCTGCATGAGCCTGTACCCGCGCTCGGCCACCGTTCGCGCCGAGACCGACTGCACGGTGCTCGAGATGCTGCGCAACGTGCTCGACATCATGCAGCGGAACAAGAACTTCCGCGCACAGCTCGACAAGTCGTATCGCCGCCGCGCTCTCGACAGCCATCTGCGTTCTGTTCCCGTATTCGCCGAGTTGACCGACGAATTCATCGGCAGCCTGCGCGAGTCCGTGGAGCTGGTGCGCTACTCGCCCGGCCAGGTGATTTGCCGCCAGGGCGAACCCGCCGACAGCTTCTACCTCGTCCGCATCGGCTTCGTGAAAGTCTCGCAGGCGCATCCGGGCGGCGACATGGTGCTGGCCTATCTTTCTCGCGGCGATTATTTCGGAGAGACGGGATTGCTCGCGGGCGATGTGCGCACGGCGACCTGCACCGCGCTCGACCACGTGGAGCTGGTCCGCATCGGCGCGGAAGATTTCAGCCGGATGATCCAGCAATTCCCGGAAGTGCGGCGGAAGCTCGAAGCCGTGGATCAGGAACGCTCGCAGATGAACCGCCAGCGGCTCTCCGTGGTGCAGAGCGTCCCCCTTGACAATTTCCTCGCCCAGGGCCTGATGGAAGCGCAGAGCCTGCTGCTCCTCGACCTCAATAGCTGCACGCGCTGCGATGCGTGCGTGCGCGCCTGCGCCGACGCGCACGACGGAATCACGCGTCTGGTGCGGGAAGGGTTGCGATTCGACCACTATCTCGTGGCGACTTCCTGCCGGCAGTGCCTCGACCCGCTGTGCATGGTCGGCTGCCCGGTGGGATCGATTCGCAGGCGCAATTCGCTCGAAGTGATTATCGAGGATTGGTGCATCGGCTGCGGGCTGTGCGCGGAAAATTGCCCGTACGGGAACATCAACCTGCACCCGTTCAACGTGATGGCCGACGATCCGGAGCGTCCCGGACGAAAGAAGGCGGTCGTCAAACAGAAGGCAACGTCGTGCGACCTGTGCACCGATTACGAGGAGCCCAGTTGCGTGTACGCGTGCCCGCATGATGCGGCGCACAGGGTCGATCCCCGCAAGTTCTTTGCGAGTTTGCTGGGGCAGGCTCCGAGTCTGGCGCAGAAACGTTGAAACAGTTTAGGTTAGCCCGGTAGTTCCAAGAACGTGCACATCGACCACACACATAGGAAGTGGCTGGCGGCCTCGCTCATCATTCTGGGAGCGGCGACAGCCGTTTACATTCCGTACGCCCTGCGCTCGCCTTCGGGTCCCCGTGGCGGCAGCGCGCTCGGACTCACTTTCGGAATTGTAGGCTCCGCTTTCATGGTGTTTTCCGGCCTGCTCGCGGGACGAAAGAAGGTTTCGGTGTGGAGACTCGGCCGCGCGCAGACGTGGATGCGCGGCCACCTATGGCTCGGGCTGTTGAGCCTTCCCATCATTCTATTTCACGGGGGCTTTCGATTCGGCGGGCCGCTGACCAGCGTCCTGATGGTGCTGCTGATTGTCGTGGTCGCGAGCGGCGTCTTTGGCGCTGCCTTGCAGCATTACATGCCGCACCTGATGACCGTGCAAGTTCCTTCGGAAACGATCTTCGAGCAGGTCGACCACATCCGCGAACAGCTCGTCGCGGAGGCCGATAAGCTCGTCGCCGCTGCATCCGGGCCGCTGGACGCCCCCGCAGCAGGACGCAGCGAGAGCATGGTCGCGACAGCGGAGCCGGCCGTCGCTGTTGAGGAGGGAACGGAGGCGCTTCGCAGCTTCTACATCCGCGAAATGCGCCCCTTCCTGCAAAGTCACGGCGCGCGGCACCAGTTGCTTTCGGATACCGACCGAGCGCACGGCACGTTCGAAGGCCTGCGGACGCTGCTCCCCGCGGAAGCTCACGACGCTACGAAGAAACTCGAGCAGATTTGCGAGGAGGAGCGTCAGTTGCGCCGCCAGGTGACCCTGCATCACTGGCTGCACGGCTGGCTGATGCTGCACATCCCCTTGTCGCTTGCACTACTGCTCCTCGGTTGCGTGCACGCGATTGTGGCATTGCGTTACTGACGAGCTTAGAAGCGAGGTTTCGTGCCTGGCGCAGAGCGGACGACAAAAAAACTAGCGCAGCGCATCGATCTGAATTATTTCAAGCACCCGCATCCTTTCAGGCGCTGGCGCTTCTGGCTTTCGGTGTCCGTTCCGCTTATCGCGGTTCTCTGGCTCGCCTGGTATGGATTGACAGGCAACAAGCGGGTGTACAGCGGCGGCAAGATGTCGCCCGCGCACGTCGTCCTGACCGCGAAATGCGATGCCTGCCATTTCAAACTGGCCGGTTTCTTCAGCGCCAAGGCGAGCGACCGGGTTTGCCTCTCTTGCCACGACGGCCCGATTCATCATGCCAACCAGACGTTCACACCGAAGTGCTCCTCCTGCCACATGGAACACCGAGGGCAGCTGCGTCTTGCGGCCACTTCGGACGCGAGTTGCACGCAGTGCCACGCGAACCTGCGAACCGTCGGCGCGGAGACCCATTTCGCGCGCGATGTGGAAGACTTCGGCGCGGGCCACCATCCCGAATTCGCGGCCGTCCGCACCGGAAGCGTCGATCCGGGCACGATCAAACTCAATCACGCGGTGCACTTGAAAAAGAATCTCGCGGGATCCAACGGGCCGGTGCAGCTCGATTGCGACGATTGCCACCGCCCCCCCACTTCGACCGACGCGTGGCGCTTCGGCTCCGCGCCGCCGAATGCGGCTCCCGCAGCGCAGAAATCCGACCTACCGGCCATGTCGAAGTCCGATCTTCCGTTGATGGTCTCGGCGCGCGCTTACATGGCGCCCATCACTTATGCGAAACACTGCGCCGCGTGCCACGGACTGCAATTTGACAAGCGCTTCACGGAAGGCGTCCCGCACGATACGCCCGAGATCGTTCACGCATTTGTCGTTCAGAAGTTCCAGCAGTACATCGTGACGCATCCCGCCGAATTGCGCGAAACCGCTCTCGACCGGAACCTGGCCCAGAAGCCTTTGCCCGTGCCTGTGCGCGTGCTCACTCCCCCACAATGGGTGGCGGGGCGCGTTGGGGAAGCGGAGGAACTGCTGTGGCGTAAGACCTGCAAGCAGTGCCACGCGCTGAGCGTATCCGTAGGCGCGGCCCTTCCGACCGTCGCGAAATCCAACATCCCGGCGCGCTGGTTCCCGCACGCGAATTTCAATCACGAACGGCACCGGCTGGCGAAGTGTTCGGAATGCCACGCGGCACCCAAGAGCCAGGAAACTTCCGACATTCTGGTGCCGGGCGTCCACACCTGCGAACGCTGCCATCACGCGGGAGCGGAGTCGGCTGAATCCCGCTGCTTCGAATGCCATACCTATCACGACTGGACGAAAGCAAAGGAAGTGAAAGGCGGGATCACTTTTTCAGGGCTGGTGCGCGACAACTGATCCTGCTCGAATCGGCAGGCGCCGCGGCGATTACTTCGTCTTCATTACGTACACGCCGTCCCAATCCGCCTCCGGCGCGTTTTGGGAGAATTCCTCCGCGCGTTGCAGGAACACCTGCGAAGGTCCGTCGCCGGGGTGTGTCGCGAGGAGCTGCTTGAATCGAGCGACCGCCGCATGCCAGTCCTGGGCGCGGTAAGCGGCCATGGCGTGCTCGAACCCAGCCAGCAGTGAATCGTATTTCTTTCGCTCCGCAGCCACGTCCAGCAGTTCGTAGATGTTCACGGGCTGGTTCTTTCCTTTGACCCTGATCTTGTCGAGTTCGCGGCACACGAACTGATCCGCGACCTGCCGGTACGTCCCCTCGCTGATCACGATCTGCGTGTGATACTGCTTCGTGATTCCTTCGAGGCGCGACGCAAGGTTCACGTTGTCGCCCATCACGGTCCACGCCAGCCGCTTGTCGGAGCCCATGTTGCCCACGTTCACCGGGCCGGTATTCAGGCCGACGCCGATGGCGATGGGAGGACGGCCTTCCGCCTTCCATTTTTCGTTGAGTTTCGCCAGGCCGCGCACCATCTGCAGCGCGCAGGCACAACCGCGCGGCGCGTGATCGGTCTGCGGGTAGGGCGAACCCCAGAACGCCATGATGGCGTCGCCGATGTATTTGTCGAGCGTTCCCTGATTGGCGAAAATGATGTCTGTCATCTTTCCCAGGTATTCGTTCAGCAGGCGGACGAGCTCGTCGGGCGTCAATCCCTCGGAGATCGTCGTAAACCCGCGGATGTCGCTGAACATCACGGTGAGGTCCTTCATCTCTCCGCCCGGCCGGATGTACTTCCGCGGATCCTTCTCGATCAGCGCGATCACGCCCGGCGACAGGTACTGCGAGAAAGTCTTGCGGATCTTCCGCTTCTCGCGTTCTTCGAAGATCATCCGGAAACTGGTGACGGCCGCGTAGTTGGCGGTCAGCGTGCCCGCCGGAATCACGAAGCTCAGCCACCGCCCCTGCTCCGCGAAGCTGAAATAGACGAACCAGGCGAACCCGACGAGCGCCACGACCAGCGAGATCGTGGAATAGAGCGGCCTCACGCGGCTGAACCAGAATCCGAAAACCAGCCCGAAAATCAGAATCGCCCCCACATCCGTCATCTCTTCGTCAAATCCGCGCGTGAGGAAGCCGCGGCCCTTTTCCGCACTGTGCAGCAGGTTGTCGATGATGTTGGCGTGCACCTCGACGCCCATGTACGTTCCGCCCTGAAACGGAGTATTGCGCAGGTCGCCGATCCCGATCGCCGTGCCGCCCACCAGGACGATCTTGTCCCGGAAGGTTGCGGAAGGCAGTGCTCCGCTCATCACGTCCCACATGGAATAGTGCCGATAGGTTTCGTAGGGACCGTTGTAGTTGATGAGCGCGGCGCCGTCGCGCGACTGCCGCAGCAGGTGCCGGCCAAACTGAATTCGCTCCAACCCGTCTGACGCGATATAGGCCGCAATGTCCTGGTCGGGAATCTGTTCGTACTCACGCACGGCCTGCAAGGCCAGAGAAGGAAAGAAATCCTCATTCCTGTAGCGAACGATCAGCAGGGCGTGACGCAGGGTGCCGTCAGGATCAGGATTGATGTTGAGAAAACCGTACGAGGCCGCCGCTTCCGCCAGTTTCGTAATATTGGCTTCCGCGCCTGCGGCGACCGTTCCGCCGCTCTCGATCCACGCGTTTCCCAGGTCGAAGTCGTGTCCGTCTTTGGACTTCACCTTGAGAACCTGAGGGAATGCCTTCGCCCACACGATGTCGAAGTACGCTTTGGCCAACTGGGGATCGGAGGACTTGGCGCGCGCCGCGTCAAGAAACAAGTGGCCAAGCACTATATTGCCGCTGCTCTTGAGCGCCGCGGCAAAGCTCTCATCCTGATCGCTGGCCTTCTCGAGCTCCTTCACTTTTTGTACCACTGCGGGAGACGCGCTCGGACCCAGCTCGCGCAGCAGTTCTTGAAGGGCTTGTTGCGCGGAATTTGACTCCGGAGTCGGGAACGTCGCGTCGAAAGCGACCACGCGGGCGCCGTCGGCACTCAGGCGATTCACCAGCAGAGCATAACTGCCGCGGGGAAACGGGAAGGAGCCGATCTTCTGAAGGGTCTTTTCGTCGATGCCGACGATGACGATGCGATCGTCGTGCGGGCGCGCGCTCCGCATGGCAAACCGCATGTCGAGCGAGCGTTGTTCGATGTTTTGAAGGAAGGCAAAGCCCGCTCGCGAACTGCCGCCGATCCCCGAGTACGCGAACAAAGCGAGCCCGGCCGCAGTGACCAGGAGGGCCAGCCCCAGGTCAATTTGGCGAAGCGTGACCTTGCCGAGCCACGCCGTCCAGCGGGACCAGCCTTTTTCGGGCGATCTCATGAAAATCGCGCTTGGAACTTAGCCGCAGGGAATCGTTCGTCTCGTCCGCGCAGGGCGCAAGTTCGAAATCACTTACACGGTCCCCCTTGCGGAGGTCGTGTACAGCCACCCCTCGTCACACCGATACCTACGGCGACTCCGGCTCCCGCAGCCATGGAGCCAAGGACCACATTACGCAAGAGATGGCCGCCATGAGGGTGTCCACCCGGCGGCGGAAGGTTGGCTTGCACGTCCGTCGCGAGCAAGCTGCCCTGCTGCACTGCCGGCGGCGTGTCCGTCGGCTGAAAGCCCGCCGGCGGAACGATGGACGTGATTTCCACCATCTGGCCTGCATTCACCGTGATCGAATTCCCCGAAGACTGCCCCGAATTCCTCGCCACCTGAACGTTGCCGAGCGGAGTGACCGAAACACGCCCCTGGTAACAAATCACGGTCGTCTTGTTCCCAGTGAATCCCACGTAAAAGTCCGTGCCGATCACGCCGATCACGGCATTGGGCGTCTTCATTTCAAACTTGCCGCCGGGCTTCGTGATTTTCTCAACCTGGCTGCGCACCTTGCCGAAATTCATCTCGAGAGACGTCTGCTGGGACGTGCCATCGTGCTGCACCACTCGCAGCTCGCTGTCCGAGCCAACGCTCAGGATCGAGCCGTCCGTCAGGCCCGCGCGGACCCGGCCGTTCTTCGCCGTCTTGAGCAGGTCGTTCCAGTCCAGCTCTTCTTTCACCTTGGCGGCCTTGGCGTTGCGCGTCGCCGCCGGAATCAGGGCGTCGATCTGACCCGCATGCTGCGCGCCGCTCTGGGGCTCGCACACGCTGGCCAGCGGAGAGATCAGCAAGCAGAGTAGTCCCGCAACGGCGCGTTTCAGTGAGATCACGTAGAGTCCCCCTCTGTTCGAAGAAATTGGTTTTGCCTGACCAATCTTGACAGAGGACTTTTCTATGTCAACGCCGGGAGCCGGGCGAGTTGCCAATGTGGTTACACCGGGAATTCGATGGGAGGCGCCCGGGAGAAACGCCGGAGTGAACCTACACGACGAAGCGATACCCGATTCCGCGCACCGTCAACAGGTGGCGCGGTTCGGACGGGTCCTCCTCCAGATATCGCCGCAGGCGGACGATGAAGTTGTCGATGGCGCGCGTGTCGGTGTCCTGATGCAGGCCCCACACATCTTCCAGGATCGATTTGCGCGAGACGGTTCGTCCCGTACTGCGGACCAAGTGCCTGAGAAGCTTTGCCTCCATCAGCGTCAGCTGGACTGTGTTTTCCTTGGTGCGCAGTTCGAGCGTGCCGAAATCGATCGTTTTTCCATCGAACGTGAACACTTCCTCATCCTTCGCGGCAGCCCGGTCCGCCCCGGATTTGCCGGCATCGGCGCCTTTCGCTGCCGGCCGATCGCCGCCGGTGAGCCACGCGCTTCGCCGCAGCAGGCCCTGGAGTCGTGCGAGAAAGATCGGGAGTTCGAAGGGTTTGGGAAGGTAATCATCCGCGCCCGCCGCAAATCCCTCGAGCACGTCTTCGGCCCGGCCTCGAGCGGTGAGAATGAGAACGGGCACGTAGTTCTTGGCCTTGCGCAGCGCAGAGACGACGTCAAAGCCGTTAACACCGGGAAGCATCACGTCGAGCACGACGGCGTCGAACTTGTCGTGGCGCTTGAGAAGCCGATCGATTGCCGATTCGCCGTCGCCGGCCACCTGCACGGAGTGCCCTTCGGCTTCGAGGTTGAAGCGCAAGCCTTCGGCCAGATGAGCCTCGTCTTCGACCACCAGAACGCGGCTCACGATTCAATCCTCGGCAGCTCGAGAGTTATAGTGGTGCCCCGAGTCTCGCCCCCGCTTTCGGCAAATACCCTGCCGCCGTGCGCGCGCGCAATGGAGCGAACGATGAACAGGCCCAGGCCGGTGCCTTTCACCTGGGATACGGAGCGGCCGCGCACGCGATAAAACCGTTTGAAGATGCGCTTCAGCTCATGCGGTGGGATTCCGATCCCCTGGTCGTGCACGTGCAGCAGGACGCGATGTTCGTCCGGCGTTTCAATCCCGACCGATACGTCCACGTTGCCGCCGGAATACTTGATGGCGTTGTCGAGAATATTGAGAATCGCCGTGCGGAGTTCTTCGGGATCGCCCTGCACGTTGATCGGTGAGCCGTTGACGCCGGCCGGCTCCTGCCAGTGCAATGCGGCGGGCTGCAAATGGTGCCGCGTGCGCGCCAGCTCCATGGACTCACGGACGAGACCGCCGAAGTCAATCTGCACGGGATTCCAACCAGGGCGTTTGTAGCCCACCTCGCCGGCCTTAAGCACCTGATCCACCGTGCCCCTCAGGCGGTCCGTGTCCTCCAGCATCAATCGGTAGAATTGCTGGCGCTGCTTTTCGTCCACTTCGCGCCGCTGAAGGGTTTCCAAATAGAGGCGAATCGACGTGATCGGCGTCTTCAATTCGTGCGTGACGGCGTTGATGAAGCTGTCGTGGTGCTCGTTGCGGCGAATTTCGCGGACCAGAAACGTAGTATTGAGGATTAGACCGGTGATGATCGCTATAAAGACGATCACTCCGAAAAAGAAGAAGATGCCTTCCCGCCAGTTGAGAACAATCCAGCCGATGTTGAGAGCCACGGCTGCCGCAACCAGGCAGATGCCCAGAATCAGGAAGAACACCATCTTCGTTCGGCGGCTTCTGATTTGCATGGGAGCTTGTACAGATTGTACCGCTGCGGGCAGGAGAATTGCCGCAGGGATATTTCATGCAGGAGGGAATTGCAGGCGCGGCGGTGTCGCCGCGCCCTCAAGTGCGAAAGACGGAAAGGAGACGAACTAGACCGAAACCAGGTCGCTTTCCGGATCGGCGGCCACGACTTCGGCAGAAACGTTTCCTTCCGGTTGCCGTTTCGACGCCAGCTCGTAAACGCGGATATCTCGCGCGAGGCCGAGCTTCTTGAGGGTCCAGATGCCGTACCAGTTAAAGTCGACCTCGTACCAGGTGAGGCCGTGGCGTGAGGACGTCGGATGAGCATGGTGATTGTTGTGCCAGCCTTCGCCAAACGACAGCAGCGCCACCCACCAGCTGTTCGTTGAAAGATCCCGGGTCTCAAATCGGCGTGTGCCGATGATGTGCGTGGCCGAGTTGACCAGCCATGTCGCATGAAGCCCGAACACCGTGCGGAAACAGACGCCCCAGAGGACCATCGGAAGGCCACCGATGGCGAAGAGCACCGCCCCGAGCACGATCATGGGAACGTAGTGGTATTTCGTGATCCAAACGTGAAACTTGTCCTTCGCCAGGTCGGGGACGTAACGCGCGAGGGTCTCCGTGTCGTGGTGCATCGACTTGCCGACGAGAATCCAGCCCATGTGCGCCCACCATGTGCCGTCGATCGGCGAATGCGGGTCGCCTTCCTTGTCGGAATACTGGTGGTGGATGCGGTGCGTGGCCACCCAGAAAATCGGGCCGCCCTCCAGAGCCAAGGTGGCGCAAATGGTCAGAAAATACTCGACCCACTTGGGGGTCTTGTAGCCGCGGTGCGTCAGCAGCCGGTGGTACGCCATGCCGATTCCCAGGCTGCCCGAGACCCAGTAGAGAAACACCGCCAGGAACAGGAGCTTCCAGCTGAAGAAAAACAGCGCCGCCACCGCGCCTACGTGAAACAGCATCATGAAGGTCGCGGTGACCCAGTTAATTCCGTGGTCGCTGGCGGATTCTTTCCCGAGGTCGTTGAGTGTCATTTGCCCTTGCGCTCTCTATGGGTTTTCGATGCTTTTTGCGTGCAACGCTAGGATAGCAGCGTCCCACGAACCGCTTTGTAATAGTTCTGTAATACCGGGCGCGTGCGTTGTATCGGTAAGAGCTGTCCGAACGGACAGGTCTAACAACTTTTTGAAAGATGGAAGGGCGGGGGTTTACTCGTCCCGAGCGAAGCCGAGGGAACCCCGCAGTAAGTTGCTTGATTCCCTCAGGGGTTTTAACCCCTGAGGCTTTGTAGCGGAGTTTCTCAACACACTGTTAAAGCGGCGAATCCGCCGTGCGGCTTGTCAATCTCGAGGCTTTCCTCGATAATCGAATCTCTCGCGGTTTTGGTTTTGCGCTGGCGCTATGGTGCAACGGTTAGCACGCGGCCCTTTCAAGGCTGAAATACGGGTTCGATTCCCGTTAGCGCTACCAGATTTCCGAGCCGTCTTCTTCCTGCAAGACTCTTAGCTCGGCTCGATGTGTCCCCAGTCCGGCAATTCCCGGCGGCCGAGCAACGCTTCCGCGGCCCACACGCCCAGATGGGCCGACAATGCGACGCCGTGACCCGCATACGCGCCGAGCACGATCGAGTTTGCACTCGCCGGATGTTGGCTGAAGACAGGCTTCCAATTTTCTCTGAATAGAATCGGCCCGCCCCAGCGGTGCGTGAAGTGGACGTCCGCGAGTGCTGGATGGAGATTGCGAACCCGCTGCTCGAGCGATGCAAACATGCGGGCCGGCTCATTCGATGAGATGTCGATTTGTTCCACGTGCTGCGAATCGGGCGCCGCGACAAGCCCCGCGCCCCACACGATCGAGTTGTCGGAACGGGTTCGACCCCAGAGATACGGAAAATCCACCGTGTAAAACGGTTTTCCGTGCGAGAGCCCGATCGCCTGGAGTTGGTCCTCTCGGAGCGGCTCGGTCGCGGCGGCGAGGGTCAGCCGAGGTTCCGCGCGGCCCTCGAGGCCCGATAGGCCGAGCGAGAGACCATTGGTCGCGAACAGAACTTTCTCCGCGCGCAAGAAGCCATTCGGAACGTGCAACTCCGCGCCTCTGCTCCATTCGACGCGTTCGACCGGCGCATTTTCGATGACGACGGCGCCGCGCTGATGGGCGGCGCGGGCGAGCCCGGCGACGAGTCTTCCCGGATCGAGCGTGCCGCCGGGAACTTCATTCACCACCCGCAGCGTCCCAGAATCCTTCCATTCGATGGGCGAGTTCTCCACTTTGTCGCGGCGGCCGATCTCCCACGCGCCCGAAAGGGTCAGATCGCAATTAACGCCGAGCTGCTTGAGGATTTCAGCGAACGAGTGCAGCACGTCGCCAAGGCCGGGAAGGTCGCCCGCAGCCGATTCGGCCAGGACCATGCCTCCCGTGCGCCCGCTGGCGCCCGCGCCGATGCGCGTGGCTTCGAGCACGGCGACAGATTTTTCGGGAGCCAGGGAGCGGAGCCAGGCAGCCGCGGCGAGACCCGTGAAGCCGCCACCAATGATGGCGAAGTCCACCGAGGGAGGGAGAGGCTGTTTCGGCGGCTGAAAATCAATCGGCCAGGGCGGGGTGCCCCATGGGTCGCGCGGCGTGGCAGACCTCGGCAATCCTACAGAATCGGCTCGGTCCAGTTTTCGAGCGTGTGCTTCACGTGCCCCATGAACTGATGCGCGACGGCCCCATCGACGACGCGGTGATCGTAGGACAGCGTGAGATAGACCATCGAGCGGATGGCGATGGCGTCGTCAACAACCACCGGGCGCTTCTCGATTGTGCCCAGACCGAGAATCGCGACGTTGGGCTGGTTGATCACCGGCAGGCCGAAAAGCCCGCCATAGACACCGGGGTTGGTGATCGAAAAAGTGCTCTCCATCACTTCCTCGGGCTTGAGCTTCTTCGCCCGGGCGCGCTCGGCAAGGTCCGTCACCGCGCGGGCGAGCCCGAAGAAATTCTTTTCCTCCGCGCTCTTGATCACCGGCACGATCAGTCCCCAATCGAGCGCCACGGCGATGCCGATATTGCACTCCTTGTGCAGCACGACGTTCGTGCCGTCCACCGAAGCATTCACGGTCGGGAAAGCGCGGAGCCCTTCGACCGCGGCGCGAACGAAGAACGGCATGAACGTGAGTTTCGTTCCGGACTCCTCTTCGAACTTGTCTTTCATTTTGGCGCGCAGCGCGACGATTCCGCTGACGTTGGCTTCCTCGATTGAATAGACGTGGGGCGAGACGCGCTTCGAGAGGACCATGTGCTCGGCGATCTTCTGCCGCATGATGGACATCGGCTGGATTTCGTATTGGCCGAAGTACATCTTCTCTCTCGGAACAGCCGTTTCGAGAGCGCCCGAAGCGAGCGCGCCTCCTGTCGGCGGCGGAGCCGCAGGTGTCCACGATGGCGCTGCGACGGGCGCAGCGACAGCAGTTGGCCGCGCGCCGCCCGTCTCGACGGCAGCGAGGATGTCGCGCTTGCTTACGCGCCCTCCGGCTGCCGTGCCCGGCACTTGCGCGAGATCGACGTTGTGCTCGCGGGCGATTCGCCGGACGAGCGGAGAACTGCGAATCTTTTCGCCGTTGCCAGCGGGTTTCTGTGGAGGCGGGGCCACCGCGGCGGGAGCAGCAGCAGGTTTTGCCGGCGGAGCCGGCGCAACCTTGGCCGGAGCGGGCGCAGGCTTGGGGGCCTCTGCCTTTGCAGGGGCCGGAGCGGGAGCCGGGACTGCCGCGGCCGCGCCAGCCGCGTCGATTGTGGCCACCACCGTCTGAATCGGCACGGTCTGGCCTTCGGTGACTTTGATCTCCTTCAGCACGCCTGCAGCAGGGGACGGAATCTCCGCGTCCACCTTATCGGTCGAGATCTCGAAGAGCGGCTCATCGCGCTCGATTTTGTCACCCGGCTTTTTCAGCCACTTGGTGATCGTGCCTTCAAAAATGCTTTCGCCCATCTGGGGCATGATGACGTCGACAGCCATTGCTATTTCCTCCCGCCTGCGCTACTGAGACCCTGCTCGTTTGTGTGTCGATTGGGTCGTACACCGGTGCTTTGTTTTGAGTAACTTAGGCCGGTTCTTGTTCGGCATGGTGTGTCGATTAGGAGTTGCCCGTGGGGGTGCTGCCTGGACGGGCAAGTTTGGGAAGCGCCGCTCGACAGCTCCCCGACTTTGACGGCAACTATCATCATCTCGATCTTAGAATACGAAACCCGAAAAGCAAGCGGGAAAGCCCGTGGTCTTCCGGTTCAAGCAGGGCGCAAACACTCTTCGTGCCACACGCCCGGAATCCCTTCGAGCGTATAGATCTCATCTCCGCCGTGGAAGAAATCGACCGATTTCACCTTGGCGACGCGATCGGCGTACTCGAGCTGCTCGGGTTCGAGCTCATTGTGGTACTGCCCCTCTTCGAGAAAGCGTTCGAGGAAGGCGCGGTCGGCGACGCGAACTTCGGCGCCGACTTCGAATTCGGCGTTGTTCAGGCCTTTCGTTTTTCCCATGAGCCCTCGGTTTGATTTCTTCCAGGCTAGTATTTCGCTAGTTCGCGTGCGGCGGCAACAACTTTTTCGGCGTTGGGCAGAAAATGTTCCTCAAGCGGGGGGGAGTACGGAACCGGAGTATCGAGCGCCGTGACGCGCGCGATCGGCCCGTCGAGATGCTCGAACGCTCCCTCGCACACGATCGCGGCGATCTCCCCGGCGATGCCGCCCGTGCGCGTGTCCTCGTGGACGATGAGCAGCTTATTCGTTTTCTTTACCGAGCCGAGGATCGTTTCGCGGTCGAGCGGCAGAAGCGTCCGCAGGTCGATCACTTCGGCCTGGATGCCTTCTTTCGCGAGCACCGCGGCGGCTTCCAGCGCCACATGTGCCATCGCCGCGTAGCTGAGGATCGTCAAGTCTCGCCCCTCGCGGCGGACAATGGCTTTGCCGATCGGCACGGTGTAATCGCCCGCGGGAATCTCTTCCTTGATCCGCCGGTAGAGGAACTTGTGCTCGAAGAAGAGGACCGGATTATTGTCGCGAATCGCCGATTTCAGCAGGCCTTTTGCGTCGTACGCCGTCGAGGGGTACACGACCTTCAGCCCCGGCGTATGCACGAAATACATTTCCGGATTGGCCGAATGGAACGGCCCGCCATGAACTCCTCCGCCGGAAGGCCCGCGCAGAACCATCGGCACGGGCGCGCCCCAGCGGTAGTGTGATTTCGCGGCGAAATTCGTCACCTGATTGAAGCAGCAGGCAATGAAATCGATGAACTGCATTTCCGCCACCGGGCGCAATCCCAGATAGCTCATGCCGCAGGCCGCACCGACGATCGCCGTCTCACTGATGGGCGTGTCGATCACGCGTTCACGGCCGAATTTCGCGAGCAGCCCTTCGGTGGCCTTGAACGCACCGCCGTAGACGCCGATATCTTCGCCCAAGGCCACTACGGCCGGGTCGCGCTCCATTTCCTCGAAGAGCGCTTCGCGGATGGCTTCGAGCATGGTGATCTCGGGCATCGTCAGCGCCTCCGCCGCTTGTGCGGCTTGTGCCGCACGGGTTTCTCGACAAGCTTTTCTCGCCGCTCCAGCTCGACCGATCTGTCCTTCGGCCCGCGCCCGAACGGGACGCGGAGCGGCTGCTGCTTTTCAACCTCAACTTCGGCGGGCTCAGTCCGAGCCGGCTGAACACTGCTGACGCCAGCCACAACTGACGCTGCGCGCGCGGCCGGGCGGGCGAATGCTCCAAAGTCCGTAACTTTCCAGACCGCTTCCACACTCGATGCCGGGGGCATTACTTCGCTTTTCGGGCGGCGCCAATCGGCCGCAATCGTGTGGCAGCCCTCGCAATAGACTCCCTGCTCGGCGGTTTCGGGCGCGGGCATCGGGGATTCTTCGGCGAACTTCTGGTCCTCGTCCAGTTCGCGCTCGATGCGCACGTCGATCTCGGATTTCTTCTTCGGATCCCACAGCGCGTGTTTCGTGAGATACGCTTCGTAGCGCGCGATCGGGTCCTGCGTCTTCCAGTATTCGAACATCTCTTTCGGCACGTATTCGGCCGGGTCGTGCTGCGCATGGCCCTTCATGCGCATCGTCTTCACTTCGATCAAGACGGGCCCGCGCCCCGCGCGGCATTCGTCGACAGCGGCCTTCGAGGCCTCGTACACGGCGACCACGTCGTTGCCGTCCACGATCCTGCTCGTGATTCCGTAGGCCGCGGCGCGGTCGGCGAGATTTCTGATCGGCACTTGGAGCGAGACCGGCGTGGAATAAGCCCACTGATTGTTTTCGATCACCAGGACAAACGGCGCCTTCTGCGTGGCCGCCAGATTCAGGCCTTCGTGAAACGCTCCAGTGGAGCTTCCGCCGTCGCCGATCCACGTCATCGCGACGATATTCTGGCCGAGGTAGCGGCCCGCCATGGCCACGCCCGCCATCACCGGAATGAGATCGCCGAGCATCGAGATGGGAGAGACGACATGGCGGACTTTCAAATCGCCGAAATGGCTCGTGCCGTCTTTTCCGTGAGTGGGCGAAGTGTACTTCGCCATGTGCTGCGTGAAGATGTCGCGGGGCTTGAATCCCTTGACGAGCAGCGTGCCGATATTGCGGATCATCGGGGCGAGCCAGTCGCGCTTCTCGAGAGCGTAGGACGTGCCGATCGAAACCGCTTCCTGTCCGAGGCTCGAATAGACTCCGCCGACGATTTTGTTCTGCCGGAAGAGCTTTACAAGGCGGTCTTCGAGCTGGCGATTGAGCTGCATGAAGTAGTACAGCTCAAGGTGTTGTTCGCGGGTCAGCTTCGTGTTCATGCGTCCTTCCACTGCCGATTTGCTAGATCGCCTGCCGGATGCAAAGTAGTTGCTGCCGCAGGGGCGGGTCTGAGACCCGCCCCTACAATCGAACCGTCGCCGTCAACTCGCCGGGGACACTAACTTGCGGCAAGTCCAGAACTTTCTCCAGTCCTTCGCGCGTGACCTGCTGCACGCGGCGCTCGAAAACTTCCGCGAAGTGCACGATTAGGTGCCGTTGCGCTTCCCCGCTTGAGACGCTGCGGCCGAGCGCGCGTTCGAGAGACGTCACGCGCTTTCCGGCGATGCCGCAGGGAACGATCAGATCGAAATAGCGCAAGTCGGTGGAGACATTGTAGGCGAAGCCGTGGGACGTCACCCAGCGGCTCAGATGCACGCCGAGCGCGCCAAGTTTCTCTTCGCCCGCCGGAGTATCGATCCACGCGCCGTGCTGGCCAGCGACGCGCTTCGCCGCGATTCCGAAATCCGACGTGGCGCGAAGCATCACTTCCTCAAGCTGCTCGACGTACCAACCGACGTCCCGGCGGTGCTCTGTCAAATTCAGAATCGGATAGCCGACGATCTGCCCCGGGCCGTGATAGGTGATGTCGCCGCCGCGGTCCGTTGAATGCAGCTCGACGTTCATCTGCGAGAGAACATGCTCCCCGGCGAGAAGATTGTGGCGCGTTCCATTGCGGCCAAGCGTGATGACGTGCGGATGCTCGCAAAGAAGCAGTACGTCGGGAATCGCGCCAGCCTTGCGGGCCTGGACGAGCCGCCGCTGCAAATCGCATGCGGGTCCGTAGGATATTGACCCCGCATCCACTGCCCAGCAGATTCTCGTGCCTTGCGTCAACGTGACCTCTTACAGAACGCCAAACTACAAGCTGCGATAGATTCAGCGCAAAGGATGGTGCTGTCGCACCGCCGATTTATGTCGGAGCTTCCCGACCAACGGCGTCGGGACGCAAACGGCGCGAAAGCTCCGACCCCCTAAGAACCATTCCCGAGATGAGTCCTAAAAGTTGATCGTGAGGCCGCGAACGGCATTGAATGCGTCGCCCATGGCTTCCCACACGGTCGGGTGGGCGTGGATCGTGGCCGCCATGTCGTCGAGCGTGGCTTCGAGCCCGAGCGCGGCCACGGGCTCGGCAATGATTTCCGTGGCGAGCGGCCCGATGGCGTGGACGCCAAGTATTTCGCCGTACTTTGCTTCCGCCACAACCTTGATGAAGCCTTCATGGTGGCCGAGGATCGTGGCCTTGCTGTTGCCGAGGAACGGAAATTTGCCGGTCTTCACCTCGAAGCCAGCTTCGCGCGCCTGTTTTTCGGTCAGACCGATGGAGCCGATCTGCGGCTCGCAATAGGTGGCATTGGGGCAGCGCTTTCGATCAAACGGCTGCACTTCCTTCCCCGCCATGCGGCCTACCGCGATGATTCCTTCCATCGAAGCAGCGTGCGCGAGCTGAGGAAGCCCGGCGACGATGTCGCCGATGGCATATAGACGCGGCTCGGCGGTTTCCAGGTACGCGTTGGCATGCACGTAGCCGCGCTCGACCTTCGCCTTGGTTTTCTCGATGCCGATGTTTTCGGTGAGCGGGCGGCGGCCAACGGCGATGAGAACCTTCTCCGCGGCGATGGATTGCGGCTTGCCGTCCTTGTCCTTGAACGCGACCGTCGCGCCTGCCGCATCTTTTTTCACTGACTCGACTTTGGCCTGCGTCTCGATGCGGATGCCTTTTTTCTTGAATGCTTTTTCGAGTTCGGGCGAAATCTCTTCGTCCTCGAGCGGCACGATTCGGGGAAGGGCCTCGAGGATCGTGACTTCCGTGCCGAACGTGCGGAAGACCGAGGCAAATTCCACGCCAACGGCGCCCGCGCCTACCACCACGAGGGATTTCGGAATCGCCTGCAACTCGAGAATTTCGCGATTCGTCAGGATGGCCTTGCCGTCGATCTCGACTCCCGGCAGCGACCGCGCTTCCGATCCGGTGGCAAGCATCGTGTACGTGGTTTCGATTTCGGTCGTTTTGCCGTCCTTTTCGACCGAAACGCGTCCCGGACCGGCGATCCGTCCCCAGCCGGTGATCGATTCGACTTTATTCTTTTTGAAGAGCGCTGCGATTCCGCCCGCGTGTTTTTTGACGATCTTGTCCTTGCGCGCGAGCATCGCGGGCCAGTTGACCTTCACGTCCTTCACTTCGAAGCCGAATTCCTCGGCGCGCTTGAAATTGTCGTAGATGTCCGCGTGGTGCAGGAAAACCTTGGTGGGAATGCAGCCGACGTGCAGGCAAGTGCCGCCGAGGAATGGGTCTTTCTCGATGACGGCGGTCTTCAGTCCCCACTGGCCGGCGCGGATTGCGGCGACGTACCCGCCCGGGCCACTTCCGATGATCACGAGATCATATTTGGCCAAGCCAGTTCTCCCTCGTGGTTCTCATGCGCGCCCAGCCGGTGCCTGCATGGAAGGGTGGTTGTGACGGCGCCTCTTCCGGGCGCGCAGTGCAGAGTCCGAATTCTAGCAGCCGCAGTCCGCCCCCGCAACCGGAGCGGGCCGGGCGTCGCAACACTTAGAAAGAGCTTTCTGTGCATAGCGGCCCGGCGTATTTTTGAGGGGCTGCGAGCCCAGTGCGACATCGGCAAGCGAGGAGTTTGGGACTCTTATGGGTCTAGATCCACCGCGCACCGGATTCCGTTCGCCTGCCCGGGACGAGGGAGCCGCGATTTCGTTCCAGAGCCGGATGCATCGGGTGTTTCTCGGGCCCAACGGCATCCGCGCAGGTTGGCGAATTCTCTACGCAATCTGCATGTGGGTTTTCTTCTCGAGTCTTCT
>JAIQEW010000028.1 GCA_020073605.1 Terriglobia bacterium
GGCACGTTGCCGACGATGCCCACCGTTATCGAGCCGCCCGGCCCGCCCCAATTGCCTTCGCGGGCCGAGAAGATGGCGGAGATCACCGCCAGCGCGACGAAGGTGGAGTGCACGATGATGGAAATATAGAAAAAGCGTTTGAGCGCGTCGTCCGATCGAATTGCAGCGATCGCTGTCATCTCACTGTGCTTGCGGGCGCTCGCTCAGAGGTTGCGTCACCACGCTGACGTTTTGGATGCCTGCCTGGCGCAAAGCGTCCACCACGGTGGCCCAGCTTCCGAACGGCACCGTCTCATCGCACCGCACATAGACGGCCTGATGCTTGGCGTCCTTCGACTGGGAAATGATCTGCTTTCCCAGATCGTGAATGTTCACCGGCTTATCGTTCAAATAGACGCGCTGGCCGCGGTCGATGGTTACCACCATTCTGACCTCGGTGAGCTCCTTCACCGTCTTCGTCTTCGGGACGTCCACCTCGATGCCGGATTGCAGGATCGGCGCGGTGATCATGAAAATAATCAGCAGCACCAGCACGACGTCGATGAACGGCACCATGTTGATGTCTGAGAGCGACGTCCCGGACTGGCGTTCGACGGAAGGCATCGGAATGCTCTACGAGTTGTAGAGCGTCTCCACTTTCGCCACGAACTCCGCGGCGAAATCGTTCATCCGCGACGCGAGGCTGCGGATGCCTTGAAGGTAGTGGTTGTAGGCGATCAAAGCGGGAATCGCGGCGGCCAGTCCCGCGGCGGTGGTCACCAGGGCTTCCGCGATGCCGGGCGCGACGGCGCGCAGGCTGGCAGCGCCCACGTCGCCCAGGCCCGCAAAGGCGTCCATCACGCCCCAGACCGTTCCGAAAAGCCCGATGAAGGGCGAAACGGAAGCGATTGTCGCGAGCGTCGACATCCCTTTTTCGAGGCGCCGGACCTCGTCTCCGGCGGCGATCTGCATCTCGACGCCAACCGCGTTGGCGTTCCTCAACTTGGAGACGGCCACGCCTCCGCGCGAATTCGATCCCCCGATCTGCGCTTCAAGCTCGCGATAGCCCGCCGCATACACCGAGACGAGAGGAGTTCCGCCCGCGCCCGCGCGAAGCGTATTCGGGTCGGATAGGGCGCGCCCTGAGCGGAACATCTGGAAAAACTTTGCCGTCTTCTGTTCCAGACCCCGGAACTGCGAATATTTTTGGAAGATCAACGCCCAGGAAAAAACGGAAAGGATCAGCAGAAGGCCGAGGATAACGCGCGCCACGCCACTCGTCTGTTCCAGAAGAGTGAACGGGCTGGCAAAAAGAAAAAGCGCCGGGCCAGAAATTGTTTTTCCCTCAGAAAAAGATTCTTTCGCCGGGCAAAACTACCGTAGCACACGCAATCTCGAGATTCAAACTTATCGGATGCGCCGGCGAAACCTGGTGCTGCCTGAAACGACACAAATAAGAGCGCCAGATTTCAGTAGGCGTGCGATGCCATCTGTGCTATTTTCCCCGCGTGGAGCACGGATTTCACTCCAGCCCGTTTCAGTTCCATATCTCCCCATACAAATTTTTCCGGCTGCTGAACTACACGGCCAGCTACTTCTAGCCGCATCTCGCCACGCGAGCACTCATCAGGCACGGGTGTTTTCAACTTCAGCCCTGGACCAAGGAGAGATCATGAGCGCGTCTGCGATACGTTCGGAAAGTCCGATCACCTCGTTTATCAAGCACCACTACCGCCATTTCAATGCCGCGGTGGTGATCGACGCTTCGGAGGCCTACGTCAAGCACCTCTCGAGCGGCGGCAAAATGTTCGTCACGCTCGCGGGAGCGATGAGCACCGCGGAGCTGGGGCTGTCGCTCGCGGAGATGATCCGGCAGAACAAGATCCACGGCATCTGCTGCACCGGCGCGAATCTCGAAGAGGACGTCTACAACCTCGTCGCGCACGACCACTACAAGCGCGTCCCTCATTACCGCCACCTCACTCCTCAGCAGGAGGTCGAGCTTCTGAACCAGCACCTGAATCGCGTCACCGATACCTGCATCCCGGAAGAAGAGGCGATGCGGCGGATCGAACGCGTCGTGATGGAGGAGTGGTGGGCGGCGGACCGCGGCGGGCAGCGATTCTTCCCGCACGAATTCCTTTTCAAGGTTTTGTTGACCGGAAAATTGAAGCCTCACTATCAAATCGATCCGAAGGATAGCTGGATGATGGCCGCGGCGGAAAAGAACCTGCCGATATTCGTGCCGGGCTGGGAAGATTCCACGCTCGGCAACATGTTTGCGGCGCAGGTGATCAGCGGCAAGGTTAAAAGCGCGACCACGATCCGCGGCGGCGTGGAATACATGGTGGAGCTCGCTCGCTGGTACACCGAGACGGCGACCAAGACGCCTCTCGGCTTCTACCAGATCGGCGGGGGCATCGCGGGCGATTTCCCCATCTGCGTCGTGCCGATGCTTCATCAAGATCTCCGCAGGGAAGGCGTGCCGCTCTGGGCGTACTTCTGCCAGATCAGCGATTCAACCACGAGCTACGGCTCCTATTCCGGCGCGGTGCCTAACGAAAAAATCACATGGGGCAAATTGAGTGTGGATACGCCTCGCTTCATCATCGAATCCGATGCCACCATCGTCGCGCCGCTGATGTTCGCCTACGTGCTAGGCTGGTGACGTCCCGATTGAAGCTGTTCTTCCCGGGCCACAGTCTCTAGCCGCGAGGCGAAAATGGGTGATGACCGACATAGCCGGCCCGGCGAGCGCGTCTTTTTGTCCGCCGAGTGGCGCGATCTGGTGATGCTGAATTACGAGGTGGACCCTGCTCTTCTGAAGAGCTATGTCCCGCCCGGCACGGAACTGGACGCGTTTCAGGGAAAGACGTTCGTCAGCCTCGTCGGCTTTCGCTTCCTGCGCACGAAGCTTTTCGGAATCCTCCCTCTCGCTTTCCACACCAACTTCGACGAAGTGAACCTGCGCTTTTATGTGCGGCGACGGTTGCGCGGCGAGAATCGGCGCGGCGTCGTCTTCATTCGTGAAATCGTTCCGAAGCGCGCCATCGCCCTGCTGGCCCGTCTCGTGTACGGCGAGAAATACAGCGCGCATCCGATGCGCCACACCATTAACACAATCGAGACGGGCAAGATGGTCCAGTACGAGTGGCGGCTAAACGGGGAATGGTGCGTGATGGATGCGCAAGTCTCGGGAGCGTCTGTCGAGCCGCAGGAAGAGAGTCTGGAACAGTTCATCACGGAGCATTATTGGGGGTACTCCGCGCGGCGCGGCGGCGGCTGCCTGGAATACCACGTCTCGCACGTGCCGTGGCGCGTTTGGCCAAGTAGGAGCGCAGGTTTTAAAGGGAACGCCGACTCGCTCTACGGATCGGAGTTCAGCTCCATCCTGCATCGCCCGCCGGACTCTGCCTTCGTCGCCGATGGCTCTCCCGTCCTCGTCTTCACCGGTCGGCACATCCCTCGTGAGAACTACAACTCTTCGGGCCAAGTGTCGGGCGGCGTGAGCTAGGGAATGTTCTTCTTCTCCGCTACCTCGGGGTATAGGCGGCTGACGCATTGCGGGCAAAGCCCATGGCTGAAAGTTACATCGGAATGCTTGCTGATGTAGTCTTCGACCTGAGTCCAGTAGCCCTTGTCGTCGCGGATTTTCTTGCACCCGGCGCAGATCGGCAGGAGTCCAGCGAGCGTCTTGACGTTTGCCAGCGACTTATACAGTTCCACGATCAACCGGTCGCGCTCCTCTTCCGCGATTCGCCGCTCGGTGATGTCCCGCAGGACTACGATGCCACCCTGCGGCTGCCCTGATTCGTCCGGCAGCGGCCTGCTGGAAGCAAGGTGCCAGCGCCCGCTCTCCCAGCCGGGCGGCCGGACGTACACCTCCACATTGTCAACCGATTCGCCGTGAAGGGCCGCGCGCGCCAGCGGTAGCTGGTCGGCGGAGAAGGGTGTTTTCTTGTCGCTCTGAAAAAGGCCAAACCCCTGCGGCCATTCTTCAGGCCGCACGTTGGGAGGCACGTTTTCGTGGTATCGCGCTGCGACGGAATTGCGCAGAATGATTTTGCCTTGTCGATCGGATACCAGGATGAGGTCGCTGCTGCTGTCCAATACAGACCGCAAGAGCCTATCGTGTTCCGCCAACGCACGCTCCGCCCGCTCCCGAAGCGAAAGCTCGCGGTTAATGAATGTGAGTGCCGCGATCAACACCCCAAAGAACGAAACTGCAAGAGCAGTCTCAACTTGGAATGTCAGTCGAACGGTGGCCGCTGCGGCATCCATCCGCTGCACCAGAAGTTCCGATTCCGTGTCATGGAAGCCCCGGAAAAGCTCTGAAATCTGATCTGCCAACTCGGATCCATGCTTCGACATCACAGCTTGGGCTTCCCGGTCGGCGTCGCTTCCGCTTGTGCGGTGTAGCTCGATCGATTGGCTGAGGGTCTCGAGCCGGTTCCGGATCAGCGGTTCGAGTGCAGCAAGACGCTCCTGCTGAGTGGAGTTATCAGCGGTGATCCGGCCGAGATATTTCAGATCGGTTAGCGTCGCCTGGCTCGCCTTCGCAAAAATGTCCGGCTGCTGGGGATTGCCGGACAGTAGATATCCTCGCCGTGCCGCGATGGCGTCGGACAGATGCGAAGACATCGATGCGCTTGTCTCCAGCACTTCGCGGGAATGCGCGACCCGTTCCTCGCCTCTGACGAGCTGGGAGGTTTCTCGAAGGGAAACCAAGCCGATACTGGCCAGTGCCAGCAGGACCAACGCAAGAGCAATGTTCGTCTTGGTTCTGAAGTTGAGTGAAAGCACCGGCTCTCCTAGGGTGGCGCCTATTCTTCGAGTCTACGCCGGGCTGTATGACACACCAACAATTCGGAACGGCGCTGTGACGCAAATGACTATCGTGATGCCATTTGAGCGCGGAGCCCAACATGTACCGTATGTTAGAATTCAGGGCAATGAGCAAAGCCTTCGATATCGCAATCGATTCGCTGGCGGCGACGCCTCTGCCTACTTCGCCCAGCGATCCGCATGCAAATCGTCGTCCCGAAGGCGCTTCCAGCCCGAGGGATCTCTCTTCGATTGCACCCAACGGCAAGAGCTTCTACATCGAGACGTTCGGATGCCAGATGAACGTCCACGATTCCGAAAAAGTCGCGGGCGTCCTCCTCGAGCGCGGCTATACGCCCGCGGCGAATGCAGCGCAAGCAGACTTGATGCTCTACAACACCTGCTCGATCCGCGAAAAGGCCGCTCAGAAAGTCTTTTCCCGCCTCGGTGAATGGCGGGGAGCCTCGCAGAGCAAAATCATCGGCGTGCTTGGGTGCCTGGCGCAGCAGGAAGGCGAAGACATTTTCGAGCGCGCCCCGTGGGTAAGCCTTGTATGCGGCTCGGCGAGCTACGGGAAACTGCCAGATCTCGTAGCCGAACTCGAATCGGGCGGACGGCGCGTGATGGGTCTCGATCTCGATACGGAAGAAACGTTCGAGACGGAAATCACGCGGCGCGACAACCCCTTCCGCGCGTATCTCACGATCATCGAAGGCTGCGACTACGCGTGCTCCTACTGCGTTGTGCCTCACACGCGCGGGCCGGAGCGCAGCCGTCCGAGCGATTCGGTTCTCTCCGAAGCGCGCCGCCTGGCCGACGCGGGCTACACTGAAATCCAGTTGCTCGGCCAAACAGTGAATTCGTATCGCGATCCATCGCCGCGAAAGCTGAGTTTCGTCGAACTGTTGCGCGAGGTCGCGGCCGTGAACGGAATCCGCCGCGTGCGCTTCACCACCTCGCACCCGAACGATTTTCATCCCGAGATCGTCCGAGCGATCGACGAGACGCCCCAGCTTTGCGACCACATCCATCTGCCCGTGCAATCCGGATCCACGCGCATCCTGCGCGCGATGAGGAGGACGTACACGCGCGCGGAGTACCTCGAGAAGATTTCGTGGATCCACGCGGCGCGTCGCCCGATCAGCGTGACGTCCGACTTCATCGTCGGCTTCCCGGGCGAGACGGAAAACGATTTCGAGGAGTCGGTGACGCTGCTCGATGCCGCCCAATACGATGGGATATTCGCGTTCACCTATTCTCCGAGGCCGATCACGACGGCGGCCACGATGGCCGACGCCGTCCCCGAAGCGGAAAAGGCCGCGCGCCTCGCCATTCTGCAAGAGCGCCAGCGCCAGATTCAGGCCGCGCGTTACGAAAAGCTCGTCGGCGAGGCTTTCGAAGTCCTCGTTGACGGTCGCCACGCCGCGCGTGCGCAGTGGTCCGGACGTTCGACAAGCAACCGCATCGTAAATTTCACTTCGCCGCGCGAAAATCTTCTGGGACAATATGTACAGGTGCGAGTAACGCGCTCGGGCCCGTACAGTCTCATTGGCGAGCAGTTGGTCTGAGGCAACGGAGGCCACCATGGAACTCGAGGTCAAAATCCGGGGTTTGATGATGGATCCCGTGACCAACATGCCCGTGGTGGTTCTGAAGGAAGCGCAGGGCACCGGCATCCTCCCCATCTGGGTTGGCGTCTACGAAGCCAACGCCATCGCTCTCGAAATCGAAAAAGTTCAAACGCCCCGCCCGATGACGCACGACCTGCTGAAGAATGTCCTGACCGGCCTCAACGTGCACGTGCAAAAAGTGGTGGTTTCGGATTTGAAGGACGACACGTTCTACGCGCTGATCTGGATGGAGCGCGACGGCCAGACGATGTCCATGGATTCGCGCCCCAGCGATGCGTTGGCGCTCGCGCTGCGCCTCGATTGCCCGATCTTCGTCGAGGATCAGGTGCTGAAGAATTCCAAGATGGCCGGCGGCATCGTCACCGAGAAAAGCTCGAACGAAGAGTTGCGCAAGTGGCTCGAAGGTCTGAACGACGAAGATCTCGGCCGCTATAAGATGTAGTTGTTTGCGATTGGCTTGCCCGCCGAAGTCCGCAGGACGTGGGCGGGTGACAGGTGCTTCGTGATGTACCGCCTCCCGAATCTTCCCCGTGAATAAACGACCTTCGAATGGCGCGCTCGTCGTCCTCGCAGTCGCGCTAACAATCCTGTCAACTCTCTCGATTGTCGCAGCGCAGGAGCCCGCGGCAATTCCCGTCGAAAGCGAATCGCACCATCATGTGGTGCTCGAGAATTTCTATGTGCGTGTCCTGTTCGTCGAGATTCCCGCGCACGAATCGACGCTTTTGCATCATCACGACTTGCCGTATGTCTCCGTCCCTCCGGGTGGCGCCGACGCCGTAACCGTGCCGGCTGGCGCTCAGCAGGGAACTGCGCCCTTCAGAGTGGGCTATTCGCCCGGCGGCTTTTCTCACGCAGTCTCGAATTCCAGCGACCGGACTCTCCGCAACGTGGCGATCGAACTCGTTCGTCCGCAAGGAAAAGTTCAGAATCGGTGCGAGGTAGTAGTGCGCGGCCAGCCGTCGCTTGGAATCTGCGAGCCTATGAACCTGGATGCGCTGCGGTTCTACAAGCTGCCGGCATTTGAGACAGATGAGATCCTCGTCGAACAGTGGTCGGTCCGCAAAAGCCTTACTTCCCATCCCATGAAGTTCCCTCGCGACATGTTGTTCGCAGGGCTGACGGACGTTACGATCTCGGCGGGCCGGGGAATCGATTCGGCAAACGCTCCCCATGGCGTCCTGTGGGTCCCCGCGCGGTCGAAGATAATTCTCAAAACGGCGTCAGAGAAGAACGGTCACTTCTACTCGATCACATTCAAGGACAGCAGGGCCGGGAAGCACTGAGGCTGAGGCGCGTCAGACCAGCCCGCGCTTGGTAAGCACTCGGATGGCGATTCCTGCAAGAGAATCCTGAAACGCGTGTTGCATCATCCCGGGACGCAAGCTCTTGCGGACCACCGCGAGGACTCCGAACAGCGCGCCATACACGCCGATCGTCACGGCACCTTTCCAGCCCTGATAGGTGTGCGCCATGCCGAAGACCACGGCTTGCAGCGCGACTGCCACTTCGATCCGTCCGGTCAACGCCAAAAATTGCCGTTGGAGGTATCCGCGAAACAGAATCTCCTCGCAGAATCCCGCCGTCATCGCCAGTCCAAGAAAGGCGATCATCTCCCGCGTGTCCTGCGGGGCGAGCAACTTCATCGCGCGCAGTGCGTCGGGATTGTCGCCCAGCGAAAAGCGCAGCGTTCCCAGGAACACAAGTACCACCATCCAGAAAACTAGCGCCACGCCGATGTCTCGGAGCGGCTCCCACCATCGCGTCCACGCTCCCCCGATGATGTCGCGCAGCCGCTTGCCCGCCGGACGCAATCCGAGCAGCCAGACGTATGCGACCATTACCCATTCGAAGACTATCGACACCGCATAGAGCCGCACGCGGCTGCCGTGCGGCACGGCCGGCGCGTGCCCGATCCGGCGAACGTCCAGCGCGGCGAGACCGATCACCACAAGCAGGAAGACTACCGTGTGCCACAACGGTGCAACGCGGTCGCGGTCGATGGGGTGCGGTGTTGCGGTTGGCTGTGTCGCCATGCGCTTCCTCTGAAACGGAGTGTAACAAGGCATTCAGCCGTCCCGCCGTCAGATTTCTCTTGCGTTGCCCACGGCAGACTAGGTACATTTGGCGCTACGCATAGTGGCGGAAGGCCCGGGGGATTCTACATATAGGCCTGTGGTTGCCACACGGGAGCGAGGGCAAGGGTTTGACCTGCGTCCTTTCAGTTGCCAATCAAAAGGGTGGCGTCGGAAAGACCACTACATCCATCAATTTGGCCGCCGCGCTCGCGCTCAAGAAGAAAAGGACGCTTCTGATCGACCTCGACCCGCAGTCCAACGCCTCGATCGCGTTCTTCTCGTCCGACGAAATCCAATCCACAATGTACGACATCTTCGCCGAGCATCCCGCGGAGATGGCCAAGGTCATCCGCCCGACGAAGGATCCGAATCTGTTCGTCGCGCCGGCGCGTCTCGCGCTCGCCAGGCTCGAGCAGCAGATGGCGGGACAGTTCGATGCGCCCTTCAAGCTGAAAGACGCGCTTGCGCCCGTGCTGAAGAACTACGACTTCGTGGTGCTCGACACGCCGCCCGCGCTCGGCATTCTCACCGTCAACGCTTTGGTGGCGTCCACGCACCTGCTCGTCCCGATCCAGGCGGCCTACTTCGCGATCGAGGGAACCGACGATCTGCTCGAGACCTACGGCAGAATTCGCTCGCGCCCCAATCCGGATTTGAAAGTGCTCGGCGTGGTGATCACGCTCTTCGACAAGCGCACGAATATTTCGCGCGACACGCACGAGCAGATTCGCGCCACGTTCGGCAACGCGCTGTTTCGCACGCGCATCAGCAAGAACGTCCGGCTCGAAGAGAGCCCCGCGTACAAGGAAACCATCTTCGCCTACGCGCCGAAATCTTCCGGCGCTGAAGATTACAAAAAGCTCGCCCAGGAGGTTATACAACGTGTCGAAGAGGATCGGGTTGCCCGTCACTCTCAAGATGCGGCATGACGCGCATTACGTCGAAACTCTGACTAGCTTCAGCGGCGCAGCCATCGGGCGCATGATCCCGATCGACAAGATCCGGCCCAACCCCGATCAGCCGCGAAAGAATATCGGCGACGTCCGCGAACTTGCTGCTTCCATCCGCGAAAAGGGCGTGCTCGAGCCGCTGCTGGTCCGCTATATGCCGCGGGAGGATACCTACTACATTATCTCCGGCGAGCGGCGCTATCACGCCTCGCAGGCAGCCGGGCTGCACGAACTCCCTTGCATTGAGAAGATCGCGGACGACGCGGAAACGCTCGAGCTTGCCCTGATCGAGAATCTTCAGCGCAAGGATCTGACGGCGTTCGAGGAAGCCGACGGCCTGCAGCGCCTCGCCGATCAGTTCGATTACACGCACGACGACATCGCGAAGAAAATCGGCCGCGCGCGCTCGTCCGTTACGGAGACCATGTCGCTGCGCGTGATTCCGGATGATGTCCGCCGCACGTGCGTCGAAAAGGGAATTATCTCGAAGTCGCTGCTGCTTCAGGTGGCCCGCCAGCCCAGCGAAAGAAAGATGCACGAGATGGTGCAGCGCATCGTGCAGGGCGGTCTCACGCGCGATGAAGCCCGCCAGGCTCGCAAGGACGAGACCGAGGCCGCGCCCCGTCCCCAGCCTTTCGTCTTCGATTACCAGCCCGAGGACGGCTCGTTCCGCGTGCGCATGCAGTTCCGCAAGAGCCACGTCAGCGACGAAGAGCTTGCCGCCGCGCTTCGCATGGTCCTGCGCCAGATCGAGTCAGGGTCCATCTCTTCCTCCGCCGCGTAAGCTCGCGCCGATGAGCTTTTGTAGGGGCACAGCCAGCCACACGGCCTCGCTGTTCGACCACGATTAGTTGTGCTTGATGAACGGCCCTTTGGTGCCCGTCAGCGAGTTGTAAACCGTCTCGATGAACGCGTCCGTGCTGACGAAGTCGCCGTTCCACTTCTGCCACGGCGCCAGAATCTTTTCCTGCTTCATCTGGTCGAGCGTCTTGTGGGCCTTCAGCGCCTTCTCAATCACCGCCGTGGTCTCCCGCAGCATCTTCGCGAACGCGCGTACGTCGTCGAGGTTCGAGATTGCTCCGTGGCCGGGGATCACCTTAACGTCGGCCGGCAGCATCGCGGCCACTTTCTCGCACGCCTCCGCCATTCCCTGCACGCTGCCGCCGCTCGCGACGTCGATGAAGGGAAATCCGTAGCGGACGAAGTCGTCGCCCATGTGCACCACGTTGTTCTTGGGAAAGAAGATGATCGAGTCGCCGTCGGTGTGTCCGGCGGGGAAGTGCAGCGCGCGAATGTCTTCTCCGTTCAGGTGCACCGTCACGTCCTCGTCGAACGTGATGATCGGCAGCGCAGCTTTGGGTTGGGGCTCGTTCTGCGTCTTGATCGATCCGCCGTTGCCGCCGGGACCGCCGGTCTCGAGGCGCTTGCGCACGTTGTCGTGCGCGATCACAGTGGCGCCCGCCGTGGCGAAAGGCACGTTGCCCCCGGTGTGATCGCCGTGAAAGTGGGTATTGATCACGAAGCGCGCCGGCTTGTCGGTGACGCCGATATTCTTGAGCGCCGCTGCGATTTTATCGGCCAGCGGAGCGAACTCGTCGTCCACGATCACGATTCCGTCGTCGCCCACCGACGCGGCGATGTTTCCGCCCTGCCCCTCCAGCATGTAGATGTTGCCGGAGACTTTCGTGACCTTGATTTCGACCTTGGAGAAATCCTGTTGCTGCTGTGCCGGCGCCGCCGCGGGCAGCAGCAAGAGTGCGATCAACCAGAGTTTGCGCATGTGTACCCTCGCTCGATGAAGCGCCGGGATTCTATCACCAAATGCGCGGCCCTCGCCGCCCTTGGTTCCGGGAGGTTTGGCGCATATCGGGCGAGGGTTAATTCGGTTTTCGCTCTCAGTTTGGGGACATGGTGGCGGCCCGGATCGACGCCAGGCGCCTGTCCACCTCATCCGCGTCCGCCGTGCGGCCGAGGCTGCGAAGCGCCTTCTCTTCCTGAGTTAGTGTGGATGCAAGAACCGGGCTGTCAGAGCCGTATTGCTTTTCGACGATGGTGAGCGTCTGGTGATAGCACGGCTCTGCTTTCTCGGGCTTGTTCGATTTGTCGTAAAGGTAGCAAAGGCTCGCGAGGGGAAGGAGCATGTCCACGTTGTCCTTCCCGTAGAGGGATTCGTCAATGCGCGCTGCGCGGAGCAAATACGGCTCAGCCTTCTCATACTGTTGCTGCGCCAGGTACACGCTCGCCGCGATCACCAGGCTGTTCGCAACCCGGTCGCTCGACTCGCCGAAGACTTTCTCATTCACATCGACCGCGCGGAAGTAAAACTTCTCGGCGGTAGCGTAGTCGCGATGATAGAGGGCATTCCTGCCAAGCGACTGGAGCGGCTCCGCTGTAAACGGGGATTGCGGCCCATATAGCTCTTCAGCAACTGCGAGTTCCCGCTCAAAGGCAGCCGTCGCAGCAGCAGGGTTTTGCTGGACATACTCCATCCCCAGCCGGTCGAGCGCCGTGATCAATCGCGGATCGTGTGGTTGCATTTTCTCTGCGATTGCGACCGCTTCCTTATCATGCACCATCGCCTCATCGAAGTGCCGCTGCGCGGCCGCCTTCGCACTGGCTTGAATCTCCTCGTCCAACTTTTCCGAGAGGCTAGAGCTGGATTGCGCTGCTTGAACCTGTTTTTCGAGCGCAGCTGCCTCTGGGGACCTGCCTGCCGATTTCAAGTCTGTGATGTGTTGTTCGAAACGAGTCTGAGCGGCCTTGTACTCCTTTTGCGGATCGCGCCATCCGGAAGGCATCACCTTGGTTCGGAAATCAATGCTTGCATCGGCCAGCGCCGCTTTGCGGTATACATCTAGCGCCCCCGCCCAGTCTCCCTTCTTCTGGAAAGCATCTGCCAGTTCAAGCATCACGGAAATCTGCTTCGAATCGAGCGCGATCGATTCTTTGAATTCGGCAATCGCACCGTCGTGGTTTCCCGTTCCTTCAAGCGCCTGCCCGTAGAGTTCGTGAATGTTCGAGTCAGAGGGCGCGATCGTTTCGGCCGTTCTCGCTTGCTCGGAAGCCTTAACGAAATCTCCCTTCTTGATCAGGACCCTCACCGCACCCCGATAGCCATCCACAAAACTCTCGTCGAGTGCGATCGCCTTATTGAACTCTTCCAGTGCCGCGTCGTAATTTTTTTGTTCCTCTCGGATATCGCCGATGCCCATGTGCGGGATTGGCTCCGAAGGATCGAGCTCCATCGCCTTCCTGAATTCCGCTTCAGCACCCGGGAAGTCCCAGACCCGAAATAGGCCCATGCCCAACGAAGCGCGGCACATCTCCGTGTCGGGGTACAGTTTTACCAACTCTCGGAACTCAATCACGGACTCTGCGTTTTGACCGTTATTCATCAGAATGGCGCCCAGATTCTGACGAATATCGTATCTCTCAGGACTCAGGCGCTTGGCTTCTCGGTACTGGAGAATCGCACTGGCGAGGTCCCCGGAACGATCCAGCGATAAGGCGTAGTTGTACCGCGCATCGGTGTCGCTCGGGTTCAGGGCAAGCGCCTTCTTGTATTCCACCGCGGCGTCTTTCCAGTCGCCTTTTTCGTCGTACATGATCCCCAGATCCAAATGCACTGCCTCGTAGTCGGGCTTGATTCGGATGGCTTCCTTGTACTCGGACAACGAGGCATCGAACTTTCGCATCGCCGCTAGCGCAAGCCCCGCATTCTTGTGAGCCTCGGCGTTGTCCGGTCTCGCGTTCAGAGACGCCCTGGCTTCGCTGAGCGCCGCCTCGTTATCGCCGCCGCGATACAAAACGTAGCTCAATTTCGTGTGGGCTTCAGGAAAGTTGGGATCTTCGCGAAGCACTTCGGTGTAGACGGCCACAGCCTGCGCCCATCCCTCCTCCTGGCGCAACACTTGGCCCATCACGAATCCGCTTTCGGGACTCTCGAAGCTGCCCTTCAGCACGACGGCCAATTCTTCGGCGGCTTCGTCGTCACGCTTATCTTTGATCAGTCGGCCCGCGTCGCTAAGATGCTGCAGCTGCCCCTTGTCTGCGCTGTCCTCCCGGCCGTCCGCGACGACCACTTTCGCGTCATTCAGTGCTTTCAGAACCGTCGCGTCCGCGCCGGCGTTCTTAAGAAGGGACCGGTACGCGTCATCCGGATGAAAGCTCAAGCCGTCGCGGTTGATTTCCTGTACCACGTTCTCCGGTAGCGCATTCCCGGCCACAAGTGCGAGCAGCTTCGTCTGTCCAAGAGGAGTCGGGCCGCCCTCTCTGGCGACGACGACCAGCGCTCCAGCGGCGCAAAGCGCCCCTGCCATCACGAGCCCCGCGAATGTTTTCTTCATCGACGATTCTCCCGGACGCCTATGTTTATCGCACAGTTAGCCTATCACTCAGGAACCCGTGAACCGGATTGCGGCGACGGGCTGCTTCCAAAACGGAACCTGTCCGGAAGGGCAGCTAGTGCCAGGCACCGCCGTTATGGGGAGAGCATGAGCGATTCGTTTCGCAATCGCAGCGCCCATGGGAAAGGTAACTGATCCGGCAAGAAGCGCTTTCGTTTGCCGAACCTGCATCGATTCGGAGCTATCCTACAGCGAGCATGACCCCTTCCTGGATAGCGTACTTTCTCGCGCCGATCTATGCGCTGTTTCCGCAGCGCTGGCGCTTCGCGGACCGCCACACCTCCGCGCGTTTCATGTCCCGCGCCGCGGTCGTTTCCGGCTTAGCCGAGGCGGGCGCCACACTTCTCGTGCTTCGCCTGTGGTTCATGAAGTTCTTTGAGATTCTGGGAGATCGCTACACCCAGAATGCATTCACTACGAACGACGGCCGCTGGTTCGCCCCGGAACTCGTCGGCCAGGCCGGCTTCCTCGCTTTCGCAGCGAATCCGCTCACGTGGTTCATCCTCTATTTCGGAGTCGAGGGCGTCCTCCGCGCGGTTGCGGCTCTCACGAGCGGAGAAGTCTGCGGCATTCTTCCGCTCTGCGCGTTGGACTGGGGATTTCGCCTCGTGATGCCGCGCCGCAAGCCCGTCGAACTGGCGCTGGTCCGCGACGAAGTGCTCCCCGGCGACGCCTCATGCGATATCCGGATCGCGTCCTGCCGTCAGCGTCCCGACTGGAAATATCCGTTCACGATTCGCTACGAAGGCGCCTACCTCCAGGTGATTTCCTTGGGCGTGATGAACCGAGGCCCGCGTCCGTACGTCTACTCTCTGCGGAGGCTCCCCGCCGGCGAAATCGCCCGCGGCCTCCGCGACTATCATCCCGACGACGTGCTGGTCCCCGTCATGCGGATCGAGCCCATCGGCTGAAACCGATCTCGTCGCGTTCGCCCGCGATTTCGCAAAGCCTCGCGCTCCTGCTATTCTAGTCCTGGCGATGGAACTCACTCCTCAACAGGCCGGCGCTCTCGAGCGCCTTCACTCGCGCGGATTCGAAATCGTTGCGTTTCCGATGTACGAAAGCTACGTCGGCGTTCGCAAGGGGGAGTGCGGCGCGCTTCTGGCGCCCGCGGGCGCGGATGGATTCAAGCTTTACGGCGAGCCGTCGTACCTCGTCGCCGGCGGCCTCAGCGCGCGGCTGATTCAGTCCGACGGCCATTGGTTCGTGCGCAAGAAGGACAAGCTTGAGGCCACTCCCGAACGCACTGCGGAGCTCGACGCCTTCGCCGCCGAGTTGGTGGATACACTTCTGCCGGTGGCATAACGAATTCTTCTCCCCGCAACCCCGCCTTTATCGCCGCATAAGAAAACACTATTGGACGCGCCCGCCCGCGATTCCGTATCGTCTTCGTGGGAGCAAAACGCATGTCGAGCCAGAAGCGCGCGGACCCAACCGGCGCCTCGCATATCCATGAGCGCGTGAGCGCGCAATTCGGGGCGGCCGCCGCGGCCTACTCGTCGAGCCTCACGCACAGCGATCCCGAAGCGCTGCGCAAGGTCGTCGATCTCGCGCGCCCCAAAGCTGCCGACATCGCGCTCGACATCGCCACCGGCGCGGGGCATACCGCGCTGGCGCTCGCTCCCCATGTCGCCAAGGTGATCGCTTACGATATGACCGAAGCGATGCTCGCCGAGACGCGCCGCAACGCCGCCGCCCGCGGGCTCGCGAACGTCGCGACGCAGCAGGGAATCGCCGAGTCGCTGCCGTTCCCGGATGCCGCCTTCGACATCGTCATCGTCCGCCAGGCGCCGCACCACTTCGCGGACGTGCGCGCGGCCGTGCGCGAAATGGCGCGCGTGGCGAAGCCCGGCGCGCGCGTGATCGTGATCGACAGCACGGCGCCGGAGGACGACTCTCTCGACCGGCAGTGGAACCACATCGAGAAGCTGCGCGACCCGTCGCACGTGCGCAACTATCGCCCGAGCGAGTGGCGCGAGATCGTCGCGGCCGCGGGACTGAAAATCGTTTTCGAGGAAGTCGGCTCGGCCACGGAGAAGGGCCGCGGCATGGATTTCGCCGCGTGGATCCGGCGCATCAATACGCCGCCCGCCGACGCCGCGGAAGTGGCGCGCCTCTTTCGCGCGGCGTCTCCCGCGCTGGCCGAGGCGCTGCGCATCGAAATCATCGACGGCGCGCTCTACTTCTGCGTCCCGCAAATCACGATCGTCGCCGTGAAGCAATAGTCCGCCTCGCAATTCGCCATTCCCCGAATGCAGGCTCCGTGGGTCCGGTGTCGGGTCCCGGGTGGCCGGGACCACCGGACTCCCGAACCAGCGACAATCGTCGTCCGATTTTCGCTGGTTCGTGACATGATTGGCTCCATTTTCCGCCGAGGTGATCGATGAGCACGTACGTTCTGGTCCACGGAGCGTGGCACGGCAGTTGGTGCTGGAAGCGCGTCCGCAAGGCGCTGCAAGCGCAGGGGCACGACGTGTTCACGCCGACGCTCACGGGCATCGGCGAGCGTTCGCACCTTCTCACGCCGCAGGTCAATCTCGAAACGCACATCCTCGACGTGGTGAACCTGATTCGCTGGGAGGAGCTTTCGAACATCGTGCTGTGCGGCCACTCGTACGGCGGCGCTGTGATCAGCGGCGTTGCGGACCACGTCCCGGACCGGATCGGCGCGCTCGTTTATCTGGATGCGTTCGTTCTTGAGGACGGCCAAAGCCTGCACGACCTGCTGCCGCCGGAGCAGAGGAACGCGCAACTGGAAGGCGTGAAACTCCACGGCGAGGGCTGGAAGGTGCCGCCCATCCCCGCCGCGATGTTCAACGTCAACGCCAAGGACGCCGCGTGGATGGACCGCCAGTGCACGATGCAGCCGCTGGCGACTTTCCAGCAACCCCTCCGCCTGACCGGGAAAATTGACGCCGTGAAGAATGTCACCTTCATCCTGGCGACCGGCTACAAGGATTCGCCGTTTCCGCCGTCTTGCGAGCGCGCGAAGGCCAAAGGCTGGAAGACTCTCAGCATTCCCTGCGGCCACGACGTCATGCTGGATAAACCCGAGGAACTCACGTCGGCCCTGCTGACAATCCGATGAGGAACTTGTGGTGAGCGCAGCCGAACCATTGTCGTCCCGCCTGCCCTGAGGGCTCGCCGGTGGCGAGGCTGAACGGGCCTGCCCTGACGTAGGAAGGGAGCGAGGCCGTTCTTAGGCCGACGAGGGACCCCTCGGTGGCCTAAGATTCCTTATCCCTCGCTCTCGAACCTCATCCTCGCCCCTGCTGCCCAAAACTGCTCCTGTGGACCTTTGGCTCGGGGAAGCGTGAGAATTGAATCTTTGAAAACACGCGGCAGGAATGCATGTCTCCCGGACAGTTTCTCTGCGCCATCGGCTGGTAGGTTCTGATTGCACGGGTTTTGCGCTCCGGATAGCCCTCTACCTCACCGCGGCCGCCCGTTTCATGTCCTTGCCCGCATACTGTTTGCACCTGTCTTGCATGACGCCGGCGATCTGCGCGCAGCGATTGAAGGCGTCCGCCGCCTCGTTGAATCGGTTCATGTTTTCGAAATCGGCGCCCAGGATGAAGAGATCGGTCGGATCCGGATTTGCTTCAC
>JAIQEW010000004.1 GCA_020073605.1 Terriglobia bacterium
GACAGTCCCCGGCTGGAGTGCGCCCGGGTCGCTGCCCGGAGACGGATCTTTAGATACCAGGGCGCAAGATGCGACAGCCATGGCAGAAAACACGACGGCGACATGGACACATACGTTCCACATGCGATTCTTCACGCAAATCTCTCCAAAGGGAACCGGCGGCAGAAGTGCCACCGAGGAAGGGAACTCAAGTTTACAACGTAAATCGATGAGAAGGGTGGCCGTGCCGCGAATGCGTTACTGAACGAGTGAGTGGCAAATCGAGAGAATTTGCGATGGACCCGAGGACGGCGCCATCCGGCCATCAAGGGTGCGGACCATCAAATCGAGCGAGAAGCGTCGAGGTGACCAGCCGTGGGGCTGGGCCTCGACGCTTCTCGTGGGACCGTCAAGAGAACCCCTACCGATGTGGCCGGGGAGCTCCGCCGCCTCCTCCGGACGGCCTGGGAGCGCCGCCACCGGACGGTCTGCTGGCAGGCGGCCTACTCGGCGCCGGGGCAGGCGCACGCGTGCGGTATTGCTGCTCGCGATTTGCACCCTGAGCGCGTGCCTGCCGCTCGCGATCGAGCTGCTGAGTGACGCCTCCCGGCTGGGTAATCCGCGACGGCGGCGTGGGTTGAGGTCTGGCGCCCGGCGGAGTCCGTTGAATCGGCGGCACCGGAGGTTTCGGTTGCGTTTGCTTTTGTCCCGGCTCGACTCGCTCCCATTTTTGACCGTCGCGGCGATACCAGCCGTCCTTTTGACGATCGTAGACGTGCCCATCGGGCTCCGCGTATAGATCGCGCCGGGTCGTTACGCGCGGCGTCGAGATTGGCCGTGGCGGTGCCGCGCCTTTTGCGGGCGGACGGAGGGGCACCGGGTGGCGGCTTCTCACGCCGGGACCGGTCCATCGGTCGTATGCACTCGTATTGCGCAGGCGAACGTCCCTCGGGGTTCGCAGGACCGGGCGGTTGTACATCACGCGGTGAGTCCATCGTGGGAAGTCTCTGTCATGATCTCGCCAGCGGTGCCAATACCATCGCGACGGATACCACGGGCGCCAGTGATAGCCCCATCCCCAGTAGACGTAGTGCCAGCCGAATCCCCAAGTCCACGGGCATGGGTACCAGAAATCGGACGCCCAGCACGGATACCCGAATCCCGTTCCGTACACGACGACGCCGTCCCAAATGAACGCGCCGAAATATCCCGGCGTGTATCCGACGTAAACGAAATCGGGCGTTGCGTCATACACGTAGACATATCTCACGTGGTAGAGCGGCGAACTGGGCGGAATCGAGTAGATATCCGGCGGGACCATGTCACAGACTGCCCAGGGACCAAGCGGATTGTCGGCGACAAACCAGACGCCATCGTCCACGGCGTAGTATCTCCCGCCCACGAGGATGATGTCGTCCGGAGAGTTGGCGGCATACTGCATGTCCGTGCCCTCAATCCGTTTGAACTGTGGATCGCCATCGTACGTGGCGGTGAACTTGACCTGCTTGCGATTCACGGTCGCGGTCTGCGGCACCTGCGCAGCCACCACGGCTTCCCAGGCTTGTGACGTGCCGGGGATGTTGGCCAGCACAGCCGCCTTCGGATGCTCTGCGGGAATGCGGGCGAAGTCCGGAGGCAGCGCCGACCCGCGGACAAATTCCCAGGGGCCGTCGAACGACTGACTCCGGAACCACCTTCCCGATAGGAGCACGTAATACGTCTGTTCCGGGACACTCATGAAGAGGTCGCCATCCGTGTTCGTGACGTAGAGAAGTTTGGTTCCGCTGATCGGTGAAAACTGCGCTTCGCCTTTCAGCTGGATCAATTCGGCCGGCTCGGTGCTGACGATAACTTCGGGAGGAGCGCCCGCCGGCGCAACAGTCGCGGTGCCCTGGTCTGCGGTGTCTGCCTCTTGCTGAAGAACGGTCGCGAGCGAGCCCGGAGGATTGACGGCCTTCGTCCAAGGCGCGCTCAGGTTCGGCGCCGTCATCCAGTAGCCGTCGCCCTGGAGAAAATACTGGCCGGTAGCCGGGTCCAGCACAATGACTGCCGGCGTATTGATCACACGCATCAGGTTTGTGTCCTTCACCTTTTGCATCACCGGCTGGCCATCGATCAGGATCAGGATGGCGGGATTCTGGCTGACGTATACCTTCGGAGGGTTTGTGCCGAGGGGCTCTCCCTTTGCCTTGGCCTCGCTTTGTGTGATGGCGAGATCGGCGAGCAAGCGATCGAGTCCGATGGTGAACGTCCATTGCGACACCGCCCTCGTTGCGCTCGCGACGTAGCTGGATTTCTCATCGCCCGCGGAAGGGAATACCGCCCTTGTCACATCGATGTCGTAGAGGCTTACGAGACGCTGATCTTGGTCGAGCGTCGTCCGCGCGGAGATCCACAGTGCGCCGTAGATGGGCTGCTCCTGCTCTTGCCGGGTGATGACGATGGCGGCGCGGGCTTCGAGTTTTCCACCTTCCCATTTGTCCGCCTGGGGCTGATAGACCTGGATCTGTTCGCTATCCGATTGAATTGTGCGCGGCCAGCCAAGATCGGTTTGCTGCGCAGAGGCCGGAATCGAAAGAAACATCACAAGGATTGCGGCAATCGCACCCGGTAGTTGATATCGGTGCCAGGGATTCTTGCTGAAGGTTTGCAATGGCATGTTCTCTTCTCCGCGGGAGATTCGTTCAAGGAGGGGAGGGCGTTTCGAAAATCCCACTTGGAACGCAAGGTAAGGATTGCGCTTCCCAAGACCACCATAAATGAAGCACCTCACGATTTGATGTGACCGCCATCACACCGAGCCGCTAGGGAAGCCTGAGGAAGCCGCGCAGGTCAGGCGGGTACTTCGAGGGTGGCTTCGCCGGCGTAGATGCGCTTGACGATTTCTTCGATGGGCTCGTCTTCGATCAGCAAGTCGCGAACGTCGACGGCGGCGAGAATTTGTCGGATCAAGTCGGCGGTTGCCACCCTGGCGCGGTCGAAGCGAATGCGATAGGTCAGCTCGTCCACTTGATCGAGTTGGAGACCGTCGCGTGAAAAAGCGCGGATGCCGGCAATCTGCGCGCGATCCTTCAATACGCACTTCACCTGCTTCGTGCGCAGCAGTCTTTCCTTCAGTTGATCGAGCGGGCCGTCGTAGAGTACTCGGCCATGGTCGATGATCATGATCCGGCGGCACAACTCCTCGATGTCGTCGAGGTCGTGAGTCGTCAGCAGGATCGTGGTGCGGAATTCTCGGTTGATCGAGCGCAGGAATTGCCGGATGTGATCCTTGGCGACCACGTCGAGGCCGATCGTCGGCTCATCCAGGAAAAGCAGCGGGGGATTGTGCAATAGAGCGGCGGCCAGGTCGCAGCGCATGCGCTCGCCGAGCGAAAGCTTGCGCACCGGCGTGTACAGGTAGTCCCGTATGCCGAGGATTTCGTTGAAGCGCTCCATGCGCTCGTCGAAATCGCGCTGCGATACGTCGTAGATTCGGCGCAGCAGCTTGAACGACTCGATGACCGCGATGTCCCACCAGAGCTGCGTGCGCTGCCCGAAGACGACGCCGATCGTTTTCACGTATTGGCGGCGCTGGCGGAATGGCACGAAGCCGTTGACCTGAATCTCGCCGCTCGTCGGGACCAGGATGCCGGTCAGCATCTTGATCGTCGTGGACTTGCCGGCTCCGTTTGGGCCGATATAGCCGACCACTTCGCCGCGGTCGATCGAGAAGTTGATGCGGTCGACGGCCGCTACGGTCCGGTAATCGCGCACGAAAAGATTTTGAATCGAGCCCCAGATTCCTTCGCGGCGTTGAAACGCCCGAAAATGCTTCGATAAGTCGTGGACGTGGATCAGCGGCTCGGCGCTCATGAACGGAGAAATTCTACCACTTGCGGCACGCCCGTGCGGGAAGGTGCGATGCCCGGACGTTCAAACCGGGGCAATCGTCTGCCCCGCCCGGGCACCGGCTGGCATCGCTCTGATCGAACTCGGCATCATTAGGTAAGCGCCTGTGGCCACCTCCGCGATGCCATTCGCGTCAATTGCGAGGCGTTTGCATAGGCAAGCCCGGAACGGGTCTGTTACAATTTCGTGATCCACGGGGCAGGCCGCACGCGGTCATGCGGCCCATCATGGCCGAAAACAGCAAGCGAAAAAAGATCATCTGGATTGCAGGCGCGGTACTCGCGGTGTTGGTCATCGTGGTACTCGTGGTGCGCCGGCAGGCGCCGCTCGTGCCGGTCGTCGGCCTTTCGCGCGAGGATTTGAGCGCCACGATCACGAGCAACGGCAAGGTCGAACCAATCTCCGCAACGGTGGCTCGCGCTGAGTTCCCGACATTCGTTGACAAAGTGAAGGCCGTCGAGGGCCAGGCCGTGCGCCGCGGGCAGGTGATTCTCACACTCGATGCTGCGGACGTCCGGTCGCAGCTCGCGCAGGCGCGCGCCTCTCTGCTTGCGGCGCAGACCGACCTTCGCAACGCTCACGCCGGCGGGCCGCCCGACCAGGTGGCGCAGCTTGAAGGGGATTTGAAGGCGGCGCAGGTGCAGGTCAAGAACCTCGAGACTGCCGAGGCGGCGCTCGAAGGCCTTGTGGCCAAGCAAGCTGCCACGCAGGACGAACTCGCGCAAAATCAGGCCAGCCTTGCCAAGGCTCGCGCGAACTTGGCGGCTCTCGAGGCCAGAAAACAGGATTTGGTTCAACGGTCGTCGGTGAGCGTTGAGGGCGCGGGCCTGCGGGTCAGCGAGGCGCAGGAACTGGTGAAGTCGCTCGACGGGAAGGTTCGCTCAGCCACCGTCATCGCTCCCACCGATGGCACGCTGTATTCACTGCCGGTCAATCCGGGCGACTACGTGAAAGTCGGGGACACGCTCGCCGAGATGGCCGACTTGCGCCACGTGCGAGTGCGAGCCTTTGTGGACGAGCCGGACCTGGGCTTGCTCGAGCCGGACCAGAACGTCCAGGTGACATGGGACGCGAAACCAAGCCGCATGTGGACTGGCCGGACGTCGCAGGTGCCGAAGCAGGTGGTGGCGCGAGGGATGCGCAGCGTGGGAGAGGTGTTGTGTTCGGTCGACAATAGCCACCTGGAGCTGCTGCCGAATATCAACGTGCAGGTCCGGATCATGGTCCGCGAGAGGCATGGAGCCCTGGTGGTCCCGCGGGCAGCCGTACGGGAGGACAAGGGGCAACATTTCGTATTCCTGTACGCTGACAACAGAGTCCGCCGCCGCGACATCTCGGTAGGGGTCGCCAGCGCATCCAAGTACGAAGTGCTGTCAGGTCTGTCGCCCGACGACCGCGTCGCGTTGCCGGGCGTGCAAGAGTTGAGCGACGGGATGGAAGTGCGTGCTGGGGAGGCGAATTGAGATCATCGCGCGGACGTATTACGGCAGGCATTGCCGGCGCGCTGTTTCTGGTGATCTTGTTTTCATCCCCCGCGCTTCGCACGGACGCCCGGGCGGCAGGGGCTTCGCCAGCGGATGCGACCGTGGCAATTCAGGCGGCGCAGCGTCAGTTCAACGCGGGAAACTACGCGGCTGCGATCGCGACGCTGCAATCTGCCGTGTCGCAGAATCCGTCGAGCGCCGAGGTGTACTACTGGCTGGGGCGAAGCTACTACGAAATTCGCGATTTTGACAACGCCGTCGCCCAAGCCGAAAAGTCGGTGTCGCTCGACCCGAAAAATTCCCTCTATCACCAATGGCTCGGCCGTGCGTATGGAGAAAAGGCGGACCGTGACAGGAGTTTTTCGCTCGCGAGGAAGGTGAAGAAGGAATTTCAGGAAGCTGTCCGCCTGAATCCATCGAACATCGATGCGCGCCGCGATCTCGAGCAGTACTGCCTCGACGCTCCATGGATCGCGGGCGGCAGCAAGGACGAGGCGCTCGAGCAGGTAAACGCCATCGCCGCGCTCGATCCGGTACAGGGACATCTGGCGCGCGCCGTGTACGCTCGCCAGGCTCTGAAGAAGCCGGACGAGGCTGAGAGCGAGGTTCGCCAGGTTCTGAGCGCCAAGCCGAAATCGGCAGACCCGTATTTCGAAGTCGTCGGATTCTTCCAGGCCCAGAACAAGCCCGCGGACATGACCGCGGCAATCCAGGCGGCGGCGCAAGTGAACCCCAACGATCCTCGGCTGGCTTATTTCAGGGGAGTCGCGGCCGTGCTTGCCAACGCCAATCTCCCGAGCGCTGAGCAGGACTTGAAATCGTATCTCGCGAGCACGCCGGACCGCAGCGACTGGCCTGCGCACGCCGCCGCCCGGGAATGGCTTGGCAGGCTCTACGAGGCGCAGGGGAAACGAGCGGAAGCGGCGGAGCAGTATCGCGCGGCGCTCCAGTTGGAGCCGCAGCGCAAGGAAGCGCGGACGCGCCTTGAAAGGCTCGAGAAGGCGGCGCGGTAAGACCGAATCGGATCGCGACTTCTCGCAAGCCTCTTCCACGGCGGTATCGGCTCTTCGGGCATCTGAATCTCAGATCTCGTAATTTGGACGGCATCCTGCATGGCAAGCCAGCGAAACTCATCGGCTTTCTGGGGCGAGACATGGCGGCTCGCTTTGCAAGCACTGCGGGCCAACAAGGTGCGCGCCCTGCTCACGATGCTGGGGGTTGTCATCGGCAGCGGCTCGATCGTCCTGGTGGTTACGGTCGCGCTCGCGGGTCAGCGCTACGTCCTCGCGCAAATCGAAGGCGTCGGATCGAACCTGGTCTATGCCAATGCCGTCAATTCCGAGGAGCCGGGATCACTGGTGCTCGCCGATCAGATCACTCCCGCCGATGCCGCGGCTGTAAAGGAAGCCATCCCGGAATTGGTGGCTGAAGTCGCTGGGACGGATACCCTCCCTATGACTGTGGCGGTGAGCGGACAGGAGCGCCCCATCAATCTGGTCGGCGTGACCGAAGGGTTCGAGCGCATTCGCAATCTCGCGATTCTTCGAGGGCGCTACTTCGATCAGGACGACATCTCATCCCGGAGCAAGGTTTGTCTGATTACGGAAGCGCTGGCGCGCCGGATTTTCCCGTTCGAGGATTCGGGAGGCAAGGACATCCGCGTCGGCGAGCTTCACTTCACGGTGATTGGCGTTTTCAAGGAGCGCGTGGCCACGCTCGGGCAAACCGAGATCACGCGTGAGTCCGTGATCGTCCCGTTTCCGCTGCTGCAATACTACACGGGGACGGAATATTTCAAGACGTTCTACGTGCAGACCAACAATTCCGAGGACGTTCCCGTCGTGACGCGCCAGGTGGAGGAGATTCTGGCAGGCCGCCATCGATCGGGGGCGCAGTACCGGGTCCAGAACCTCACCGGAATTCTCGCCACGGCGCGGCACATCGCGATGACGCTCACGGCGGTTCTGATCTTGATCGCGCTGATAGCCCTCGGGATTAGCGGCGTCGGAATCATGAACATCATGCTCGTCACGGTCACGGAGCGGACGCGGGAAATTGGGATTCGCAAAGCTATCGGCGCTTCGCGGGACGCCATTCTGTATCAGTTCCTTATGGAGGCGCTGGCCATCAGCGGAACCGGAGCGCTCGCCGGGATCCTGATTGCCATTCTGATTCCAGCCCTCCTGGGCTTCTTGATAAGCTTCTTCCCCGACGCGGAAGGTGTTACCGTTCCCGTGTCGTGGATCTCGGTCGTGCTGGCGTTCGTAGTATCCTGCTCGACGGGCGTGGTGTTCGGCTATCTTCCCGCAAGCCGGGCGGCCAAGCTTCAGCCCACGGAATCTCTTCACCATGAATAGCCTTTTGAGTCACGCCGTGAATCGACGGCCACATCCACTCACCCGAGGTGGCCGCCGCTTTGTGGCGCTCGGAGGATTGTTCCTCCTGCTCCTCGCAGCTCCCGTCCGCGGGCAAGATACCGAAAAACTGACGCTGCGCAAGGCTGTAACCCTCGCCTTGCAGAACAGCCGCGAGGTCAAGCTCGCACAGGTGCAGTACAGCGTTGCTCTCGGTGAAGCGGGTGTGGATCGCGCGGCCTTTCGGCCCAATCTGTATACGGGCGCCGGCGTGGCATACACCCACGGCTTCCCGTCGCTGCCCGGCGGCCAGGCCCCGGCCGTATTTCAATTGGACTATACGCAGGCCCTTTTCAATCCGCTGCTCAAGGGCCAGCAGCACGCCGCCGAGGAACGGGCGAAGAATCAGAAGCTCGAGCTGGACCGGACCCGCGACAACGTGATCGTTCGCGCGGCGACGGCCTATCTCGAATTGGCCAAAGTGCGCCACTCGCTCGAGCTGATGCGGAGCGAGCAGGCAAGCGGAGAAAAGATTCTCGAGGCCATCCGCGAGCGTGTCGCGGCCAATCAGGAACTTCCGATTGAAATCACCCGGAGCCAACTGACGCTCGCCCGCATTCAGGAGCGAATCGTGAAGCTCGAGGATCGCGATGCCGCACTCGAGGCACAGCTCCGCGATCTCACCGCCATTCCGGACGGCCAGTCGCTGCAGGTCGAGACCGAAGAACCTTCGCTTGCCTCCGACCTGGCCAACGCACAATCGGAAGCCGAGATCGTGAACCTCGCCATTCAGAACGACCTCAGCATCCTCGAAGCCGAGAACGAGCAGAAGGCGCGCGAGCAACTGCTGCGGGGCGCCCGCTTGAGTTACCTTCCGACGGTCGATCTCGTTGGCCAGTACAGCATCTTGAGCAAGTTCAATAACTACGATCAGTTTTACAAAACATTCGAGCGCAACAACGTCAACGTCGGAGTGCAAGTTACGATTCCCCTGTTTGCCGCGAAGACTTCTGCGAATGTCGCGCTCGCAAAGAGCCAGCTCAGCGAGGCCGAGCTGACGCTGGGCAACAAGCGCCAGGAAGTCCGCTTCGACGTTCAGCAGAAAGCTCGCAGCGTGCGCGAGTTGGACGCCGGCAGGGAGGTGGCGCGCCTCGACCTGCAACTGGCGCAAGAGACGCTCCAGTCGGAGCAGGCCAGGTTCGATCAGGGCCGCGCCACCTTGCAGGAAATCGAGCAGGCGCGTCTCGATGAGAACGATAAATGGGTGGCGTTTCTCGATGCTGACTTCGCCCGCCAGCAGGGGCAGTTGACGCTCTTGCAGGCCACCGGCCAATTGGCCAAGGTTTTTCCGTAAGAAACCGGGCCAGAGAAGCCTTGGGCGCAGCGGCATAATCAGTTACAATAAATCGCTTGTATATTGTTGGATTACCTGTAGTTCACGTTCTGAGGGGTGACGACTCGATGCCGTCCGCAATGAAGACGCTGTTTCTCAATCCTCCCAGCTTCGAGAAGTTTGACGGTGGCGCGGGTTCTCGCTGGCCCGCCACGCGCGAGATAGAGTCCTACTGGTACCCGGTCTGGCTCGCCTATCCCGCCGGCATGTTGCCCGGCAGCCGCCTGCTCGACGGCCCTCCGCACCACATCACCCCGGAGGAAGTGGTCCGCACCGCGCGGGATTACGAATTCGTCGTGCTGTTTACCTCGACCGTGGGTTTTCTCGCCGACCTTCGCATGGCTCGCGCCATGAAGGATCGAAAACCCGATCTGAAGATCGCTTTTGTGGGTCCCCACGTGCAGATCAAACCGGCCGAAAGCTTGCTGGCGAGCCCGGACATCGATTTCGTCGTGCGCGGAGAATTCGACCACGCCGTCGTCGAATACGCGCAAGGAAAACCCCTTTCGGAGATTTCGAACGCGAGCTACGTGAAGGACGGCAAGGTGATCCACAATCCTTCGCGGCCGCCGATGCAGACCGAAGAGCTGGATGCGCTCCCGTTTGCGACCGAAGTGTACGAGCGCAACGTGACGATCGAGAAGTACAACGTGCCGTTCCTGTTGCACCCCTTCGTTTCCTTCTACACGTCGCGCGGATGCCCGGCCCTCTGTACTTTCTGCCTGTGGCCGCAGACGCTTTCCGGCCATTCGTGGCGCACGCGTTCGGTCGAGAATGTGGCGCGGGAATTCCGGCAGGCGCACAAAATGTTTCCCCAGGCCAAGGAATTCTTTTTCGACGACGATACTTTTAACATCCGCAAGGACCGCGTCCTGGCGCTCTGCAAGGAATTCAAGCCCGTGGGCTTCCGCTGGTCCTGCACGGCCCGCGTCCACGGCGATTACGAGACGCTGAAGGCCATGGCGGATGCCGGGTGCCGTCTGCTGATCGTGGGCTTCGAATCAGGCGACGCGCAGATCCTGAAGAACATCAAGAAGGGCCAGACGCTCGAGATGGGACGCAACTTCGTCAAGAACTGCAAGAAGGTCGGGATTCACGTCCACGGAGATTTCATCATCGGACTTCCGGGCGAAACGAAAGAGACCATCGAGAAGACGATCAACTTCGCCAAAGAGCTCGATTGCGAGACGATCCAGGTTTCCATGGCTCACGCCTATCCGGGCACGGAACTCTACGACCAGGGCACGCGGGAAGGTTTTCTGGCCGGCGAAGCGATCACCGATGCGGGCGGCCACCAGCTTCCTCACCTTCAGTACCCGGGTCTCTCGAAGGAATACATGGTTGAGTCCGTCAACCGTTTCTACGACAGCTACTACTTCCGGCCCAAGGTCGCTTGGCGAATCGTGCGCGACTCGCTCTGGGATTCCCACGAACGCAAACGCCTCTACCACGAGGCGGTGGATTTCATGAAGCTGCGCGCGGACCGCATCAAAGTGGCGCGGGCCCGCAAGGGAGTGGATAGGAAAGCGCTCGTTGCCGTCCCGCCCATGCCGCCGATGGATACCAATTCGGGGGTTGGCGAGTCGCAAGGCGCATGACGCCGTCGCACGGCCTGCATCTCAAGACGTCCATCCTGATTCTGATTATGGTCTCCGTGGCTCCGCTCGGGGACATGTTTCTGGGCAAGGGAATGAAACAGGTCGGAGCGATGGGAAGTTGGGCGCCTGCCAGTCTCTTTCACTTTTTCTTCCGCGCGTTTACGTCCTCGACAATCTGGCTCGGCATCGGATTGCTTCTCGCTTTTTTCATCGCCTACCTCGTCGTGCTTTCCTGGGCGGACTATAGCTATGTGCTGCCGGCCTCGTCGATTTCCAGTCTCGTGATTGCGCTGCTGGCCTATTTCGTTTTGCACGAGGCGATCACGCCCATGCGCTGGGTCGGAATTGCCCTGATTAGTCTGGGCGTCTTCGTTGTCGGGCGCACCCATCCGCGAACGACGGAGCACTGATCTTGCTGACCGGAGTCATCCTGTATTTCCTGATTGTTGTCCCCGGCACGTCGGGCGAGATGTGCATGTCGCATGCGATGAAGACCGTTGGCGAGGTGACCGATTTTCGGCCGCATGCGATTGCAATCGTGATCGGCCGCGCCATGAGAGTCCCGTGGTTCTGGATCGGCCTTACGATGATGACGACGGGGTTTTTCGCGCTGCTGGGGATGCTGTCGGTTGCCAAGGTTAGCTTCGTTTTTCCGGCCACCGCGCTAAGCTATGCTGTGGGTACATTGGGAGGCAGGCTGTTTCTCGGCGAGCGCGTGACTCCGCAGCGGTGGTTTGGCGTTCTGCTTGTTTGCATCGGTGTCGCCCTGGTAGCCATCGGCAAGGGATAACGAGCGAAGGATTGCGTCATGACGGGCTGGACGGTGGTTCGCGACGCTCTTCTCGTGCTGGCGGTCGCGCCTTTCGCGTACTACGTTGTCGCGATCGTCGCCGCCGGCAGATTCTTCCGCAAAATCCCCCCTGCTCCGGCCGGCGCTCTGCCGGATTTCACTCCGCCGGTCAGCATCCTGAAACCGATTCGCGGTCTCGACCGCGAAACTTACGAAAACTACGCCAGCTTCTGCCGCCAGGATTACCCTGACTTCGAAATCCTCTTCTGCGTCACGGACGAGCGCGAGCCCGCCATCCCGGTCATCGAAAAACTCATCCGCGATTTCCCCGAACGCTCGATTCGCTTGCTCGTGGGCTCCGAGCCGTTGGGCGCGAGCGACAAGGTCAACAAACTCTGCCGCATGGCCCGCGAGGCCCGCCACGACATCGTGATCGCGAGCGACAGCGACGTGCGCGTCGCGCCGGGATTTCTGCGAGCCGTCGTCGCGCCGTTCTCCGATCCGAAAGTCGGCGGCGTCACGTGCCTTTACGGCGGCCTCACGGACGGCTCGTTCGCCGCCGATCTCGAAGCGCTCGGCAACAGCGCGGATTTCGCGCCGGGTGTCCTGGTCGCACGGCTCTTCGGGGATCTTGATTTCATGCTCGGCGCTGTCATGGTCACCACCAAAAAACACCTCGGCGAAATCGGAGGGTTTGAATCGCTCGTCGACTATTTCTGCGACGACTACGAGCTCGGCAACCGCATTGCCGCGCGCGGCCATCGCGTCGAGCTCAGCCGATTTCCGGTGGACATCGTGTATCCCCGCGAAACGGTTGGCGACGCGTTTCGCCACCAGCTTCGCTGGAACTTGAGCATCCGCTATTCGCGCCCGTGGGGACATCTCGGCCTGATTTTCACGCAGGGTTTGGTGTGGTCTCTGGTGGGATTGTTTCTCGCGCAGTCCTGGCTGGGAGCTTTTGGCTTCGCGGCCGGTTACTCCCTGTTGCGCTACGAGGTGGCGCTCAGCGCAGGCGCGCGCGGAATGGGAGACAAACTCGTGAGGCAAAAATTGTGGATGCTGCCGCTACGCGACGCGTTTGCATTCGTCGTGTGGGTGGCCAGTTTCTTCCCTCAGCGCATCCATTGGCGCGACCAGGAGTTCCATGTGCGCTCGAAGCGCCTTGTCCCCATCCCACGCACCCGTTGACGGAATACCGATCCGCCGTTAAAGTAGATGTAGGTCGCGCTTGCGGCCTTTTTTGTTGTCTCCCATCGGCTGGGAGGTCGTACAATTGGCAGTACATCAGATTCTGGATCTGATTATCCTGGTTCGAGTCCAGGCCTCCCAGCCAATCTCTTCCTGAAAAACTTGCTCTCGCCTCTCCGCGTGACACGGGCGTATGATACCGCCAGCTAGCGCCGCGCATCGCGCCCCGCTCGAAGAGTTCTCCGCCGGAGGGCTGCCATGAAAAAGATCCTCATCGTTCTCGGAATCGTGGTCGCAGTGTTGCTTGTCATCGTGATTGCGCTGCCGTTTCTCATCGACGTCAACCGTTTCAAGCCGACTCTGGAGACGAATCTTTCGACTGCGCTCGGCCGCAAGGTCGAGATCGGAAACATCGGGCTCGCCATTCTCTCCGGCGGCGTCACTGTGGACAATGTTGTAATCGCAGACGATCCCGCCTTCAGCCGCTCGCCCTTTTTGCAGGCCAAGCAACTGACGGCCGGCGTCGCGCTGATCCCTCTGATCTTTTCGAAGAAGCTTGAGGTGAGCTCTTTCACCGTGACCGAGCCGCAGGTTTCGCTTCTGCGTTCGTCTTCCGGCGCGTGGAATTTTTCGAGCCTCGGGGGTGGTGGATCGAAGAAACCAACCAAGGGAGACGCTCCAAGTTCCTCCACGGGCGATAAGTCGTCCAGCGCAGCCGACATCTCCGTGGAGAAGCTGAGGATTTCAAACGGCACGATCACGGTAGGCACGGCCGGAGCGCGCGGCAAGACCCAGAAGTACACCGACGTCAACTTCGAGGCGTCCGATCTTTCTTACACATCGCAGTTCCCGTTCAAGTTCACAGCCAAGACTCCGGGCGACGGTACGATCAAGCTCGAGGGAAAAGCGGGGCCGATCGACTCCACCGACTCATCGCTTACGCCCCTCGACGCGAAGATTGACGTGGGCCACCTCGATCTGGCTTCGACGGGCTTCGTCGATCCTTCATCGGGCCTCGCTGGAGTCATCGATTTCACCGGCAATCTTGCCTCCAACGGGCGCGAGATGAGTTCGAAAGGAACCGTGAAGGCCGACAAGCTGAAACTCGTCGCCGGCGGATCGCCATCCAGCGTGCCTGTGAATGTTGATTACAGCACGGCGTACGACCTGAAGCGCGAGGCGGGCAGCCTGAAGCAGGGCGACGTTCACATCGGCAAGGCTCTCGCGCGTCTCACCGGGACCTACGATACGGCCCCTGCCACCACCGCCGTTCAAATGAGATTGAACGGACAGGCAATGCCGGTCACGGATCTTCAAGGGATATTGCCCGCGGCGGGTGTCACGCTTCCCTCAGGCGCGGCGTTGCAAGCCGGCACTCTTGATCTGAACCTCGCGATCAATGGTCCGGTGGACAGGCTCGTTATCACCGGGCCCGTGAATCTATCCAACGGCAAGCTCAGTGGCTACAATCTAAAATCAAAGCTGGGGGCGCTTTCCTCGTTCACGGGGCTGGGAGGCGGGGGCGGCTCCGACACCGATATTCAGACGCTCAGTGCCGACCTGCGCGTCGATCCCGGTGGTACACAGGCAAACAACTTGAATCTCGTCGCGCCTTCGATCGGGACGATTACTGGCAACGGGACCATCAGCGCGGGCGGGCAGCTCAACTTCAAGATGTTGGCGAAGCTCGCTGCGGGAAGCGCTGCCGGCTCGGTGACCTCGGCGCTCTCGGCTTTCACGGGGGCAGGGAAGTCTCAATCGGGCGGCATCCCGTTTACGATTACGGGCACGACGTCGAACCCCGTCTTCGTGCCCGACATGAAGGGAATGGCGGGAGGCATGCTGAAAGGCGCCACGGGTGGCACCACGAGCAGCCCTGCCGATACGGTGCAGGGCGTCCTCGGCGGCCTCTTCGGGGGCAAAAAGAAGCAGTAGCCGCCTCCTCGCTCGCCCGCTGCTCCGCCGACCGCGTCAGCGCCGAGCCACAATCGCGCCACGAACATTCTGCGAAGGCGCAGCCGGCGGCTTGCACCACCGCCGCGCCTTCGCGCTACTGGACGTTGACCGTCAAACCCGGAACCGTCTGGGTCACCCCGTTGATTGTGATCGAGACGTTAACACCTAGATTGCCCGCAGGTGTTCCCGGATTGCCGCCTCCACCGCCGCCGCTTCCTCCCCCACCGCATCCTGCGCTGATCGCAATTATCGCGAAAGCTGCGGCCGCGAGGGCGACGCCCCAGCGACGTTTTCTTCCTCGACGGTCGAAGGCCGCGATCCCGAGGCAGAAGAGACATGCCAGAGCTGTGGCGACGCCGGTGGTTTTCCAACCCAGTGGAGTCGGTCGGTTCCTCGCCATCGGGGAAACAGCGGATGGCGCTGTCGTGCTGAACGAGAGCATAGCCTGAACGCTGCCGTTAGCGGGAAGTGTGAACGCGGCCAGGCTGCAACTCGCCTCCTCCGAGGGCGCAATCCCGCACGTGGATAACGCCAGACTTCCGGAGCCCGTGAACCCATTCTGTGACGTGAACGTCAGAGTTGTCGATCCCGGTTGCCCGGGCGCGCTGATATTGATTGTCGTCGGATTCGCCGCGATCGTGAATGCGACGTTCACCGTTTCTGTGACAGGCGCACTGGTAGAGCTAACATTGTTGCTGTCACCTGCATACTGCGCTGTAATCTGCACCGTCCCGGTCGGAAGAGCGCTTGTCGTCACCTGAGCTTGTCCGCTTGAAAGGCTCCCGGTGCCGATGCTCGTGCCGTTGGCGAAAAACTGCACTGAGCCCGTGGGCGCCGGGTCGCCGCTTTGATTCGGGGTCACTGTGGCCGTAAACGTTACGCTTTGCCCTTGCCACACAGTAGCACCCGCGCCCGTTGTTACCGCCGTGGTCGTGGTCGCCAGAACTTTGATGCTGGCAGCTGGAGAGATGGGCGACTGGCTGTAGTTGCCGTCCCCGCTGTATTGCGCGGTAATGCTATTACTTCCGGCTTTGAGGAAGCCGGAAATGTCCAGAGTTGCCGAGGCGCTGGCAAAGCCCGCCGCTGAACTCGCTGTGCCCGCCACTGTCACCGGGCTCCCGACCGCGCTTCCCCCCACGAAGAATTGCACGCTACCAGACGGAGCCGCGCCGGTGCTCTGAGTGGAGATTATTGCAGTGAACGGCGCAAACGTCCCAAAACCCGCTGCGGTCGCTCCTCCCAACCCGACCGATGTGGCGGCCTTGCTAATCGTGAGTGTGACGGGGGTAGCAGAGTTTGGGTTGAAGCTCGCGTCCCCACTATACGCTGCGTTCAAGACGTGTGTGCCCACGCCAAACTGAACAATCTGGTCCTCCGCGTAACCTTCTGAGTTCAGTAGGAATGTGCCACCATCGAGCGGATTGCCGTTGTCGGTCAGAGCCACGTTTCCTGTTGGGCAGCCAGTATCTCCAGGAGCATTGTTCGAGCAAGCATCTCCGGCTTGGCTCGTCACGTTCATTCGCAGCAGCGAAAAAGACCCGTAAGCGGCCGTTGTTGCGTTGGGGTTCGTCTGTATTCCTGTTGTTGGATCGAAGAGTTCGTAGGCGAGCTGAGTCTTGCTGGTTTCCGGAGCTACCGTCACAGAAATGGGAGGTGTGGAGTTGCTCCCGCCGAAAGTGCCGTCGCCCGGGTACTGAGCCACGACAGTGTAAGTGCCACCAGGCAATGCATTTGTTGTCGACGATACCGAGCCACTGGTCAGCGTAAAGCTTTGCACACCTTCCTGCCCGCTCGGTCCCGTGTTTGCGATCACGGAGACGTTGCCGGTAGGCGTTCCCGTCGCGGGCGCCATAGGTGTGGTGCTGATCGAGAGGTTGACCGATCGTCCGTGTGTGATGTTGACCGGGCTGCCGCCATTGAGAGCGAGAGATGTCGAGGAGGGCTTCAGCGAAAGTGCGAACGTCTTCCACTTATTCACCAGATTCGCCGCGTTGACCGAGCCGAGTCCGGTTGCCAGATCGTAGCCGGAGGTTGTGGCGTACCCGGAGAGCACACCAATCGAATCGCTCGAATTTGAAACAGTGCAATTCGAGCTGTTTTTCGCACATGGCATTGCAATCGTCGAGCCGCTCGGCATATCGTAAAAGACACACGAACTCGCTGGTGACGCCGCAGATGCACAACTCGCGCCGGATTGAGCTGCGAGCTGGTACAGGATGTAATTAGCGTTGCCTTGCCGCGATCCAGTCGCTTGGTTTACGAGTGCCACAATGCCCGCAAACGCTGGCGAAGAAGCCGAGGTCCCGCCGATTCCGACAAAGTCCGATGCTGGCGCGAACGGATCGCACGATGTCGCCCCCGGGCTTAGATCGGCTTCACAGATCAGGTAGAAGCTGCTGTTGAATCCGTTGCTCGCAAAGAGCGAGACATCCGGAATATCACGCTTGCCGTCGGCGGGCGTTAAGGCCGTTTGCCACGATGGTTTGGGATAGCCCCCTGAGCAACTCGACTCGTTCTGGCCATCCGAGACCGTGCAGCTGCTCTTTCCTCCGCTGCCGCCCGCAACACCCACCAATCCGTCCTGTTGCACGGTGGCATTGTTGCAGGTCTGCTCCGCCGTGGTCGTTCCAAAGAAGCTGAAGATCTCTTGGTTGGTGCAGGTGTCGTTCCACGTCATCTCCGGTATATAGCCCTTGGCGGAAGCTACGGTGGGCGTGTCTCCCGAAGTGGTGTTCCAAAACGCACTAAAGTTGTTGATGTCGTTGAAATCGGTACCGCCCACGGAGACGTTGTACGGCGTGGACGTGAAGCCGCTCACGGCCAGCCCGAAAGACGCGGGGCCTGCGCCGCGGTTGCAGCCAGCCGAACCGCTATCTCCCGAGGAAACCGTGACTGTAATGCCCTGTGCCGCAGCTTGCTGCCACAGTTGGTTGTAAAATGCGTTCCCCGTCGTGCCGATGAAGAATTCGCACAGACCGAAGCTCTCGTTCAGAATCGGGGCGAGATTGTTATCAACTGCGTACTGCGCAGAGAGATCGGCCCCGAGGCTGGTCTCGGTCGATTGAGAAACGACCAGATCGATCGTCGCATTCGGTGCAACCGCACCGGCCCACTGCACGTCCAGGTCGGCTTCCGTTTCTGCGCCTGGAAGCAGACCTGGATCTACCCCGTCTACGATCACGTTGAGCTTTGGCGCCGGGAGGCCAAAGAGGGTCCGGAAATCCGACATATCCTTTGCATTGATATTGCTTTCGGCCACAACCGCGATCGTGATGCCATCCCCGTTGAATTGTGTGGTGGGTACGGGATTCAGGAGCAGGTTCGGAACATCATAAATCTTGGCGAAGTCGGCCGGACCAATTGCGAAATTGCAGAACGGCTGGGCCGTCGGGTTGCACGGATTGGGAAACGTGAATTGCGCTCCTGAAGGTTTTACCGTGCCAGTCGCTTTCGTCCGCGAGAAAGCGCCCATCACCTCGTGCATCTGCCGTCGGGGAAAGTTGTGCAGCGTATTCACGCCGACGACAACGGGCGCGAGGGCTTCCGGGATCTGCGGGTCTCTCGCATTGGCCCAGTGATCTTCTCCGTTCACGGTAAATTTATGAATTTCGGTGTGAAACGCTTCTTGAACCTGGCGCGCCGTGCCGGAGAACTCGATCACTCCGCGCCCTCTGGAAACTCTGGCGACCTCAAACCCATGTGATTGTAGCCACGACGCGACCGTCTGAATGTCCTGGTCGGCAGGTCCGAATTGCTGCCCAAACTGATCCGGAGTCAGCCAGTTATGAAAATTGGGCGAGGATTTGTCCTGCTGCTGTTCGAGCAGCGCGCCGAGGGCGGCTTCCTGTTCGGGGCTGCGCTTGAGGACGAGCAGCATGCGCCGCATCGGAAGGCTCAAAGGGGCGGCGCCGCGGTCGAATTCGGGGCGAGCCAGGGGGTGCGTGTTGCCTTGCAGCCTCGTCACCTTCGTTTCGTCGATGGCGGCGGTGATGCGCGGGCGGACGTTGCTCGTCTGCGCCGACGTCAGAATGGGAGCTGCGAGACAGAGCGCAACAACCAAGGAGAAGACCGGAAATAGAATGGACTTGTTTCGCATGGCACCTCTGGGTGCGAACCCCACCCCAAGTGGATTGAGATCCTTTTCCGCCTTAGACGGCAAGTCCCTCGGGCTGGGTTGCCCAAAACAAGCCACATGAGCGGTTACGAACTAGAGACGAGTCGAGGGACGAAACGGGGATATTGCCAAACGAGGCACTGGCCGTCAAGAGCAAGTTTGTTAACAGTCCATAACACGGCGAAGATGCCGCGAAACGCTCGAGCCGGAGGATTTCGCGGCTAGAGCATCTGGCGGAGGACGTACTGCAAAATTCCGCCGTGCTGGTAGTAAGCGACCTCGAAGGGCGTATCGACGCGCGCGATGGCGGTGAAGTGTTTCGCTTTGCCGGCCAGGTCGCGTGCGGTCACATTGATCTTCTTGCGCGGCTCGAAATCCTGGGCGAGGCCTTCGAAATCGAAGATTTCGAGGCCCGTCAGGCCGAGCGTTTTCGGACTTTCACCCGCCAAGAATTCGAGCGGCAGCACGCCCATGCCTACCAGGTTGCTGCGGTGGATGCGCTCGAAGCTCTCCGCGAGCACCACGCGGACGCCGAGCAGGATGGTGCCTTTCGCGGCCCAGTCGCGCGACGAACCGGAGCCGTATTCTTTCCCCGCGATCACGACGAGCGGCACGCCCTCCTCGCGATACTTCATGGCCGCGTCGTAAATCGACGTTTTCTCGCCGCTAGGCTGATGGATCGTCCAGCCGCCCTCGGTGCCGGGCGCGAGCTGATTGCGCAGGCGGATGTTGGCGAACGTGCCGCGCATCATCACTTCGTGATTGCCGCGGCGCGCGCCGTAGGAATTGAAGTCCTTCGGCTGGACGCCGCGCGCGATCAGGTACTTCCCGGCGGGGCCGTCGGGCTGGATCGATCCGGCGGGCGAAATGTGGTCTGTGGTGATGCTGTCGCCGAGCACGGCGAGCGCACGCAAGCCGCGCAGATCGGAAATCGCGCCGGGCTTTACCTTCATTCCCTCGAAGTACGGCGGGTTCTTGATGTAGGTGGACTTGTCGTCCCAGGCGTAGAGATCGCCTTCCGGGATCGGCAGCGCGCGCCAGTGATCGTCTCCGGCAAACGCGTCGGCGTACTCCTTGGCGAACATTTCCTTTGTGACAGCGCTGCGAACCGTGGATTCCACTTCCTGTGGCGTGGGCCAGATTTCGCGCAGGTAGACAGGTTTTCCGGCCTTGTCGTTGCCGATCGGCTCGTTGACGATATCGAAATCCATGCGCCCCGCGAGCGCGTAAGCCACCACGAGCGGCGGCGAGGCGAGATAGTTCGCGCGGCAGAGCGGATTGATGCGGCCCTCAAAATTGCGATTGCCGCTGAGCACGGAAACGGCGACCAGATTATTGTCTTTGATCGCTTTGCTGATCGGCTCGGAGAGCGGGCCGCTATTGCCGATGCACGTGGTGCAGCCGTAGCCGACGAGATTGAAGCGCAGCGAATTCAGATAGGGCCACAGGCCGGCCTTTTCGATGTAATCGGTGACGACTTTTGAGCCGGGCGCGAAACTGGTCTTTACCCAGGGCTTCGAAGTGAGCCCGCGCTCGACGGCTTTCTTCGCGAGCAGCCCGGCGCCGAGCATCAGCGACGGATTCGACGTGTTCGTGCAGCTTGTGATCGCGGCGATGACCACGGAGCCATCGGCCAGCTCGAATTTGTCGCCATTGTTCTGCACGCTCGCGTGCTTGGGCGCTTCGGTGAGCGATTTTTCGAACGCCGCCTTCGCCTGCGTGAGCGGGACGCTGTCCTGCGGGCGCTTCGGGCCTGCAATCGTCGGGACGACGGTCGCAAGATCGAGCTCGAGCCGGTCGGAGAAAACCGGATCGGGCGTTTCGTCGGTGCGGAAGAGTCCCTGTTCTTTTGCGTAGGCTTCGACGAGCTTCACCTGATCGTCGCCGCGGGCGGTGAAGCGCAGATACGCGAGCGTTTCCGAATCGACCGGGAAAAAGCCCATCGTCGCGCCATATTCCGGCGCCATATTGGCGATCGTGGCGCGGTCGGGCAGCGTGAGGTTCGAAAGTCCCGTGCCGTAGAATTCGACGAATTTCCCGACGACGCCCTTCTTGCGCAGCATCTGCGTGACGGTCAGGACGAGGTCCGTGGCCGTGGCGCCCTCGGGCAAGCGGCCGTGGAGCTTGAAGCCGACGACCGCCGGAATCAGCATCGAGAGCGGCTGGCCGAGCATGGCGGCCTCCGCTTCAATCCCACCGACGCCCCAGCCGAAAACGCCGAGGCCATTGACCATCGTCGTGTGCGAATCGGTGCCGACGAGTGAATCGGGGAACGCGACCCACGCACCGTCCTGCTTTTCGCGGAAAACGACGCGCGCGAGGTATTCGAGATTCACCTGGTGGCAGATGCCCGTATCCGGCGGGACGACCTTGAAATTCTGAAATCCCTTCTGCCCCCAGCGGAGGAAGGCGTAGCGCTCGATATTGCGCTGCATTTCGAGTTCGGCGTTGAAGGCGAAGGCGTCCGCCGCGCCGAACTTGTCCACCTGCACGGAATGGTCGATTACGAGCTCGGCCGGGAGCAGGGGATTGATCTTTTTCGCGTCGCCGCCCAGCTGCTTGATGGCGTCGCGCATCGCGGCCAGATCGACCACGGCCGGCACGCCCGTGAAATCCTGGAGCAGGACGCGCGCGGGCATGAAGGAGACTTCTCTTTCCGTCGCGCCGGAAGCGCTCGACGGGTCCCATCCCGCCAGCGCGTGAATGTCGTCCGCGTGGACGAAGCGGTCGTCTTCATGGCGCAGAAGATTTTCGAGCAGGACCTTGAGCGAAAACGGCAGGCGCGGCACGTTGCCGACTTTTGCGGACGCGAGCTTATCCAGGCGATAGATTTCGAACGAATCGCTGCCGACGCGCAGCGTCGCGCGGGTCGAGAATGAGTTTTTCGAGCGGGAGCTCATATGAGAGCGGATTCTCCTTTGGTCGAGCCGATCATTTTACCGCACTCGATGCGCGACGAGTCTCCGTTTTTCGGGATTCCGCCGATCCATGTGAAACCGAGGACCCCGGAGAAGTGGCGATTAGAAGTGCCGGCGGCGCAGATGCTGAACGGGTTAGCCCCGGTTCTAATCGCTGGAATGGCGATTAAGAAAATCATAGGAGTCCGCAAATCTGCGGAGCGTGGGGGATTTACAGCGTCGCCGAGCGCGCGTCTTTCGCGCTGACTGCCTTCCGTCCCGCATTTGATCGAAATATTCACGATATCCATGTTAGGCGCGGGTGAGTCGTTGTCAAGTATGTGGGCCTGTGGACTCAGCGTATTCAACGAAGCAGGGCAAAATGGCGGGCACTCGGGCGGTTGGCGCGGTGTCTACTATGGATGCCTATGAAGCGTTGGAGTCCGCTTGCAGTCTTCTGTCTGATTGTGTGGATTTGTGCCGTGGCACAATCGCAAACGAAAACCACGTTAGTTCCCATCGATTCACCAGACGTTCATCCGCAGTACTTTCCGAAGGGAGCGTTTTCCGATTCGCTGAAAGATAGCGACTTCGAGGCACGATGGTACTCAAAGCACTTGCGTGTGATGGCTGAGCCTTCACTCCTGACGGCTTCGAAAGATGGGACGCTTATTGTCTTTCGCTTCTTATGGCTTCGCACATTCCACTATCCTATTGCAATTCGCATGACGGTACGTCCCGATGGAACAGCCTCGATAACCGCGAAAGTAACGAGTGGTCACGGCGGGTACGAACCTGGACGCGTTGTTCAGAGAAAATCTGTTGAGATTCCCAAGACGACGGTGGCACATTTCTTCGATCTGTTGCAGTCGGCGTCGTTTTGGTCTTTGCGAAACGATGCCGAGATTGGGGGCAACGATGGAGCGCAATGGATCTTGGAGGGTCTGCAAAACGGGACATACCGCGTAATAGTTAGGTGGAGCCCGAAGGACGGCGACTATCGGACTGCGTGCCTCTATCTTCTCGAGTTATCGGGAATCAAAGTTCAGGCGAAAGACATCTACTGACTCCAAAAACTACTGGGACCCAGCAAGTAAGGCGGCCACCAATACTCGCCGCGAGAGAAGCTGCGCGTCGGAAGGCGCTGCGCGCCGCCGATTAGGGCGGGGTTGAAACCCCGCCCTTCCGGTTCGATGTGGTCCGTCGCCACGGGGGCTGGTTCCGCAGATGCGCATCTAGAGAGGCAAAATGCCCCACCCTCACAAATCGAGGGTAGGGCACCCGCAAAACCAACCGCCAGCAGAGGCTGCGATATCGGCCAAGAGTGAAGAAGGCGCGGGGGCACTCTCGCCCAGTAGCCGATTATTGTTGAGGGGCGCTATTTCGTGATGACGCCGCAGGCGATGCGATTGCCGGAGTTGCCGGCCGGGTCGCTCATCAAGTCGTCGGCCTTCTCGTGGATCACGAGCGAAGTGCCGCCGTCATGGAAGAGAGAGTTCGCGCCGGCGCCGAGCGTGACGTCCTTGGTGACGATCGTGGCGCTGCCCCTCCCTTTGCCGTTCGCTCGCACTGTAAGGTTCGGCAGATCGCCCGCGTGCGGATGAGGATCTTGCGCATTGTTGATGCCGTGATGGGCGCTGGTCGGATTGAAGTGCCCGCCAGCCGTGGTGAAAGCAGGCCCTTCGCACTTGCCGACCGCGTGGATGTGGATACCGTGGGCGCCCGCCGCCAACTGGGCGACGCTGACCTTGATTTGAACCCCGCCGCTGACAGTCTTGAGCTTGGCGGTGCCGATCTTCGTTCCCTGTGCGTTGACGATATCGGCGTGCGCGGATTTCGGCGCGGTATCACTCAACGCGACCGTGGCGCAAAAGCAGAGAAGCGCTGGAATCACCAGTAAATTTCGAATGTGCATGGATGTCCTCCCTCAAGGACGTTGGGGCCCGTCTCGACCGGCGGATTCTATCACAGGGGCGCGGGAGCGGAGATTTCGACGGGGATCGGTGCGGGTGCGTGAGCGCCGGAGCGGTAGCGCTAGCCCGCAGGAATACTTGCTGCAATAGACCCTGCGCAAAGGAAGGCGCTGCGCGCCGTCTTACTTATGGCGGGGCTGAAGCCCCGCCCTTCCAGGTTCTCGATCTCGCCACGCGATCGCCGAAGGAGCAGTGCGATGGCAGCAGACCCGGAAAAGGCTAGTGCTTGGGGGCGACGTAGCCTTCGGGGAGCTTTGAGCCCTCGCCGAAGAAGAACTGCTCCATCTGCTCTTCCATGATTTGTTGCGCTTTGGGATCGAGCGGGTTGAGATGGAATTCGTTTAAGAGCATCTTCGAGTGGTCCACCCACATCCGCCAGGCATCCTTCGAGACGCTTTCGTAGATGCGCTTGCCGATCTCGCCCTTCCAGGGCGGACGGTCCAGCCCGGGAAGCTCACGGCCGAGTTTCACGCACTTCACCATGCGAACCTTTTGCCCGTCATCGGCCATCTTGGGAAGCCTCCTGTGAGATTCGTGCATCATCTTAAACGCGAACGCGTGACGGCTGCAACTGGGGGCCGCTGTCTGGCTTGCTGGTCGCGGCGGACTGCGCCCCTACATTCCTTGATAAATTCTGACCTCAGCGTGACGGGCGCATTGCGGTTGGTGTTCGTCTGAGTAGTCGCCCGTCAAAGCGCGATGGGCGCCGGGTCTAGTGGGGGCCACTCTTCTTGACGATCGGTTCAGGAGGGCGCTTGCGGGGAGTTCGTTTTCCGCGGCCGGGGAAGCGCGCCAGGATTTCGCCGTCCCACAGGCGAATCGTCCGCCATTGGAACAGCCAGCGGCCTTCGAGCTTCACAAGCTGGTCGTCGTAGTAGCCGGTAAAGCGAATCGGATAGGGCGGCTCGCCCCGGCACTCGGTGACGAAGACGAACGATCGCACGGCGCTGCGCAAGGAATTGCCTTCGATGAGAACCTGGCTGGTGTGGTGCTGGCAGCCGGGAAAATCGGGGGCACGGCGATAGTCTTCAGCGAAACGCCGGATATTTTCTTGGCCCTCCCAGCGGTCCGGCTCTTCGAAGATCTCCTCGACGACCACCGCGGTGGGCGTGAAGCATGCGACGAGCGCCTCCACATTGCCCGTATCGAGCGCCCAGGCGAATTTCGCCAGCAGGTCATTGATGGTGATCCGGTCCTCCATGGTGAGAGGCCCGGCATGCGGCATGTAGGAGTTTCCCAATCGACGATTCTCGCTCAATCGAAAAGATCGGCGGGATTGTATCACTTCGTATTCGAGCGGTGAGATAGCGGATGGCAGAGATTGTGCCCGGCGTTCATCGAATTCTCTCGAAGAAATCGGGGCCGGCGGCATTCGGCGTCCGCGTCGGCAATGGCGCACCAATGTAGGAACACTGCTCCGGCGAACGTCACGGGCAGCCGTCCGGACTGTGATAGTCTGTTCGCTTGCGGAGCGATTTGCGCCGGGAAAGGCAGGCCCGAACCGCCTCATGCGGCTCAACCTTCCGCAATAATCCCCAGCACGAACTTCACGGAGAAGGACGATGAGCACCCGCGCAACCGACATCGCCGAATCGTCTCGAGTGGAAGGCTACTTCTGCGAGGTTCCCCACGAACCGTGCGCCATCGTGATGTTCGGCGCCTCGGGGGACCTGGCGCGGCGTAAGCTTCTCCCAGCGCTCTACGATCTGGCCGTTCATTCTTGTCTCGCTCCGCGATTTCGCCTGCTCGGATTTGCCCGGACGGAGATGAGCGACGGCGCGTTCCGGACGAACGCCAGCGAGTTTCTGCCGAAGAACGGCGCGGGAGCGGACGACGGCAAGAAGCAGGATTTTCTGAACCAACTCGAGTACTTCGGCGGAAAGTACGACGATCCCGAGGCCTATCGATGTCTCGCGGAGCGCCTGGAGACGATCGACCGCGAGAACCAGCTTGGGGGCAATCGCCTCTACTATCTCGCAACTCCTCCGGACGTTTACCCGCACGTGATCGAACAGCTTGGCCGCGCGAATCTAGCAGGGCCCAAGAATGGAAGCTCCTGGACGCGCGTGATCATCGAGAAGCCGTTTGGCCACGATGGCGCTTCGGCACGCGAGCTGAACGCCAAGGTTCTCCGCGTGTTCGACGAATCGCAGGTCTACCGCATCGATCATTATCTCGGCAAGGAAACGGTGCAGAACCTGCTGGTCTTTCGCTTCGGCAACGGCATCTTCGAGCCTCTGTGGAACCGCAACTACATCGACCACGTGCAGATCACGGCGGCGGAAGCGCTGGGCGTGGAGCGCCGCGCCGCGTTTTACGAATCGGCCGGAGCGCTGCGCGACATGATTCAGAGCCACGTGCTGCAGCTCACGTCGCTCGTCGGGATGGAGGCGCCCGCACGATTCGATGCCACGTCCGTCCGCAACGAAAAGATCAAAATCCTGCAATCCATCCGGCCGTTGCAGGCGGACACCGTTTGGAAGTCGGTGGTGCGCGGCCAGTACGGGCCGGGGAATGTGAAGGGCGCTGCCGTGGCGGGATACCGCGAGGAACCGGGCGTCAATCCGAACTCGGCGACCGAGACGTTCGTAGCGTTGAAACTTCTGGTCGATAACTGGCGCTGGAAGGATGTGCCATTTTACTTGCGCTCCGGCAAACGTCTCGCCCGGCCGGCCACGGAAATCGCCATCCGCTTCAAGCGGGCTCCGCATATGGTCTTTCAAGGCGAAAGCGTGGAGCCGAATTCGCTGGTGCTCAACATCCAGCCCGACGAAGGAATTTCTCTTTCTTTTGGCGCAAAATCGCCGGGATCGCAGATGCGCATTCAGCCCGTGACGATGGATTTCCAGTACCGGCAGGCGTTCGGCGCCGGCTCGCGCGAAGCGTACGCCACGCTGATCAACGATTGCATCCGCGGCGACGCCACGCTCTTCGACCGCGCGGACAGCGTCGAGGCCGCCTGGGGGCTTGTCGATCCGATTCTCGAGGCCTGGCAAAACGCCTCCGCGCCGCCTTTCCCCAACTATTCGGCGGGGACGGACGGGCCGAGGGCGGCGGATGACTTGACGGCGTCCGAGGGCCGCCGCTGGCGGCCGCTATAGCGCCGTTCTCCACACCAAGAATTTTCCAATGGGTTTCGGCTATGCAAGCCGGAGGACCGGATGATACTCGCGGGCGATGTCGGCGGGACAAAGTCGAATCTCGGATTGTTCGACGTGCAGCAGGGAGCGCTGGTCCGCGTCGCCAACAAGCGCTATCCGAGCCGCGATCACAAAGGCCTTGAAGAGATCGTGAAGGATTTTATCGGCGTCACCGGCGCGAAGGTGACGGCCGCATCGTTCGGAATCGCCGGCCCGGTGGTGGACTACAAGGTTCGCACCGGGAACCTGCCGTGGGTCATCGATGGAGCGACGCTGGCGAGGCAGCTCGGGCTCGATCGCGTCCGGCTGATGAACGATCTCGAAGCCACGGCTTATGGAATCAGCGTCATGGGCCCGGGCGATCTCGACACGATTCATGCCGGCGTTCCGGTTCCGCAAGCGCCCCGCGTGGTGATTGCCGCGGGCACGGGATTGGGAGAAGCCATCCTCTTCTGGGACGGCGCGAAGCACGTGCCGACCGCAACGGAAGGCGGCCACGCCGATTTTGCCCCGCACACGGAGCAGCAGGTGGAGCTCTGGAAATTCATCAAAGCCCGAAGTGAGTTTGTCAGCGCCGAACTAGTGCTTTCGGGAAGGGGATTCAGGACGGTGCACGAATTCCTCGACCCGTCGGTCCGCCACCCGGGCTTTGACGATCCGGCCATCGACCCGGCACCCGGAATCACACGCATGGCGCTTGCGAAGGAGTGTCCCGTGTGCGTGGCCGCGCTGCAGCTCTGGGTCGAAGTCTACGGCTCCGAAGCGGGAAATCTGGCGTTGCGGACCGTCGCGCGTGGAGGAATCTATGTGGCGGGAGGAATTGCCGTCAAGATCCTGCCGTTGCTGAAAGATGGACGGTTCGCCGCGGCGGTAAGGCACAAAGAGAAGATGCAGGACTTTCTCGCGCAGGTACCGATTCATGTGGTGCTCGACGAAGAATGCCCTCTGAAAGGCGCTGCGTACGTGGCATCGAAGGGCCTCTAGTCCAGCACTCGCTGCAAGCATCGCCGACCATTACCCCGTTACAGTAGTTCCGGTACTCGACCTAAGATGCACGCTCAATCGTTTTACACACAAGGGCGCACGGAGTTCGCATCACACCGCGCGATTCTCCATGGATGACATCGTTGCCAGCGTAGCTAAGTGTTTGATGCTTCGACGGATAGACACTCGTCATGGTCTGGCAGGGGAATTGCCATAGTGCCTCGTTACCCCGGCACGATTGCCGGATGGGAGGCTGAAGACTATGAAACGGATTCTCGCTCTCGGTGTTCTGATCTTGGGATGCTCTGTCTCGGCGCATGCCCAAAGTTTTGGTGGATCGATCGGTGGCGCCACCTTAACCCCACCAGCTTTCCCATCTCTTGTCAGTATCCCGCCAACACACTTTGCCGTAAGCCGCGTGGGCGGGTCAGATTCCGACTTCATCCCCTCCAGCTTTCGCTCGTTTGACCAGGCGGTGGCAGAGGGGAAGTCTGTTCTTGCTATTCAGGCAAGGACGCTCGCACAAGCCGCCGAAGAGAACGGCAAGACTCAGAAGGCGAAGGCCAGATTAGCCATCGTGCAGGACGCTTCGGGTAACGTAATCCTTACGTTCAATAGATAAGATAGCCTGCCGCGCAGCCGGCGCGGCGTCAGGGCAATTTCGCGCCGGCCTCCTGCCTATCGCAATCGAGCTCTTTCGGAGGGAATCCAACCGCAACTGCGTACGCCGGCGTTCCTGCGGGCGACGCCTTTCTCCGCGCACGCATTTCGGTGTCTCCTCAAAATGAAAACAGCCGCCCGGCGGGGTAGGGCGCCGGGCGGCTGTTCGTGTGCCGCAAAACTGCGGCTCCGCCGGATTACCGACGGAGCCGGAAGGAGTGTTACTTCGCGTTCGCGCTGCTGAACGAATACACGAAGCTGATCGTCGCCGTATTCTGCTCCTTGACCGACTTCTCGTTTGAGATGCTCTGATCGAATATCCGGTCGCTCGCGAAGTCATACCGGTACTCCCCGCGAACCAGCAGGCCACTCGTGAGGTTGTACGAATAGGTTCCGGTGACTTCCTGAGCCCGGCCGCGATCACCGAAAACCAAGCCAGTGTAGCCCCACGGATCATCGTAGTATTCGTAACGAACCGCGAAGTTGGTCTTGGGGCTAAGCGTGTACTTTGCATAGCCCGCCACGCCCCACCAGTCAACGGCAGGCGACGGGGGGTCACAAGTGAAGATGACCTGCGGCCTGACGACCGCGGAATCACATGACGAGTAGAATCGGGGACCGAACCCATAGTCGCCATTGATCGTGAAGGCCCACTTGGAGTTCGGCGTGTAGGAAATGACGGTGTCGGAGATCTGTTTCCAGTCGCTGATACTCGCGCCAGTGCTTTCAGAAAACGCGCCAAGTACCGGACCAGCGAAGTAGTTTTCGGTGATGGACCACTTCATGGTTGGCGTGACGGACAAGCTGGCGCCATACGTCAAACCGGAGCTCGCACCGATTATCGAACCAGTAAAAACATTTCCCGGAGTGTGGTTGATAATCGTGTTGTTCCAGCCGTTGACGAGAAAGCCGGTGAGAGCCACCTTGGGGCTGAAGGCATACTTCGCGCTCGCACCAAAGTGGAAGAAGGGAATCGCGTAGTCGAAGAGAAGCCCGCGCGAATAGTTCCAGTTCGAGCCGCTTTCGATCACCTCCGCGCCCATCGGCGTAACGAACTTGCCGACGGTGACGGTCAAGCCCTTGCCAACCGGGGCCAGATAGGACAGGTACGCTTCCTTAAGGAAGAAATTGCTTCCCGCAATACTCCCAAAAGGAGAAGGAGGAAAAGCAAAACCAGAACCAAATCCCGTGTTGTCTGTGCTATCGATGATTTTCGCAGCGTACCCGTAGCCGGCAGCAATGTGATATCCGAGCCTGCCGTCCGGGGACATCGCATCGGGCGCCTTATCGAGGATCAACTCCGCCATGTTGAAGTTGAAGCCGTTCGTAGGTGCCTCGAAGGAGCGTAAACCGGCCTGGTTGTTGAACGGGTGATTGTTGTCGTAGCTGTAGTACACATCGCCGAACCCGCTGAGCGTGACGTTGCCCAGCAGACCCGCCAAGCTGATCTTGGCGTCTTCCGCTCGCGACGGCGCACTGCTCGGAGCCGCAGCGGGTACGGCAGCCGCGGCTGCGCTCTCGGCCTTTAGCGAAGCGATCTCCTGCTCCAAGAGAGCCATTTGCTTCTCAAGCTCTTCCAAGCGCTGGTCCGACGTGGGCTGCGCGGCGGCCGGCTGTGTTGCTGCCGGCGCAGCGGGAGCCGGCTGGGCCGCAGCCGTCTCGGACGCGTTGCCCTCCGCTCTTGAGGCTGGTGACCATCCTAGTGCCAGACCTACTGCCACGATTGCCATGGCCCACCTACTAAAACACTTCATGCGATTCATGTGGTTTCCTCTCCCTCCCTACCGCGCTCATATTCGTCCGTCATGAGTTCGCGGCCTGTAGATACATAGGTGAAAATTTAGTGGAGATAAGATACAAGGCGCAGGCCAAATCGTCCAACTCATTAATTCTATTGGTCGCATAAGAATAATCACGACATGCACTTACGAAATCTTTAGGCCACCATCCATAGACAGGGAATGGGCTCTAAAGAACACACAAAAAAGGTGTTAGGGCTTCGTAAGCCGGGGTGTCGAAACCCGGGTTGATGGCCGGATGCTGGGAAAGGGGGGGTGCCTCCGTCCGCTTGGCAAGCTCGCGGTTAGCGCTTCACGAACAAGAGCATAAGGCCGAAAATGATGGCGGGAATCAAGATCAGCATGATGTAGAACAGGACCCTTCTCCCCTGCGACTTGCGGCGCTTCTTCCAATCCCGCAACTCGGGGCGCTCGGCCACCCCCACGTTCTCGGGATGCTGAAGGTCCAGCGCCATCTCATGGGCGTTGGCGTAGCGGTTCTTAGGGTCGCGCTCAAGGGCCCGATAGACGATCTCCTGCAACTGGGGTGAGATCGAGGGATCGATCTCCCGCGGCGGAATCGGGTTGTTCAGCAGGCGGTCGTTCATAATGGCGAAGGGATTGGGCCCCTGGAAAGGAGCCTTTCCAGTCAGCATCTCGTAGAACATGGCGCCCAGGGAGTAGACATCGCTCCGCGCGTCGCCCCGCTTGCCCTTCACCTGTTCAGGGGAGATGTACTCGGGCGTCCCCATCACCTGCGAAAGCTTCGCAAACGTAAGCCGCCGTGATCCCACCCGTCCGGCGATGCCGAAGTCGATGAGCTTGATGTGATCGTTCGCGTCAACCATGACGTTCTCAGGCTTCAGGTCGCGATGGACAATGCCGTGGCTGTGAATATAGGCGAGCGCCTCGCAGATCCCGAGCGTGATCTTGACCGCACGGTCGGACGCCAGTTTCTTCTCATCGTCGAGGATCTGGCGGAGCAGCCGTCCATCGACCCATTCCATCACCATGTAGATCTGGCTGCGGTCGCCGTCCGCGAATACCTTCATTACGCCGGGATGATCGAGGGCTTTGCCGATTTCCTCCTCGCGTTTGAAGCGATCGGAAAAGACCGGGTCGCTTTCGATTTCGGGGTGGGGAACCTTGATGGCTACGGGGCGACCGGTGCGCAGATCGGTACCCTTGAAAATCGTGGCCATGCCGCTGCGGGAAGCGACACTGTCGATTCGGTAGTGGTCGATTTGGTCGCCGGGGTGAACTGGAATCCTCGTCAGCGCGCGTCTGGCACGGAACTATCGGCGAGCCCTGCGTTAAGGGAGCCTGTAGGGTCGGCCGCGATACATGCCCATGCGTTCGACACTCCGGACGCGGATCAGCTGCAGGCTGATATTATCACTGCCATCGCGGTGGTTGGCAATATCAACCAACTTTCTTGCGGCTGCGGCCAAGTCACCGCCGCGGCTGGTGATGGCGGCCATCTCCGATGCCTCAACCGCACCGTGCAGGCCATCGGAGCATAGCAGCAGGACATCCCCCGGAGACACTTGATGTTCGTTGATTTCCACGCTGACAGACAGCTCGCTTCCCAGGGAGCGGCTCAGCATGTGGCGGGTCTCGGATTCGGCCGCTTCTTCCTTGGACAGTAGATTCAACTTGACCTGTTCGTTGGCTATGGTGTGATCGCGCGTGAGCAGGACAGCCTGACCGCGACGGATCAGGTAACAGCGGGAATCGCCGACGTGGGCCACGGCGACGCGATCGTAGCGCAAGGCACAAGCCACGATGGTGGTCGCCATATGCGTGCCCCCCGGCCCGGTTGAGTGGCCGACATCGAGCACGCGGGTATTGGCATTTTGCACCAGGCGCTTCAACAGCGCGGCCTGCGGCTCTCCGGGTACCGCGTCCCGGAAACCCGCCAGTACGCTCTCGATCGCCGTGTGTGAGGCGACCTCACCGAAATCGTGGCCGCCCACTCCGTCCGCCACGGCAAACAGCCAGCCGCGACCGCGAGTTTCCTCCGGCGTTGTTGGGGTGACGTAGCCGAAGCAGTCCTCGTTTCCCTGCCGCACTCGGCCGACGTCAGTAAGCTGCGCGAACTCGACATCCATAGAGTTTTGGACCAAGCGGTAGCCTTGGGCAAGTCCGCCCGCGCTCGCCGCCGCTGCCGCTTGAACGCCTCTGTACATTAGATCATCCCAGCTCGCAAGAAAGGGAGCGCGAGTCTGCGTCCGCGCCCGATGCTGTAACCGCGCGCGCTCATTCACATTCGGGATCGCGTGCGCGCCTCGCACTGATTATTGGGCAAAAAGCCGCGCTGCAAGATGCAACGTTTGGATGGCAGGGATAGATGATTCAAATGGCCGCGCAACAAAACTGAAGCATGCTTTCTTGGAGTATTGGGAGGCGCCCGCGAGAACTTACCTCGGAGGGAGACATGCGCGCGCCGGCAGTTGCCAGATGGCTGGCAAATCACCGGAGACGGCACGGCGACACTTCGCGGAAGGGCGCCCTTGCGCAGGGCCAGAAAGGATCCGTGTTTGAAACCTCGGAATCAGGAAGCGTCAGGTTGGACAGATCTCGTCTGCCTGGCGCGAAGCAGGCCGCCGCACCAAGCCGTCGGGATGGTGAGCACCAGCGTCGCAATCCAATTCCTCAAGGGAGCCACGATCCGGGGGGACATCATGGCCAAGACGGTGAGCGCCACTTGGACCACGCCCATAGCCACGGCATGTCGCACCGGGGACCGGCGCGCCAGCCATGCCGTCACGTACCCGCCCGCTGCCACGCACAAGCTCGTGTATGCGAACAGGAACAGACTTGCCGGCAGGTTGTGGCTTAGCGCGGCCTTGTCCGGCAGCGCGTGGGGGAACACCCGCAGCATTAGGGGATCGGCAACCGCCTCAATCGCGAACGAAGTGATCGTCAGCACGACGATCCCGGCCAATACCGCGAGCACGCTTCGAATCATGGCGTGGGAGTCTACCGGAGGTCGCGGCGCCTGTCTTGACAATTCTTGCGGTGGTAGGGTTCGAGCGGCATCCGGCCTGTCTCAGGCCACTTACCTGCGGGGCGACACCCTTGCATCAGCAACGGTGCCTGTTAGTATGTTCCGATGACTTTTAGAGACTCCGTGCCAGCCGAAAATGACTGAGAAAAGACAATTCAGAGCCATCAAAGGCACGCGCGACATCCTCCCGCCGGATTCCGCGCTGTGGAACTGGTTCGAACGGACCGCTCGCGAGGTGTTTGAGACCTACGGATTCCGCGATATTCGCTTGCCCGTCTTCGAGGAAACGGCGCTGTTTGCCCGCTCGATTGGCGCCGACACGGACGTGGTTTCAAAAGAGATGTACACCTTCGAAGATCGCGAGCAGTTCCGGGTAGCGCATCCGCTGTCCGTGGTCGACGTAATTCTGATCGACGAAGCGGTCGCCGAGGCGTGGCAGCACGGCCGAATCCCGCGAACCCCTGCAAACGAAGCGGAAGTGCTCCGGCTGCATGAGGCATGCCGAAATATAGAACGGGAAGGAATACCGGCGGTGCTGCGATTCCTCGATTCGGTTCGCAATCTCGCCCTGGGTGATTCGCTGACGTTGCGGCCGGAGGCAACGGCGAGTGTCGCGCGGGCGTACATCGAGCATGGGATGCACACGCTGCCCGGAAACGTGAAGCTCTACTATGTGGGACCCATGTTCCGCCGCGAGCGTCCGCAAAAAGGGCGCTACCGCCAGTTCTACCAGGTCGGCGCGGAGGTGCTGGGGCAATCCGACGCGCCCGGCATCGACGCCGAAATCCTCGAGATGCTGGTGGTCCTTTTCGACCGCGTGGGCCTGGCGAAGACCACGCTTTTCGTCAATTCCATCGGGTGCAGGGAGTGCCGCCCGAAATATGTCGAGTTGCTGCGCCAGGAGCTGCTGAAAGTGAAAGATCATCTCGGGACGGACAGCCAGCGCAGAATTGAGACGAATCCGCTGCGCGTCCTCGATTCGAAGCTGCCCGAAGAGCAGCCCGTCATCGAGAAATTGCCGCGCATCGCCGATCATCTTTGTGGAGCGTGCCGCCAGCACTTCGCGGAGTTGAAGGACGAGCTGGAACTGCGCGGGATCGCCTACCAGGAGAACTGGCGCCTCGTCCGCGGCCTCGACTACTACACGCGCACCACCTTTGAAGTAACGGCCGAGGGCCTAGGCTCGCAGAACGCCGTGTGCGGCGGCGGCCGGTACGACGGCTTGGTCGAATTGCTCGGAGGCCCGCCGACCAAGGGCATCGGCTTCGCGATCGGCACCGACCGAGCGATTTTGTCGCTGCAAGAGGGCCCAAATCAGCCAAAACTGCCCGGTTTAGCCGTATTTATCGCGTGGATGGGAACCAAGGCGTATCCGACGGCCGTGGCCATCGCGCGGAAGCTCCGCGCCTGCGGTCTCGCGGTCGAAATTCCGCCCGAGGAGACGAAATTCAAGAAGGCGCTCGGGCTCGCCGACAAACTGGGCGCACGCTACGCGCTCATCATCGGAGAGGACGAAGTCGCGTCGGGCACGTACACGCTGAAGAGGCTGGCCGACGCCGAGCAGAAGAAGCTCAACGAGAGCGACTTGCTCGAATATCTCGAATCGGAACGAAGAGGCTCAGGTGCTTGACACACTCGGAAATCTGAAACGGACGCAATACTGCGGCGCGCTGCGCGCGTCGGATGCGGACAAGGACGTCGTGCTGATGGGCTGGGTGCATCGGCGGCGCGACCTTGGCCAGTTGATCTTCATCGATTTGCGCGACCGCGCGGGGATCGCGCAGATCGTTTTCAACAAGGAACTCCATGCCGAGGCGCACGCGAAGGCCGAAGATCTGCGGTCGGAATTTGTCGTCGCGGTCGAGGGGCGCGTGATTCGCAGGCAAAAGGCGAATCCTGACATTCCGACCGGGGATGTGGAAGTGCTGGCGACGCGGCTGCACGTACTAAACAATTCGAAGACGCCTCCCTTTCAGATCGAAGACGAAGTGACGGCAAGCGAAGAGACGCGGCTGCGCCACCGCTACCTCGATCTGCGGCGCCCGCGCCTGCATGGCAACATCGAACTGCGACACCGCGTGGTTTTAGAGATTCGCAAGGCGCTCGACGAGCTGGGCTTTTTCGAGATCGAGACTCCCATCCTCACGCGCTCGACGCCAGAAGGCGCGCGGGACTGTCTGGTGCCGAGCCGCATCCATCACGGGCAGTTTTACGCGCTGCCGCAATCGCCCCAGATTTTCAAACAGATCCTGATGATCTCCGGCATGGACCGCTATTTTCAGATTTGCCGCTGCTTCCGCGATGAGGATTTCCGCGCGGACCGCCAGCTCGAGTTCACGCAGCTCGATCTGGAGATGTCGTTCCCGCGCCAGCAGGATATTTTCGAGGCCATCGAACGCGTGATGGAGCGTGCCTGCGCCGTCGTCGGCGTGCAGGCGAAGGGGCCGTTCCGCCATCTCGATTACAAAGAAGCGCTGCGGCGATATGGGTCGGACAAGCCGGACCTGCGATTCGGCATGGAGCTGCAGAACGTGACTCAATTCTTCGAGCCGGCACGCGCGGTGCTGCATTTTGAAGGCAACGTGCAGGCCGTGGTCGCGCCGGGCGCGGCTGGATGGTCGCGCAAGCAGCTCGACGAGCTTGCGGAATTCGCAAAGTCGGCGGGCGCGCGCGGGGTCTACACGGTGAAAGTGACGGCGGAAGGAATTTCGTCGCCGCTCGAAAAGAACCTCGGCGCGGACGGGCTGAAGAGTTTGGCTGGCGCGGTCGGCGCAAAGCCGGGCGATTTGGTCGTGGCGGTCGCAGCGAAGGAACAGATTCCGCACACGGACACGTCGCTATACGCCGCGGGCCAGATTCGGCTGCATCTTGGCGACAAACTGAACCTGATCGATCGCAGCAAGTGGGAATTCGCGTGGATCACGGGGTTCGCGCTCTTCGAATGGAGCGAGACGGAAAAGCGCTGGGTGAGCGCGCAACATCCGTTCACGGGAATTTACGAGGAGGACCTCGACAAGCTCGAAACGGCGCCGTGGGAGTGCCGGTCGAAAGGCTACGATTTGGTGCTCAACGGCAACGAGCTTGGATCGGGCAGCATTCGAATTCACCGGCAGGATGTGCAGGCGCGGATGTTCAAGGCGCTCGGCCTCTCGGACGAGCAGGCGAAGCAGCGCTTCGGTTTTTTCCTCGACGCGCTGACGTACGGCACCCCGCCGCACGGCGGCATCGCGCTCGGAATCGATCGCGTGGTGATGCTGCTGGCGGGCGAGAAGTCGATCCGCGAGGTCATCGCGTTTCCGAAGACTACTGCTGCGGTGGATCTGATGGCCGAGTCGCCGTCTGAGGTTGATACAGCGCAGCTCGATGAATTGGGCATCGCGATCAAGGAGCCAGCGAAATAGGTTTATGTCGCGGATACGGATACTTCCGGAAAACGTCGCGAACAAGATCGCCGCGGGCGAGGTGGTCGAGCGGCCGGCATCCGTCGTGAAGGAGCTGCTCGAGAACGCGCTCGACGCGGGGGCGCGCTCGATTCGCATTGAAGTCGAATCGGGCGGCAAGCGGATGATCCGCGTGATCGACGACGGCAGCGGCATGAATCATGATGACGCGCTGCTCGCCTTCGAGCGCCATGCGACGTCGAAGCTGCGCACGGCGGACGATCTGCTTTCGATTGCCACGCTCGGTTTTCGCGGCGAGGCGCTGCCCTCGATTGCCGCAGTATCCCGGCTGCTGCTCGAAACGCGCACTCCTGAGGAAGAGCAGGGAACTCGCGTCGAATTCGCCGGCGGGAAACTCATCAGCGTGAAGCCCGCGGGCGTGCCGCCGGGAACGTCGATCAGCGTTGCGGACATTTTCTACTGCGTGCCGGCGCGGCGAAAATTCCTGAAGTCGGAAACCACGGAGCTCGGCCACATCGCCTCGCTCGTCACCCACTACGCGCTCGCGCATCCCGAAGTGCAGTTCGTGCTGAAAACGCCCTCGCAGGTGATCCTCGATTGCGCGCCGGTTGAGAAGCTTTCCGACCGCGTGTATCAGATCTTCGGTCGCCAGGCGCTTGAAGAACTGATGGAAATTCCTCCAAACGAGGGGCCCGTTCGATCGGCGATCACCGAGCCGCAGCTTGAGGCCGACGAGCAGGCGGCCACGCTCGGCGTGACAGGATTTACGTCGCGTCCGGAAGTGCAGCGCACGAACCGCAACGGGATCTACATTTTCGTGAACCGGCGGCTGGTCCGCGACCGCCTGCTGCTCCACGCGATCGGCGAGGCGTACCGCAACGTCACGCCGCCGGGTGTTTTCCCCGTCGTGCTGCTGTTCCTCGACCTGCCGTATCAGGAAGTGGACGTGAACGTGCATCCCGCGAAGATCGAGGTGCGGTTCCGCCATCCGCAGTTTGTCCACGATTTCACGCGCGACGCGCTTCGCCATGCCCTTTCGATCGCGCGCCCGATTCCGGGATTTCCGGCGGCGCGCGTCCCGACGGAACCCGCCGGGACCTACGCTGCTGCTGCCGCAGCAGGTTCGGCGGCCGGTGCGCCGGGGCCGGGCAACATGCGCGGCTACGCGCCGATGCAGGACTCGGGCGCTTTTCCGGGTCCGCCCCGAGCCGAGATCCCCACGTCGTTTGGCTCGAGTGCCGCGGTCGCAGCGGACTTCGAATTATCGGGCGCGCCCGAGAGACCGTTTGCCCAGCGGCTGGGTTTCGAATCGAGCGGCGCGATGAATTTTCCGTTGCCTCCGCCAGAGGCTCAAGTGGCGGTGCCGGGCGAGGCCGCGCGCGAAAGCGCCGTCGGCACGCTGCCGAGCGCCGAGGAAATTACCGACCTGAAGCCGCTCGGGCAGGTGAACGCAAGCTTCATCGTCGCTGTGAATGGCGAAGGGCTGTGGATCATCGACCAGCACGTGGCGCACGAACGGGTGCTTTTCGAGCAGCACCTGCGCGCGCGGCGGGAGGGCGAGCTGGGCGGGCAGCGGATGCTGGTGCCGATCATCGTCGAGCTGAATCCGCGGCAGCTCGTCACATTCGAGCAGATCGCCGAAGAATTGCGCGCCAACGGATTCGAGGCGGAACTGATGGGCGCGCGGAGCGTGGCGATTCAGGCCGCTCCGGCGGGAATCGCGAGCGGCGACGCGGAAAAGCTGCTGTTTGAAATCCTCGACGGGATCGCGCGCGAAAATCAGGCGATCTCGATCGATTCGCTGCAATCGAAGATCGCCGCATCGACCTCCTGCCACGCCGCGATCAAAGTGAACACACCGCTCGACAAGACGAAGATGGAATGGCTGCTCGGCGAGCTTGCGAAGACGGAATATCCGATGAGTTGCCCGCACGGGCGGCCGGTGGTGCTGCGCTATTCCGTGCGCGAGATCGAGCGCGCGTTCAAACGCATTTGAGCGAAATCCGAATGAACCTGGAGAGAGATTCCTCGTCCGCCGTGGCGGACTCGGAATGACAATGCAGGGAGTTTCGAGTCTTTGTCACAAAAACTAATCATCGCGATTGACGGCCCAGTCGGCTCAGGGAAGAGCACGCTCGCGCGGCGCGTGGCGGCGCTGATGGGCTACCTCTACATTGATACGGGCGCGATGTACCGGGCCGTCGCGCTCAAGGCGCTGCGGCGGGGCGTGTCATTCGAAGCCGGCGACGCGCTGGCCGCCCTTGCCGGCGAAACGCGCATCGACTTGCGCGCGCGCGACGGCGCGCAGCAGGTGTTTCTTGACGGCGAGGACGTTACGGCCGCGATTCGCACGCCCGAGGTCGCACAGGCGGCCTCAAAGATTGCCGTCGTACCCGGGGTGCGCCGCGTGCTCGTGGCCGAGCAGAGGCGAGCGGGAGAGCAGGGCGGCGTCGTGATGGAGGGGCGCGACATCGGCAGCGTGGTGTTCCCTGACGCCCAACTCAAGATTTTTCTCATCGCCTCGCCGGAAATCCGGGCGGACCGGCGCTGGCGCGAGCACCAGCAGAAAGGCGACGCGATCGATCTGGCGCGGACGCTCGAAGAGATTCACGAGCGCGACCGCCGCGACCGCGAGCGCAGCGATTCGCCGCTGGTCCGCGCCAAAGACGCCGTCGTGGTGGATAGCACCGCAATGGAGCCCGAGGAGGTCGCGCGGCTCGTGGTGATGCTGGCGAAGGAACTGGCCTAGTCGCTGTTGAGGATAACCATGAGCCGTCGTGGTTGGCTAACGGTCGTTGTACCCGTCGGTTTGGTCCTGCTGGTCGGTTCTTGGGTCCACTACGAATACACCCGGTACGAGAAAGCCTACGCCCGACTAATTCCGGGAACGGCAAGAGCTGAGGTTCTTCAGCGATTCGGAAAACCAGGAGACATTACAAAGTGCAGCGACGTGAACCGCTGGGATGAAACGAATATAGACCAGAAATCTATGAAGTGCGTCGAAGAATTCCACTATTTCTCCCGCGTACGCATCGGCGATTGGGTGGTCGGCTTTGATGAGGACGGCAGGGTAGTAACCAAGTACTTTTCCTCCTCCCCCTGATCGTCGTCAGCAGCGAAACTGTTGAGGGGCGGCTTACGCCGGGCTGGACATCGAGGCCAGAAACTCCGCGTTCGTTTTGGTCTTCGAGAGGCGGCCCAGCAGAAGCTCCATCGCTTCGACGGTCGATAGCGGGCTGAGCACCTTGCGCAACACCCAGATGCGGTTCAGCTCATCGGCCGGTAGAAGCAGTTCGTCCTTGCGCGTTCCCGAGCGGTTGATATCGATCGTGGGGAACACGCGCTTATCGACCAACCGGCGGTCGAGGTTGATTTCCATGTTGCCGGTGCCCTTGAACTCCTCGAAGATGACGTCGTCCATGCGGCTGCCCGTATCGATCAGGGCCGTGGCCATGATGGTGAGCGAGCCGCCTTCCTCGATGTGCCGCGCCGCGGCAAAGAAGCGGCGGGGCCGCTGGAGAGCGTTGGCATCGATACCGCCCGAGAGAACTTTCCCGGAAGGCGGCGTGACGGCGTTGTAAGCACGGCCCAAACGCGTCAGCGAATCGAGCAGGATCACGACGTCGCGCTTGTGTTCGACCAGGCGCTTTGCCTTTTCGAGCACCATTTCCGCCACCTGGATATGGCGCTGGGGCGGCTCGTCGAACGTCGAGCTGATCACTTCGCCCTTCACGGTGCGCTGCATGTCTGTGACTTCTTCCGGCCGCTCGTCGATCAGCAGCACGATCAGCGCGATTTCCGGATGATTCGTGGTGATCGAGTTGGCGATGGATTGCAGCATCATCGTCTTTCCGGTGCGCGGGGGCGCGACGATCAATCCGCGCTGGCCCTTTCCGATGGGGCAGAGCATGTCGAGCACGCGCCCGGTCAGGTTTTCCTTGGTCGTCTCCAGGCGGATGCGCTCCTGCGGGTAAAGGGGCGTCAGGTTGTCGAAGAAGATTTTGTTGCGCGCGACTTCCGGGTCCTCGAAATTGACCGCTTCGACCTTGATCAGCGCGAAGTAACGCTCGCCATCCTTCGGCGGGCGGACCTGGCCGGAGACGGTGTCGCCGGTGCGCAGATCGAACTTGCGAATCTGCGACGGCGAGACGTAGATGTCGTCCGGCCCCGGGAGGTAGTTGTACTCCGGCGCGCGGAGGAAGCCGAAGCCGTCGGGCAGGCATTCGAGAACGCCCTCGGAGAAGATGAGGCCGTTCTTTTCCGTCTGGGCGCGGAGGATCTGGAAGATCAGCTCCTGCTTGCGCATGCCGGAGGAGCCGGGGATATTCAGCTCCTTCGCGATCTTCGCCAGATCGGTGATGTTCTTATCTTTTAGTTCTGCAAGGCTAACACTCATCGAGTTCTTTCCTTTTCAAGCCTGATTTTTCAGGCGCGATTGTGATCTGAAATAAATCCGGGGCGGGCGCGGTCGATCGAGGCACTCTATCCCAGATTCTTCAATGGGCTTACGTTCAGAGAATCCTTCGCACTCCGGTCGCGGGCCGAACCTGCCGAGCAGGATGTGGGAGGACCGAAGGGTTCAATTCGTCAATTCATTGTCCTGCGCAACGTCCGCGCCGAACTTGGGTTCCACACCGGCCACCGGGGGATGTCCGGAAATGGGCAGCGGCTGTTCGAGCGCGAACTGCAGGACCTCATCCATCGACTCCACCAAGTGGATGGACATCTGTGCAAGGATCTCGGGCGGAATATCCGCCAGATCCTTCTCATTATCTTTCGGCAGAATCACGGTGCGCAGGCCGAGCCGGTGCGCGGCGAGCAGCTTTTCCTTCACGCCGCCGATCGGAAGCACCTTGCCGCGGAGCGTGATCTCGCCGGTCATGGCGACGTCGCAGCGAACGGGAATGCGCGTGAGCGCGCTCACGAGCGAAGTGCAGATCGTGATCCCGGCCGAGGGGCCGTCCTTCGGAATGGCGCCTTCGGGCACGTGCATGTGGATATCAACGTGGCGGTAAAAATCCTTCGGCAGGCTGAAGAGATGGCTGCGCGAGCGGATGTAGCTCATCCCGGCCTGCGCCGATTCCTGCATCACGTCGCCGAGTTTGCCTGTCAGCGTCAGGCGGCCCTTGCCCTGCATCAAAGTCGCTTCGATGGAGAGGACCTGCCCGCCGACTTCCGTCCATGCGAGGCCGGTGGTCAGGCCAACCTCGTTCTTCTTTTCGGCGAAGAAATCCCGGTATTTCAGGATACCGAGGTAGTCGTTGACGTTTGCAGGCGTGATTTCGACGCTGAAATTCTTTCCGTCGGCGACAACCTTGCGCGCCACTTTCCGGCAGACGTTGGCGATCTCGCGGTCCAGGTTGCGCACGCCGGCTTCATGCGTGTAGTGCCGGATGATGTGCGTGACGGCTTCGTCCGTGAATTTCACGTTGTCTTTCGACAAGCCCGTCGCTTCGAGCTGCCGGGCGACCAGGAAACGCTGCGCGATCTGGTGCTTTTCCTGTTCCGTGTAGCCGGGCAGGCGGAGGACCTCCATGCGGTCCTGCAAGGGCTGCGGAATCGTGTGCAGCACGTTGGCTGTGCAGATGAACATCACTTTCGACAGATCGTATTCGACGTCGAGATAGTGATCCGTGAATGAATGATTCAGCTCCGGATCGAGCACTTCCATCAGCGCAGCGGACGGATCGCCGCGGAAGTCCATCGACATCTTGTCCACTTCGTCGAGCACGAAGACCGGGTTCGTCGTGCCGGCCTTGCGCATCATCTGGATGATCTGGCCGGGCAGAGCGCCGATGTAGGTGCGCCGGTGGCCGCGGATTTCCGCTTCGTCGCGCACGCCGCCGAGCGACACGCGGACGAACTTCCGCCCGGTCGCGCGGCCGATGGACATGGCCAGCGACGTCTTGCCCACGCCCGGAGGCCCGAGGAAGCAGAGGATCGAGCCTTTCGGATTCTTCACAAGCTGGCGCACGGCAAGGTACTCGAGGATGCGCTCCTTGATCTTTTCCAGGCCGTAGTGATCTTCCGAAAGAATCTGCTCGGCGCGCTTGATATCGCGGATTTCCTTCGAGCGCTTCTTCCAGGGCACCGCCAGCAGCCAATCGAGATAGTTGCGCGAGACGGTGGATTCGGCCGACATCGGCGGCATCATCTCGAGCCGCTTCAGCTCCTGCATGGCCTTTTCCATCGGACCTTCGGGCATGCCGGAGGTCTCGATCTTCTTCTTGAGCTGCTCGATTTCGCTCGCCTCGCCGCGACCGAGCTCTTTCTGAATCGCCTTGAGCTTTTCGTTGAGGTAGTACTCTTTCTGGGCGCGCTCCATCTGGCGCTTCACGCGCGTGTTGATCGAGCGATCGACGTTGAGCTTTTCGATTTCCACTTCGAGGATGTCGGCGATGCGATTCAGGCGCTGGACCGGCTCGAAGATTTCGAGCAGTTCCTGCTTTTCCTCGACCGGAATCTGGAGGTTCGCGGCGATTGCATCGGAAAGCTTGCCCGGATCCTCGACGCGCACGGCAGCGATCATCGTGTCGTAGTTCAAGCTCTGCGAGAGCTTCACGTACTGCTCGAAAAGGGTTGTGACGCGGCTCGAGGCCTGTTCGATCTGCGGCCCGGGCTCGACCTTCACAGGGACTAGACGAATCGAAGCGCGGAAGAAGCCTTCCTCGCTCGTCACCTGCACGATTTTCGCCCGCTCCGTGCCTTCGACCAGGACCTTGATGTTGCCGTCCGGCAGCTTCACGCTTTGCACGATGTTGGCGAGCGTCCCGACCTGGTAGATTTCCTCCGGCTTCGGATCATCCACTGAGGCATCGTGCTGCGTGACCAGGAAGATCTTCTTGTCGCCGGCCAGCGCGTCTTCGAGCGCGCGCACGGATGCTTCGCGGCCCACGATGAACGGGTGCATCATCTCCGGGAAGATGACCATGTCCCGCACCGGCATCATCGGCACGCGCTTTACGTCGAGTTTTTCCTTATTGAACATTGAATCCTTGGATCACGGCGCCTGGCCGTGTAAATCTCCCCGCCACCCTTGCGCTACGGCTCGAGAATCAGCCGGCCTTTTCGAGCAGGCTCCAGTTGATCTCCCGGCCCTTTACCATGTCTGCGGTGACCACGAAATCACGGAGTTTCCGCTGCGCCGGCAAGTGGTACATCATCTCGAGCATCAAATCCTCGAGAATCATGCGCAGCCCGCGCGCTCCGACCTTGCGCTGGAGCGCCAGGTCCGCAACCGTATCAAGAGCGTCATCGGTGAAGCGCAGGCGGACGTTTTCAAACTCGAAGAGTCTCTGGTATTGACGCACCAGCGCGTTCTTCGGTTCCGTCAGGATGCGCACCAGCGCGCTCTTATCGAGATCGCCCAGCACTCCCATCACCGGCAGCCTGCCGACGAATTCCGGGATCAGGCCGTAGCGGATCAAGTCCGTTGGCTGCGCCTGCTCGAGCACTTCAATGTTGCGGCGCGTCGGCGTCGTCGGCTGCGCGTCGGCGTGGAACCCGAGCGACTTCTGCCCCACGCGGCGCTCGATGATTTTCTCCATGCCCACGAAAGCCCCGCCGCAGATGAACAAAATGTTGGTCGTATCGACCGGCGTAAATTCCTGGTGCGGATGCTTGCGCCCGCCCTGGGGCGGAACGTTGGCGACCGTGCCCTCGAGAATCTTCAGCAGCGCCTGCTGCACGCCCTCGCCCGAAACGTCGCGGGTAATCGAAGGGTTCTCGTCCTTCTTCGAAATCTTGTCGATCTCGTCTATATATATGATGCCTTGCTGGGCCTTTTGGACGTCGCCATCCGCGGCCTGGAGCAACTTCAGGATGATATTTTCGACGTCTTCTCCGACGTAGCCCGCCTCGGTGAGCGTCGTAGCGTCCACAATCGCGAACGGCACCTCGAGCATCCGCGAGAGCGTCTGCGCCAGGAGCGTCTTGCCCGTGCCCGTCGGCCCGATCAGCAGGATGTTCGACTTCGTCAGTTCCACGTCCCCCGGCTGCCGGTTCAGGAAAATGCGCTTGTAGTGGTTGTAGACCGCCACAGCCAGCTTCTTCTTGGTCTTGTCCTGGCCGATCACGTACCCGTCGAGAAACGCCTTGATCTCGGGCGGGCGCGGCAGGCGCTTATTGGCCGGGCTTGTTTGCTCGCGCTTCTCGTCCTCGAGAATCTGTTGGCAGACGCCCACGCACTCGTTGCAAATGTACGAGCGCGGATACTCCGATGGAGAGCTGATAAGCTTCTCCACCTGCTCCTGCGTCTTATGGCAGAAGGAACAACGCAACGGCTCTTCTGGGGTGAACCGTTTCACCGGTGAGGGCCCCTCTCGTCGAAACCACACCCACGATGAATCTGAAACTGAAACAAATTGTAGGACAGAAATTCCGCCTCGTCCCGCAATTCATCGCTTTCACTACTAACCATTTGGAACGCCATCAGCGATGCTTCGTGATGATCTCATCGACGATGCCGTAGGCCTTGGCCTGTTCGGGCGTCATGATGAAATCGCGTTCCACATCTTTCTCGATCTTTTCGATGGATTGGCCCGTGTGGTGAGACAGCAGCTTATTGAGCGCGGCGCGGGTCCGTATGATTTCCTTGGCGTGAATATCAATATCCGTGGCTTGCCCGGAAAGCCCGGACATCCACGGCTGGTGGATCAGGACGCGGGAATTTGGCAGGGCATAGCGCTTCTTGGGTGTGCCGGATGCAAGCAGCACGGCTGCAATCGAGGCCGACTGGCCGATGCAATAGGTGACTACGTCGGGACGGACGAACTGCATTGTGTCGTAGATCGCCATTCCCGCCGAGATGGAGCCTCCCGGCGAGTTGATGTACACCGAGATGTCCTTTTCCGGGTCCTCGGACTCGAGAAAGAGCAATTGGGCCGTCACGAGGTTGGCCACATGGTCGTCAATCGGCGTTCCGATGAAGATGATGTGGTCCTTCAGAAGCCGGGAATAGATGTCGTAGGCGCGTTCGCCACGGTTGGTCTGCTCGACCACCATGGGAACCAGCGTCGTGGCATACGGACTCGCGTCGTCAGTTTGTCTCATTTGGAATATTCTTGCGCGCTGAGGAAACCCGAACCAGAATTACTTTTCACTCTTGGCTGTCTTCTCGATTCGGGCCGTGCGGTAGAGCCACTCGATCGTTTTGTCACTTCGCAACTTCGATTTCATCCTATCGAGCGCTCCCTGCTTTGTCAAGCGAGCGCGCAACGCCGTTGTCGATTCGCCACTGTGTTCGGCAAGATGGGCGATCTCCTTTTCCACGTCTTCCTCGGCCGCGTCGATCTTCTCGGCCGTGGCGATCCGGTCGAGCAGCAGCTCGGCCTTCACGTCCGCGATGGAGCGGTCGCGCTGCTGGTGGCGGAGCGAGACCCAATCCACATTGACCGCGCGCGGATCGACGCCCTGCGCGGCGAGTGACCGCACGACGCGCTCGAGCCGCGTATCCATCTGGCCTTCGATGAGCGCTTCCGGCACCGGGAAATCGTGCTGCTTCACAAGCAGCTCGAGAATTTTCTCTCGCGCCTGGGCCGTCTGCTGCTGGTCCTTCGCCGCGTCGAGATTCTCGCGGATCTTCTTGCGCAGCTCGGCGAGCGTCGTGATGCCGCCTTGCTCGCCCGCGGCGTCCTTCGCGAACTCGTCGTTCAATTCGGGCAGCTTCTTTTCCTTGATGGCCTGGACATCGACTGAATAGTTGTAGGTCTTGCCCGCCAGCTTCGGGTCCGGGTAATCATCCGGATAGCGCGATTCGAACTGCTTGGTTTCGCCCGGCGTGACGCCGCGAAGGTTCTCCGTGAAGCTCGCGAGCGTTTCTTCCGCGCCTAGATGAACGAGAATATTGTCGGCTTGCACGGGATCGCCGCCGCCGGCCGGCGTGCCCATCAGCTTGATCAGAACGGAGTCGCCGTCTTTCGCCGGGCGGCCTTCGACCGGAACGAACGTCGCGGCGCGCTCGCGCATCTCTTCGAGCGTCTTATCCACCTGCGCGTCGCCGATTTCGATCTCGTCCACTTGCACTTGCAGGTTCTTGTAGTCGCCCAGATCGAATTCCGGAAGAACCTCGAAGACCGCGCGAAACTTCAGCGGCTCGCCCTCTTTGAATTCAAGCTTGTCCACTTCAGGACGAGCCACGGGGACGAGCTTCTTTTCGTCGAGCGCCTTCTCAAGATACTCAGGGACGAGCGACTGCACGACTTCGCCCTGGATGTCGTCCGCGAAGCGCCGGCGCACGAGAGTGATCGGCGCCTTGCCCGGACGGAATCCGGGGATGCGGGCGATGCGCGCGATATCGCGCGCCACTTTTTCCGTGGCCTTCGTGACGTTCTCGGCCGGAATTTCGAGTTCGATCTCGCGCTTGCAGGTTGCTTCGGTCATGGGAAAACTTTCTGAGGGGCAAACGCCCAAAACTGCCCGGTCTCAATCCGCCTTTCGCCTGTTCGGAATCCGACAAGGAGGAGAGCAGGGGAGCGCGGCGAAACAATGCCGCAACGGAAAAGTTAGTATAGGGAATCGCTCGGCGCGCGTCAACCGAGGCGCGTTCGCTGCGCCGGCGTCCCTCGGCTCATCCGCTTGCGGTAGTAGATGAGCTCCGGACACGCAACCCCTCGGCTCACTGCGTTCGCTCGGGGCACTGCTTCCTTGTCGGGAGCAGTGGTGCGGAAGATAGGGATTCGCGCTAACCGGGCAAGCGGGGTACTAGTTGGGTGTTTGTCCGGTAATCTGACTTATCAGGACCTATCGAACATGCGAGCCAAAGAGCTAATTTCGCTTCACCCGTATGCCCGCTGCCTCCAACTGAGCCACGATGCCGTCGGGGCCGACGAAGTGGCCGATACCGGCACAAACAAAATAGGTTCCCGGTTTCGAAAGCATTTCCTTGATTCGGAAGACCCATTCTGCGTTCCGCTCCGTTCCTATGGCGCGGCACATATCTGGATAGAGATTGCAGTTGTGCTCGACGTAGGCTGTCTCAAGAGCCAAGTTGCCTGCACTCCAAGCAGCGATTCTTTCAGTCACGGCCGGCGCGCCGGCGTCTAGATCATCCAAAGCTCTTTTGATGAGGCCGGCCTGCACGGCATCGGGCAAGCCGGCTGAGAATCGCAGTTGACCTTCCAGGCTTTCGAACTCCGAGTGAATTGATTTGCCGGACTCCACCGCTCTTTTTGCGAAGACTCTCTCGGGAAGATTGCTCGCGTCGATGCCTGCCTGTTTCTCTAACACGTCTTCGAGTACCACGTAGGCGCTCATGGAACTAACGGCACCAGGAGGAACGCCAGCCCTCTTCAGTGCTGTTTGCAATCGGACCGAGTCGCTGTCGCTCAGCAGATCAGAAAGTGGGTGGGCATTCCTGCTCAGTTCATCGAGCAGCTTGGGGTCTATATTTCTGTGTTCCTGTGGATTTTCAGTCCAGAGTTCGGCGCTCTTGTCGAAAGCTTTGCGTAACTTGGCGGATTGCCATTGAGTGTCTGCTTTCAGACCCATCTGTCCGAATAAGAAGACCTCTGCCGTCCCGGTTTTGATAACCCAAAGTGGCGGCTCCGCGGATGCAGGCATTGCAGTTGCTATCGCTAACACAACAACAGCCAAGCTCGTTTTTGACACGATGCTCCCTTTTCGGTCCTTCGCCGCCACTGTTACGTCACGTAGCGGTACAACATGTAACGTGTGGAGACCTTACACGTCAAGTGGAATTTAGTGCCTCGGTAGCCTGTTTTCGCAGGTAAGCGAGTGAATTCAAATCAAGTGCCCGCTGACCGCTATTAAGTTTTTCAAACTGACCCACTACCCGTCCCGTGCAGTGCTTGCAATTTTCACTGTTACCGGTGTTTGCGATTTCCTGTCCCGACCTGGCCGATTTGTCCGTCGGACGACTGTGCAGAACAGCAATGAAGCAAAACGAAATCTCAATTTCGTTGAGGATTTGCAAAGATAGGTCATGCGGAAGAAGGGACGAGCTTGTCCCGAGCCTGCCGACGGAAACCCCGAACGCTATCGATACAGCCCCTCGGCTCATCCGCCTTCGGCGGATTCGCTCGGGACAACATTTCCTCGCCGGAAATGTTGGTGCGGAAGAAGGGACTCGAACCCCTACGGCCTTTCGGCCACCAGCTCCTAAGGCTGGCGCGTCTGCCAATTCCGCCACTTCCGCTTGGGCTCAGTATAGCATCGCCCATCGTCCTCAATTGAGCTTGCCCGTGCGGCCCGGTTTTGCTAGGCTCCGCCGCAACAAGACTCTCCCGGGAGGAAATCATGCCACATTGCACGAAATGCGGGGCCGCGGTCGCGGACAATGCCGGGTTCTGCCCCGCTTGCGGGGCGCCGCAATCAGCCGGCGTGTCTCCAGCGAATCCGGCGGCACAATCGCAAATGGATGAGAAGGTTGCCGGCCTGCTGTGCTACGTGCTCGGCTGGGTGACGGGATTGATCTTCTATTTCATCGACAAGCGCCCCTACGTGCGCTTCCATGCCGCTCAGTCGATCGTGGTCTTTGGCGGCTTGCACATCATCAATATCTGCCTCGGCATGATCTTTGGTCTGAGCTTCGTGATGGGAGGCTTCGCCGGATTCTCGGGCGGCCTCCTGCTCTACTGGCTCGTCGGCGTGGTCGGTTTCGTTCTCTGGATACTGCTCATGATCAAGGCGTATCAGGGCGAAAGATTTCGCGTGCCGGTTGCAGCCGATATCGCCGAAAAGATTTTCGGCAAGGCATAGTCTCTCCGCAGGGCCTGCAACGCGCGGGGCGGACCACTTACCGCCCCGCGAATTCTCCCCTTCCAGGCATACATTCCGTTTGACATCCGCCGAAAGCGTCGGATATCGTGAGCCGCCGCGCCGCGAGGAGCGTTGCCGGAAAGCGCGGGAGGCGTTTGACGCGCGCTCCCGGATAGAGACCTGCGGCAGAATTGCGAGCGGAGGTCCGGCACATCCGCCCGGGAGACCTAGGTGAGCTGCATCAAGCGTGCCAAGATTGCAGGTTTTCTAATCCTGTCACTTTTGCCGGCGACTGTATTGAGCCGACCGGTTTTTGGCCAGGAAGATCCGTCCGGAGAATGGTCGCCCCGTTTTGACGAGGATCAGCGGGAGCGCCTGGCCGGGGCGGAAATTGGCGACTACCTCGGACTCCCCATCAACGATGCCGCGCGCCTGAGAGCCGATAGTTGGGATGCCGCACTCGTTGAGCTGCCGGAAAATCAGTGCCGGGCGCACGGTTCCGATTATGGATGGCGAGGCCCGTCGAATCTGAGCATCTGGAAGGAAGTGGACAAAGCCACGCAAAAGGTGATCGCGTATCACACGCACCTTTCCGCATATGGGGCGGAGCAAACAATTTGGATGGACGGGCGCCCCCATCCGCCAGAGTATGCGCGTCACACTTGGGCGGGATTTTCGACCGGAAAGTGGGACGGCGACACCCTCGTCATAACAACCACACACCTCAAAGAGAATTGGCTCGGCCTCAACGGCGTTCCCCGCAGCGACATGGCCACAGCCAGCGTCCACCTCATGAAGCACGGTAATTATTTGACGGTTGCGGCGATTACATACGACCCCGTTTACCTGGCGGAACCTCTCATTCGGACTGTCGATTTTGTCTACAATCCGCAGCAGCAGATGGCGCCCTGGCCCTGTGAATCCGTGGACGAGGTGGACCGTCCCGCGGGCGTCGTGCCGCATCATTTGCCCGGCACAAACCCGTTTCTCGATGAGTTCGGAATGAGGTATGGAGTTCCTCTGGAGGCGACTCGAGGAGGCGCGGAAACGATGTATCCGGAATACAGGCTGAAGGTGAAGAACATGAAGATTCCGCCGCGTCCGGCGAAGGCCACCCCAACCAAGTAAGGACACAATCGCTAAGGTCGTAGGAGCATGCTTCGCCGCACAACGGTGTAATACCACAGGCTGCTTTAGGATGTGCGTCCGATTGGCTGGCCGATTCAACAAATGATTCCCAAAGAGTAAAGACGAGGTTCTCATGCACATAAGAAGATTCGCTCTCGTGTTGGCCCATTTGTTGGCTGTGATTGCGCTGGGTGCGGCGATGTCGTCGCCTGTCCGGGCGCAAATGGCGAAGCCTGAGGATTATCCCGCGCCGAAACCCGCTTTCCCCGGCCAGACGAACGCGCCGGCGCCCGCCAAGAAGTCGCCTCCGCTCAACGTGGAAACGATCATCCCAAGATTCAATGCCCCATGGTCGCTGGCGTTCATGCCCAACGGGAAGATGCTCGTGGCCGAGCGGTATGGTTTCATCCGGGTCGCAACGATGGACGGATTCTATTCGGCGCCGATCGCCGGCGTGCCTGACACGAAGATTGTCGCGGCGGAATCGCTGCACGACGTAGTCGTCGATCCGGATTTCGCGAAGAATCGGTTGATTTACTTCACGTACTTCGCGCCGCCGCCGGGCGAGGAGCCGGGCGTGTGGCCGATTGAAGTTTTCTATGGAAACGTCTGGAAGGCATCGGTGGCCGAACGCCGGACGATGAGGGTTGGCGAGGAACGGCTTGCGCGCGGGCGTTTGAGCGAGGATGAGAAGAGGCTCGAAAACGTACAGGTCCTTCTTGACGGAGTGAACCGGCGAATTGCGTTTGCCCCCGACGGCACAATGTTTGTCACGGGCGCGGACCGCTTCCGGTTTTACGAGCCCGGCTACGACGGCACCGACCACGAAATCACCGACCCGGACGTCTTGCGCAATTTCACCGGACGCGTGGTGCGCATCAATCGAGACGGCTCGATTCCCAAAGATAACCCGTTTCTGAGTCAGCCCACCGTGCTGCCTGAAACGTATTCATACGGACATCGCGATCCTGAAGGCGCAGCGATCAATCCCGCTACCGGGCAGCTGTGGGTGATCGAGCACGGCCCCCTGGGCGGCGACGAGGTCAATATCATCAAGCCGGGCGGAAACTACGGTTGGCCCAACGTCAGCTACGGCAGGCGATACAACGGCGACCTGCTGGCGGGAAAGGGCGCTACCGCGAAAGAGGGAACCGAGCAGCCGGTTTATTTCTGGTATCCGGATATCGCGCCATGCGCCGCCATATTCTATACGGGCGACATGTTCCCCGAATGGAAGGGCAACCTGTTCGTTGCCGGGATGTATGCAAGAAGCCTGATCCGTCTTGTCGTGGAGGGCAATCGCGTGGTCGCCGAGGAAAGATTGCTCCACGACCTCAATCAGCGAATCCGCGACGTGGTGCAGGGCCCGGACGGTGCGTTGTACATCCTCACCGACGATGGCAGGCTCCTGCGGGTAACGCCGAAAAAGTAAGCAAGCTCGAGCGATTGTTTGCTCGGACGCCTTGAGAAGAAGCGAAAGAATATCTGCAATGTACAAGCCAGGCGCAAGCACGCCTGGAACGTGATTGCGCCCCCCGACGCTCAGAATAGAAGGATATGAACAATCTTACTCGCCAGCCAAAACATGATCCTACCTTTCTGTACCGCTATCGGGACGGAATCTATGCCCCCGAGCTGTTGGGCGCGGCAGTAGCTTCTCTCGATTTCTTCACCTGGCTTGCGAAATCGCCGGCCGACGCGCAAACCATTTGCAAGTCTCTCGCACTGGAGGAGCGCCCCGTTGATGTGATGCTCACCCTCTTCTGCGCCATGGGACTGATTGAAAGGAAGAAAGACACTTTTCGGCTGACACCGATCGCGAAGGAATTCCTCACTCGCGAGTCACCCTGGTTCATAGGACCGTACTACGCGCCATTCAAGGATCGCCCCGTGTGCCGCGATCTTCTCGAAGTCCTGCGGACGGGTAAGCCTACGAACTGGGCCAGCCGCAAGGACAACAAAGCCTGGGCGGAAGCAATGGAGGACGACGCGTTTTCCGAACAGTTCACCCAAATGATGGATGCACGAGGACTTTATCTGGGGCCGAAACTGGCGCGGAAGATCAATTTCAAGCCCTTCCGGCACGTTCTCGACATCGCGGGCGCGTCAGGAATCTACGCCTGCTGCCTCGTTGCCGCACATCCGCATTTGAGGGCAACCGTTTTCGAAAGAGCGCCGGTTGATCGCGTCGCGCGCAAGTGCATCGCGCAGCGCGGTTGCGCGGAACGCGTTGCAGTGGCACAGGGCGATATGTTTGCGGCGCCCTTTCCGGATGGATGTGACGTACATCTCTTTTCGAACGTCCTGCACGATTGGGACGTCCCCGCGGTAAAGAGTCTTCTTCAAAAGTCTTACGCAGCGCTTCCCGCGGGCGGAATGGTCCTGATTCACGACGCTCACCTGAATCGTCAAAAGACAGGGCCGCTCCCCGTAGCGGCCCATTCCGTATTTCTCATGGCGATTACTGAAGGCAGGTACTACTCAATTTCCGAAATCGAGCGTTTCCTCAGCGAAGCCGGCTTCCGCGGCATGAGTTATCGCAAGAACGCGTTGGATCACAGCATCATCGCAGCACGCAAGCCGCGCCGGTAGAAAGCATCCCGGCTCACGAAGCATTGTTTCGGGAATGCCCTACATCTTGTCGATCGAAATGGTCAATCGATCGCTCAGATTCCCGGCCTGGGAAAATGCGTTCGCCGACGCGTTTGAGAAACCGCTCACTTGGACTTACGAGTGAAAATCGACAGATCGACAGCGTCGGCCATCGCTTTGTAACCCTCGTCGTTGGGATGCAGATGGTCGCGGATGTTGTACGCAGGGCGGATCTGCTTTGGGTTTGCGGGATCCTGCGTGGCCGCGTCGAAATCGATGACTGCGTCGTATGCGCCGCTCGTGCGAATCCATTGGTTGACCGCCTCGCGGATGCTTTCTCCCTGCTCCGTGGCATAGGCTGCGCCCACATATGGCGTTAGGGTAGCGCCGATCACCTTGATCCCGTGGAGGTGGGCCCTTTCTATGATCTGTTTGTGCGCCCCAACCAGGTCGTCAGCCGTAACGGCGTCAGGTGGTTGCGCGCCCGGACGGCCGCCGATCCCGATATCATTGATTCCTTCCAGCACGATCAGCCACTTCACCCCCGGCTGGCTTAGGACATCCCGGTCGAATCGTGCCAGAGCGGAGACTCCGGCGCCGTCATTGATAAGCCGGTTGCCGGAGATGCCTTCATTGACGATCGCCAGGCCGGCTGTAGCTTTGTTTGCCGACAAACGCTGCGCCAATTGACTCGGCCAGCTTCGGTCGGCATCAGGCGTAGATGTTGCGCCATCGGTGATGGAATCTCCGAATGCCACAATGAGGCCCGCCTTGGGCGACGCGACCACATCCACGGCAGAAACCCAATACCACAACTGCACCTTGGCGGAGGGGTCGGCTATCACAGGTGCGGCGGTGAAATCTCCAGGCTTAGAGATGTACGTGGTGTGCAGGCCGGTGAGATGGATGGTCGGAGAGGCTGCCTCGCCGGGGATGTAAATACTGATGACAAGATCGCCCAGCTTTGGCACCTCCAAGTCAACGGGATCGCTCAACATCTCGGCTGCCGGCGGGATGACGACGGAGGTCTTTCCCCCGAACGTAAGCGGCCGGTCGGAGGCGGAAACAATCGCCGATTCTTTGTCGCGAAGCGCGACGTGCGCAGCCCCCACCTGAAGCGCGCTCGCGCCGAACGCGTTCGAAAATTGCACGCGAACGCGGTGTCCGCCGATGCTCGTGTGGACGATCATGCGCACTGTCTGGTTATCGATCGTTGGAGGGGCGGGAAATATTGGTGGCGGGGGCGGGTTTCCCTGATTGGTCTGGCTGGGCTGTGCGGGTTGGGATGACGCAGAAGATGGGCTAGGTGTGGGGAGCCTCGGAAAAGAGAATCGAGGCGTCTGCGGAGATGCGGCCCACGTTGCCACCCAATGATCCTGCGCGATCACATTCTGTGCAATACCAGCCAGGCCGAGGCCCAGGAAAGACGCCAGAAGGATTGCTCGGCGAATCGATCGTTGCGTCATCACCTTTCTCCTCTCACCCGCGCTTGGCTCAGAACCGGTGGTACGCGCCAACTGGTGAAACCTCAATCCTGGAGCTCAGCCGATTCCCAATCTCCGGCGGACCGGCATCTCAGAGAACCCGCTGCAAGATAGGGGCGAACCGCTTTCCTGTCAACGACATTGTGCTCCAAGTGCCTGGATACGCATCCGTGCAGCAGGTGCCGAAATCGCCCAAGATAGCGTGGTCCCGTTTCCGGTTAATTGCAGCTAGAGGCACTTACCGACACTCTAGAGTTCCTCATATTGCTACTCGCCATCGGCTAAATTTATGCGATGAATACATTTTTCTATTGACAAGGGCATTCAGTCGGTAGTAATACCCGCTGCACAGGGTGGAGCGTGTGGGTGCAACGCGCCTGACTTCATGGGATTCACGAGTCAAAAGGGGAGGTGGGAAATGTCAAAGAGGCCAAACTTTCTAAGGTGTGCTCTGTTGTGCTTGCTGGCGGGATTGGTCGTTCTCTCGCTGAATGCGACGCCGCTGTGGGCGCAAGCGCAAACGGCCACGATCTCGGGAACTGCCACGGACCCGTCCGGCGCCGCACTCGTTGGCGCGACGGTCCAGGCCACAAACGTGGACACGAATGCTTCGCAATCGACGACCTCGGATGCGCAAGGGCGGTACAGCATCCCGCAGCTTGCCGTCGGCACGTATAACGTGCAGGCTTCGCTGACGGGTTTCAAGACCCTGGTTCACAAGGGCGTCACGCTTTCCATCGGCGGCTCCGTCGTCGTGGATTTCTCGTTGCCGGTAGGCCAGGTATCGCAAACGGTCAACGTCGAAGCCGACGTCTCGCGTGTGGAGACGGAATCGTCTGAGGTTTCCACTTTAATCAGCCCGCAGCAAATGCGCGAGCTGCCCCTGAACGGGCGCAATTTCGAGCAGCTTCTTACACTGGCGCCGGGCGTGTCGACGATCGCGCCGGCGTCCAATCCCGTGACCGGCAGGCTCTACGGCATGATGGACAACTATTCAGTCGCTGGCGCGCGGCCCACTGGGCAGATGTTCCTGCTGGACAACACCGATATTCGCAACTTCTGGGAACACGGAACTGGCTCGGGCTATGGCGGCACGTCCCTCGGCGTCGAAGCCATTGGCGAGTTCCAAGTTCTGACGAATACCTACACCGCGCAGTTCGCGGGGAACGGCGCGGTCATCAACGCCGTCTCGCGGTCCGGCAGCAACAGCCTGCACGGCGGCGCGTATGAGTTCCTTCGCAATAGCAAATTAGACGCCCGGGACATACAAGACACGGGCGGCGCGCCTCCCTTCAAGAGGAACCAGTTCGGCGGCGCTCTCGGCGGCGCTATCAAGAAAGACAAGCTGTTCTTTTTCGGAAACTTCGAAGGGCTCCGGCAGGGTCTTGAGACGAGCACGCCGATCTTTCTTCCCGAGCCGTACCTTGTGCAAGGCAAGATGCCTTGCGCTATGCCTGGTGTCGCGGCGAGCGGTTGTGCTCCTTCAGACTCGACCAACAGCACGCAGCCGGGAATTTCGATCGGGACCATTGCGGCTCCGAATCCCACTTCTGAGCAAATCGCGGCGCTGTACAGCCTGTGTAAGGGGTGTAAGTTAATTGCGCCCCGAGTGGCGGCAAACAATCTCCCCGGCGGCTGCCTTACTGCCGGCTGTGATCTGGGCGGATATTTCCAGGTTCTGACCACCCCCAACCTGATCATCAATGAAAACTACGCCTTGGGGCGTGTGGACTACACCCTTGGCGCCAACGATTCTCTGTTTGGCCGCTACGTCATCGACAACGCTTTCATTGGTGACCCGCGTGATCCGATGGGAATCTTCCCGGAGACCGATCACACGCGAAACCAGTTCGTGACGATCACCGAAAAGCACATCATTTCGTCCACGATGGTCAACTCGCTGCACTTCGGCTACGTTCGCAACAACGAAAACTCCCAGGCACAGCCGGGCCTTACGGATCCCCAGAAAGCGGCGGCAAATACATTTTCGACGGGGCTAGGCGGCCCTGCTATCACCTCCGATCCTCTCCGGTTCGTGCCAGACTTCCCCAACGAACTGCCCCGCGAGGACGGCCAGAATTCTGGTTTCAACGGGGTCCAAGTTATCGGCCCGGACCAGAATCGGCCGGATGAAATCATTCAGAACAAGTTCAGCGGCGGCGACGACATCGTCTGGACCCGTGGCGCCCACAGCATCAAGCTCGGCGCCGTCGTCACCAGAGTACAAACCCAGAATCTCCAAGCGTCTTACGCCAACGGCGGCTACTTTCTTCTTTACCTCTCGCTGCCCTTCGCTGGCCGCAATAACTACGTGGGCCAAGTCTGGCTTGAAGGACTACCTTGGGTCTCCTTCGCCGTCCCACCCGGGAGCAACAACGCGACTCGATATTTCCGGGAAATCCTGGTCAACCCGTACATCCAGGATGACTGGAAGGTTACGTCGCGCCTGACTCTCAACCTCGGCTTCCGCTACGATTACGATACCAATCCCGTGGGCTGGGCTTTCGGCCCTCAGCCTATGACCACGCTCATTAACTCATACCTTCCACCCATTGGCCCCCAGCCGCCTCCCACTGGCTCTCCGTTTTCGCCCGTCAAACACGTCTTTTCACACAACATCAACGCCGGGAACTTCGGGCCCCGCTTCGGATTCGCCTATGATGTCTTCAATGATCACAAAACTTCGATCCGCGGAGGCGTCGGCCTTTTCTTTGATCCCACGGCGGGCCGCCTCTGGGAGTCCAACTTCATCAACACGGCTCCTTCAGCTTTCACGGTTCCTATCGGCCCGGATTTCCCAAATATATGTGATACCGGGTGTAACCCTGCTGGTTCGCTGAGTGAGTTTGCCGGCGTGACCTATCAGCCCCACGGCGGCTCCCCCTACCAGATCACGTACAACATGAACGTGCAGCGCGAGATTGCGCACGGAACCGTCCTTTCGGTCGGTTACGTCGGCTCGGTGTCTCGCCACCTTTGGACCCAGGGCGATATCAATCCTCCAATGTGCATCGGCGATACCACCGGCAACGCGTTCCCGGACTGCACGGGCTTGCCGCAGATTCCGACGGCTCGCCCAACCGTTTCAGACGGAACCTATACCGTAACGAACCAATGCCTCGGCGGCGCAGCTACCTGCTACGGGAGTGGCGCTCAATTCGCGACCCTCGCCACTGTTGTGTCGGGGAGGCAAGGACCTCGGATTCTTAGCACAGCCGGTTCATTGATTCAGGCTTACAACACGGGGGCTTCGGCTTACAATTCCCTTCAGGTTTCACTGAACCGCCAGTTCGCGCACGACCTTGCCGGGCAGGTGAACTACACCTGGTCACGGTGCGTCGATGATGGTTCTTTCGCATCGTCCCTGGAGCAATTCGGGTCGCTGGTTCAAAATCGGTACAACCAGCGTTACGACTACGGGAATTGCACCTTCGACATCCGCCACAATATCAGTGCCAATGCCCTCTACGCTTTGCCTTTCAAGGGGAATCGGCTTGTGGAGGGATGGCAGATCGCAACGATCATCGGGATCCATACGGGGTTGCCGTTGAACGTCAGCAACTTTGCCGGCGGGGCGGTGTCGAATGATCCCGCGGACCTGGGAAGCCAGTGGAACTCAAGACCAAACTATAGCTACGCAGCCGGATGCAGTCCAAACCACCTCATCAAGAAGCGGGTTGTCGGCGCGCCGGTGGAGACGATCCAGTGGTTCGATCCTTCGTGCTATGAGGCCCAAGCGCCTGGGTTCTTGGGGAATGTCAAGCGAGACAGTCTCCCCGGTCCGGGCACGTTCAGCGCGGACTTTTCCATCACCAAGAACACGAAGATCACAGAAGCTCTCAACGTACAGTTCCGCGTGGAGTGCTTCAACTGCGTCAATCACTTCAACGTCGGCGAGATACCTGGGGGGATTCTCGGCTATATAAATACAATCGTTCCTTCTGATGCTGGGCGAACCACGTTCTCGCAGTCGCCGGTCGTAACGCCCCGGCAGATTCAGTTTGCAGTAAAGCTTGATTTCTAATTCGGCAAAAAACAGCCGAGCCGGCGCCAGACTTCGGTCTGTCGCCGGCTCGTTTTGTTTCAGCCGCTCGAAAGATCGATTCGAATCGGACGGACGTTTTTTGGATCTCAAGCCGATCGTAGGGCAGGTTTTTCCGCTCTACTATGGGGAAGCAGCTCCACCTCAGGGTGCATTCCTTCTACGACGTGCTACAGGAAATTCCGGGGCCTTAGCCACGGCCAGAGAACCAGCACCACCTGAGGCGGGCTTGGCCGTAGAGATACGCCGCCTTCAGATGCACGGGTCGATGCCATGATGCGTGCACATGGATGGCCGGGGGGCGCGGCCAAGCGCGCAGGCCGCGGCTGAGAATAAGAGGAGGATGGAAATTGAGAGAACGGCTATGTTCCCGTCTTGTTGTAGTTTCACTCCTGGCTGCGTGCGCGGTCACGACCGTGTGCGTTCCGAGTCTCAGGGCCCAGTCGGCCGGTGTGGATGCGCTCACGAAGACCGCCACTGATCTCTCAGTTGCCGCGCGCCGTGATATGAGCGTCACTGTCGCGAGGCCCAACGGCCAGCCCCCCTTCCCACAGTGCGATCGATCCTGCCTGGAAGGAATGGTCGACAAGTATCTCGTTGCAATGGCGGCTCACGATCCCTCCCGCGCACCCCTGTCGCCCACGGTCAAGTACGCCCAGGACAATGTGCCGCTGAAGATCGGGCAAGCCTTGTGGGCCACGGCCAGCGGTCTGGGGACCTATCGGCACTACTTCGCCGATCCCGAACGCGGTGACGTGGGCGCGATCGGCGTCGCCTTCGAAAATGGCGCCGGCGTGATCCTGATCGTGAGACTCAAGGTTGAGAATCAGCTCATTACGGAGGCCGAGCAGTTTGTCGCGCATGATTCGCACGGAGCCGCTTTGTACGAAAAGATGGGCGTGCCCGATCCGGGCTGGCTTACAACGATTCCGCCCGAACGGCGGCAGTCGCGCGAGTCACTCGAGGAAGCCGCTTACATGTATTATGAGGCGCTCGAGAAGAATGACGGCAAGGGCATCTACGCCTTCACCGACGATTGCAATCGCATCGAAGACGCTGTCAGGACGACGAATCAGCCCAGGCCGCAGAATTACGGCCATTCGGACTCGGATATCAGCGACTTCACCATGCTCAGTTGCAAGGCGCAATACGAGCTGGGCTTTCTCGGCTTCACGACGGGATGCCGCGACCGGAGGTATCTGGTGGTCGATACGGAGCGGGGCGCCGTCCTGGCTTCCGCGTATCTCGATTTCGACGGGACGGTTACGGACATGAAGCTGACCGACGGCCGCGTCTGGAAGGTGCCCCCGTATTTCATGACGCCCCGCACGAACCAGTCGAACGAGGCCTATAGGATCGAGAATGGAAGTATCCGACTGATAGAAATGACCATGTTCGAAGTGCCGTTCAATGCTCGGCCGGCTTTTGGCAGATAAGGGCTTCGGAGACCACCATGCGGAAGGCTTTTCTGGGTTGCGCGCTTCTTACGATCTTGTTTGTTGCAAACGGTGGCATCGCACGGATTGCCGCGGCATCGCCCGATGAGGGCAAGTCGCTGGTGCTGTTGCCCCCGCCATCGCACCCTGCTCGTCCGGGTGTGTGCGATCGCGATTGCTTGAAGGGTTTCATCGATAAGTATTTCGACGCCCTGATTTCGCAATGTCCATGCAGCATCGCGCTGGCGCCCGGGGTCAAGTACACCGAGAACGGGCAGGTCGTGAAGCCGGGCGAAGGCATTTGGAAGACTTTCACCGGCCGCGGCAAGTTCCGTGTCTATCTCACGGATCCGGCGACCGGCCAGGCGGGATACTACGGCGATTTCAGCGAATTCAAGGGCACTCTCTTCGGAGTGATGGCGCTGCGGCTCAAGGTGCAAGATCATCGGATCACGGAAATCGAGATGGTCGTTGCCCGGGAGCAACTGAGACCAGGAAAAGGCGGATTGGGTGCCAACACCGCGGGCGTCATGACCCCCAGAATGATCGATGAATTGACGCCGAAGGGCTTCCTATCGCCTGATCCCGGCCTACTCCGGCCAATGCCCGCTGCCGGGCGAACGCCGCGGGCCCAGCTGACCGCAGCAATCGACCGGTATTTCGACGGATACACGCAGGACAAAGGTTCCATCGTTCCGTTCGCCGAACCGTGCTCTCGCCGGGAAAACGGCTTTGCTGCCACTAATAATCCCGATGGTTTTGTTGTGGACAAGGCGCAGCCCGGATTTCGAGTCTTCAGCCAGAGTTGCGCGCAGGAACTCGACAAGGGATATTTCAGCGCTCTCTCAAAAGTCGGCGATCGGCGTCCGCTGGTCGTGGATGAAGAGCGTGGCATGGTCCTCAATCTCGCCCTTTTCGACAATGAGGGCGACGTGAAATCCGTCTCGGTGCCCGGAACTGGGAACGTAGCCGTGCCTTCCGAGTTTCTCCGGCCAATCACTTATCTCGCTCCCCAATTGTTCAAGATTGAGAAAGGCAAGATTCGCCAGATCGAAGGATTGGCCTGGCCGGTCCCGTACGGCATGAGATCCGGTTGGGACCGGTAGCCGGTTTTCCTGGGTCGGATGCTTCAAAATTAGGGCCAGTTCCTTTCCTGCCGAGGTCGTTTTTCCGTTCGCATGGACTAGCTCTTTGATGAGTTGAGTTGCATACGTGGCTTCTATCAGCGCATACCTTTGCCGAGTCAGCGTTCCTCAAACCGGGACGTAGCAACGCTGCCCGGACGGACTATCTCAGGGGTTGACGTCGATTCGATCAATCTGAAACAATTGAGCAGCGCTACAGGCATTGCTTGACAGGGTAGGTTGGGCTCCATCGTGCTGATCGGTCTTCACTGGCCACGGAAGTGGTTGGGTGGATATCGTCCGCTGTTCAAATCCCTAGCAAGAAGCGACCAAAATGCCTCAGCAGTTTGCCTAAACTGACCTACGGCGGAAGGACACGTACGATCCGGCGCTGAGGGGGCTGAATCCAGCTCAGTCGAGCAGTAGTGCGGATGCTGGGACGATCGTTCGAGAAGTCCCCGGCGACCCGCAACAACACATAACTGACATAAGGAGATCCAGTACTCATGCTTAGCGAACCAATCATGGATGTGGCCCACTTGGGCCATTTGGAGCTTCTGACCCCAAAACTGGAGGAAAGTCTGCGATTCTTCGTGGACGTAATGGGGATGACCGAGAGCGGCCGGGAAGGCGACTCGGTTTACTTGCGTGCGTATGACGACTATGAACGCCACTCGTTGAAGCTCACCGCGTCGGAGTTGCCGGGGCTTGGTCACGTGGGCTACCGCACGCGGAGCCAGCAGGCTCTGGAGCGGCGCGTGGCGGCGTTGAAGGGATCGGGGTTCGACATCGGCTGGACCGATGGCGACCTGGCGCACGGCCCGGCGTTTCTGTGCCAGGATCCGGATGGGCACAAGATCGAACTCTACTATGAAACGCAGTGGTATCAAGCGCCGCCCGAGTTGCGGCCCGCGTTAAAGAACCAGGCGGAGCGATTCCCGGCGCGCGGCATGAATGTGCGCCGGCTCGATCATTGGAATGGGCTGGCGGTTGACATTAGAGCCAACCGCAAGTTTTTTGAGGATTATCTCGGCTTTCGGCTGACGGAACAGATCGTGCTGGACGACGGCACGGAAGCCGCCATGTGGATGACCTGCACCAATAAGAGTTATGACTTCGCCTACACGCATGACCACACGGGATCCAGGGGACGGTTTCACCATGTCACCTACGCGGTCAACAGCCGGGAAGAGGTGCTGATTGCCGCGGATATCGCGCTCGAACACGGCGTCCGCATCGAGACCGGGCCGCACAAGCATGCCATCCAGCAGACCTTCTTTTTGTATCTGTTCGAGCCCGGCGGCAACCGCGTGGAAGTCGCCAATGCCGGAGCACGCCTGATTCTGGCGCCGGACTGGAAGCCGATTCGCTGGACCGAAGCCGAACGCCTGAAAGGCCAGGCCTGGGGCCTCAAAACAATCGAGTCGTTTCACACCTACGGCACTCCTCCGGTGGAGGTGCTCACCAAGGCGTGAGCGGAAGCCGGGGGAGCGGCGGCCCCGCTCCCCGGCGTCTCGTGTGATCGCGTGGCTTTGCAGAACCCAATTGAAGGGTTAGCGGAAGCCGAGCGCAAGGCCGCGTACGCGGATGCAGGCTCAAGGTAAAGCTGCATCCGCTCCTTCTTTCTTTTTGTCCAATTCGATCCGAACCTCCTCTTTACCCGCCTTCGGCGCACTCGATGCCACAGCGTCACTCTCCGATGTGATCTGTGGACCCCGGGGCTTGGACCTCCCGGCCGGGTCCCGTAACACTTCTTGGGGTGTGGCGCGCCGCTGACGACGGCGAGCGTGCCTACCACGATAGAGCCAAGCAGCGAATTGCGAGGTCAGCGTCTTGAAATCCGTGGAATGTGTGTATTCAACAACAGAACGGTTGCAGACACAGCGAGAAACAAGAACACACTCGCCGATGGAACGATGAGCGGATGCAAGTTGATGTTGACACGGACATACAGACCGTAGTAAGTACCCGCAGCAGATTAGGGGTATGGGCGAGGCTGTTCCCGGGGGAGTAACCGCACGCCGTTCGGACGCCTGCGCCACATTGAGATCGGACACCTGATGTCCGAGAGGTGGGTAATGAGAAAACATTCCGTTCTGGCAATCGCGCTTGTGATCGCGGCTGTGCTTGGTTGTGCGAATTCGGCATTTGCGCAAGCGGGTGCAGCGACTGCGCAATTGAACGGCACCGTGACAGACGCGAGCGGAGGCAGCGTCGCCGGCGCCACGATCAGCGTTCGCAACACGGCCACGAACACCACGTCCACGACGACCTCAAATGAGCGTGGATCCTACACCGTCGCCAATCTGCCCCCGGGTAACTACGAGCTGAATGTCGTCTACACGGGATTTGGAAACTACAAGCAGACCGGAATCGTGCTGACGGTGGGCCAAAGCGCCACCATAAATCCCACCTTGCAGGTTGCGGCTCAGGGCGAAAAGGTCGTGGTGACCAGTGAAGCCCCGGTGATTGAGCCAACCAAGACGGAGATCAGCCAGGTTGTCGAAAGCCAGCAGATTCAGTCGCTGCCCATCAGTGGCCGCCTGTTCACGGATTTCGCGCTCTTGACTCCCGGTGTGGCCACCAGCCGGACGTCGCTCGGCACAACGATCACCGAGTTCGAGGTAACGCAGATCTCCTTTGGCGGCATGCGATCTTTCAGCAACGAGATTACGGTGGACGGCGCCGATTTCGTCAACACCGTCACCGGCGTGCAGCGAGCCACGCCCCCGCAGGATGCAGTGCAGGAATTCCGCGTGGTGAACAACAGTTTCGGCGCGGAGTACGGCCGGGCGATCGGGGGAATCGTCAACATCGTCACCAAGTCCGGCACGAACGACCTCCACGGCTCGGTCTACGACTATTTTCAGAACAACGTCACCAACTCGCGCTCGAGTCTGCAGAAGGCCCCGCTGCAACCGTTCCTGCTGCCGAATGAATTGCGGCACAACCAGTTCGGCGCCACGCTCGGCGGTCCGCTCGTGAAGGACAAGACTTTCTTCTTCATCAACTATGAGGGCAAGCGGCGGGCGGAAACTCCCAACTTTTCTCCCAACTTCGTGAACAACCTTGAAAATATCGACATCGCGAGGGGTTTCATGGGACTCTCGCCGGAAAATACGTCCGTCTTAAAGACTGCGGATAACGACTACGGTTTTGCGAGGCTCGACCATCAGATCAGCGCCAGTAACCGTCTGGCCCTCCGCTACGTAGTCGAGGACGCGCGCGACTTGAACGAACTCGTCGGCCAGACGCTCGATGGGGGCGGCATCGGTTCCCCCAGCGGCGGACGGAATCTCTTCATCCGCGATCAGTCCGTGGTGGGGACGTTGAGCTCGATCGTGACGCCCAATCTTGTCAACACCGCCCTGGTGCAGTACGCCCGGCGCCATTACAACTTTCCCGGGGTCACGGGCGAGCCGGACCTGCTTGTTGAAAACGACCTGGACTTCGGGCACAACTTTGGCATTTACGATCGCGTCTACGAGACGAGGCTGCAAGGTGCGGACTCGGTGTCCTGGGTCAAGGGCAATCACCTGGCAAAATTCGGGTTCGACGGCAACTACGTGTGGAGCGCGACGAACTTTCCCGGCTTCACACCTGCAAACATCCGTTTCCCGAGTCTCGACTGTATGTTTGCGTTCGCCAATTTTGTGAATTTTATGAATGGCAACCCCGGCTCGATTGGTGATGCTGGCGGTTGTCCGCCCTCGTACATGGCTACTCAAGGGGTGGACATCACGTTTTGGGGCACGCTGCTTCCGAGAAGCAATTGCGCAGATATCAACGGAGGGTCCTGTGGCGGAGGGTTTTTCAACGGAATCCTCCCGGACAGCGGCTATCCCCCCAATGCGTTTGTCCCGGCCCAGTTCGAGCATTCCGCCTACTACTTGAACCACGGTTACTGGGGCCTGTATGCGCAGGACCAGTGGAGGGTCACTCCCAAGCTGACGTTCAATTACGGCTTGCGGTGGGATTACGAATCGGGCTTGGGGATACAGATCGATCCCTTCTACCACGCTTTTCAGCCCAAGGTCGGCTTGGCGTATGCTCCGGACAGCAAGACGGTGATTCGCGCCGGTTACGGGCTGTTCTTTGACCGCAACAACATGAGTTTCTTCATGATTCCAGGCGGCCAGAAAACGATGCCGGGCTTCATGTGCAATACGAATGGGCCTGGCGTCAAAGGTCCGGCTGTGCTCGATCCCTCATGCGCTACTGCTCTGGGGGATGCGGGTGGGGATCCGGCGAATGCCGTAGCCATCCAGATGCCGATGGTCCGGACAGGGGCGGACACTGCCGGGTGGCAAGTGGGCGCAATTCCGGGGTCTGCGGCGTCAATCCCCTGCGCACTACCACCGGACGCAGTTATTCGTCCGCAAGGGACAACGCCTCCGTGCCCTGCCGGATCAACCAGCATTGCCATCGCGGCGCTTATCGGCTTGGAAGTATTGGACGGAAATCCCCATCCCTATCCTCCATCTGTTCTCACTGGTACTTGCATCGACGGAGGAGGCGCGTGCGGCGTTGGTGCCGGGGGAATTGACCGCCATAACGGCAAGCTTCCCTACGCCCACCAAGCCAGTCTCCAGATCGATCGCCAATTCGGAGGAGGATTTGCGCTCGAGCTTGGGTATCTTTTCGTGGGCGCGCACAGGCTGGTCCGCGGAAACAATCTCAACGTCCAGTGCCCAAGTGGTACGAGCAAGCCCGGCAATCCTCTCGCTGCCCAAGGGTTGCTCAACCCGAACGGCACGCTCTCGCCCTGCGATGGAACCCCAATTCTCGGGCCGTTGGGGATCGGACCCATCTTCAATCCGTTGTTCAACCCCGCCCTGCCAACAATCTTCAATCCGACGGGGCTGGAATTCGTTGGATACCCGTTCAACCCGGGCGGACTTAGCGCCGGACTGCTGGACTACAACAACGACGTTGCCAACGCCAACTACCACGGGCTGGCGTTGACGGCGACCGAGAAGTGGGGGAAGTACCTGAATCTGACCGCGAACTACACGTATTCGCACACGATCGACAATGGGAACTTCACCACGTTCATCAACCTGCCTCCGAACCAGTTCGATTACGCCCCAGAGCGGGGCAATTCCAACCAGGACGTGCGCCACCACCTCGTGACGAACTTCACCCTGGCTGCGCCGAAGGATAGCTTCCTCCGGAACTTTGAATTCAGCAGCATCATCACGCTGCAGTCCGGGCGGCCCTTCACGATCTACGCCGGGGAAAACATCCTGGGGGATCAGGGCGGCGGCACCACGGACCGCACGGGCGGCTTGGACCAGACGGGGCTTCCGGGGACCAATTGCCCGTCAGTGGGCCACTGCCGTACGCTCATATCGAGGAACACTTACGTCGGCAAGCCGCTGTATTCCTGGGACTTTCGCCTGTCCCGCGCGATTCATCTGACCGAGAGCCTCAAGCTCGATCTGATGGTGGACGCGTTCAACGCGCTGAACCGGGCGAATGTCGACGAAGTGAGTTACATTTACGGGCCGGTATTCTGCGGAGACCCCCCGGCAATTCCAAGGCACTTCAACGATGCAACGACGCGGGCCATCCAGAACGGGTTGGTGTCGTGCGCCACGCAGCAGGCGGCAGGCAATCCGGGAGCGTGGTTAGACCTCGGGATGATACCGCTTAACATTGATATCGCTCCCAATAAAAACTTCGGAAAGCCGAGGACGATGTTCAACCCGCGGCAGTTCCAGTTCGCGGCTAAGTTCTCGTTCTAACGAGGAAGGTTGTGGAAAAGCGGTCGGCGTGAAGGGCGAAACAAAAGGGCCTCTATGACAGCGTCAGCCCCGCATGATCCGCCCTTTCGCGCCGACCAGGTGGGCAGCTTGCTGAGGCCGCCGGAGCTGAAGAAGCTCCGCCAGGAGCATGCGGCAGGCAAAGTCTCGGCGGACGAACTCCGGTCGTCCGAGGACGCGGCCATCCTAAGGGTTGTCGCCCAGCAGGAGCAGGTCGGCCTGCAATCCATCACGGACGGCGAATTCCGCCGCGAGGACTTCTACACCGATTTCTTCGTGCGCGGGCTGGGCGGCGTCGAGGTCCGTCAGGAACAGACAGTCGCATTCTTCATCGACCATGAAGGCCGCAAGATTCCCGTACCATGGACGCAGGTCGTTTCGCGCCTCCGCTGGCGAAAGCCGATTTATGCCGAGCATTTCCGGTTCCTCAGCTCGCTGACGAAGCGAACGCCCAAAGTGACCGTGCCTTCGCCGATCATTCTGCATTTCACCTGCGGAGAGGTGGCGATTCGCAAAGCGGCCTACCCGGATATGGACCTTTTCTGGGCGGACATCACCGACGCTTACCAGAAAGAGATGCGGTCGCTTTACGAAGCGGGCTGCCGTTACTTGCAAGTCGACGATCCGCCGATGGCCACGCTCTGCAACGAGAAGTTCCAGGCCATGATGAAGGGCCGCGGCGACGACCCGGACCATGCGCTCAACGAGCTTTATCCCGAAATGATCAATCGCGCGTTCGCGAATCGCCCTTCGTCACTGCATCTGGCGATGCATCTTTGCCGTGGAAACAACCAGAGCGGATGGTTTGGCGAGGGCGGGTATGATCCCGTCGCCGAAGTTCTGTTCAACAAGATCAACGTCGACTCGTATTTCTTGGAATACGAATCGGAGCGCGCAGGCGGTTTCGAGCCGCTGCGCTTCGTGCCGAAAAACAAGACGGTTGTGCTCGGCCTTGTGTCGAGCAAGCTGCCGCAGTTAGAATCGAAGGACATGCTGAAGCGCCGCATCGACGAGGCCGCCAAGTACATCGATATCGACCAGCTCGCGCTAAGCCCGCAATGTGGGTTCGCCAGCTCAGCTGAAGGGAATCGGTTGAGCGAAGAAGAGCAGTTCGCGAAGCTGCGCCTGGTCGTAGAAGTCGCAAACGAAGTATGGGGTCAGGAAACGGGCACTTCCCGTATGAGGAGAGCGGTATGAACTATCCAGCCACCGGATATCATCACATCACCGCCTGCGCCGGAGGCGCGCAGGAAGACGTTGATTTCTTTACCGGCATCGTAGGCCAGCGGCTCGCGAAACAGACAGTGCTGATGGACGGGAAGGCCCCGCACTATCATATGTATTACTCGAACGCGAACATCGAGCCCGGCTCGATCATGACCACGTTTCCCTACAGCCGCATCATGGGGAGACGCGGGTCGGGGCAGGTGCAGTCGATCACCTACACGGTCTCCAAAGGTTCGCTGCCTTTCTGGCGCGAACATTTCAAGCGGCACAAAGTCGAGCATGGCGCGGTGGAGGAGCGTTTCGGGCAGGGATTCATTCGATTCAGCCACCCTTCTGGCATCAGCTTTGAGGTGATCGAAGACAAGGACGACACGCGCGAAGGCTGGACGACCAGGGAGATTGGGGCATCCGAATCGGTGCGCGGATTTCACAGCACTGTTCTTTCGGTGCGCGACGTGGGTGAACAGGAGAAGTTCCTCATCGAGGCGATCGGCTTCCGCAAGACGGGTGTCGACGGTGCGTACCACCGCTTCGAGATCAGCAGCGGGGGCGCAAACAAAACGCTGATCCTTCTGCACGAGCCCGATCGCGCCCCGGGCAGCTGGACGTTCGGCGCGGGCACGGTCCATCATATCGCGCTGTGGGTCGCCGACGACGAAGCGCTCGCCGCGCAGAAGGCGATTTACGAGGAACTCGGCTACACCGACGCATCCGAGATCAAGGACCGCTTTTACTTCCACTCCATGTACGTTCGCTCGCCGGGCGGGATTTTGGTCGAATGCTGCTGCAACGTGCCTGGCGGATTCGAGAAAGATGAAAAGGCGAGCGAGCTGGGCACAAAGCTTCATCTCCCTCCGTGGTTTGAAGACCGCCGCAAGGAGATCCTGGCCACACTCGAACCGGTCGTTGCGCCGCCGGGGTCAACCTCTCGAAACTAGTTTCGAGTGATCGATGTCTAAAAACCGGGCCCGCGAATGAAGCGAAGCGAAAAGCGCATTCTCACTACGCACGTCGGCAGTATGGTGCGGCCGCAGAAGTTGCGTGATCTCGCCGCAGTGGCCCATGAATCTCCCGAAAATCAGAAGCGCTACGATGATTGCTTGCGCGAGTCTGTAGCCGAAGTGGTCAAGATGCAGGCCAAGGTCGGCATTGACATCGTCAGTGACGGCGAATACGGGAAATCCAGTTGGTCGAATTACATACTTGAACGGATCACCGGCTTCGAGCACCGGCCGGATCAATTGCGCCCGGTTCTCTGGCTGGGGCGCGACCGTGATCGGTTCCCCGAGGTAATGGCCGCTGAATTCCCCCGAATGGCTTCCGGTGTGCCGACGGTGGCGTGTGTCGGCCCCATCAAGTACCGCGATCGCAGCAGCATCGACCGTGACATTCGCAACCTGAAAGCCGCGCTGCGATCGGTGAGCGTCGAGGAAGCGTTCCTTCCCGTCGTCGCGCCCGCCAGTTCGGCATACGATGGCGTCAACGAATACTATCCGAATGAAAAGGAATACGTGTACGCCATCGCGGACGCGCTGCGCGAGGAGTACCGGGCCATCCATGACGCCGGATTGGTCATACAGGTGGACGACGCGGTCCTCGCCAACATGTATGATCACTTCGTGGAAAAAAGCCCCGAGAACTACCGTCAGTGGGCCGGTCTGCGCATCGAAGCGCTCAACCACGCTCTTGAGGGAATCCCCGAAGATCGCGTCCGGTACCACATCTGCTTCGGCAGCTGGCATGTGCCCCATCTTTCCGATGCGCCTCTGGAAGAAATCGTTGATTTCATCCTCAGCGTGCGCGCCGGTGCGTACTCGATTGAAGCGGCGAATCCGCGCCACGAACACGAGTGGCGCGTTTGGGAGACGAGGAAGCTCCCGGAGGGAAGGATTCTGATACCCGGCGTTGTGACGCACCACACGATCACGGTGGAGCACCCCCGCCTAGTCGCCGATCGAATTCTCCGCTTTGCGCGCCTGGTGGGACGCGAAAACGTAATCGCGGGCACGGATTGCGGTTTTGCTCAAGCTCAGTTCATCCAGCGCGTGCCGCCGTCCGTGATGTGGGCGAAATTCGAGGCTCTGGTGGAAGGAGCGCGCCTAGCCAGCGCCGAGTTGTGGCAGAAAAGCAGGAGCGTCCAGCCGTCGTAGTCGATGGGGGCGCATCACAGGATTTCTTCGGTATCGAAATCAAGGGGGGGAGATGAATTCGAATCGATTTTGGGCACTTCGGCTCGGACGTTCAGTTTCCATTCTTGTCTTGATCGTTGCGATGGCAGCGGGCGTTTCGGCTTGGGCGCAGGGGCAAGCGCCGGCCGCAGGGGCGCCTCCGGCTCAACAGGGCGGCACTCCGGCGGATAGGGCTGCGGCAGCCGCAGCGGCGATGAAGGCGCCTTTCGCGCCGTTTCACATCATCGGCAATATTTACTATGTGGGTTCGACCGGTATCGCCTGCTACGTGATCACCACGCCGGCCGGCGACATTCTTCTCGACACCGGCTACCCCGACATGGCCCCGCAGATCGAAGACAACATCAAAGCGCTGGGCTTCAAGCTTTCGGACATCAAAATCCTGATCAATAGCCATGCTCATGTCGATCATGGCGGCGGTCTTGCGGAACTGAAGAATGCGACGGGTGCGAAACTCGTTGCGATGGCCCAGGATGTGCCGTATCTGGAAGGCGGCGGGCACAACGATGTTTTGTTCCACGACCAGAATCTGTTTCCTGCAGTGAAAGTCGATCGCGTCATCCACGACGGCGACACCGTGGCTCTTGGCGGCATCACGCTGAAAGCTTATCTGACTGCGGGTCACACGCCTGGCACCACCACCTGGACCATGACGACCCAGGACAAAGGCAAGTCGTACAACGTCGTCTTCCTCGGCTCGGTCGTGGCGGTTCCCACGAACAAGCTCGTCGATAAGTCCGACGCACCGGCAACCTATCCGGGGATCAAGGCCGATTTCGATCATGCCTTCGCCGTGGTGAAGGGGCTTCCGTGTGATGTTTTCCTCTCGTCGAACGGCTCTTTCTTCCAGATGCAGGAGAAGCACGATGCCTTGTTGAAGGGCGCGGATCCGAACCCGTTTATCGATCCGGCGGGTTACCAGGCGTACGTTGCGCGCTCGGAAGCCTCGTATCAGCGGATCCTCCAGAATCAGATCAGCGGGAATGTGGCCGCTGCCCAGCCATCGCAGCAGGGTGGCTCCGCGCAATGCGATCGTGCGTGTCTATTGATGACCACCAATATCTATTTGGCCGCCCTCGTGGCGCACGATCCTTCGATCGTGAAGTTTTCGCCGGACGCAAAGTTCGTCGAAAACACCGTCCCGATGAAACCCGGCGAGGGGCTTTGGAAGACCGCCTCTGCCATCCCGACGACTTTCAAGATTTACGTGCCCGATACCGTTTCTGGGGAAATCGGCTTCCTGGGCGTCATGGAGGAGAACAATAGACCGATTGAGCTGGGGCTGCGGCTGAAGATTCGCGACGGCGAAGTCGTGGAAGCCGAGCACCTGATCGCTCGCAATCTTCGCGATACCAGCCTCCCCAACCTTCAGTTGCCGCGACCGGGTCTCCTGAAGGTAGTTCCGCCGGATCAGCGTTCCCCTCGCGATGAGATGTTGAAAATCGGGGCTTCCTATTACGAGGCCCTCACGACCAGCAACGGACACGCCGCACCGTTTGCCGATGACTGCGTCCGCCGCGAAAACGGCTTTCAGACCACGGGCAATCCTCCTCCTGCTACCCCGGGCTTCGGCAGCATGGGCGCGCTGGGCTGCGCCGCCCAACTGGATACTCGAGTGATGAGCTACATCAAGAGGATCGAGCCGCGGCGCGTGGAAATTGCCGATCCAGAAACGGGGCTTGTCTTCGGCCTTTCGCAGTTCCGCCATCCGATGGAGGAGAAGGCGCTGAAGATCGTCGGCGTGCCCGGTGTCGATCATGTGGACATGAATTTCAAGCCGTTCGATCTTCCGGCCGCGCACATCTACAAGATTCAAGGCGGCAAGATTCACGAGATCGAGGCCATGGGGTTCTCAATGCCGTATAACTCAAAGACTGGCTGGGAATAGACCAGATCGAAGAGCGGGCGATCTGCAGGTCTGATTGGATGCCGGCTGCCGCAGGAGTGCGTCGCGTGGCCTGGGACGAACTGGGGCACGCGACGCCAGCTGGATATGAACTGCTTGGCCGAAGCGGGCGAGTCGGCTGAGCGCCCGCGCTTAAGCTTTTGGCGCCTTCGAGTGCTGGTGCTTTAACGCGGAGTCCAACTGCCTTCAGATGCCTATGTTCGTTGAGAAGTGGATGTACTTAGAGAAGTTCCACCCCGCTACATGACGTTGGTAAGGGCTAGACGAAACAACCGCATAATGCTTCCTTAATTCCTTCGCAAGCCGACTGTCATCGGTTCGAGCTGTGCCGTCAACTCGTTTACGGTAGGCGCACGCTCGCGGCCTTGAATGATGAATGGTAGTGGAGGAAATGTTAAGAAGTGCTTTAGAATCAAGAAAGCACTTCATGTCGGGGCGTAGCGCAGCCTGGTAGCGCGCCTGCCTTGGGCGCAGGAGGTCTGGAGTTCAAATCTCCACGCCCCGACCAGTTTTCTTCCACTGTCTCTTTGAGCAGCAATGGAAGCTCGTATCCGCAACCTCTTGCAACATTTGCGCGCCGGTTCGCGACCCGAAGGTGGCAAGGAGTAGATCCGAACGGGAAGTGCTCGCGGAAGTTTCCGGCGCCGACGGGCTCCAGGTTTATATACAATGAAGGACTGCGCCGAATGGGTGGGCGCCTCTTTTATGGTGACACTCCAGACAATTCAAGCTGCAGCTGGCCGCATTCGCGAGTCGATCTACCGCTCGCCCTTCGTGCGGTCGGAAACGTTTTCCAAGCTGACCGGCAATTCGATCTTCTTCAAGCTGGAAAACCTCCAAATGACGGGCTCCTACAAGGAGCGCGGGGCGTTGAACAAAATTCTCCTGCTGACGGAGCAGGAGCGCGGGCGCGGCGTGATCGCCGCATCGGCCGGAAATCACGCGCAGGCGGTGGCGTATCATGCGACGAAGCGCGGCATCAAGGCTCAGATCTGCATGCCGCTGACGACGCCGCTCGTCAAGGTATCGGCGACGCGCGGTTACGGCGCCGAGGTGATCCTCTACGGCGCGAACTACGATGAGGCGTGCGAGGAAGCCTTGCGCCGTTGCGCCGAGCGGAACCTCACGTTCATTCACCCCTTCGACGACGAGAGTGTGATTGCGGGCCAGGGCACGCTCGGAATCGAAATGCTCGAGCAGCAGCCCGAGATCGAAGTCCTTGTCATTCCCGTAGGCGGAGGCGGATTGATTTCGGGCGTCGCCTGCGCGGTCAAGGAGACGAATCCGAAAATACAGGTGATCGGCGTGCAGACTTCGAAGTTGCCTTCGATGAAGGCGGCGCTCGAACACAACGGTCCGGTGACCCTGCCCGCGAAAACGACGATCGCGGACGGCATAGCGGTTCGCTGCGCGGGCACCATTACATTTCCGCTGGTAAAGAGGTACGTGGACGACATCATCACCGTGGACGACGAAGAGATCGCCAACGCGATTTTGCTGCTGCTCGAGAAGGAAAAGACGCTCGCAGAGGGCGCAGGAGCCGTGGCGACGGCGGCCGTGCTGCAACACAAGATTCCGCACAAGGGAAAGAGGGTAGGAGTCTTTATCGGCGGCGGCAACATCGACGTGTCTCTGCTATCGCGCATCATCGAACGCGGCTTGGTGAAGGACGGGCGCCTGGTGCGCCTGCGCATCCACCTACCCGACCATCCGGGGGCGCTGCAGCGGCTTGCCGGCGTGATCGCCGAGCAGCAGGCGAATATCGTCGAAACGAATTACGACCGGGCGTACTACGGAGTCCTGCTCGGCGATACCGTGATCGACATTACGATGGAAACTCGCGGGCCGGAGAATGTGGCCGAGCTTACTGCGGCCCTGGATGCCGCCGGCTATTCGCACGAGCGCGTGCTGTAATGAACCGGCGAAGATGACCGCGCTCGCACGCCGGAACCAGCCATGTTTTCAAAGCGAACCGATTGGAAGCTTGAGGAAAACGCGTACACGCAGGCCCTGCGCCGGCACCGCGAGTGCGGCACGCCGATTCTGGATTTGACGGTCTCGAATCCGACAGAGTGCGGATTCCAGTACGATGAGGCCGCCATCCTCTCCGCTTTGCACAATCCCGAGGTGCTGCACTACGATCCGGAACCGAAGGGCATGCTGCAGGCGCGGGCGGCGGTCGCCGGGTACTATCAGGAGAAGAACCCCGGTGCCCGCATCGATCCGGAACGCTTCATCCTCACGACGGGCACGAGCGAAGCGTACTCATTTCTATTCCGGCTGCTGTGCGAGCCGGGCGACGAGGTGGTGACCGCGCATCCCAGCTATCCGCTGTTCGATTTTCTCGCGACCATCCAGGATGTGAAGCTCCGCCCATTTCATCTCGTTTACGACCACGGCTGGCAGATCGATTTTCAAAGCCTACGAGAATCCATTGGCCCACGAACGCGCGCGATCCTTCTCGTTCACCCGAACAATCCAACGGGACATTTCATAGGAAATGACGAAGCTGGGCAGTTGAATGCAATTTGCGGAGAGCATGACCTCGCTCTGATCGTCGATGAGGTGTTTGTGGATTACGAGAGGCGCGAGACGCCGGCGCGCAAGAAGAGGCATGGAAGTTTCGTATGCAACGATCGAGCGCTTACGTTTGTGCTGAGCGGCCTGAGCAAGATCGCGGCGCTGCCGCAGATGAAAGTGGGGTGGATCGCGGCCGGCGGACCGGAGTCGCTCGTTCGCGATGCGATGGCCCGCCTCGAAATCATCGCGGACACGTATCTATCAATGAGTGCGCCCCTGCAACATGCGGTCCCGGCTCTTCTCGAGCAGCGCAAAAAGATGCAACCCCAGCTCATGGCAAGGATCGAAGCGAACGTCGCACAACTGGATGAGCAGTTGGTGCGGCAGATGCTGGTCTCACGCCTTGTGATTGAAGGCGGCTGGTACGCGGTGCTGCGCGTTCCCGCGGTCCAGTCGGATGAGGAGCTTGCCATTCGGCTGCTCGAAAGGCGTTCGGTTCTGGTCCATCCGGGACACTTCTACGAGTTTCCTGACGAAGGCTACCTCATTGTGAGCTTGCTCGCGAGAACCGACGAGTTTGCCGAAGGCGTGGCGCGGCTGCTGGAGCTCATTCGCGCAGGATAAAGCGGGGCAGGGAAGTCGTCGGCGGAAGAAATGTGGGACCGGGCAGACGGGCGGAAAGATCTTAGCGAAGCCCGTCTGCGCCGGATGCTACAGGAAAGCGCTTCTACTTCTTCTTGCCAAATGCGCTGCGCACATAGGCAACGAGGCTCTGAATCTGGTCCTTGTTCAGAGTGTTCTTGAACGGGGGCATGTTGTTTTTCCCGTTCATAATCTGGTCAGCGATCTGCTGGTCGGTCATCTTCTGGACTACATCGGAATGCATATCGGGGGCTTTCAGAGCCTTCCCAGTGGGCGTGCCGGTCCCATCCGCGCCGTGGCAGACCGCGCAATTCGTCTTGAATGCCTGTTCGCCGGCGGCGTTATCGGCCGCGGGCCTAGCTCCGGCGCGGGATACAAACGCGAGAGCCACGACAGCGACCAAGGCCCCCAAAATGATTGCAGAAGAACAACGCCGCACCGCCCGCTGGAACGAAGTATCACCGATTGAACTGGAATTGTCTGAAGACGTGCACTTATCGTGGTGGAACATCCATCCTCCTTTTCGCATGAATCTCGTTTACCGTGCGAACCTAGCCTGTCGGTCCGGGTTCGCGCTTAATCCGTCATCGCCCTCATAATACTAAGATGCAGCGGATGCGGGGTTCGTTACGCCTGACCAGCGTACTTGAACACTATTCTGCAACAGCAACGGGCTGTCTGCAAACGGAAATGGCCGCCTGTGCCGGGTTGCCGCCGAGCGCAATCCAACGTAAACTGTATGCATTCAATGAGGCAAGTTCGGGGCGTGGCTCAGCCTGGCTAGAGCGCCTGGTTCGGGACCAGGAGGCCGGTGGTTCAAATCCACTCGCCCCGACCATTCTTTTCACTAGGTTATTTAGCACTCCCCGTTTTTCGTCTACGCCGAAGTCCCCACAGGCAGTCATCCAGAAGGGGCGAATGTTGTACGACACGCTGCGCCCGTACTTGGTGCTCGGTCATAGCCCACCTGCCCCCGCGGCTTATACATGACAGTGCCGAATCCAAATCCGCAGCCGATGGCTGTGGTATAAGGACGCTCTCACTCTCACTGAGCTCGGTACAAGGTATGGGCTCGGTCAGTCTGGTCTGAGAAAGGAGATCGATTCGATGTGGACGAAAGTGATGGCGACGATCTGTACGGGGATGCTCATGCTGGTTGTCGTGCAGGCACAGCAGAAAGCCGCTAGATCATCGAACAAAGCGATGGTGCTCACGGCTCAGGACTACATCGAGATTCAACAGTTGGCGGCCCGCTACGCTTACGCGATAGACAAGTGCACCAACAGCGGCTACGACTACGCCGACCTGTACACGCCGGATGGTGTCTTCAGCGTCTCAGATGAAAACGGCGTACCCGCTACTGGCAGGTTTCAAGGACGCGATAGATTGGCTCAGGCTGCCGGAGGAGGAAAGGGAGGCTGCATAGATCCAAGAACGGCGCCTGATAGGTACAGCATGGGTCACATTGTTGCCAACCATGTGATCACTCCGGCGCCCGGAGGCGCTACCGGGAAAAGCTATCTTCTCGTTGTCGGCTTCGGAGATCCGATGGCCAAAGAGAGCGCCAGCAATCCAGTCAGAGCCTATTCGTGGGGCGGGTACGACGATGTTTATGTGAAGACTCCAAAGGGTTGGCGCTTCAAGTCGCGAGTCCACGTCTGGCCTGGCATGCCGGATTCGCTCCGCGCACACTAGAAGGTATCGGGCGGGTGGCTCAGGCTCTGGCGTTTGTTTTTGGCGTGCCTCATGCTCGGTTTGTGAGCGTGGGGCTTTTTACCTTTCATTCTCCAGTGCCCCACACAACGTCACGCAGTACGCCTCCGACGCTATCTAACGGTCGGTGTGGTATCATCCGCCCATTCGCAAACATAATTCGGGAATCAGTCCGACGTGAAAGGGTGGGCATCCGCCGAAAGAAGATGTGAGGAGGTAAAACGTCATGGATAGGCGAAAGATGTTGGCATTATTGGGAATCAGTCCGGCCCTGGCAGCCAGTGCTCCAGCGTACGCAGGAACGGCTCCCAGAGGCATTGCGGAAGAGTCTTCCGCCGGCAGCGATGGCTCGATCACGGTCATGAACCCCGCTATCGCCGGAAAGCTGGCGACGCGGGCTCCTCTGGTGCCGCCGCTCACGGACCTGGACAACAAACTGATCTACATGATCAATCTTTCTTGGGAGGGTCCGGACGCCGCGAACTACTTTTACGGAGCGATGACGGAGTGGCTGCAGAAGCATTATTCCGGCGTCAAAACGGTAGTGAAGGTCACGGCGGAGGGCATGTTTGGCAGCGACGCCGCGATCCTCAAGGAAATCACTGCCAACCATGCCGATGCGGTGATCGTCGGCGTTGCTGGTTGAAACGGCTGCTGCGCGGCCGTGAGCCGCTGGGCAAAGCAAATCCAGATGCAGTGCAAAATTCCCGCCATTGGCGTCGCCTCCTCCAATATCGTGCATTACGCCACGGGTTACGATTTCAAGTACAGAAACGGCATGCCGATCCGATACGTTGCGGTGCCGTTTCCTTTCACGGGCCAGCCACGCGCTGTCGACGTGGGCTATGTAACCGGCAAGGACATTCTGACGGGCCAGCCGTTGATGACCGCCGTGGCTGGCGCACTCACTGCTCCTCTAACGGCCGAGGAAAAAATATCGGGACCGCCGCCCGGCGCGGAGGCCGAGCCCAGGTTCCTCCCGGCCAGCTCCGAGGAGAACCTGCGGCAGTTGTTTGAGGACAAGGGATGGACCGATTTCAACTCGATCGTCCTGCCCACCGAAAAGCGTGTCACCGCCATGCTCAAGGGCACCAGCCACAAGCCCGATGAAGTGATCAGCACCGTCGACATCACCGGCGGGGCGCGGCAGCTCACTGTCGAGAAAGTGGCCATTGGCGCCGTAATGGCCGGGGCCTCGCCGGAGCACTTTCCGGTGATTCTGGCTCTTGCGACGCAAGCGCCCTTTGGCAACTCCACCAGCTCGATGGCGAACATGATCGTGATCAGTGGCCCGATCCGCAAACGGCTCAACTTCAATTCCGGGACCAATGCCCTGGGTCCGTACAATCGGTCGAATGCCGTCGTCGGCCGCGCCTTCACGCTGATTTCCAAGACGGTGGGCGATCTCCGCAACAACGTCAATGCTTGGGAAAGCTTGGGCAGTAATTTCCAATACAACAATCTCTGCTTTGGCGAAAACGAAGAGGGTCTGCCGGAGGGCTGGGAGCCCCTGCACGTTCAAATGGGCTTCAAGCCCACTGACAACGTCGTCACGGTCGGGACAGGCTGGAGCAGCATATCGAGCGTCGGGGGCAGCCAGAGTCTCTATCCAACCCATTTCCTGATGCGCGACTACATGCGCTCGCTTTCCGCATCGGGCTCGTCTGCCACCATCATGCTGGACCCAACCGTAGCGGCTCTGCTCAAAGACACACATGGATTCAAGACCAAAGCCCAATTGAGCGAATGGTTCTCGCAAAACGTGGAGAAGACGGCCGCATCTTATTGGGGAAACGGCGTCATTCAAAGCACGGCTGTGCCGTTTGCGTTGCAGGGCCTTGAACCTTACGCAAGCTGGAGAAAGCTTCCGGATGACGCCCTGATCAAGCCATTTACGAACTCCAGGGCTATCCACGTGGTCGTAACGGGCGGAAAGATCCAGACCACGTGGTTCGTCACGGATTTCGGCATGCGGCGTGGCATATCGATCGACGCATGGATGTAGAATAGATGTGACAGGCCAGGGCATGGGGCACCTGCCCCGTGCTCGCGTCCTGGAATGGAGTGGATATGAAGCCGCAATGGTTGGCGCGCTTCCTGGTGGGAGCGCTCGTCCTCATGCCTGTGGGGCTTTCGTCCCACAGCTTGCCGAATGGCTCGCAACAGAGCTCTCCCCCGGCGAAAACAGGAAACAACGCCTCGGCTTCCACAAAAGACGAGTTGCCTTTCCCGCAGGTGCCGCGGATCACCGCTGAGCAGGTGATGAGCCTGATGAAGGAAAAGGGGAAAGTCGTGCTCGTGGATACCGACGATGCGATCACCTACGAGGCCGAACACATCCAGGGAGCCATCAACATCACCTACGATCCCAGCGTCGCTCTCCGCAGCGCGGACGACATGCTCAATGCCCTTCCGGGCGACAAGATGATCGTCTTCTATTGCAATTGTCCCCATGAAGAAGACAGTGCGCCCATGGTCATGGAGATGTGGGAGCTCAATTACGATCGCGCCAACGTCAAGGCCTTGCAGGGCGGCCTCGCTCGCTGGGAACAGCTCGGCTATCCCTTGGCCGGCACCGATCTGCCAAAGAAAAGTAACTGACGGCGGCCTGACGAAGAAAGCTCTCTCGGAACCTAATTCCTACCGGCCTGATCTCATTCACCCACCTCGGCGTGTCAATGCAGAGAATCGTTCGACACGAACGGGTCAGTCATTCTTGAGAGACAAGATGTGGTTTGCCCATGTACCGCGCGGCAAATTCCAGGAATGACGGCCAGTTCGGGCCATCGGTATGACCTCCCTCGTGCTGCCGGAAGGCCAAATCACCTTTGATTAACGGAGTTCCGATCGGGGGCATCGTCGCGGCGCCCAGCCCCCTCTTGCCGAGAAGTTTGTACACCGGCCCGGCCGCCACTTCGGCCATGAACTGGCCTCGGTCGTCCACCCATCCGCCCTCGACCTGGGGGGACCCGCAACTGATGAAGACGGGACGTGGTGCCGCAAGAGCGATGAGTTCGTGAGCGTCTACAGGCAGATCCTTTGGGTTCAGCGGGCCGGCATACTTGAGAAAGTTGCCTGCCATCCAATGGTATTCGCCGGTGGCTGCCAGGTTTTCAACGGTCTCGCCGAAGTTGCGCCGCAGTATTTTGGCTCCCCCAGCTCCCGAGGAACCGACAAGCGCAATCGCGAAACGCTGGTCGTAGGCCATGGTGACCAGCGCCGCCTTCCCGTAGCGCGACAGCCCCTCAATGCCAACCCTCTTCGCATCCACCTCTTTGTCAGTCTCGAGGTAATCGAGAAAGCGGCTCGCTCCCCACGCCCACGCACGCAACGTTCCCCAGTCATCCAACTTGCGCGGTTGGCCTTTATTGCAGAGGCCGATGATTCCATGCGTGAGGCCTGCTCCACTGTCAGCCTGAAAACTGGTCGGGATGATGACTGCATAGCCCCAACCCTTGGCCACAACTTGCTCCTGCCACGTCGGGCCAGGAGGTGCCGGCGGAATCTTTTGGCCGCGAGCTTCCAGTTGCGCGCGGAGGCGCAGCATGACGGCGGGGTCGAATCCGAACGTCATAATTACCGGCACCGGACCCGCGCTGACGGCGGGCGTCGTCAAGGTCGCCTGGATGTCCACCGCGATGGACGGATATGCTGAGTTATCGACGTGCCCCACGAGCTTTCTCGTGATGACGGGCGTGTCGCCGCTTGTTTCCTGAATGGAGCTTGCCACCTCCCAATTCACTTTGGGCGTGTCCTTCGGTGCTCGCCCGTAGACTTCCCGGTCGAAGTCCTCCACAATTTCGGGGCGGCGTTTACTCCACCACATCTTCGCCGTTGTGACCTTCCTTCCATTCTTCAATGCAAGTGCAGACGGCAATTCCGGATACGGGTTGGCCTTCGATTCATCGAAATTTGCCGCGTTGGGTGAGGCAGGGTTCGCGTCTGGTGCGTTGCGGAGCGAGGAGATATGCAATAGATCCAGGATCCTCTGATGGTCCTGCTCAGATGTTAGTTCCACAGGCGGCGAATGACCGATCTCCGGTGGTAGGGCGAGGCCGACCCGAGAAGCAAGCAGTCCACCGATCAACGGCACCGCGATCAAACCGAATGACCACGGAATCGACCGCTTGCTACGCACAGGTTTCCCTTTGCAGTTGCATATTCTTTCAGCTGACTCTGGAATCTGGTTCGGGACCGAGAGGCCGGTGATCCACATTCACACGCCCCGAGCATTTCTTCCCAGTGCGATGTCGAAATCTAGAGTGGCTGCCCGGAGAGCCAGGCGCTGCCGCGAGCGTAAAGCGCTTCAACCTCGGGACCGGTCAGGCCCGGCATGTCGAGCTTGATCTTGTATCCGATCTGCGTTTGTAGGTAGGCGAGATGACGGTAGCCCTCGCGAAACTTCGCCAGGAGCTGCGGATCGAGGCTGAGCTTGGCCGCTGGATCGACGGGATCCATTCGGTCCTTTTCGTAAATCGGCTGGCGCAGAACGAAGCCCCAGCGCCCTCCGCGCTTTTCGAGGAAATCGTAGAACCGCCCGGTGCACACAACATCGCACACGACATCGTGAACCGGAGCGCGCTGCGAAATTGTCATTTTGGTCTGTGCGATCGCGCGCGTGCCTCGCACCTCGATCGTGCTGCCGCCGAGAAAGTGCAGAATGCGCACGCCCTTGGCGAAACCCTGGTTACTCATCTCGATGAACTCATCGGCGGTGCCCTGGGTCCATGTGGCCATCATGCGTCCCTCGTCGTGCCAGAGGCTGCGGAATTCCTTCCAAAGACAGGCGTCGCGCCAGACAACCCAGTTTTCAACCATCTCGCGAATCGTCAGCCGCTCGGCCATTTCGTCGGTCATTGTGAGCTCCAGCGTCGGTTTTGGATCACGGCAGAGTCTACACCGAGAAGTAATGGTGACCAAAGGCGGCGACCAAGATCCTGGCGTTTGAAAAATGAAGTTTCTGAGACGTGCACGGCATCGTATGCGACGGGGACGATACCAGTGGCAAGCGTCGCGCTGGTGCTCGGAATTCACCGGCTCATGTGGGAAGGATTGACGCCGACCAATGTGATCGGCAATGCGGTGGCCACCATTGTGGTTGCAAAGTGGGAGCGTGCGCTGGATGAAAAGCGGCTCCATTCCGTCCTCGACGGAAGAATGGGTGCCGCGCCTCGAGGCTAGACTCTTGACTGTGCTTTCGCCGAAGAGTTGAGGATGCGTTCGAGCCGGTCCAGGACCTGCATCGCCGTGAAGCACTGAGCAACGCTGGCATTCGGCTCGCGCTTCTCCTTGATTGCCGCGAAGAACTCGCGGTCCTGAAGCTCGATGCCGTTCATCGACACGGCGACGTTGGACAGGTCGATCTTCTTGTCGTCTCCATCCACGAGGTCGTCGTAATAGGCTTGGTACGTGCCGTTGTCGCAGATGTAGCGGAAGCGCGTGCCCAGCGGTCCCTTGTTGTTGAACGACAGCGACAGCGTGCAGATCGCTCCCGACGGCACCTTGATCACGATCCCCAGGTCCATGGCGATCTTCAACTCAGGGTGCATCGGGCCCTGCACGGCGTAACAGTCGGAAGCGAGCTCGCCAGTCTGATACTGGAACAGGTCCACCGTGTGGCAGGCGTGGTGCCATAGCAGGTGATCGGTCCAGCTTCGGGGCTGTCCGGCCGCGTTCATATTGGTCCGCCGGAAGAAGTAGGTCTGCACGTTCATCTGCAGGACCTTCAGCTCGCCGGCCTTGATCCTCTTGTGAACGTACTGATGGCTGGGGTTAAAGCGTCGCGTGTGGCCCCCCATGCAGACGACGCCGGTTTCCTTCTGAACCTTCACGAGACGCTCGGAATCAGCCAGGGAATCCGCGATAGGAATCTCGATGTGCACGTGCTTGCCGGCACGCATGCACTGCTCGCCCTGCTTCGCGTGCATCCCAGTGGGAGTCGCGAGGATCATCGCTTCAAGGCCCGGCTGCTTCAGGCTCTCGGTGAGATCGCCGGTCCAATGGGGAATCTTGAACCTCTTTGCGACTTCTGCAGTGGCCGTCTGATTTCCGCCCGTCAGGGTGATAACTTCGATGCCCGGAATATTGGCCAGAGCCTCCAGATGCTTCACGCCGAAAGCGCCTTGTCCGGCAAGACCGACCTTCATGTATGTGCTCCCCTAAATGGAATTGTGACCAACAACGTTACCACAAACTGTGTCGAGAGGTAGCCTTCCAGGCTGCGAGTCGTCATGGCACGCCCTAAGCGTGCCGGGGCCTCATCACCACGGCCGCCAGTTGATTCTTTTCTTTTCGAGATCAAACGTGTAGAGTGCGTTCACCCAGTACCAAGGGAGTCATATCCGAAGTTAGCAATTCATACCGGGGGCAGGAAAAGAGCGTGAACACGCCCACCAAAATAGTATTCACCTTGTGCCTGCTGTTCGGCCCTCAAGCTCTTTTCGCGCAGCAACAGCCAGCGGATCCGATCGTTACGGCCATGCGCCAGGAACTCGACCGCTCCATGCAGGACTTCAAGAAAACTTCCGTTCCGCCGTATTTTCTCTCCTACGAGCTTACTGACAATCGCGCGATCAACGTGTCTGCTGCTTTCGGGACACTGATTTCGACTTCCGATCGGACAACCAGAGTCCTTGACGTTGATCTGCGAGTCGGCGATTACAAACTGGACAGTACACATCCGTTGCGCCAGGAGACTTTTTCCGAGCCGCTGCAGGAGCTTGAGGAGAAGCGAAACATGCCGCTCGACGATGATCCCTTGGCATTGAAAGTGGCTCTCTGGCAAGCCACGGAAGGGCACTACAGAAGGGCGGTTGAGCGGCTGCAGCAGGTCCAGGCGAATGTGCAGGTTAAAGTCGCGCAGGAGGACCAGTCTCCGGATTTCTCCCACGAGAACCCTCACGTCTATTCGGAACCGATCGCAGGTTTCTCCGTGGATGAAAAAGCGTGGGAGCAGAGACTGCGCAATTTGACGAACCCCTTTGCGGAGCATAAGGAAATTCTGGACGCCAGCGCGCAGTTGGATGCTGAAATCGAGACCCGGCGGTATGTGAACAGCGATGGAACCGAACTCAGGATGTCGACTCCTTTCTACCGCCTCATCATCTCGGCCACGGCCAAGGCCGACGACGGAATGGAACTGCCGCTGTATCAAACCTATATGTCTTTTCGCCCGGATGGGTTGCCGGATGAGGCCGCTCTCGCGGCCGACGTAAGCAAGATGATCGACATGCTCTTGGCGCTCACCAAGGCGCCGTTGGCCGAGCCTTATACGGGTCCTGCCATACTCTCTGGCCGCTCGAGCGCGGTCTTCTTTCATGAAATTTTTGGACATCGTGTCGAGGGCCAACGGCAGAAGAACGAGGACGACGCGCAGACGTTCAAGAGAAAAGTGAATCAGTCGGTGCTCCCCAATTTCCTCTCCGTCTACTCCGATCCGACGTTGCGGCAACTGAAGCACACGGAGTTGGTCGGGTACTATCCGTTTGACGATGAGGGCGTGCCGGCCCGGCGGGTCACGATTGTGCAGAACGGAGTTCTGAAGGAGTTCCTGATGTCGCGCGCCCTCATCACCGGCTTTGACCATTCGAACGGACATGGCCGCCGCCAGCAAGGTTTCCCGGTGGCAGCGCGGCAATCGAATCTGATCGTCGAATCCTCCAAGTCCGTTTCGCGGGGCGAACTCAAGAAGATGCTGATCGAGCAAATCAAGGCTGCGAAGAAGCCTTACGGACTGTTCTTTGACGATATCGAGGGTGGATTCACGTTTACCCAGCGAGTCGTGCCCAACGCATTCAATGTGCGGCCGACAGTTGTGTATCGCGTCTATCCGGACGGCCGGGAGGAGCTGGTCCGCGGCGTGGACCTGATCGGAACGCCTCTCACCTCGTTTAGCAAGATCGTCGCCGCGGACGATGACGTGGCGGTCTTCAACGGTGTTTGCGGAGCTGAATCGGGATGGGTGCCGGTCTCCGCGAGTGCGCCGGGGATGTTGATTTCGCAAATCGAAGTCCAGCGAAAAGAGAAATCACAGGAGCGTGCGCCGCTGCTGCCCCCGCCGCCCGCCTCCGCCGGGAACAATTGAGCATGGTTTTCAGAGGGACAACTGTGCGCTCGAAATGGGTCTTCGTGGCCTGGGCAATCCTTGCCGCACCACTCTTGCAGGCCCAACGCCAGGAAGATGTGATCATGCGCGCGATGAAGGATGAGTTGGCTCGCTCCATGAGCCAGTTGCAGCTTCCGCAGATGGAGAAGCCATATTTTCTTGCGTACCGCGTGCAGGACATCACGCAACACGAGATATCCGCGACGCTGGGGAGCCTGACTTCCAGCAGCGGACCTCCCGTTCGTAGTCGGCTGATCGGCGTGGAACTTCGGGTCGGCGACTACAGCCTCGACAACACCAACTTCTTCTCCATGCGCAGTTTTTCCGGCGGAGCCATGTTCGGTGGCATTGAGCAAGGCTCTCTGGACGACAACTATGCGCAGATCCGGCGTGAATTTTGGCTCACGACGGACAAAGAATACAAACAGGCGCTGGAGAATCTGTCCGCGAAGAGAGCGGCGCTAAAGGGGCGAGGTGGCAACGAGAATATTCCCGACTTCAGTAAAGAAACGCCCGTCACGGTAAACGAACCTTCCGCCGCAGTCGTTACACCTAATCTCGGCGAGCTCGAATCGACCGCGCGAGACCTTTCAACCGTCTTCCGATCTGCTCCGGAAATCGACAGGTCCTCCGTCGCGATTCGATATAGCGACGTCTATACGCGATACGTGAACAGTGAGGGCACGTCGTTTACCCGCTCCGAGCCGCTGATCAAGCTGGAAGTGACCGCGCAGACGCAGGCGGCGGACGGCTTGCCGATCTCGGATTCGTTTGAGGTCTATGTCCGTAACCCCGCGGAGATGCCTTCCAGAGACGCGTTGCGCGCGCGCGTCCAACAAATGTCTGCGTCGATCGTGAAACTTCGCTCGGCGTCTTCGCTCGATCGCTACAACGGCCCAGTCTTGTTCGAGGGAGCAGCCGCGGGCGAGATTTTCCTTCAGCAATTTGGCTCGCGGCTGGCCACGGCGCGAACTCCGGCGAGCGATAACCCGCAATTCGAGATGGTGTTCGATCAGATGTTGGATCGCCTTGGCGGTCCTCCGCTGCAGGACAAAGTCGGCGCGCGTATCCTCCCGAGCTTCATCTCGGTGCGGGATAATCCCTCGCAAGCCACCTTCAACGGGGTCGCTTTGCTTGGGAGTTCGCCCGTGGACGATGACGGCGTCAAGACGCGGGAAACGGTCCTTGTAGATCGCGGCGTTCTCAAGAACCTACTTGCATCGCGAGTCCCGGTTCGCGGCATCCTGCAGAGCACCGGGAGCCGCCGCGGCTGGGGGGCTCTCCCCAGCAACATCTTTGTCACTTCCGAGAAGACGATGCCAGCCGATGAACTGAGAAAAGAGTTGCTACGCCTCGCAAAGGAAAGAGGACTGGACTACGCCCTTGTGGTTCGAAGGGTCGGAGCGGGATCCCAGGAGTCTCTCCTTGAGATGGCCAGACAGATGGCGTCCGCGCAGAATAACTCTCAATCTATTCCGGAAGTGTACAAGCTCTATTCTGACGGACATGAGGAGCCTCTCAGGGGTGTGCGCATTTCAGACTTGCCTGCGGAGTCGTTCAAGGAGATCGTCGCGACGGGAGGCAGTCCGGTGCTCTATAGTGACGAACTCATGCCGCGTTTGAATTCCCTGTTGTCCATGGGGCTTTCTTCCGGAGGCAACTTGCCGGTGGTTTCCTGCGTAAGCCCCGCACTGCTCTTTGAAGAAGTTTCCTTCGCGAAAAGCGAAGGCCCGTTTCCACCGACGCCCGTATCGCCCTCACCGCTTGCGCAAAAATGAAGCGATTATGACACCCGCCCCGGGCCGCGAGTTATTGGGTCGCGCCTGCTTTTTCGACTTCTGCTTTGGCGGCACGAAGCTTGCGCAACTCGGCGTGTATCCGGATCACAGCCATCCACATACCCAACGGGTGCGCACCCGCCGTCACGAGCGGATGGACCTGTCCGTCCCGGAACTTCTCGATATCGTCGTCCTGGAGAGTCTCCAGCACTTTCGCTTCCTCGGGCGTCATGCCGTACTCCTTCGCCACGGACGGAAGATCGTGCACCAGCCGGAGCCGGAGTTCTCTTTTCTTTCGGCTGTCATAGAGAACCTTGTTCAGCTTGTACGCCGCTGGAGAGGGGTGCTTGTAAAATTCATAGCCACCCTTGAACTCGTACTTGGCGGCCGCCTCGGCTCCTTCTTTAGACGGACCCGTTCCCTTGTGCGGGAGGAAGCGCATGACCGCATGGCCGTGATGCCACGTCGGCTGATATGTGATCAGCTCGCCCGGCTCATTCCCGATCGCGCCGAACAGGATCATCCACGACAGCATTTCCGTGTTCCCGACCTCATCCAATTGCTCGTTGGTCAGGTTGATGAGCGTTTGGTGATTTCCCTTTTCCATTTGGGCGATGGCCCAGTGGTCGAAGTCAAAGTCCGGCTTGGGGTATTTCCACGTGCCAGGGAAATGCGACATCCCTCCGCTGGCAACGATTGCGACTCGTTCGGGCCGGTCCGCGATCACCTTTGCGATCGCCTTCCCCAGCTCCGCGCAGCGCCGCGCCGTCGGCAGGGGTGGGAGATACGCATTGACGAAAATAGGGACGACGGGAATTGGGCGCTTCTCGATCACCCATTCGTACACCGCCGCGAACGCATGTCCGAGGACCGCATCCTGCGAGTAGCCCAGGTCGAAGCCGGCGTGCATGAGCTTGTCCAGCAAGTCTTCGGCCAACCCCTGGTGGATTGGCAGTTCGTATTTCCGGCCGGCAAACTCAGCGTGGGAAAACTCGCCTGACATGATGGCAAACGTAGGAACGGAGCTGAGGAAGAACGTCTCGAGATGGTCGCTGCCGATCACGATCACGGCATCCGGCTTGCTTTCCTCAAGGTCCTTGCCAATCAAGCGCATCGCGGCAATATCGGCATCAAGCTGCTTGGGGTCCTCGCTCGGTGGAAAGTCGAAGAGCTGCGGGGCATGAACGGTAGCGAAAGCTGCCACAATCTTTCCCATGGTTAGTTCCTCATTTCTAATCTGTTAGAACGCGCCTCAGTCGTTCTGCGCTGCCCAATCTTTAGGCTCAGAGCGCGGTGCTCGAGCGCGAGACCTATGCTGCGATTGTTGCGGAAACCGCCAGACTTCGTCAAGAGAAACCGTCTGAAACCGGATGCACAGCAGACTTTGTTTCACGTTGTGAGCGGGTCGGCTTTTTCGACGTCAATCTCTAGGTCCTCGATCGCCTGTTGAACGACCGAAGCCTGAATCTTCCCCTCACGCAGCAGCTCGTGCAGTGTGGCCAAGGTGATGAAGCGCGCGTCCACCTCGAAGAAGTTGCGAAGGGAATCCCTGCTCTCGCTTCGGCCAAAGCCGTCGGTGCCAAGCGAGGCCATCCGCCTGGGCATCCACCGGCTCACGAGATTCGGCAGGGCTTTCAAATAATCCGTTGCGGCTACCAACACACCGGGAGCTTCGGCAAGGCATTGGGAAACGTAAGGCACGCGCGGTTTCTCGGCAGGGTGCAGGAGATTCCAGCGCTCCGCTTCGATGCCGTCGCTGTAAAGCGCCTTGTAGCTCGTGACACTCCACACGTCCGCGGCGACGTGGTATTTCTCCTCGAGAATCTCCTGAGCTCGCAGCACCTCGCGGAGGATCGCCCCGCTCCCAAAAAGCTGAGCGCGAAGCTTCGACTTGGCGTTGGCGGCCGCCTTGTACCGGTACATCCCCTTCAGGATGCCCTCTCGCGACCCGGGTGGCATCGCAGGCATCGCGTAGGGTTCATTCATCACGGTAATGTAATAGAAGATGCTTTCCCCTTTGACGTACATCCGATCGATGCCGTCTTCGATGATCACGGCGAGTTCGTAAGCAAACGCGGGATCGTAGGCTCGAAGGGTCGGTATGGGAAGGGCAAGCACGTGGCTGTTGCCGTCCTGGTGCTGGAGACCTTCCCCGGCCAGGGTGGTGCGCCCCGCCGTGCCTCCCAGGAGGAACCCGCGGCACCGCGTGTCCGCCGCGGCCCAGATCAAGTCGCAAACGCGCTGGAGCCCAAACATCGAGTAAAAGATAAAGAACGGAATCGTGTTGATTCCGTGCGTGGCATAGGCGGAACCGGCCGCGATGAACGAGGACATCGATCCGGCTTCCGTGATGCCTTCTTCCAATATCTGTCCGTCTTTGGCCTCTTTGTAGTAAAGCAGCGTGTTCATATCGACTGGTTCGTACAGCTGCCCGCGGCTGCTGTAGATGCCTACCAGCCGAAACAAGGATTCCATGCCGAAAGTGCGCGCTTCATCCGGGACGATAGGGACGATCAATTTGCCGATTTCCGGATCGCGCAGCATCTTTCGCAACATCGCGACGAAAGCCATCGTGGTTGAGACTTCCCGTCCTTCGCTTCCCGTCAAGAATTCTTCGAAGAGTTCGCCCCGATTGCCCACCAACGGCTTCGAGCGAACGCTGCGTCGCGGCACGTAGCCACCCAGCCTTTCACGACACGCCCGGAGGTATTGAATCTCGGGGCTGTCGTCGGGTGGCCGGTAGAACGGCACTGTGGCGATTTGATCTTCGGTGATGTTAAGGCCGAACCGCTCGCCGAAATGCCTGAGCGTGTCTTCGTCCACCTTCTTCTGCTGGTGGGTGACGTTCCGTCCTTCTCCGGCCTCACCAAGGCCATAACCCTTGATCGTGCGGGCCAGGATAACGGTGGGCGATCCCTTGTGCTTGACCGCAGCCTTGTACGCCGCATAAACCTTCTTTGGATCGTGTCCGCCTTGGCGCAGCGTGCGGAGTCTCTCGTCAGAAATGCTCTCGACCATTCTTAGCAACCGCGGATCGGCCCCGAAGACGTGCTGCCGGATGTAAGCCCCCGATTCCACAACAATCTTTTGGTATTCGCCGTCGACCATTTCGCCCAGGCGTTTGGCGAGCAGCCCGTCAGCGTCCTGTTCGAAAAGCGGATCCCAGTCAGAACCCCAGATGACCTTGATAACGTTCCAACCAGCACCGCGGAATGCGGCCTCCAATTCCTGAACGATACTGCCGTTGCCGCGCACGGGCCCGTCGAGGCGCTGGAGATTACAGTTCACGACAAAAATAAGATTGTCGAGGTTTTCGCGGGAAGCGAGAGTGATTGCACCCAGAGCCTCCGGCTCGTCCGTTTCGCCGTCTCCCAGGAAGGCCCAGACCTTGGCGTCCGTTGCCGGTTTGAGGCCGCGGTCCTCCAAATAGCGGTTAAATCGAGCCTGATAAATCGCCATGATCGGACTCAGGCCCATCGAAACGGTGGGGAATTCCCAGAAGTCGGGCATCAGCCACGGATGCGGATACGACGATAGCCCTCCACCCGGCTTGAGTTCGCGGCGAAAATTCTCGAGTTTCTCCGCGGACAGGCGGCCCTCGACGAATGCGCGCGCATATACTCCCGGCGCGGCGTGGCCCTGGAAATAAATCGTGTCGCCCTCAAAATTCTCAGTACGTGCCCGGAAGAAATGATCGAACCCCACCTCGAAGAGAGTGGCGACCGACCCAAAAGTGGAGATATGGCCGCCGATATTGTGCTCCACGCGGTTGGCCCGGACCACCATGGCAAGGGCGTTCCAGCGGATGAGGCTTTTGATCTTTCGTTCGATTTCCTGGTCGCCGGGGAAAGCGGCCTGCTGGCTTACGTGAATCGTGTTCACATACGGCGTGTTCGCCGTAAAAGGGACTTTCACACCGGAGGCCAAAGCTCTGCTGCGGATTTCTTGCAGGATCCGGGACGCCAAGCCGGGCTCGCCCCTTTCTACGACGGCATCGAATGACTCAATCCATTCCCATATCTCTTCGAGTTCATCGATCTGGGAGGGATAAATGTCAGGACGTGCGGCCATAGTTGGCTGAACCTTTTCCTTTAGAGTTCCAAGGCGATCCGCTCGCAATCTTGGTCACTTACAATGATACATTATTTTCGCAGCGCAGTCCGTGAATGCGAACGGCGAGGTTCAGAAGAGTTCAACACAATTGCAGGGATTCGTGAGTCTCGTTCTCCGCCTACATCATTCGGGTCATCGTCCGGACCACGGGTGTTGAGCCGCAAATTCGCGGATTACCTGAGAAAGAGTTAGCGCGCTTCGCTCGACCACGCCGTACGTCACGCGCACCACGGGCTGCGAAATCTGAATGATCCGCGCGAGATCGATCGGAGTCGCGACCACGACGGCATCGCAAGGGGTCCGGCGAATCGTTTCCTCGAGTTCGGCGAGCTGTTTTTTGCCGTAGCCCATCGCCGGAAGCAGAAGCCCGATGCGGGTGAAATGCGCGAAGACTTCGCGCAGGCTTCCCACCGCATATGGCCTGGGGTCTACCTGTTCCGCCACGCCCGCCTGGCGGGCAGCGACCACGCCCGCTCCGTAAGCCATCTGGCCATGAGTCAGCGTCGGACCGTCTTCAATCACCAGGACTCGCGCGCCGCGAAGCCGTTCCGGATGATCCACCGAGATGCGAGAAAATGTTTCGATGACGCGCGCTTTGGGGTTGCGCTCGCGCGCGTCGCGCCGGATGGTTTCGACATCTGCCTCGAGAGCGGAATCGACTTTGTTGATCACGATTACGCCGGCCCGGAGAAAGTTGACTTCGCCGGGGTGGTACAGCAATTCATGCCCGGCGCGATGCGGATCGGCGACCACGATTTCGAGGTCGGAATGGAAGAAAGGAGTGTCATTGTTACCTCCATCCCAAACGATGACTCCGGCTTCTTTCTCCGCCTCGTCCAGAATGTTTTTGTAATCCACGCCCGCATAGACAACCGTCCCGTCACGAAGATGAGGTTCGTATTCCTCGCGCTCTTCGATCGTGCACTCGTGCTTATCGAGATCGGCAAACGCGGCAAACCGCTGGCAGGCCTGGCGGGCGAGGTCACCGTAGGGCATCGGATGCCGGACGACCACCGGTCGCGCGCCCATTTCCTTCAGCAATTCGACGACGCGGCGAGAAACGGGAGTTTTGCCGCAGCCTGTGCGCACGGCACAAATGGACACGACCGGCCGGCGAGATTGCAACATCGTGCGATCCGCACCCAGCAACAAGAAATCACAGCCTGCAGCGATCGCGCGCGAGGCGAGGTCCATCACCTGATTGTGAGAAAGGTCGCTATAGGAGAGCACGGCCGTATCAACCTTCTCTTTCACGATGAGCTGTTCCAGTTGCTCCTCGGGCACGATGGGAATGCCGTCGGGATAGAGCGGCCCGGAGAGTTCGGGAGGATAGCGGCGGCCGGAAATGTCGGGAATCTGCGCGGCGGTGAAGGCGACCACTCGCGATTCCCGGTCTTGGCGGAAACAGACGTTGAAGTTGTGGAAGTCGCGGCCCGCTGCACCAAGGATGGCAATGCGACGCTGCATATGAGCCTCCTGAACGGATCGCCTGTCTTGCGTGATATACACTACTGCGTTCGTCCGCAGAAGAATCACATAATCCGTCTAGGCGCGGACCGGGAACACCCCACAATGCCTCCAAAGACTTCCTATGCCAGGCGCTTGCAGATCGATCTAGCGTCGAAAAAGGAGAGGGAACTTTTCAAATGGTTTCTGGCCTGCCTGCTTTTCGGGAAACCCATTCAGACGGAGATTGCGGAACGGGCATACCGGGAACTTGTGAATGCGCGGCTAACCAGCCCCAAAGCTGTCCGCTCGGCTGGATGGGACAAGCTCGTAGAGCTGCTGGATCGAGCGCACTACGTCCGGTACGATTTCTCGACTGCAACGAAACTTCTTGAGGTTTCGGAGGAGTTGAGGCGCCGCTACGGCACGGTCAAGAACCTCCTGGCCGGAGCGCGAACGCCTTCTGAGCTTTCCAAGAGATTACAGGAATTCAAACACATCGGCCCTGTGACGGCGCGGATCTTCCTGCGAGACGTTCGCCCCATCTGGTGCCGGAGATCGGCGCCGGCCAGGCGGAAGTAAACCTGCTCGCCGCGGCGGGGAGATTTCATGCGACTAGGGTCCAGCGGCCTTTCCTGCATCCTCCCGGGTAGAGCTACTGATTTCCAGGCAACGCCCTCCCGGATCCCAATTCGCCGTTGAGCCGAAGGGCGTGCAGAGCCTTTGCATCTTCTGGGCGATGGCCATCTCATAGACTCCTTCAGCGCGGCGGGCCTGACACCGGCGAATCATGGTCGGATACAAACGCAATCCGCGCGGGATTCGATCCTGCACCTCCACTACATAGATGAACGATTCATCGTTGCGCTCAATCGGGTCGACCGCATAGTCGTCTACAAGATTACCCGCGCTATAGAAGATCGGGCGCTCCTTATAGATCTCAATTCCTCGGAACACGTGGCAGGAATGACCAAAGATCACGGTGGCACCGGCGTCAATCAGGGCGTGGGCGAACGCAACATGCCCCTCCTCCGGGAGATAACCCCAGTTGGATCCCCAGTGACCCGACACAATCAGGAGATCCACGGCATTCCTTTGCGTGCGGACGATTTCCAATAGTCTCTGCGCCCGCCGGTCCTTCAGGTCCACGGGGACATAGAACACGCCCGGTTGATCTGCCTTGGCTTCCCAGCCCGGCTCGTTATCCGTAAAGGCCAGCAGACCAAGCTTTATGCCGCGGACATTGCTGATGGCGAGCCGCGAGGCCTCCTCAAGGTTTTTCCCAGCGCCGCTATGGACAATTCCCGCACGATCCAGGATCTCCAGCATCTGAAACATTGCGTCATAGCCGTAATCGAGAACGTGATTGTTGGCTAGGGAAACGGCATTGATTTGCGCCGCCTCGAGCACAGCGATATTCTTCGCCGCCGAACGAAAGTGGAATACCTTGGGATGCGCGGACCATGGTTCGCCTCGATCGGAGATGACGCACTCGAGATTGCACATCCGCCAATCGGCGCTTTGCAGGATCGGCAGCGTATCTCCCCACGGACTTTCGGGCGGCGCGCCTTCCAAGACTTCGTTCACCAGACGTCCAAGCATGCAGTCACCAAGCAACGCCAGTTGGAGTTTCTCGCTCACGTCCTGCTCGGGCGTGCCTCTCTTGATGCGCTCTGTGGTACTCATTGCTTACCGCCGCTAATCCGAATGGAGCCGGGTTTGCCAATTGCCCCGTCGATCTCAATAGAAACCGGAAGAAACATTTTGACGACCTCTGCGTTCGTCGTCAGATGTTGCGTGATTTTGGAGGACCGCACTTCGGACGCTCCCGAGGCCAGAGCCAGGGGGACTACTAGTTGGTCGGCGAGATAGTGGTCCACGCTTCCGTCGGTTGACAGAAAATCGCGCAACTCCATTACCGCTTCATCCGCCACGCGCTCGGCAGGCTTTCCTCGTGCCCCAAGCCCATAGAAGCAGCATTGAGAGTTTTCAAACTCCGCGAGGAGCAACAGGAGCGTCCCGATCGATGGGGACGGCAAGAAAAGGACCTCGAATTCGACGATTTCGGACAGCTTGCCGAGTTTCTTCAACGCTTGCTTCTTCTGACGCTCCGCCACATCTGCGCTCAAGTTTGCCACGGCCGAGACGCCCCGGATTCTCTTCAGAGGCCCTCGATCCGTGAGGCGCAACGGGGAAAGCTCTGCGGTCGGGTGAACCACAGCACGAATCCGTCCGCCGCCTCGCGGATAGAATCCGGCGGATTCAAGTTCCAGTTCAATCGCGAAGCCGATCTTTCGCATGTAATGCAGCCAGTGGAGTTGCAAATAGTGAAAGCAGGGGCTCCACGGCACGTGCGTGCCACCAATGAGACTGATCGTTGAATCGGCATTGCCGAGACTCAGGGGATAGAGAACAGTTTGAAGCACGAGCGAAGTGGACCCTGCCGTGCCAATATCAAAATGAAATTCACCTGAACGGATTCCACCAGGCTCAAAGATCAGCTCTCGTGAGCCGAACCGGTCGCCTTCCACGCGCGCCATCCCAACAGCGCCGGCCGCTTCAACCGCCTTCAGGTGCTGGGGCATCAGTCCCGGCTTCGAGCGGCGGCGGCGAATGTTTGTCATGCGGAAAGGCTTCCCTGTGACCACCGCCAGTGCCAGCGAAGTCCGGAGAACCTGCCCGCCTCCCTCGCCGATCGATCCGTCGATATTGAGCACTTGCTCCGAGACCTGTGCGGGAAGCCGCTACGTACCGCCATGAGATGCAAGGTAGTCGACGCAGCCATCCAGGGTGGCCAGCTTGGGGTAGTCCGCTTCCGGGATTTCTACTTTGAATTCCTTGTGAAGCCCGATGACAAAGTTCAGCAGGTCCATGGAGTCGATGTCGAGCTGGTCGCGGATTCTAAGGTTGGGCTTGAGCTGAGACAAGTCGGCCTCCGGAGCAATTTGACCGAGGGCGCGAAGAACCGTTCCCCTTATCTCGTCCTTCGTCATAGCTTCTCCGGTTCTTGCAGGATCCGGTCGATGGCGGCCAGAAAAAGCCCGCCGCGATGGCCGTCGGTCACGCGATGATCCCCAGACAATGTGGCCGTGAGAACGGGCCGGGAGACAATCTGACCTCCCGATGACCAGGGACGCTCCGTGATCTTGCCAAAGCCCACCAGCGCGACCTGCGGAGGGTAGATGATGCCGAAGACGGCCTCGACGCCCTGCTCTCCCAGGCTGGTGACCGTGATCGTGGGATCGCTCAGCTCCGAACTCCGCAACGACCCGGCCCGCGCCCGCTGGACAAGATCGCGGAAATTCTTCATGAGCTCGTCGAGACTCTGGCGGTCGGTGTTGTGCAGAGCCGGAGCGATGAGTCCGCCACCTCTCAGCGAGATAGCCGCTCCTACATGTATGTCAGTTAGTTGGACGGCCTTCCCCGCGCTCCACACGGAGTTCAGTTCCGGCACGTCGTGCAGCGCCAAGGCTACAGCCTTGACGAGGAGCACGCCATACACCAGCCGATCCTCCACCGAACGCTTCAGATTTTCCTGCGTAAGCCACGCCATGACGCGGCTCATGTCGATTGCGGTACTCAAGTAGTAGTGCGGGATTTCGCGCTTGGACCTCGCCATCGCAGCGGCAATCGCTTGTCGCATGCGCGCCCGGCGATCCAACTCCGGGGTGGGCGCCGGTTGTGGCGCTCTAGCCTGCGCCGCCTTCTGGACGTCTTCCAAAGTGATTCGGCCGCCGGGCCCCGTTCCGGCCAAGGAAGCCAGGTCAATCCCGAGCTCGGCCGCTAGCTTCTTGGCCACCGGAGATGCGTGTACTCGGCCCGGCTCGCTTGGTGTTACGGCAGGACGTGGAGGCAAAACAGGCGCCACCGGCTTAGCTGGAGCCGCTTCGCTCGGCACAGCTTTTGGAGCAAGGGGCGCTTCGGCTTTAGCGGCCTCGCCTTCCTGTCGGATGATGGCCAGGACGGTTCCGACAGGGACCTTTTCTCCCGGCTGGACGAGGATTTTTTCGATGACGCCGCTGGTGAAGACTTCTATTTCAATGTCCGCCTTGTCCGTCTCGACATCGGCGATGATGTCGCCTCGGCGAACGCTCTCTCCGACATTCTTACGCCAGCCCAAAAGCTTGCCTGCGCTCATGTCTGCACCGAGCTGCGGCATGACGAATTCAGTCATGGCGAGAGATCATCTCCCTAGCCGCGCTCACGATTTCCTCAACCTTGGGCAAGGCCGCCGTTTCGAGGTGCTTCGCGTAAGGCATGGGCACCTCGGCGCTGCAGACGCGCGCTACGGGCGCGTCGAGATCATCGAAGGCATTCTCCACGATCTGGGCGCTGATCTCGGCGGAGAAGCTTCCTGTGCGCCAGCCTTCGTCAACCACTATCGCCCGGTGCGTCTTTGCGACGGAAGCCAGAATCGTCGGCGTGTCCAGAGGTCGCAACGATCGCAGGTCGATCACTTCCGCCTCGATGCCTTCCTGCGCCAGGCGATCGGCTGCCTGCATCGTCTTGCCGAGCGTTCCACCGTAGGTGATAAGCGTGACGTCCTTACCCTTGCGAGTTACGGACGCATGAACGATGTCGATGAGTTGCGCTGCCTCGTCAACTTCACCTTCCAGCGGATACAGAGTGGCGTGCTCGAAGATGAAGACAGGATCGGGTTCGTGAAGGGCCGCCAGCAACATGCCGTATGCGTCTGCCGCGGTCGCCGGCGTGAGGACTTTGATTCCGGGGATGTGTGCGTACCAGCCTTCCAGACTGTGAGAATGCTGCGCCGCCATCTGGCGGCCGCCTCCGGTGGCGACGCGCACGACGAGCGGCACGTTAAATTGTCCGCCGGACATGTGCCGCAAAGTCGCGGCGTTATTCAGAATCTGATCCATGGCCAACATGCTGAAATTCACGGTCATGATCTCGACAATCGGGCGCATCCCGCCCAGCGCGGCCCCGATTCCCGCGCCCACGAAGGCCGATTCTGAAAGCGGCGCATCGCGAATTCGTTCAGGCCCGAACTCTTCGAGCAGGCCGAGGCTAACCGCGAAAGCCCCGCCGTATCCGCCGACATCCTCGCCCATCAAGAACACGCGAGGATCTTCGCGAAGAGCTTTGCGTATGGCCGCCCGTGCCGCTTCGCGATAAGTCATCTTGGTCACGTTGTTACCGGCCCCTCGACATCCTTCAGCAGGTCTTCGATCGGCTCCGGAGCGCTCTCCTCCGCGAATCGGACGGCTTCATCTATCTCCGCCGCGATTTCCGCTTCGATGCGATCCAGATCGGAATCGGCCAGGAATCCCCATTCCCTAAGGCGAGACTGGAAGAGCGGGATCGGATCGCGCTTCTTCCACTCTTCGATTTCCGCTTTCGTGCGATACAAGTCGGGATCGGCCATCGAATGAGCGCGGAAGCGGTAGGTCTTGAGTTCCAAGAGAAACGGCCCATTCCCGCTTCGCACGGACTGCGCGGCCTGCTTCGCGGCCGCTTCGACCGCGAGAACGTCCATTCCGTCCACGGCACTTGAACCCAAGCCGTAAGCGCCGGCCTTGCGGCTGATATCCGTCTGCGCCTGATGGCGCGCCAATGCGGTGCCCATCGCGTACAGATTGTTCTCGCAGAGAAAAACGACAGGAAGCTTCCACAGCGCGGCGAGGTTCAGCGATTCGTGAAACTCGCCCTCGGCAACGGCGCCGTCACCGAAGTAGCAGCCTGTGATCCTGCTTCCGCCCTGCATCTTTTCAGCCAGCGCGAGACCAACGGCGATCGGCAAGCCGCCTCCCACAATCGCGTACCCGCCATAGAAGCGCCGGCTCGCATCGAAAAAGTGCATCGAGCCGCCGTGCCCGCGGCTGCACCCGGTGACTTTTCCGAACATCTCGGCCATCAAGACGCGGGCGGGGATGCCGCGCGCCAGCGCGTGCCCGTGCTCTCGATACGTCGCCACAATGGCATCTTCGGGAGAGAAAGCCTGCATCGCGCCGACGCCCGTCGCTTCCTCACCGATATACAGATGAAGGAAGCCGTGAATCTTCTGGAGGCTGTACATTTCCGCCGCTTTCTCCTCGAACCGGCGGATGCGCAGCATCTCCCGCAGCAAGAACAGGGCATGCTCCCGGTCGACCGGCGGGCGTTGCGAAAGCGTGGTGGCGGACATTTAGTTTGCTTCCAGTGTGGAGATATCGCCTTCCGGCAGGCCGAGCTCGCGGGCTTTCAACAGGCGGCGCATGATCTTGCCGCTGCGCGTCCTTGGCACGGAAGCGACGAACTCAATCTCTTTCGGAGCGACGGCCGCTCCCAGTTTCGTCCGTGCAAATGCGAGCAGTTCGCGGCGCAACTCCTCCGTCGGCTCGAATCCCTTGCGGAGAACCACAAAGGCTTTCACGATCTCGAGCGCTACTGGGTCAGGCTTCCCAATGACGCCGGATTCCGCCACGGACTTGTGTTCCATCAGAATACTTTCCACTTCGAATGGCCCGATAAGATGGCCGGAAGTCTTGATTACATCATCCTTGCGTCCGACGAACCAAAAGTAACCGTCGCGGTCGCGTTTGGCGAGGTCGCCCGTCAGATAAAATCCGCCGGCGAAGCACTTTTTGTAGCGCTCGGGCTCTCCCCAGTATGCTCGAAACATGGACGGCCAGCCCGGACGAAGCGCCAGCTCCCCCTGAACATCCGCATCCCGGATTTCCTCGACGGCGCCGCTTCCGTTTTGCCGCACGATCGCGGCCTCAATGCCGGGCAACGGGCGGCCCATCGATCCGGGGCGAATCTCCGTCGCGGCGAAGTTAGCGATCATGATGCCGCCTGTTTCCGTCTGCCACCAGTTGTCGTGAAACGGCAGCCCGAATACCTCTTTGCTCCAGACGACCGCTTCCGGATTCAGCGGCTCGCCGACGCTCGACAAGAAACGAAGGGAGCGGAGATCATACTTGCGGACGATTTCGGGGCCGGTTTTCATCATCATGCGGATCGCCGTGGGCGCGGAATACCAGACGGTGACCTTCTGCGACTGAAGAATTCCATACCAGCGCTCGGCGTCGAAATCTCCTTCGTCAATGATGCTCGCAATGCCGTTGGTCAGCGGCGCAATAATGCCATAGGAAGTGCCCGTCACCCAGCCGGGGTCGGCGGTACACCAGAAGATGTCGTCCTTGTGAAAATCGAGCGCCAGTTTGCCGGTGATGTGGTGCGCAACGACCGCCCCGTGTACATGAGCCGCGCCTTTCGGCGTGCCCGTCGTACCGCTTGTGAAGTGAAGAAGGGCAACATCCTCCGGATCTGTCGGCTGGATAGCGTAGGCGTCACTCGCCCGCTCCATTAGCGTACGATAGTCGATCGTGTCTGGAACGTTCGTCGGCCGGTGGTCGTCTCCGATCAGCAGAACGTGTTCTAGAGAAGCCACAGAGGCCCGGATCGTTTTCACCTTTCGCTCATACAGCATCTGCGTGGTGACGAGGACCTTTCCTTGACCGATCGTAAGACGCGCACGAATGGGCTCCGGGCCAAACGCCGAGAAGAGAGGGCAAAACACGGCTCGGTGTTTCAGTGTTCCGAGGGCGGCGATGTAAAGTTCAGGTATCCGCCCGGCAAGAACGTAGACGCGGTCTCCCTTACCTACTCCAAGATTCTGAAGAACGTTCGCGAAGCGATTCGTGAGTGTGTGGAGTCGACCGTAAGTGAAATCCTCCACCTCCCCATTCTTGCCAAGCCACCGGAAGGCGAGGTGATTGCGAAGCGGACCGTCGGCGTGACGAGCGACGGCTTCATGGGCAATGTTTAGTCCCTTGCCTTCGGGAAGGCCGTCGAGTTCCCGGAGAGCAGATTCCCAGGAGAATGTCCTTCGCGTGTCCTCATAGTTCTGGAGGTTTGGGGTGACCGCCCAGTCCCGCTCCGACTTTGCAATCGTTTGCCAGGCCATTATGCGACCCCAGCCGCGCTGACTTACTTCTTGTTAGTTGCGTTCGTATCTCATTCCGTTCATACATCTCTATCACCGTCGAGACCATTTACACAAACCGGTGGCGAGCCAAATCAATGGTTGGCTACGGATTGATACCCATCTTCTCGTGTTCCACTGGCACCTCCTCGGCCAGAACCTGGGGTTCCAAGACGGTTCGGCTATTGAGCGAGCGCGCCACAAGACAGGTCTTCTCGGCCTTTTCCAGAAGGCGATTGGCGCGTTCAACATCCTTTTGAAGAGCGATCTTCAGCCGGGGACGCAAGTTGACCTGAGTGAAGCGCCAGCCTCCTTCCTCCTTTTGAAGGACACCCTCAACTTCCAGATCGAGCGACGTAAACTCGAACTTGGAGGCATTGGCGATGCCGGAAAACGTACTGACGAAGCAGCCCGCTACGGCTGCGACGAAAAGGTGTTCTGGCGTCCAACAGCCGGCCTCCCCCTGAAATTCGGGAGGGGCACTGAACTTAATCGTGGGTTGGATTCCGTCGGCGCTGGCAAGGCCGCTGCGGAGAGTCGTGGAGGATGCGTTGACGCGGTAGTTGTATTGATGTTCCATTTCTTCCCATCCTTTCCTGCAAAATGCAGATGCTCGGGCGCCGGCCGGTTCATTTGAAGGGTATTCTCAGGAGGTGGTGGAAGGCGTGACTACTGTCACCCGATTTCGTGATGCCCGTCACAACGTCCGGAACGCACTTGCGCCAATCTCGAAGTGGAACAGAGCAAGGAGGCTTGGCGAGACGGCGTGCGGGCGAGTGAAGTAGCTTTGGAGGGGGCATCAATGGCGCTTCGACTGACTACAACGGCTTTCCGAGGAGCCGATATTCCGAAAAAGTTCACCTGTGATGCGCAGGACGTTTCTCCGGCGCTGGCCTGGAACGATCCTCCGACAGGAACGGAGACCTTCGCGCTCGTCGCGGATGACCCGGACGCCCCCGGCGGCACTTGGGTGCACTGGGTGATCTTTGATCTTCCGGGCGACATGCGCGAATTGCGCGAAGGCGTGCCAAAGGACCGTGAACTATCCACCGGCGCTCGCCAAGGGCGCAACGATTTCGGAAAGATTGGTTACAACGGGCCGTGCCCGCCAAAAGGGACCGTCCACCGCTACTTTTTCAAGCTCTACGCCCTGAACTCCAAAGTGAACCTCAAGCCCGGCGTCAGCAAGGGCGAACTCGAGCGGGCCATGAAAGGGCACATTCTGGCCCAAGCCGAACTCATCGGGAAGTTCGGACACTAGCACTGCACAGGCGGGCGAAGTGGACGACAGCAGGCGCTAGAACGGTTCGGACACGGGCGCATTTCTTTGCAGCGCTCGTATCTTCAAAAGGCGGTGCAGCGCAATCAAGATAATGATTGCCACCGCAACCGCATAGGGCCAAACAGGGGCACTCTCCGGAGCGCGGGGCACTGTCTCGAGATTGGCGGTGACTTGGCCTTGATCGCCTTCCCGGCGCACGGAGGCACGCAGTTCCCAAGCCCCTGAACTCGGAAGGTCGATGGTGCCTGCTTGAAGCAGTTTGTTGGCGGACTCCTCGTGCGTCGCGCGGACCACTCCCGGGCTGCCCGCGCCGTTGACGGGCTGAACTGAAAGGTCCACTTCGGCGTCTAGGATCGTCTCGTCCGAGTGCGCATCCTGGACCAGCACAGAAATATCGGATGGACCGGCAGGCACAGGATCCTGCGGTGCAAAGACGCTGACCTTAAACGGACCCGCAACGGATTGTGTGCGGACGACCGCTTCATCGATGTCGATCTTTTCGGGAGCGAGCCAGCCGTAGGCCAGCGCGGCCACCGGTAGCGCCAACATCAGGATCGCCAGGACTGCCCGCCGTGAGCCGGTCTCGATCGGCGCGGATTCTTTCCGAACTTCGAGCGCCGGTCTCGAGGGCGAGAGCAATCGCACCGTGATGGCGACAGCAGGAACAAGGAAGGCAATCGATCCGACCACCCACATGGAGACGCCGGCCACCACCTGATCGCTCTGGGCGGAGATTCCGGTGAGGCGCGGTACCGCCGAGTATGACGGGTAAAGCACTCGGTCAGAAAACGTAAGAAAGGCCGACAGGGCGGTGTTGACGAAATCAGCCAACAGCAAGTAGATCGGAAGCGCCCACGCGGGCCATCGAGCCCGGCTGGGCCACGGCTGACAGACTGGCCACCAGAACAGCAGCGAGGCCACGAGAAACGTGGCGTGTTCTGCCTCGTGCCATCCCGAAGAGTGCAAGGCCAGCTCGTAGGCTTTCGGGACGTGCCAGCCAAGCATCGCAAGCGCCAGAGCCAACCAACCGAACGCGGGATGCGTCAACATCCCGCCCAGCCGCTGTAGCGCGGGCGAGCTTAGGAATGGACCCAGAACGTCTCGCGCAACCCAACGCGGCAGACCGTGAAGCAATGGAATCGCTGGCTCGCCGAGGAGGATGAGCGGCGGCACCAGCATCATCAGAAGCATGTGCTGGAACATGTGATCGGCAACGAAGAACGGATCGAAGGCGTCGATGGGAGATGCGAGCGCCAGTTCCAGAGTCGCGAGGCCGCTCAGGAAACAAACCAGCCGGCGCGCGCCGAAGCGATCGGGCATCACCGGGCGGAGCGCGCTCCAACCGCGGACGTAAAGAAGCGCCGTCAGCAGGTTGAGCGCGGTGACCCAGGGTGGAAAGGACCACGATGCAAGAACGGCTAGAGCCGCGGGAGACATCGGCAGCTTCTAGCGACCGCCCGCAGACGCCGATTTCGACGAGGCAATCGCGCCTCTCATGAGTGGTTGTTTTCCTCGTCCATCATGCCCGGTGTTTCCACACCGGCTCGCGCCGCGAGCGGGTACTGCCACGTCGGTATTCGCACCTGCCGCACCACCACGAGTCCGGCCACAATTCCGAAGCCGATCTGTGAGGCCAAGAACCACCACCAGTCAATTCGCTGGTTGAGGATCGGGTCCACAATGTCCAGGATTGAGTGAAGAAACCCAGTCCATACCAGTGGGGCGAAGACCCCACCTAGCAAAATCGGCCGCCGCGCAAGCATGGGGAGAATGGCGCCGTAGAGAAGTCCGACCAATACTGAGGTGGCGAGGTGCAGCACTGTGGCCACCAGCAACAATTCGATGTGGAAGGCCTCAACCTGCGCCGTGCTGACGTCGATGTGCTCATACACGATCGCGCCGAGCAGATTGATCGGGTACCAGATGCTGCCGTGGCTGACGATGCCGTAGAACATGGCGAGCACGGCCATCGCCACGCCACCCGCGAGGCCTCCCTTGATGCCCGCCGAAATCGGATAGATTTCCAGCGGCAGGCGCGCGCGATGCGGAGCGGCTTGCACCGCGGCCATGCGCGTCACCTTGCGGTGCGGCGTTGCAATTTGCACGGGCGCCGCGGACACGGCAACCATTTCGTGCCGATCGTGAGGCAGCACCTGCCGGGCCCATCCGACGCCCGCCACGAGCGAAAGCGCGATTCCAACCACGCTGACGATGTTGGTGCTCAGCAGACCCGCCGCCATGAGCGTGAGTCCCAGAGCCAGAACGGCCGGCCAAGCCGTCGGAGCTGGCAGAGCCACGTGCTCCGGCGCGGAATGCATCGCTGGATTCGATTGATGTTGTGCGGTCATTTGAATTTCGACTGCTCTCCCCTAGGGTTCATCGGCCCAAGCCGTAAACCACAGTGAACACCACCACCCACACGGCGTCGACGAAATGCCAGTAGAGCGAAAGCACTTCACACCGCTCCCAGTGTTCGCACTTCACCTTGCCCAGGAGCGCCAGAATCATCACGATCGCGAGCGCGATCAAACCAACCAGTACGTGAGATGCATGCAGGCCGACCAGGGAGTAATAAGTCGTGCCGAAGAGATTCGTCTGGATCGTGAAGTCTTCCTGGGAAATCAGATGGTGCCACTCGCGTCCCGTCCCGATCAGGAAGATCGCGCCGAGTGCGAGAGTGGCGAACCAGAAGAGCGCGAAGCTACCCGTCTTGCCCTTGCGCAATGCCGCGACCGCCCAGTGCATCGTCAGGCTGCTGGAAAGCAAGCAGACGGTGATGAAGATCGGAACGCTGAGAATCTGGCGCGGCGTGGGCCCCGATATGCTCTTGCCGATGTAGAGGATATAAGCGGCCACGAATATCGTGAAGATCGCGGACTCGGCAATGATCAAAGAAAGCATTCCGACGCGCCCGCGCGACGGAAGTTTCCACGGAGCTTCGTTGGCCGCCATGGCCGCAGGTATTGCGCTCATCGATCGCACCGAGCCTTTCTCGAGTCGCGGTTCATTCGTACTTCCAATCTGGATCTTCGGGGTGTTTGATATCCCACAGCGGTCGGCGGCTGCGCACCTCCGGGATCGCGGCGAAATTGTAGTCGGGGGGCGGGGAAGTGGTGGCCCATTCAAGCGTCCATGCATCCCACGGGTCGTTGCCCGCCGGCGCGCCTTTGAAATACGACTGGATCATGTTGTAGACGAAGATCAAGACTGCGGCCGCCTGAAAGACTACTCCGATTGAAGAAAGCAGATTCCAGGTCTCCCAGCCTCGACCGGGTTCGTACGTGTAGACGCGGCGCGGCATGCCGAGCAGTCCGGGAATGTGCATGAAATCAAACGTCAGGTGAAATCCGATCACCATGATCCAGAAGTGCCACTTTCCCAAGGTCTCGTTCAGCATCCGGCCCGTCATCTTCGGGAACCAGTAGTAGAACGCGGCGAAGATTGTGAAGAGAATGCCGCCCACGATTACGTAGTGAAAGTGCGCCACCACGAAATAGGAATTGCTGAGCTGCCAATCGAAAGGCGCCGTGGCCAGCATGATGCCCGTCAGCCCGGCGATCAGGAACTGGAAAAGGAATCCGGTGCAGAAGAGCATGGGTGTAGCGAAACGAATCTTGCCGCCCCACATCGTCGCCAGCCAGTTGAAAATCTTGATGCCCGTCGGCACGCCAACAATCATGGTCGTGAGCACAAAGAAGGCGTTCCCATACGACGGCATGCCGACCGTGTACATGTGGTGCGCCCAGACGCCGAGGCTCACGAAACCGATTCCCACCGAAGCCGCCACCATCGCCGGGTATCCGAACATCGCCTTGCGCGAAAACACCGGAACTATTTCCGAGACGAATGCGAAGCAGGGGATGATCAGGACGTACACCTCCGGATGGCCGAAGATCCAGAAGAAGTGCATCCACATCACAACGGAGCCGCCCGCCGCCGTGTCGAAGAAGTGCCCGCTCATGTAGCGGTCGACCATCAGCATGATCTGGGCGGCAGTGAGCGGGCTGATTGTGACGAGCACCAGACCGCCCATCACCAGATTCATCCAGGCGAGCAGAGGCATCCGGCCCAGCGTCATGCCCGGGCAACGCATACAGAGGATCGTAGCGATGAAATTCACCGCTCCCCCGACGCTGCCAACGCCGGCCAGCAGGATGGACAAAGTCCAGTAGTCGGTGCTGTGGCCTGGAGAGTAAGTCGTTGAGGTAAGCGGCGCGTAGGCGAACCACCCCACGTCCGGTGCGCTGCCTCCTTGCAAGAAGCTGCCGCCCGCGAAGAAACTGGCGTAGAGCACAAAGCCCCCGAACGCGGTCATCCAGAAGCTGAAGGCATTCAGTCGCGGAAAGGCCATGTCCCGGGCGCCGATCATCAGCGGCACCAGGTAATTGCCGAAGCCGAAGAGAATCGGCATGGCGACAAAGAAGACGCCCGTGGTCCCGTGCAGCGTGAACAGCCGGTTGAAGGCTTGCGGCGACATGAAAGACGCGTGCGGGTGCGCCAGCTGAATGCGCATGAGGATGGCTTCGATCCCCATGATCACCAAGAAGAGCAGCGAGTACACGATGTACATCAACCCGATCTTTTTGTGATCGGCAGTAAACAACCACTCGGAGACGACTCCCCGCGAGCTTTTCGGAATCGCCATCGGTATTGATTCGGACGCCATAGCCTATTCTTTCTTCGAACTCCCCGTCGCTCCGGGTTTCAGTTCCGATCGTGCTGTGCCCATAGAGCGATTCATGGCTCAGTGAAGCGTCAGCAGATACGCCGTCACCTGGCCCAGCTCTTGATCGCTAAGATCCGGAACCGGCATCAGAGATCCCGGCTTGATCGCGTTTGGATTGTGAACCCATTGGCGCAGGTTCTCGGGCGTATTGGGCAGTGCGCCGGAAGCGATCGTGTCCCGGCTCATCAAGTGAGTGAGATCGGGCCCGACCTTTCCGGCGGCGATTGTTCCTCGGATCGTGTGACACGCAAAGCACGCCTTCGTCACGAACAGCGCCTGTCCTGCTGCCACCGACGGGTCCGAGTTGGCCGGTTGCTGTTGTTCACGCACCCAGCGGTCGAAATCCTCTCGGCTCTGCACGTACACTCGCAGGAGCATCTTGGCGTGTTGCGTTCCGCAATATTGCCCGCACTGGCCGAGAAAGAGTCCCGTCTCCTGAGGGTCGATCCACATCGTGTTGGGATGGTTTGGAATCAGGTCGGTCTTTCCGGCCAGCCGCGGAACCCAGAAGGTATGGTCCACGTCGGCGGAAAGCAGTGCGAGATACGTCGGTGTGGGATTCTTGGAATCACTCACCGGCACGTGCAGTTCGTTGGCGGTGACAAGCCCGAATTGGGAATAGCGGTATTCCCACCAGAACTGGTGTGCTACGGCCGTCACGCTGACCGCGCGGTCGGGAGCTTTGGCGTCCTGCACGCGGTGGATTACTTGCGCCGTGCTCACGAACAGCACGACGACGATGAGCACCGGCAGCACGGTCCAGGCCAATTCCATCTGGTTGCTGCCGTAGACCTGAGGCGGCTCGGAATCATCGTCATGCTTCCGTTTCCGGAACTTTATGACGGCGTATGCCAACAGGCTGAAGACAATCACGAAGATTGCGCCGGTCACTTCGAGCAAAAAGATCGAAAGGCGGTATATGGAATGAGCAGGCGTGGAATCCGGCGCGAAGATGTTCGTGGGGCTGATCGCATGGCGAAGCGGCGCAGCCAGCGTTATGGTGACGGTGCAGAAGAGCAAAATGAAAAGCCACAGCCCGCACTTCTGCCAAAGCTTGAGGCCTACTATCTGCACCTACCGGCTCCCTATGGACAGGCACCAACCGTACGAACACTCCTGCTTCGTGCGCCTGGCCGTCCGAATGTGCGCTTTAAACAGCCGCCCTTGATCGCACGAAATGCGTTTCCACGATGTGACGTATATCACAATTTGGGGGCCACATGCGGCATGGCGTCGAAGAGCTTCTTGTAGGCCGACGTTGCGTGATTCCATCACGGCCGCTCCAACAATCTATGGATTTTTGCTGAGCTTGCGGAAGTACTCGGCCACCGCGTCCTGATAGCCGGATGGCACGGTGAGCGGATCGCTGCTGCGGACCTGTCCCGACTGCTTCCCGTCGGCTGCGCGCTGCAACTGCAGCTCGAGCTTGTCCACGTCATTGAGCACTTGCGTGTGGAGTTGCTCGACGAGCTCCGGATTTCCCGGAAATCGTTTCGGGTCCAGCCGCTGCATCTCCCGGATGAGCTCCTCGACCTGGCGCAGAGTCTCGGGATCGGACTGCACGGATTCGCGAAGCTGGTTCAAGTCGCCCAGACTCTGTTGATACGTGCGTTCGGGATCGTAGGGCGCAGGAGACGAATTCGGATCGGCCGCCCTCCGTCCCTCTGTTGAGTTGTTGCCTGTGTCAATCCACCAGTTGTTGCGGCCGCCGCCGGCGTAGCCGCCGCGATTGCCGCCGTACGCACCGTTGTCATCGACTTGCGCTCCGGGACCTTGTTGCCCGCCGGCCCCGCCCTGCTGTCCGGCTTGCGCGCTCTGGTTCTGCCGGCCTTGCCGTCCGCCCGGTGCATTGCGATCGCCGAAGGCGCGGTCGAGCGATTCGAGCCGGTTGCGCAAACGCCCCACCTGATCGAGCGCGCTTTCCGAATTCGGCTGCTCGCCAGTTCCCAGCGCCTGCTGAGCCTGGCGAATTTGCTTGCCAAGCCGGTCGAGTCCGGAACTGATCGCGGATTCTCCGGAATTGGGATCGGGATAGACGCCGCGGCGCAGGCGGTCCGCGCCTCGCTGAATGCGGGTTTGCAGGTCCGACTCATCCAATTGGCCGAGCGCATCCCGCAACGCGGATGCCGAGGGGCGATTCGTGGGAGCCAGATCGCGCGCGGCATCGCGCATGTTCTTTTCAAGGCGCGCGAGATCGTCGGCGAGACGCTGGCGATCTTCCGCCAGCCTGCTCTGCTCCTCATATCTATTTTGAGGATTGTCCGAGGAGTCCTCTGAATCTTGCTGCCCGAAAAAGCGGCGAGTCCGATCGACCTGCTCGCCGTGTTCCTTCGAGATCCGATCGGCTTCGGAGGCCATCGAGTTCAGGCGCTCTGAAGCAGCCTGGTGCTGCATACCGCTCAGCAAATTCTGCGCCTCGCGCAATCGGTCGGCGGCGCGGCGGGCGTCGGCGTCATTCCTCTGCGGCGAAGCCGCGCGGCGCATATCGTCATTCGCCTGGCGGAGACGGTCGAGCGCTTGCCGGGCGCGCGAGTCGGAGCCGCCCTGCGAGCCGGACGCGCTTGGCTGACCCGAGCTGGATTGGCCGTTGGACGAGTTCGCTCCCTGCGGAGTGCTCTGCGCGAGCTGCTCGATCTGCCGCTGCAGCTCCTCGGCCTGGCGGCGCAACATCTCCTGCTGCCATCTCTGCTCGAAGGATTGGCCGTTGCCTGCGCGGCGCTGGTCCGCCAGTTCTTGCTGGCGCCGGGCCAATTCATCGAGCTTCTTGAGCGCCTCGTCGATCTCCTCGTTGCGCTGGCTTGCCGAATCAGCCGTCTGCTTTGTTTCGTACTGGTTTTTCTGCGTGTCCAGCTCGAGATCAAACAGGCTCGCCAGGTCGCGCCCGGCGCCGCCGACACCGCCTCCCCCTCGGTTGCCGAAAGCCACCTGAATCTGCCGGAAAGTAGCCTCGGCGCGCAGCAGGTGCTGGAGCGCCTTCTGCTCGTTCGGAATGGCATCGCTCCATTTTCGTTGCTGCAACTTTTCCGAAGCCGGGCCCATCGCCGCGGCGGCGGCGTTCATTTCCTGTTGGAAGCCGCTGAACTCCGCGTTCTCTTGCGTCAAGTCGCGCATCTGCAGGCGGCCGGCCAGCGAAAGCGCCTGTTCGCGCAGCTTTTCCTGCACGCCGGAAAGGAATTTCGCGTTCTGGACGGCCTTTTCCTGGGAAGCGCTTTTGTCGCTCGATTGTTTCCACGTGGCCGCGATGATCTCCTTTTCGCGCTGGGAAATCTCCTCCTGATTGCCTCCGCCGCCGGCTCCACCGCCCCCGCCACCGGATTGTTGAGACTGGGAGAATTCCCGCTCGAAAGGTTCGGCCTGAATGAAGAACATGTCCGTGCGCGACTCGGCGCGGGCATCTTTTGCCGTTGCGTACAGGCTCACGATATCGCCCGGGACCACGTGAAAATCTTCCAGAGAGATCGTGGCCGCGCCATCCGCCGTCTTTTCGCCCCTCTGCTTGAGCAGATTGACGCTTTGCTCCGCGCCGCCGTTGACGGAGTAGTGCAGCTGGAAGTCGTTGAGGCCAAACGGATCGTCGGCCTTCACGGAGACAGCGACTTCCTCAATCGGGCTGGCTTGGTAGTCGCGTCCGGGGCGTGCGATGGCGACGTTCGGCGGCTCCGCCTTGCTCGCCTCGATGAAGAAATCCTCGGAGACGCGCACGGGCTGCCCCTGGTCGACGGCGGCGATGTGGTACGCGCCGTCCTTTTCGATCCGGATGCTGCCTTTGTAGACGTTGGCCTCGCCGCCGGAGAGCTGAATCTCTGTCCGATCGTCGAGAACCAGGACGCCATCGCGCAGCGGCCGATCCGTCACGATCTCGAGGCCCGCGTCGGTGCCTTCAATCGCACGAAGATCGCCCCCGTGCTCGTCCACGGCGTTCTTCAATCCCGTCCACGCCGGGAAATGATAGGTCACGCGGACCTGCTTGATGGAAGGCAAGTCGGCCACGCGGATATTGAAGTGGCGCGAGCGCAGGGCGCCCGCCTCGACATAGTATTCGACGCTTTCCGGCAGCCCGGCGAATACGAATTGGAAGCCGGAGCCGCCCGGTTGCGGCTGCATGTTGAGCTGTTCCCACTTCGACGTGCTTTGATAGCGGGCGTAGAGACGAGCTCTGTCGGTCTGCAGGCCGATGGGTTGGGCGGTAACAAGTTCATCCGCATTGCGCCGCACCGTCACATCGCCGGGACTCACACGAATATCGTAAAAGGGAGCCACACCTTTGGGCGGACCTGCCCACAAGAGTGCGGCGCCGTATCCGAGAAAGCCCGGTCCGGCCAGAATCATCCAGAGAAGCACGGCGAGCGAAGCAGCGCCAACGCCTACGGACGCGAGCAGTGTTCGATTCGGAACAAGGCTCGCGGCTTCGGCCTGGCGAGCCACGGCAACGGTGTCCGCGGCCAGTAGATCGAGAAAAGGCTCGTTCTCGTCGCGATCGCGCTCGGCAAAAGTGATCAGCCTCTGTTCGAATTGCGGAAATGCGCCTTCTGCCTTGCGCGCGGCCCAGCGGCGATTGAGTCTCCACAGGGGAATCCCGAGGCCGAAAGCCGCGCAGAAAACGAGCGTGAAAAGCAGAGCCAGGCGCGCTCCGGTCAGGCTGATCTTCGAGAACGCGAACAGGTTGATGATGAGGACCAGCACCAAGGTGGCCGCGAGCGCGGCCAAAATCAGGACGGCGGCTCCCCGAAGCGCCGTGCCCAGCCGTATGCGCCGCTCCAGGCCTTCCAGGTAGGAGTTGAGCTGTTCGCGTGCGCTCATTCTTCCTCCCTCTGCACCCCTAAGTATCGGCTGGCAAGCAGCGATTCCGCAACTGCCGCCGCCAACACCAGGAGCATCGCATACCACCAGAAGCTGTACGGCTTCGTTGGCTGTCGCACCGGCTCCCTTCCTGCGTTGGCAGCAGGCGGCGGTTCTTCCTTCGGTTTGCCGCTCCACAACGAGAGCACGTCGTCCGGAATTACGGCGAGATCGGATTCACGCCTGTCCGCGTTCACGCCGACGACATCCTGGCGGCCGTTGGCCAGGTGGAGTTCGTAGAAGCCCGCCTGCGTTAGCTGGTAAGCCGAAGCCGAGGTCGCTTCTTTCAAAGAAAGAGGCCGGCGGCCGGCGGGGTCGATCACTTCGACGCTCACGGCCTGTTCCTTGGCCGTCCTCAAATCGAGAAAGGAATCGACCGAGCGAGAACCGCCACGCCGCTCGGTGCCCGAAAGATAGCGGGCGGTCCGCTCGACGAACGGCACGAAAATCGGATGCAGCGGAAAATCATTCGTGAGATTGTCGAGTCCGGAGGCGAGCAGCAGCACGCGCCCCTCGCCGATTTTCTTGTCCAGCAGCAGCGGCGTCTGGTCCGTCAACCGGGCGATCACGCGTGAGTTCGCGGCGTCCACCGCCACTGCGTAATAGAATCTCACGCCGGCCCACTGCGCCACCTTCCCGGCAGCAGGAGACGAAGAGTCGGTCTCTCCCACGGTCATGAACCGCTCCGCTTCGCGCGAATAATAGTGAGACCCGAGCGCGTTGTCGCCAAAGACGGGGATGCTTGAACGGCGGGCGGAAGAAGTTCCCGCTGCGATCAGCACGCCCCCGCCGCCGCGAACGTAACGCAGCAAGTCGTTCTCAAGGGACGAAGGGAGCGATGACACGTCGGAAAGGACAACGAAGGCGTAGGGAGAGAGCTGCGTATTGGCGGCACGCTCCACGCTGACGCTGTCCACGGCGAACGCCGATGCAGCCGCGGCTGCCAGGGCAGAGGCAAAGTAGACCGGCGACCGCGAGTCGCTCGCGTCGTGCACGAGCAACACCCGCTGCGGATCGAATCGCCCCACGGCGAACATGTATCCGTCGTCTGCGCGGAGGGGATCGGCCGAATCGATTCTCACTTCGCACCGGCTGAATCCATACGGCACATCGAGCGACTGGAACTCCACGGATGCGCGTCCCCCGGCTGGCACGGCGACGCTGCGCGTGGCAATCGTCTTGCCGTTAACCACAAGCGACACGCTGCGGGTGGCGGCGGGAGTCCCATAACCAGCGACGACCGCTTGCACGTGCGCCTTCTTCATGTCCCAAACCTCGCCCGGAGCGTTCACGTCCTCAACTGCCCAATTCGGCACCGCGCTCTTCACAACCGGATGGAGAACGAGCGAGACGCCGTCCGGCAGGGCCATCTCCGCGAAGTTCGCCGGCATGTCGGATTTCTGCATGTCGCTGAATACGTGAAGTTCGACGGGAGCTCGAACATTCTGACCAATCGACCGCACGGCGTGCGCCAACTCGCCCAGGCTGCCGCGCGAGTCGCCGGGGACGATGCTTTCCACCGCGGCGCGCAGTGTCGCGGAATCCTCGATCGGCTGGGTCAGCACGCTTACTTGGGAGCCGAATGCCACAATCTGCGCGCGCTCCGCAGGGTTTCGATCGGCGAGAAGGGAAAGCGCATCGCGCTTCGCGTCCGCCAGCCGCGAACCGGCGCGCATGCTGAATGAGTTGTCGATGGCGAGGAGCAGAAGCTTGTCACCGGACGCGCTTGCGACCGGCCGGTTGATATAGGGGCTTGCGAAGGCGAGTGCCAGCAACGCAAGAAGGGCGAGACGCAGGGAAAGCAGCAGAAGGTAACGCAGACGGCGATGCCGAATCGAGCTTTGCGTGCGGTGCTCGACGAACATGAGCGAGCTGAACGGCTGCGGAGTGGTGGTGTGGCGGCGCAGCAAGTGAAGGTAGATCGGAATGCCTACCGCCACCGCTCCGGCCAGAAACCAAGGAGAAAGGAATCCCATCAATTCCTCCCCTGCCGGATCGTGAGGTATTCGCGAAGGGCGCCGTCGAGCGGCTGATCCGTCACCAACAGGTGATAATCCATTCCCGCGCTGCGAGCGCCGTCGCGCAACGCCTCGATGTGCGCATTGATTTTCCCGCGGTATTCGTTGCGCATGTACTCCGGGGTCACTTCCACACGCTCGCGCGTTTCGAGATCGACCAAGACTGCTGGCTCGCCGAGATCAGGGCGAATCTCCTTCGGGTCGAGGACGTGAAATAGAACTACTTCGTTTCCGTGGAACCGCAAGGGCTCGATGGTCCGGATGATTTTCTCGGCAGACTCATAGAAATCGGAAATGATCAGGACGATACCGCGCCGCCTGAGAAACTCCTGGAAGTGGTGAAGCGGCTTGGCGAAGTCCGTGCGGGCGCGAGGCTCGGCCATCTCCAGCCCGCTCAGCAATCGGTGGAGCTGTCCCTGCCGCGTGGAAGGCCGGATGTAGTTGCGCACTTCGTCGTCGAAGACGATCAGCCCCGCGGCGTCGCGCTGATCCCGGATGGCAAGATAGAACAGGGAAGCGGCCGTGAAACGCGCGTAGTCCATCTTGCTCACGCCGTGCGATGTGTAATTCATGGAATTGCTCGCGTCGAGCAGGACGGTCAGCGGGCTGTTCGTCTCCCCGCGGTAGCGCTTCAGGTAGGCGCGCTCGGTGCGGGCGAACACGTTCCAATCGACGTGGCGCAGATCGTCTCCGGGCGAATAGGCGCGGTATTCAGCGAATTCCTGGCTGAAACCGAAGTCCGGCGAACGGTGGAGACCCGCGACGAATCCGTCCACGACGGTCTTGGCGACCAGGTCGAGACCCGAAATCGCGCCCAGCACCGACGGATCGAGAAAGCGCTGCACGGCTACGCTCCCTTGGGTGGCGGCATGTGCTCCAGCAGGCGTCGCAGGATTTCGTCCGAATCGATCCGGTCCGACTCCGCGTGGAAGTTCAGCAGGATGCGATGGCGGAGTACCGGGATCGCGAGTGCCGTGATGTCCTCGTAGGTCACGTGGTAGCGCTTGCGCGATAGTGCTCGCGCCTTCGCCGCGAGAACGATGAATTGCGCGGCCCGCACGCTCGCCCCATAGTTCACGTACTTCTTGATGAAGTCCGGCGCGTGATCGCTCTTGTAGCGCGTCGCTCGGACCAGATTCACCACATATTGCGCAAGCGAATCCCCGATCGGCACCATCCGCACGAGCTTCTGGAAGTCGAGGATCTCCTCGGCATTCGTGACGGCCTGAACCTCTGCCGCGCGATTCGTGGTCGTCAGGTCCACGACCTTCACTTCGTCCTCGGCGCTCAGGTAATCGAGCACCGTATTGAAGAGAAAGCGGTCGAGCTGAGCCTCGGGCAGCGGGTACGTGCCTTCCAGCTCGATCGGGTTCTGCGTCGCGAGCACGAAAAATGGCGCCGGCAGCTTGTAGTGATTGCCGCGAACCGTGCAGGAAAGCTCCTGCATCGCCTCCAGCAGCGCCGACTGCGTTTTCGGGGGCGTGCGGTTGATCTCGTCGGCCAGCAGAATGTTTCCGAAGATCGGGCCGGGCACGAACGTCCACCGGCGCCGCCCGGTCGCGGCGTCTTCCTCAATAATGTCGGTGCCCGTGATGTCCGACGGCATCAGGTCCGGCGTGAATTGAATCCGACGAAACTCGAGGCCGAGCGTCTGCGCGATCGTGCGGACCATCAGCGTCTTGGCGGTTCCCGGCAGTCCGGTGATCAGGCAGTGCCCGCCCACGAACAGCGCCGTCAGGATCTGGTCGAGCACCTCTTCCTGCCCGACGATCACCTGGTGGACCTGCGCGAGAATGCCGTCGCGCACGGCCTGGAACCTCTCGACGCGCTTCCTTAGTTCTGCGGAATCCAGTTTCACTTCAGCGGGTGTAGCCATTCTTCATTGCCTCGTGTTGGGATACTGAAGCTGCAACAGCAATTTCTGAGCGGGCCGGTAGTCCGGAGCCGCCTCAAGCGCGGCCAGGACACTTTCCTGCGCCTTGTCCCGCCGTCCTGCGGCAAAATACGCCTGCGCCAGATGAAACTCCGCGGACGCTTTATCCAGAGGGTGCAGAGCCACGACGGCGCCGTATTCCCGGATCGCGCCGCCGTAATTCTTCTCGCTAAACCACAGGTCGCCAAGTTGGCGGTGCAGCTCTTCGTCGTTCACCGGATAGATGTAGTTGATTCGATCGAGCGTGGCTGCCGCTTCTTTCGGCTCGCCGAGCTGCTCTTCGAGAGCCGCGAGCTCCTTGAGGGTTTCCGGTCGCTCCCCGCCGATCTTCTCGTAGTCCGTGAGGACGGCTGCCGCGTCCTGCTTGTTTCCCTTCGCGAGATACGCTTCCGCGAGGAACTCATACGCATTCGCGTCGTAAACGTAGTCCGGATACATCCGGCGAACCTCGTTGCCTTTCGCGAGCACATCGTCATATTGCTTGTTCCGGGCCAGGACGGCCAGTTCCTTGAGCTTCGTCCGCCACTCATCGAAGCTCGCCGCCGTTTTGCCCACATCCTTATCAAGCCACGTCTGAAACTCCCGGTCGAACTCCTCCGGTGTCATCCCAAGGTTTTCTCGAATTGCTTCCGGCGTCGTTTTGAGCTGCGCGAACGAGTGCACCATGTCGAGCAGCTTGTCGTTGCCCCAACGATTCTGGATGTAATCGCAGATGCGGCCCGCCTGAAAATAGGAAACCACCACCTGCGCGGGGTACTCGGGGCGAACGAATCCGCGATCGAGTTCAGCGACAGGGAGCAGCTTCTTGTCGCGAACCGCCACGACGATCTCCGGCGTCATCCGGTCGCCCCACTCGGGCGAAGCCTGCGTCTCTTCGTGGACCGCGAGGCCCTCGGTGAACCATCGCGGCACGCGATGATTCGTGGCCGTGAGAATGAAAACGTGGCTCATCTCGTGCCAGAGCGTGCTCGCCCAATTGAAGTCGCCGGGCTTGCGTGCCGAAGGGCTGTCCATCGCGACCACTTCTCCGAAGGTAACGCCGAGCGCTCCCAGCCCCGGCAAGCCCATGGTGCGCACGGCGAAGTCCTCGTGGTCCGGATAGACCTCCACCTGCACCGGCCCCGGCAGCTTCATCTTGTATTTCTTCTCATAGGTGGCGATCGAGCGTTTCAACACATCTTCAAAATACGGATACAAAAGATCGGCTTCCTTCTCTTGAAGCCTCAGAGTGGTTGTCTCATCCTTGAAAGTGACGAAGTTCTTGTAGCTGTCGAGCAGGCGCAGACTGTTGACCGTCGCTTCATCTCGATAGCCGTTGTTGTAGCACAACTCAAGCTGGCGGCGCGGCTCCTCTTCCTGCCCCAGGCGCATCAGGTTGATTCCCAGCTCCGACCGCGCGGCCCACAACTCCGGATCGGCCGCGATGGCCTTGCGATAGTAGGCCACTCCCTCTTCGTACCGGCGATTGAGCACCAGATGGCGCGCCACAATCGCGTAGCCTTCGCCGTAGGATGCATTCACCTGGCGGATCTTTTCGAACCAGGCATCGGGGGAGCGGTCGGCCAGAATCTCGACGCTGGCATGGATCGCCATCGCGTCGAGCGCTTCAGGAGAGATTTTCAGCGCTTGGTCTGCCTGCTCGACCGCCTGCGACGTGTTGGAATCCTCCAGCGCAAGATTCGCCATCAGTTCATGCGCTTCCACGAGTTTGGGATCGAGCTCCAGCGCTTTCGCGGTCCATTGGGGGGCCGCGCTGTCGAATCCGTCGGCGCTGACGACGGCAAGCCCCAGGCAAGCCTCGGCGTTTTTCGGATCGATCGAGAGGGCTTCCTTGAAAAGACTCTCGGCATCCGCGTTGTTGAACCGCTCGTGCAGCAGGCGGCCCCAACGGACACGGTATGCGGCGTTCTTGGGAGACTGCGCCACGGCGGAGCGAAACTCCTTGTTCGCGTCGTCGTACATTCCCAGGCCCCAGAATCCTTCCGCGCGCAGGTAGGAATCGCGTTCGTGTGTGAGCGTTTCGTAGCAGGCGTGCGCTTCCGCGCGACGGCCGTGCTTGCGCAGAGCCTGGCAATCGCCCGGCGTCCCGGCGCGAGCAGCGATGGCACCCGCAGCGATCGCAGCGCACAATACCGCGGCTCGCATTGCCCGCGTCACTTGTCCAACTCTCCCTGAACGCGCGCCAGCTCCACCAAAGCCTCCGTGAGCTGCTGCTTATAGTCCTCTTCGGACATCGCTGCTTTGCCGTATTTCAGCGCGTCGATTTTCTGTTCCAGCTCTTCCTTCTTGGCGAGCAGTTCTCGCTTTGCCGGGTCAAGGGCAGCCGTCTGCGCCGCACCCATGCGGACGAGCGTGAGGCTTGAAAGCAACAGGCCTTCGCCGGTCTCTGTTGAAGGCGTTCGGACGGCCTCGTTCTTCCCCGTGTCTTCGAACACGGCGTGCTCCGTGGCGAGACGCTTCTGCGATTCGTAGAATCCGGCCGCCTTATTCGTTGCGTATTGGAATGCTTCGAGTGCGGTGATCGCGTCGTTCTTGTCCACGTCGGCGCTCGGATCGCGCAGCGCTTCAACCCAGTAGCGAGCGAACACCGTCGCGTTCTTCTCGGTTCCGGTCTTCGTGGCGGCGATCACGGCTCGTCCGGGCTTCTCAAGAGCTGCAATCGAGCCGCCGCTCGCGCTCGTGGTATTGACGATCAACTGCCGCTTGGCGGCAATGTGGTCGCACAGCGCTGCCAGGTCTCCGCCGGAAATATCCGGCCCAACAAGATTAAATTTGTATTCGAATCCGTCGAACGAGCCGTGTCCGATGAGGATCAGGACGAAATCGTCGTTTGGTTTGGCGTTCCGGGCGATATCGGTGAGCGTGTCACTCAGCCGCGTACGGGTTGCGTCATTGCCCGTCAGCGTGTAAACGTGTGCCTCCCCGCCCGAGGCCTTAAAGAGCTTGTCGAGATCGGCGGCCATTGCCTTGAAACGCTGATCGTAGTCCGGCTCACCGCCCAAGCCGGCGACGGTCACGAAATAAGTCCCGGCGTGGGCGGGCTGCGCAAACAGCCACAGGCACGCGAGGCACATCGCCATGAATGCGCTTCTCAAACGATCCCCCACTTCCGGCGCAGCAGCCACTCGGACATCCTCAGCAAAAGAATCAGGATGAACACTGCGGGCATGTTCCACAGCTCCTTGGTTTCGCGAACGGTGATTCCGGCCTCGGAAAACGGAATCTCCTCACTCAGCTTCGAGAGTTCCTCAGGCCGGTAATAGCGCCCGCCGGTCTGCGAAGCGAGCCTCTCGAGCAATTCGCGGTTTTGTTCGGCATGGAAATTCTCCGCCACGCCGTCCATCCTCTGAAAAGTCACGACGTCTCGGCCCATTTCCTGGCCGCCTTGTGCCGCTGTCACCTCGGCCACGTAAGAGCCTGGTTTTTCCGCCGTCCATTCGGCTTGGTAGGAGCCCGGCGTTTCGGGAACCGGGCTCATCTCCACCATGGCTGAGATGCCGCTCGGACCGACGACGTGAGCTTCCACTTGCGCGTCGGCTGCCGGTTGATAGCCTCTGTCCCGAACCTCGGCGGAAAGCTGAACGTGACCGTCGTCGAAAAGCGTTTGGCTTGGCACGGATGCCACGATTTCTCCGCGCGTGTCCGCGACGAGCCAGCGCAGCAATTGCCGCCAGAACATGTCGTGCGTTGTGTCCCCGAGCGGCTGGCTCATCTGCCAGCGCCATGTGCCGCCTGTGGCAAGCACGGCGGTTCTCCCGCGGCCGTAATTCTCCGTGATGAGCAGAGGCATCGTGTGGCCGCCGGCCTTCATTTCAGCCAGCACCGCCGCGCCTGGTTTGGGTGTTCCGGTTTCCTGGTAGTCCATCAGGTAGGGAAGCTTCTTCCATCGCTCCACATTGCGGTCGGGATCATCCACCAGGCGACAAATGGTGCTGTCCGCTCCCGCAGGCGTCAGCTCGGCCGTCGCGGGCGCACGATGGAACGTATCCTTCTTGTTCGGCAAGGCCACCGGGAGCAAATCGCTCACGCTCGAGCCGCCCCAAACGCCATCGCCGAGTGCGGAGCGCCCTCCAAGAAAAAGCAAACCCCCGCCGCGGCGGTCCACAAAGTCGCGCAGCAGGTCCTGCTGAGCCGGCGTGAAGTAGCCTGCCTCCACGGAGCCAATGATGATCGCCTGGTAGCCGAAGAGATCTTCCGCGCGAGTGGGGAAGCCGTCTGCCAACTCCTTCGGATCGCTGATGCCCTGGCGATAGATTTTGTTCTCGGTCGTCCGCAGCATCGACACGACCTGCACGATCCGGTCGTCGTCTTCGGCGCGCCTGATGAATTTGTATTCCCACCGCGGCTCGCCCTCCACATAGAGTATCCGCCGTTTGTCGGATTCGACGTTCACGAGCCGCGTGACCGAATTGTTGGCGCGGTTATCTTCCCCGGGCAGCGGATCGATTGAGAATTGCAATGCCTTGGCGCCTGCTTCTCCTGCGTTGAAGAGCAGGCCTTCGGTCTGGATGCTTCCGTCGCCCGCAAGAGTGATCTCGCGCGTCGCCAGAGTCTTTTCGCCGTCGCGAGCCGTCAGCGTGGCTTTGCGTCCCGCGTATCCAGCTTGATGAAAGGTGATGGTAGCGGATAGACGCGAATCCGCCAGAGCGCGCGGGGCGACCACGACGTCGTTAATTTCAGTGTCGTTGGGAATCCGCTCCAATCCCAATCCGACCGCATGCACCGGAATGCGCCTGCTTCTCAGCGCCGAAATCGTATCGAGGTCGATGCCGCCGGAATTGTCGGCCCCATCGCTGAGCAGGACGATCGCGCCGATGGGCAGTCCGGACGTTTCAGTAGCCAGTTGTTTCAAGCCGTCGCCGATGCGAGTGGCCGGAGCCGAAGCTTCTCGGACTTCTTGCAGGTCCGGGATTTGTGTCAGATGGCTGTCGAGACGATAGAGGCGCGTCTGAAAATTCTTGTTCAGCGCGGCGAGCACCCCATTCTGAAGAGCCTTCACGGCCTGCGCTTCCCGGGTGGCCCCATTCTCGGTGATACCCATGCTGCGCGAGTCGTCGAGAAGAATCGCGATGATGTTTTGCTGCGGCTTGAGCTCCGCAATCACGATGGCGGGCCGCCAAAGCAGGACGAGCAACAGTCCAGCCATCGCAAACTGGAGCAGCCAAATTACGCCCGCGCGCCAGATGTTCACTCGCGGGGCGGCCTGCTTCAGGCGGGAATGAATCAGAAATGCCAGGCCGGCGGCGCACGCGGCAACGAGGCAGAGCAAAATCCACTTCGGCCAGGAGCCGAGCAGCACGAACTCGCCCCTGGAAAACATCGCGATCGGATACTTGAATAGGAATTGAAACATCACCAGCACCACCGCGCGACCCGATCGCGGCCCCAAACCCTCTGTTAGTGCGTCATGCCGTACATGATGTAGTTGAGTCCCACGCGGAATGCCAGCGACGCGAACTTCTCCGGATACTCAGCCGTGTCCGCCCATTCCCACGCGTCTCCGAGGTGCATGTTGTGGCAAATCGCGACCATCACGCGCCCTTTGTCGTCGCGAATGGCGCGCCACTTGGGAACATAGCCGTCTTTTTCATACGTCCTGCCCGTCGCGACGTACTGCTCGCCCGGAACCTGAAAACGTTCGCCAAGATCGTAGAGCACATGAAAAATCTCGTCGTTGTCGTTCAGATCCTCGATCGGGCGGTTGGGAAGCACCATGCGCATTCCTTCCATGAAGTTCTGCCAATCGGCCGTGCCGTGGAAGTCGTCCACCATCAGAAAGCCGCCCTTGAGCAGGTAATCCCGCAGCCGCTTGGCCTCCGCGTCCGTGAAAGACCAGCTCTCCACTTGGACGGCGTAAACCCACGGATAGTCGTAGATTTCGTCGCTGTCGAGATCGACGACCTGTTCCGTGGACCGGGCTTGAATTCGAGTGAGGCGGCGGAGCGCCATCAGGAATTGCCGGTCGGCCTTCGGGTAGTCCCGGGACCAAGACGCGCCATAACCATACCCGTATCCGTAGCCGCCGCCCTGGCCGACTCGGGGCGTGTAGCGCAGCCTCGACCAGTAAAACTCCGCCTTCTCGCTGTTGTTCCCGGAATAGTATTCGGGACCACCTCCCCCAAACCACTGGGCCCCATTCACTCGGAGGACGATCAGAACGCTGGTCAGGCATACGAGGAAGAACACGACCGAAACGCGTGGCGGAATCCTCATGCGATTTCTCGATCCGCCACGAGGGTAGCAGATAGCGTCCCCGCCTCCAATACCGGTCGGCTGGCGCGGCGATTCCGGTCTTGTCGGCGTGATTGAGGCGTGAGACGATTTCGCGTCTGCGGCGGTTTTCGATGCGCTCGCACAGCGTTTTGAGCGCGCCTGAGCGCGCAAGATGCGCCTTCGTCGGTCTCCATCGAGGGGAATCGTGAAGCGACGAGATTTCATGCAGCTGGGAGCGGGCGCCTTTCTGCAAGCGGGCGCTGCGCGGCTCCTCCCCCAGCAAATGCAGATGCAGACCAACGATGCGCCGCCCGAGGCGACAAAGGCCGACCTCACGCTCCGCATCGCTCCCGTGACCGTCGAGCTGGCTCCCAACCATGTCATCAGCACGATCGGGTACAACGGCACGTCGCCGGGCCCGCTTCTTCGCATGCGCGAAGGCAAAGCCGTCACGGTGGATGTGATCAACGAGACCGACGTTCCGGAATTCGTACACTGGCACGGCCTGTTCATTCCCTCTGAAGTGGACGGCTCCGAAGAGGAGGGCACGCCGCCCGTGCCTCCGCGTGGGCGGCGGCGATATCAATTCACTCCGCGCCCTGCCGGGACGCGCTGGTATCACACGCATGCCATGGCCGGCTCCGATCTTCACCGCAGCACCTACACGGGGCAATTCGGTTTTCTCCTGATCGAATCGGGAAATGACGCGGGGCACTACGATCAGGAGATTTTTCTGGCGCTGCGCGACTGGGAGCCTTTCTTCTCCAACATGGAGGAGAACGAAGCGGCGGAAGAAGGCGGCATCGGCCCGCAACCCGAAAAGCCAGCCGTCCTCGACACGCGCCCTAACGGCCTCGAAGTCACCTCCCAGATGTTTTCGATCAACGACAAAGCCTTGGGCGCGGGCGAGCCAATCCGCGTGAAACCGGGCGAGCGGCTGCTCGTGCATGTGCTCAACGCCAGTGCCATCGAGAACAAGCGCATCGCGCTGCCGGGCCACCAGTTTCGCGTTCTTGCGCTCGACGGCAATCCCGTTCCCACGCAAGCGCTCACGGACGTACTCGCGCTGGGTCCCGGCGAGCGCGTGGACACCTACGTCGAGATGAACCAGCCCGGAGTGTGGATTCTTGGCGCGACCGACGACAACATTCGCAACGCCGGTCTCGGCGTCATCGTCGAGTACGCGAACCAGCACCGCCAGCCCCAGTGGGTTCCGCCGGCGAAGCCGGTGTGGGACTACACGGTCTTCGGGCGCGCCGCGTCGCCGCCGTCACAGCTTCCCGAACACACGATCAACATGGTTTTCGAGAAGATTCCGAGCGGATCGGGCCAGTTCAACACCTGGCTTGTCAACGGCAAGCCGTATCCGCACGACCGCGAATTCGTTCTTCAGGAAGGCGCTCGCTACAGGATTGTCTTCCACAATCGGTCAGACGACGCGCATCCCTTGCACATGCATCGCCACTCGTTTGAACTCATCAACATGAACGGAAAGCCCACGGCGGGCGTGATGAAGGACACCGTGGTCATCCCGTTTTACGGCCGCGTGGCCGTCGATCTGCTCGCCGATCAGCCGGGACTGACTCTCTTTCACTGCCACATCCAGCACCACATGGATTTCGGTTTTAAAGCGCTGTTCCGCTACGCATGAGGACGGCGCCACAAACAGCACCACGCGATGGCGCGCCCGTCTCGGGATTTGGTCAAGCCGGTCAACTAGGGCTGGAGAAGCCGGTGGGATTCGGAGGTCAACGCGAGCGCGATGTGGAGAGGGGTTCGCGATTTGGCTAAAAGAATGCGATCGCGCGCCCCGCGAAGATGAGTGCGATCCACAGGAATAGCGAGATGCCCGCCCAGCGCCTTGCGTTGACCGGTGCGAGGGGAGCGCTGTCCCACGCGGCCACCGTTCGGTACGCGCCAAAATGAAATGCCATCGCGTTCAATCCCGCCAGCAGCAGAATCAACATCGAAATCCAGAACATGATGTTGCCGTAGTATTCCATCGGATCTGACATCGCAAGGAGTGTGCCGGTGATCAGAAGGATGACGAAGCCGGTCCATTTCCATGCTCGAAACTGGCCGATCACCTGCGATACCGGCACGCCCCGCATCGCCAATCCCAGCACGCGCAGATTTCCCATGACGGCCATTCCGCCAAACACGGCAATGCTGATCACGTGAAGGATTAGAAGGACCGGATACTCGTAGGTGCCTTCCCGGAGCGAGACGCTCAACGGCGTCCGGCTGAGCCATTCGCAGAATCTCAGTAGCGACATCGGAGAAAAGCCTCCCCAGATCAGAGCAGCGTTAGCTCCACTAAAGGTTCCCGATCCACATTCCGGCGAGCAGCACGCATAGCCAGAGACCCAGCGAAACGACGGCCGCCGGCTTGCGCCATCCGAGCGGGGCGGAGTCCGCTGCGGGCGCCGTTGCCCTCCGTATCACCGTGAAGTGAAAAATCAGCGCCACCACTAGAAACAGCATCTTGTTGCGAAAGGCAGTGATCTGTACGTATTCGCGGGGATCGCCCGAGAAAAGATACGGCCCCGTGGTCAATTGGATGAGGATGCCGGTCCAGATCCACGGAGCCAGTTCCTTGGCAAGCCGCGAAACAGGCTGGCTTCGCAGCGAGATGCCAAGCAGACGGAGGTCAAGAATGACAACCGTCCCAACCAGCAGCGTGAATCCGCAGATATGGATCGCCTCGACGACGGGGAATACCCACTCCCACCGCGCTATCGGATTCAGCGGGAGCGCTTCCGGGACGCCCTGGAGAATGTGCGCTAGCAACATTTTGCGATGGCCTCTCAGTTCATCCAGACGCTTGCGGAGGTGACCGAGGTCGTGACGTATCCGATTGCCCGGCCGCCAAGTCCGACCCCCGCCCACAGCACGAGCGAAATCACGGCGACCAGCCTGCGCCACAGCGGCGACACCCGGCTTTCATCGGACATCGCCACCTTGCGATGGATCGTGAAAGTAAAGAGGATCGCCAGCACAAGCGACGACATCTTGACCTGAAAAGCCCAGTTCCCGTACATCTTCACGGCCTCGGTCGAGAACAAGAGGAATCCAGAGACCAGCATCACCGCGAGGCTTCCGAGCGTCCACGGGCGGACCTCCCGCGCGAGCTCCGAGGAAGACTCCCCCCAGAATCGAAAGCCGAGGAGGCGCAGGTTGACGATCAGGATCGTGCCGCCGAGCACGCCCAGGGCGAGAAGATGGAAGATTTCGACGAAGGGGAAAAGCCACCTGGAATCGCGGATCCCGTGGCCGAAGAACGAGTTGTTGCACCACTGGCAGAAAGACAGCACCAAATGTTTAAGCCACATCGGCGGCTGACCTCCCAGTGCTCATGGCGGCGGCAGCACGTACGCGATCGCCCGCCCCGCGGCGACGATCAATACCCATAGCATGATGGACACGACGCCTACCACTTTGGCGCCCCGCGGCGTTTTCGGATCGAGATCCCATTCCGCCACCTTGCGGCCCACGGTCAAGTTGAAAACCATGACATTCAGACCGGCGAGCACCAGCATGACCATCTTCGCCTTCAGAAAAAACGTGCTGTAGAAGGACACTGGATCGGCGCAGAAGAGCAACGTCCCCGTCGCTACCATCACCGCAAAGCCTCCGAATAGCCACGGGTTGAGTTTTCCCAGCACGTCGGAAACCTTTCTGCGTTTGAGGCAAACCCCCAGCAGACGCAGATCGAGCAGCACCGCGAATCCCAGAAACATGGTCAAGGTCAGAACGTGGACGGTCTCGACGATCGGCTCGGCCCACGTCGATTCGCGCATCGTAATACTGAAAGGCGTGTTCGCGAGCCACTGCAAGAAGTCAGAGAACCACATCCGTCATCCTCGGGAAAACTCCCTGCATTGATCTGCGCATGCGCGCTCCCCGCCCGGCAGGTCTTTGTCGCCGCGCTATTTCGCCTCGCACGGCGTGGGACTCCACCCGGAAGCATCGGGGAGCTTCTTGAACTGCGAGCTTGTCAGGTAGGGCTGAGCCAGATACTGGGGATCGGTCACGATGGCTGTCACGATGAGCCACGTATCGCCGTTCGGCTCCTTGAAGCTGTCAAAATACTCTTCCACCACCGCATTCGCGCCGTAAGGCACTCCATTCTTCCGCACGTATCCCGGCCGCAAATCCTTCGTGATGATTTTCATGTAGCCTTCTTCCGGCGGCCTTGCAGCGCCACCCGCACCCACGACGACGGGCATTATGAATCCTCGGGGCCTGAGCCCTTCCCAGCTTGCAACGGAATATCCCTGCCATGTAGGGGGCCCGCTCGACGGCGGTACGGCTTTGCCAAAATGAAAAAGACGGCTCTGTTTCCCGGCATCGGTTTCCACCCGGAGAGTGTTGTCGTCGTCCCATGTGATGTGCAAGCGCGTCGGCGCTCGCATGATGGCCCCGGCGCCGTAGGACTTGCACTGATCGCCGCTCGCCTCGTCCTTCGCCGGATCCCACGCGTTGGCCATGCGTTGGCCTTCGGGCGTAAGAATTATGCCCGCGAAGTCGCCTTTGCCAGGAGTGATCATGCGATAGCGCCAATCGTCGGTGACCACTGACACCCAATATCCGCTCGGATCGAACGGGGCACCTGTTCGAGCATTGGCTGCAGGTGCTGTTGGGGCCAGCCCGATCTGTGCGCCGGCGGGAGCCGGCACCGCGATTGAAAGCAGCGCCAGGACGAAAGCCAGCGGCGCAGCGCTCCTCAGCGGGATTCTGGAGATCATTCGTCGTCCCCCAACGTTCTGACTTTCTCGGCCCACCACGCTCCCGCGCTCGATTCCATCTAGCGGGAGCGAGCGCTCACATGATCACGCCTTCCCACTTCCATCCATCCGAGGGCCGGACGATCTTGTGCAGCCGGATTCTGTGTTCGTTGGGATCGCGCCCCGGATTCCCGGTGACGATCACGTGATCGCCGGGTTTCAGCGTGTCGCGTGTCACGTGCTCCTGCGTCAGCTGGGCGCCGCCGCCCCACTCCACGGACCACGTCTGCATCTCGCCCTTGTCGTCCTTGGCCTCCACCTTCACGAACGAATGTGGATTCCGGTAGAGGAATTGCGTGAGCGTTCCTTCCACCGTGATTTCCTGGTCCACGAAGTAGGTCGCGGCGAAGGAGTGGTGGGCGTAGGCCTTGCCGCCACACAACATCGCGGCCGCTGCCATTAAGACTAGAATCGTGCGTTTCACGGATCTTCCTCCCAACCAAGTCTGGCGTTCGGACGGCCTCGGCCGCCGGGCGCGTTCCTTATTCTACTTTTTCGGACTGAGGCTTTTGTACACTGCCTCGACGAACATATCGGTCGTCCAGAATCCCGTGTCTTTGCCGTACCGGGGATCGTAATCCCGGGTGGGCTTAGCCGCCTTCACCTGTTCGAGCGTCATGCCCTTGTTCACCATGTCCTGGATCCGGTCGCGGATGATCGTCACCATTTCCTGGTAGAAGACCACGTCGGCCACGTCGCAGAGCCGCCCATGGCCCGGAATCACCAGTGTGCCGTCCTCCTGCACATCGGCGGGAATGGCGATCTCGATCACGCGATTCAATCCGGCGATCACGCCTTGCACGTTGCCGCCGTTCTTTAGATCGATGATCGGGTATCCGTTGGTCACGAAGATGTCGCCGGTGCTGATCACGTCGGAGCGGCGGAAAAAGACGATGCTGTCGCCATCCGTATGCGCCGCCGGCTCGTGAATGATCTGAATTCCTTCGCCGTTAAAGAAAATCTTTCTCTCGGGAGTTGTATATGTCTCGGTCGGCCATGCGCCTTGTGGCGTCGGCGCCTGCTGTCCGGTCGGCGCGCTCATCCTGTCCAACACTCTCTGGAACGCCATCACCGTTGCTTGGTTTCCCGCACTCGCACCGATATCGCTTATCACGTTGCCGCCGGCGATCGTGCTTCCCGCCTTGGCAATCGTCTCGTTGCCTCCAACGTGATCCGGATGCATGTGGGTATTGATGATGAAACGAATCGGCTTGTCGGAGATACTCCGGATCGCTGCGAGTACCTTGTCGCTCATCTGCGCGACTCCGGTGTCCACCAACAGTACGCCGTCGCTTCCCGCTTGCAAGGTGATGTTGCCGCCCGCACCCACTAGCATGTAGACATTGCCCTGTACCGGCAGGACATGAACTTCCGCGTTGGAATAGTCCCGCGCCGGCGGGGCGGGAGCCTGCGGGGCGGAGTTTTGATTTGCTTGCGCGCAGACGAATAGGAGTGGCAGCAGAAGCGAACAGATTGCAATTTTGCTTCGATTGGCTCCACCCATCGTTGCTCTCCCCAGACAGTTTCTATCATAAAGAAGCTTCTCGAATCATCGATTTTCGGCTCGCGCGGAGCGAAGAAGATTCCCGAGTGAATGAAGTGAACGGCCGGACCCGAAAGCTTGCGGAAGCTCAGCCTTCTTGGATAGAATCCGGCCCGCGTGACCCGCGGACCGCGGGCGGTGCTGCTGCAAGTTGGTGCAAAACCGTCTGTGCTAAACTCGGTTTTGGAGGTAAGGCGCTATGTCCCTCGTAAAAGGTATCCACCACATGACCGTGTGTGTGGGCGGCGCTCAAGAAGACATCGATTTCCAGACCAGGATTTTCGGCCAGCGCATGATCAAGCAGACCGTCCTCTTCGACGGCCGCTACGCCCACTATCATCTGTATTACGCAAATGCGAATGCTGAGCCCGGCTCCGTGTACACCACCTTTCCATATGGACGTGTGAAAGGCCGCCCTGGCTCCGGTCAAATTCAGTCCACGGCTTACACGGTCCCGAAAGGCTCGCTGAAATTCTGGCTCGAGCATCTCAATCGCCACAAGATCAAGAATGGCGGCATTCAGGAGCGGTTTGGCCAGAAGTTCATCCGCTTCGATCATCCCTCCGGCATTCAGTTGGAAGTCGTCGAAGACAATGCGGACACGCGCAAAGCCTGGACCACGGGCGACGTGACCGGCGATGTTGCCACCCGCGGTTTTCATGGCCCGGTGCTTTCGGTGCGCGAAATCGCCGAGACGGAGCGTTTTTTCGTCGATGCGCTCGGCTTCCGCAAAACCGGCCAGGAAGGCGCCTATCACAGGTTCGAGATCGGGGAGGGCGGCGCCAACAAGACGGTGACTCTGCTGCACGAACCGGACCGCCCGTCGGGAAGCTGGACTTTCGGCGCTGGAACGGCTCACCACCTTGCGCTCGAAATGGAAAATGACGAAAAGCTCGCGGAGCAGAAGGGCATCTACGAGGAGCTCGGCTACACGGACGCCTCGGAAATCAAGGACCGGATGTACTTTCACTCGGTCTATTGCCGCTGCCCGGGCGGAATTCTGGTGGAATGCGCCGCCACGGTTCCGCAAGGATTCGCAGTGGATGAACCGGCTGACCAGCTCGGCCAGAGCCTGCTCCTTCCGCCTTGGTTCGAGCACCGCCGCGCTGAGATCGAGGCGATGCTTGAGCCGATCGCGGTTCCCGAAAGCAATTTCCCGGGCGGCATCAAGAAGCCAGCGGCGAAACCCGCTGCTGTCCCGACGAAAGCCGCGGCAGCCGAGCAACCTGCCGGTGGTCCGTCCCGCCGCACGAGTGCTGTTTTCATCGGCGGCGACAAGCCAAAGAAGAAGAAGTGAGCGGCCAGCAGGAGAGTGCGAATTCGCTTCCGTGCTGAAGAAAAAGTAGCTTCAGTTCGCGCTATCTCATAGTTCAGCAGTGGTGGCAATTTCGGCCCCGAAATCGCTCCCAAACGGCGTTTTCGGGGCCTTTTTTCGCGTTAAGCGACGCTCGCTCTCACTACGTGTCTAGTAGGATGCCTCCAGCAGCTCTCTGATCTCAGCCTGTGTCAGCGGCCGGTCGACGACGCCCGACTTTTCAAGCTCGTGCTGCACGGTCGGTACGATCTGATCGATTTCTGCTCGCGGAACACCGGCCTTCGCCAAGGAATTCGGCACATCGAACCCCGCGATGAATTCGGCAGTGCGATCCGCGCAGGCAAGTGCCCCCGGCTTCGGATTCCTTGGATCGAAGGGCAGGTGAAAACCTTCCGCGATGGGGCCAAACCGTTCCGGCGCGATCTGTGCCATGAAGCGCATCGCGTGCGGCAGCGTGATGCACGAAGTGACTCCGTGCGGCACGTCCCACCGCGGCCCGATCTGATGGCCGAGCAGGTGCGAAATCCCGAAGCGCGTGTTCATCGAGCCGAAGATCGAAAACCACGCCGCCATCTGGCAATAGCCTCGGTGCGCGAGCTGCTCCACGCCGCTCGAACTTATCGAAGCTTTCAGATGCTCCACGAGCAGCGCGATCGCCTTGGCGGCGAGTGCGTCGCTGAGCGGATGGTGCCGGATCGCATAGCTTGTCTCGATCGCGTGATCGAGCGCCCGCATTCCCGTCGCCACCCACAGCCACTCCGGAGTAGCCAGCGTGAGGGCGGGATCGTTGATCACCGTGCGCGGTTGCAGGCGCGGATCGGAAACGCCGGATTTCACTCGCGTGCTCTCGTCCGTCACGCCTCCGGCATGCGTGTATTCGCCCGCCGAAAGAGTTGTTGGAATCGCGATTTGGATCAGGTCGCGGCCGGGAAGAAAAGAGTGCGCCGTCACCTTGCACGTATCGATCGGGCTACCTCCGCCGAAACTCACCAGGCAATCAGCGTCGAGGCGCTCGGCCTCTGCTTTCAGCTGGTTCACGACGCTCCGGGGAACGTGCTGCCGCGCACCCTTGAACACTCCCGCGCAGCGCGCGCCCGCCGCGGAGGTCACTTTGTCGAGCAGTGGGGAAGCGCCGAGTGATTTCCCGGTCACCACGATGGCGCGTTTCAAGCCGCGGCGCTCAAGCTCTTCGCCCAGCGCGGCAATTTTGCCCGGACCCGAGATCACTCGTTCGAGACGGCTCAAAGTGAATTCGGTATTCAGGGTTTCCATGGCGCGAGAGTATAGCTCACCACCGAGCGTCTTGTAGGGCTGCGGCAGGTTTACGCCGGGCTTCCGTCCCGCCGTTCCATCAGAGTTGATGAGATAAATTGCGGCGCGGCGTTATGATAGGCGCACCACATTTGGAGGAGGCGACTCATGGCACAGGCAATCCCGGAAAAGTATCTCGACTTGCTCAAGAAGAAGGCGTTCGCTAATCTCGGCACGATCATGAGCGACGGCAGCCCGCAGGTCACGCCGGTCTGGGTGGACTACGACGGGAAATACGTGCGGTTCAATTCGGCGGTCGGCCGCGTGAAGGATCGGAACGTGCGACGCGATCCGCGCGTATCGCTTTCGATCCTCGATCCGGAGAATCCCTACCGCTACCTGGCGATTCGCGGGCGCGTCGTCGAAATCACGCAAAACGGTGCGGACGACCACATCAACAGTTTGACGCAGAAGTATACCGGGCAGCCGGTGTATCCCTACCGCCAGCCGGGAGAGGTCCGCGTGACGTATAAGATCGAGGCAGACAAAGTCAGTGCGCTGGGATAGGGCGCGAAACAAACCGCTCGGGTCAATTCCTCGCCGTCACGGCTAATCGCTTCAGACCGCGCCGCTCAAGCTCCTCGCCCAGCTCGGCGACTTTTCCCGGCCCGGACATCACCATGCGCGGGGCGGGGGAGCCTCATTTGTGGTTGCAACGTGCCAGCCTCGCGGGGTATTTTCTGTCGCGCTGATAGACGTAACCGGGGCAAGGAGATCGGATGAAGCTGAGCACGGACCGCATTCTCACGACCCACGTCGGCAGCCTGCCGCGCCCTCAGGAAGTCGTCGATCTTCTTTTCGCGCAGGACCGCGGCGAGGCCTTCGACGAGGGGCAATTCAATGAAACGATGCGGCGCGCCGTGGCCGACATCGTGAATCGCCAATCGGAAGTCGGGATCGATATCGTCAGCGACGGCGAGACGAGCAAGATCAGCTACGCCACGTACATCCGCCACCGGCTGACTGGATTTGAAGGCGACTCCGCGCGCCCCACTCCGCAGGATCTCGACGATTTTCCGGAGTACCGCGACCGCCTCGTGAAAGCCGGCCATTCGGCCACGTACAAGCGGCCCGTGTGCAAGGGCCCGATCAAAGTGAAGAATCTGAAGCCGGTCGAGCAGGATATCGCTCACATGAAGGAGGCCTTGTCGAAGGTCAAGGTGACCGAAGGCTTCATGAATTCCGTATCGCCGGGCACGATCGCCGTCTTCCAGCCCAATGAATACTATCCGTCGCACGAAACGTATCTCGCCGCGCTCGCCGATGCGATGCGCGAAGAGTACGAGATGATCGTGAAGTCGGGACTGCTCCTGCAACTCGATTGCCCGGACCTCGCGATGGGGCGCCACTCGCGGTTCAAGAATCTGAGCGATGCGGAGTTCCTGCGCTACGCCGAGCTGCAGGTCGAGGCTCTCAATCACGCGCTCGCCAACGTTCCCGCGGACCGCGTGCGCTTGCACGTCTGCTGGGGCAACTACGAGGGCACGCACATCAACGATATGGACTGCATGAAGATTTTCCCGATCGCGATCAAGGTCAAGCCCATGGCGCTTCTGATCGAAGGCGCAAATCCGCGCCACGAGCATGAATGGGAGGCCTGGACGAAGATCAAGCTGCCCGACGATAAAATTCTGGTTCCCGGCGTGATTGCGTCGAGCACCAATTACGTCGAACACCCGGAGGTCGTGGCGCAGCGAATTCTGCGTTATGCGGGCGTCGTTGGGCGCGAGCGGATCATTGCCGGGACGGACTGCGGATTCGGAACGTTCGCGGGATTTGGCCCCGTGTTCCCGGCCTTCGCCTGGATGAAATTCCGCTCTCTGGTTGAGGGCGCGAAGATTGCATCGAAGAAACTTTGGGGGCGCGCGGCGTAGATTCGCGATTGGGCAATACGGCGTATTCCAGACGCCGATAAAGGAATTGAGACATGGAGGAATCATGGATCGGCGATCGTTCATCAGTTCCGGGCTCAGCCTTGGCACACTGGCGGCGGGCGTCCTGGTGAGCGGCAAACTCGCGAGCGCCCTAGGCGCTGATGCCAAGGGCGTCCCCGGCGCTACCGTCGAAACAACGGCCGGTAAAGTCCGCGGCTTGTCGCAAGGCGGGGTGCAGGCCTTCCGAGGCGTGCCCTATGCTGCTTCGACCGCTGGCGCGAACCGCTTCATGCCCCCGGTCAAGCGCCAGCCCTGGACGAACGTGCGCGAGGTGTACGAGTTGGGCCTCCGTTGTCCCCAGCGGCCTTCCGATTTCCACGGCGCGGTAGCCAAAGAGTGGGAGGTGATGTGCCTGGACGAGCCGATGGGCGAAGACTGCCTGAACCTGAATGTCTGGACGCCCAGCGTGGGTGGCGGGCACAAGCGGCCTGTGATGGTTTGGCTGCACGGCGGCGGATACACATCCGGCTCGGGTGGTTTCATCCCTTACTCCGGGCAGGAACTCGCGCGAAAACACGATGTTGTCGTAGTGACGGTCAATCACCGGCTCAGCATTTTCGGCTACTTGTATCTGGCGGGCATCGGCGGCGAGAAATACGCTCATTCGAGCAACGTCGGCATGCTCGATATCGTCGCCTCGCTGGAATGGGTGCGAGACAATATCGCGGCTTTTGGCGGCGACCCCGGCTGCGTGACGATCTTCGGCCAATCCGGCGGGGGTGGAAAAGTCAGCGTATTAATGGCGATGCCCCCGGCCAAGGGACTTTTCCATCGTGCCATCGTCCAGAGTGGTGCTGCTTTGAAGGGCGCCTCCAAGGACGTAGCCAGCAAGTCGACGGGAGAGTATCTGGCGAAGCTCGGACTCAAGCCCGATCAGGCCGATCAGCTCCAGACGCTCTCGACGGACCAATTGCTCGCGGGAGTTATTGGCGGCCCCTTTCCCGGCGCGGGGCAGGTTCTTGAGCCGGTCGTCGACGGCACCACGTTGCCGACCGATCCCTTCGATCCGGTTGCGCCTGAACTCTCGGCCAACATTCCGCTGCTGATCGGCACCACGGAGACGGAGGTCACTTTCTTTCCTGGACAGCAGCTCGATCCGATCGATGACGCGGACCTTCACAAACGCATCAAACAGGTGCTTCGCCGGGCGGATGACGCCAGAGTAGATCAAGTGATTGCCGCCTACCGCAAGGGCCGACCCACTGCAACGAATACGGACCTTTATCTGATCATTAGTTCGGACGCCACGTTTCGCGTGGGCGTCGTCTTGGAAGCGGAGCGGAAGGCCGCGCAAGCGAAAGCGCCCGTCTATCAGTATTACTTTACGTGGAGATCGCCGGTGCACGACGGCAAGATGCGGTCGTTCCATGCACTCGATATTCCGTTCGCATTTGACGATGTTGACATCGCAACGCCGATGACGGGTTCGGGCCCTGAAGCCCAGGTGTTGGCCGGGAAAGTCAGCAGTGCGTGGGTGGCGTTCGCGCGTACCGGCAATCCCAGCCACAAAGGCCTGCCGAACTGGAAGCCTTTCGACAATGCGCAGCGCGCCACCATGATCCTCGACAACGAGTGCAAGCTCGTCAACGATCCGTACGGCGAAGAACAGCGCTTGCTGCACTCCGCCTGAAACGCTGCGTAGGCTCCGTTCGGGATCAGGCGGTTTTCGAAAAAGGTTTGCGAAGGCCGGCCTGTTCGAGCAGGGGCAGGACGTCTCGATTAAACCGATTGAGTCCGTCGATGTAATCCACCCACGTCATGATGACGCCGTCGATGCCCGCTTTCGAAATGGCCTCCAGATCCTCCGCCAGCTTTTGCGCAGTGCCGACCAGCGGATAGCCGGCGCCCACCGCCATTCGCGTCCGCATGAAAGCGAGCTGCGGCGAGCCCATCGGGATGTTGTTTTCCTTGCTTATCGTACTCATGAGGCTGTCGAGAACCTCGACGTCCATCCACTCCTCCGAATACCGGCGCAGATAGTCCTCGGCCTCTTTCTGCGTCTCTCTCTGCACGACGGCAACATTGGTCCAGATCTTGATGTCGCGCCCGAATTCCTCCCGGGCCATTTTCTTGTAGGCGTCCACCTGGAGCCGCCACTCGTCCAGGTTGTTTCCATGCGGAGTGGTCAGGCCGATGTCCGAGTGCTTCGCCGAGAAGCGAATGCCCACCGGCGAGAGCGCGGCGTTCATGATCGGCACCCCGCCTTTCTGCACCGGCTGGGGACGGGAAATTGCTCCCTTCATGTGGAAGAATTCGGAGTCCTGGTCGAACTCGCCGGGATGCGTCCACAGTTTCCGGAGAGTTTCGACCCACTCGGCGAGATACGTGTAACGGCGGTCGTGTTCCATCAATTCGATGCCAAACATGTCGAACTCGCGCCGGTTCCATCCTCCCACCACGTTCAGGGCAAAGCGCCCGTTCGATATCGCGTCGATGGTCGCGGATTGCTTGGCGACGATGATCGGGTGCACGGTGGGCGCGTGCGAGGTGGCGAAAACGGCCGAATGGCGCGTCGCTTGCGCGATGCCCGCCGCCCAGGCGAACACGTCCAGCACTTCGTTCGACGGATGATCCGGCTTGCCGTCGAGGTATCCTTTCCACCGCGCGATCGGGACGAGGGCCTCCCATCCCGCGTTGTCCGCGAGCTGCGCCGCCGCGAGGCAGTTCGCCCACGTAGGACGCCACTGTTCGGGCACCCGCGTCATATTCGGGATTGTGTTTGAGCAGAAGGTTCCCAGTTTGAGTTTGTTGCTGTTGAAGAGCGGGTTGTTTGTCCGGTCTGACATGGCGGCCATTCTGCCAGACACTCGGCGATTTACACAGGGGGATTGCGGCGCTTTGGCGAAAGCCAAGTTCGTTTTCACGCGCGCCTTCCGCTCGTGGGTGTCAGGAGGTGGACATCGCCTCGACAACCGCCAATTTTCCGCGAGCCTCGCGACTTGACTCATGGTGAACGCGTTTGGCCGTGCGGCAGCGCAAAGATGGAGTATGATTGCGCGGCCATGCGCATCCGCTGGGTGATCCTCAGCCTTTTGTTCTTCGCCACTACGATCAATTATCTGGATCGCGCCATTCTGGGGGTGATCCTGCCGGAAATCCGCGAGCGTTTCCACTTTGGCCTGCAAGCCTACGGCACGATTCAAATGGCGTTCCAAATCGCCTACGGCGTGGGATCGCTCATTGGCGGCGGGCTTCTCGATCGTTACGGCACACGGATCGGCTACGGGATATCGGCGGCGTTATGGTCCTTGGCAGCCACACTCAATGCGTTCGCGGGCAGCGCATTTCAATTCGGGCTGTTCCGCATCGCGCTGGGGCTGGGCGAGTCGGCAAATTTTCCGGCTTGCAACAAAGCGGTGGCAGAGTGGTTCCCTCCGCGCGAGCGAGCGACGGCCATTGGAATCGTGAATTCTGGAACGAACGTGGCCAACATTATTGGACCGCCTTTGTTCATTTTGCTCGCCCTGAAACTGGGATGGCGGTGGTGCTTCGGCATCATGGGCGCGCTTGGATTTCTCTGGCTCCCGGTTTGGTGGCTGTTCTATCACCTCCCGAGGCAGGAAAGTGCGCTTGCGCAGCCCGTATCCAAACTCTCGATCAAGGAAGTGCTCAAGTACAAGCAGGCCTGGGGCTATGCCTGGGCGAAGTTTTTCACCGATCCGGTCTGGTGGTTTTATCTGTTCTGGCTGCCGACGTATCTGACCGACGTGCGTCACTTCACACCCACCCAGCGGGGCACCGCGCTGATTGTGATTTACGCGATTTCCGGAGTGGGAGCCGTGGCTGGAGGAGTCCTCGCAGACTTCTTCATCAAAAAACGCGGCTGGCCCGTGGGCAAGGCCCGCAAGAGAACCTTGTTGCTCTTCGCCGCAGTCATGCCGGTGTGTGGTCTGGGTGTCGTGGTCCCGGACGCGCGTCTTGCCGTGCTCCTGTTTGGCCTGGCAACGGCCGCGCATCAGGCCTGGATGACGAATCTGTTTACGACGCCTTCCGATGTGTTCCCGGCGCAGGCCGTTGGCAGCACGAATGGGTTTGGCGTTTCGATTGGAGCGTTCGGCGGCGCGCTGCTTTCAGGTCTGATCCCTGGAACCGTGATTCCTATCGTCGGGTACATTCCCGTGCTGCTGACGATGAGTTGCTTCTACTTGATCGCCTGGTTGATCGTGCACTGGCTGATGGGCAATCTGGAGCCGGTCGTGCTCTCCCAGGGCGAGCGCCAACCGGTTCCCTTGGCCTAGTACCATCGCTTGGCCCGAAAACGCTCCTCAAAAGACAGTGTTTTGTTGCCTAAATGATGCCCAGTTTCTTGGCGGATTTGGTCGTTAGCGGTCCATTTTTACTTACGTTTTCTTCTCCTGTAACATCACATTCGTGAAACCTTTGGAGTTGCTCGGCCAGGCACTTTCTCGAGACGGTACCGTCCTGAAGCTGATTCGTCGCAGCGACGAGTACATCATACTCGCCAACGGCAAGAGCCTTATGTCGAGCCGTATGCACGGCTCGGAGGAGGCACTGGCGACGTTCGCCTGCCGGCAGGCGCGGATGCTGGAACAGCCAAGGGTGCTCATAGGTGGGCTCGGTATGGGTTTCACGCTGCGCGCCGCGCTCGATCTCCTCCCACCGGACGCGGTGGTTGTCGTTGCCGAGATCGTGCCCGCGGTAGTCGAGTGGAATCGTGGTCCGCTCGGACCGCTGGCCGGACATCCGCTGAAGGATACGCGCGTGCGAGTCGAGATCGATGACGTCGCCATCACGCTCAGTTCACGCTCCGGCCAGTTCGATGCCGTGCTGCTTGATGTGGACAACGGCCCGACCGCTTTTACCGCCTCGAACAATGCCGCGCTCTATGATGACCGCGGAATCGCCGCCGCCTTCGCGGCTCTCAAGATGGACGGGGTGCTGGCCGTCTGGTCGGCCCGAGAGGATCGGAAATTCGAGCAACGCTTGCGCCATGGGAGGTTCGCCGTCGAGGTGGAGCGCGTGCGCGGTCGCCTGAAGAAGGGCGGTCCCTGCCACACGATCTTTCTGGGTCACAAATCTCCGGGGAGGTGAGAGCGCTTGGACGAGGCAAACTCCCGATAAACGGCGTTTGGGGAAATGAAGGACATCGGCGGATGGTCGGTAACTCGAAAGCAAATCGGGAACAAGATTCCGAGACACTTCCCTAGTTCCTGATTAACGCACTTACCTGAAAAGTGGGTCCCGGTACCCAAGTTACCGGTTATCCGACTAATCAGGCACTAATCGGCTTTTTCGCCGCCTGTTCTGTTATTTGCTACGATTCCGCCATGAAAATCCCATGCGATATGTCGGACGATGCCGGAAGAGACATGAAAGCTCGGCTGCGTGCCGATTTGCGCACCGCGATGAAAGACAGGCGCACCATCGAGGCGAAGGTCATCCGAGCGCTTATTGCGGCGATCGACAATGCTGAAGCGCCGCCCGCCCACGAAGGGCAGACGGCGCTAGCCCACCATCACTTCCGCAGTGGATTAGCGGAAATCGAGCGGCTGCTCCTGAGCGGCGCTCATGTGCATGGTGTCATTGTGGCGGATATCCATGAGCGCGAGCGTGCGGCTGCGGAGATGGAACGTCTGGGAATGATGGAACGTGCCGAGGCCTTGCGCGCAGAAGCCGTCATAGCGAAACGCTATATAGACTGACGAGATTCGAATTCGCTGCAATTCGATTGCGAGTTGCCTACGCGGTCAGACTGAAATAGGTTTCGCGTCAACATGCCTGATTAACGCGCTAACCGGACCAACTGTCCGGGGACCACTACTCAACATGTCGGATATTGAGTATCATTTGTCCAGCAGTCCTCTTCTCAATCGATGGTTTGGCGGCATCTCGCCCGGATTGGAGGTTATGTGGCCCTGAAACGGTATTTCCTGTTAGCGGCGGTTTCTACCATTGTCTGGGCTTTTTGCAGCGTGATCGCGTTGTGTGTGTTTTTTGACAGGCGGAACAGCACGATTGAGACGATAGTAGCCATCATTGCGCAGCCTGCCGTTCTTGGAGTTGGACCATTCATCGCCATAGTCGCTGCGTTTGCCTTCACACGCAAATCTCTCCGGCCCCGGCCATCGAATTACCCACGCATCGAGCACCTTCGAATTGCGGGAAAGTATCACGCTGTGGGCAGCTCTGCAGAGATGGGAATCTCTCCCCTGCACCTGAGGGGATAATTTTCCATCCGGCTGTACTGCCACGCGCGAAAAGCGCCCAGACTCCTGGTTAACGTGCTTACCGGTAAAGTGGGTTCTGGTACCCAAGTTACTGGTTATCCGACTTATCAGGAGTTACCCCTCATTTGCTCTGCACCTGTGGAGTGGGGGATTGCTTCTTCACGCAGATCCTATATGATGGCTCTATGAGGAAGAGAATAAACTATTACAGCGACGGCCTAAAGCTGTCCGGAATACTTTCCACGCCTGACAATTCCGAAGGAAGACGTTTTCCTGGTGTCGTGCTTGTGCCAGGTTTCATGAGTACGGCGGACGCTTTCTTTCCTGGGTTCGCTGAAGAGTTGAACGCAGGTGGCTTTGTAGCCCTAACCATGGATTTCAGAGGATTCGGAGAGAGCGAAGGCGTCCGCGGCGAGGTCATTCCATACCTACAGATCTATGACGCTAGAAACGCCATATCCTACTTGCAATCAAGACCAGAAGTTAACCCTGACCAAATCGCCTTGTTAGGCGTAAGTTTGGGAGGAGGAGAAGTAGCATACATAGCAGCTCAAGACCGACGAGTAAAGTGTGTTGCCTCAATGGTCTTGGTCGGTGATGGCGAGCGGAGAATGCGAAGATTTCGAACCGAGCAGGAGTGGGAAACGCTCATGCAAAAGGTTCAAGAGGACAGGATAAACAGGGCTTTGACTGGCAAGTCCAAAGACTTCCATGGGTTTTTGGGAAAGGGAACCGATTCGGTACTGATCATGCCTCCTGATCTGGCCTCTTCCCTGAAGAGTGCTGAACAGGTGGAAAAGGAAAAAGGCAACAGAACAACTCTAGCAACCGTCGATGGGTGGCTGGGCTACAAGCCGGAAGAGATTATTGACAAGGTGTCTCCAACACCAATTCTCTTCGTTCAAGCTGAGAAGGACGAGCTCGAGGCTGATGACGCCGATAGGTTGTATAGTAAGGCTAAGGAACCGAAGAAGCTCTTCACTCTAAAAGGCGGCGTACACTTCGACGTGTATGGGAAGAGGACAAATGAAGCTATGCAACCGGTCCTCGAATGGTTCAAACAGTACCTTCAATGAATCAAATGCAGGATCGATCAAAATCTACAAGTTTGACCGTTCAAACGTAACGTGTATATAGGACAGAAAGGTCGCCTGCATCGGATCCCCAGTCCCGCCAACTATAGAAGTTATCCGCGCTCTTGACGCCGTTCGAGCGATTGATTCCGAAATGGAAGGCCTCACCAAGCCACTGCCAATCAGATGAGTATCACCAAAGGCGAATCAGGAAACGCGGAAGTTGTTCGCGACGATGTTGGCGGTTATTCAAAAATCCAACTAGGTGAGTTCCCTGCAGGGCCAGTTAATTGCCGCTCAGGATCGGGCCCTTCGCGCCCAGCGTCGGTCGGACGAACTAGAGGCCCCAACCGCGATGCCCAATCGCAGGTGCAGTAACTGAGTCAATTACAATTCGAGATCCGCGAAAATGAGCCTATTCGCAGTGGTGAGGACAGATACAGGGCAGTCGAATTGATAACGAGTGCGAGGTAAGGAGTGAAAAAACAGGCTCCCGCTCAGCAAATTCTGGCAGAACAAGGTTATATCATCCTGGTCGCCGACGTCTCGTATCCACTGGGCTCGATCATTCCCCTTGCCGATTGCGGGCCCGACTATGAACGCATTCCCGGACCGATGGTCGTGATCGGCGAGGCGGCTATTGACGAATGGCGAGCGCAGGCGAAGCAATATCTCGGCAAACTGCCGCCAGAATCGGGCGGAAAGTTCTTCTTCTTTAAAGTGGTGGCGGAATAAAGGGATACGGCTTGACCAAGTGGGCGATTAGTCGGCTAGCCGAAACGGTAACCTTCACCTGAGCGCGGGTCACGCTGGGTAAGATCAGGAAGAGGCCAAGACTAGCGAGGGCGAGGCGTTTCATTACGGAAGTATAAGCCCAGGTGGGCAAGCACAGTCATGGCCATGAGCCTAAGTCCTGATTAACGCGCTAACCGGACAAGTGGGTCCCGGTACCCAAGTTACCGGTAAGGTAAGACAGAAGCCATAGGACGGAAACGATGATGGGTTTGTTAAGGAAGAAGTACGCTCTAGCAATATTTTCAATGTCGTTTGTGGGCCACTTGATAACGACGTGGATTTGTTTTACCAAGTCAGAAGTCATCAGACCGACTCCTGCTACATATATTTGGCGTCGAATAGCCGAAATCCTTGCCTTTCCAATGGTCTATTTTCAACCTCAGCGCTCAAACTGGTTGCTGGTTCTGATGTTGTTTAACAGCGTCATTTGGTCCGCACTGCTAACGATCATCGTGCTTTTCCTCTGCAGTCAAGGTGCGCGGCAGCGCTGGATTGGCTGATCGCACGACGCCCTAGTGCCTGATTAACGCGGTAACCGGACAAGTTGGGTCCAGTACGAACTTGTCCGGTTATCCGACTTACCAGGCATGTTGTGCTGTCTGCTATAGTGTTTCCTCCATGAAGCGTCTGGCGCTTATTCTTGGGCTTGTTCTCTTTCTTCTGGGCATAGTCGCTGTGGTGCATCCAACGTTTGAATACAGCACGCGGGAGCGCGTGGCAAGAATCGGCCCGATCCAAGCCACCATGGACGAGCCAGAGACATTTCAGGTCCCTGCCGCTGCAACCGTCGCCCTCTTGGTTTCCGGTTTGGTACTCGCCGTCGCCTCATTCAAGATGAAATCCTAGACCCGGGCGAGTGGCCGGGCATGTGGGTACTGGAAGGAACTTGTCCGGTAATCCGTGCCGGCTCAGACGGTCAACGCAACACCCTCTAATCGATACTTCGGATCGTACTTTTCAGAAAAGACTGGTCTTCCGGGCTGCACTCAATTTGACTTAATCAGGACGGGGTTTTCTTTGAATTGACGCCCGCGAGCGGACTTAGGCTCTTAAACTCAGCCCAATGGACTTCGAACTAGTGTTGCATCGACCCATTGAGACCACCCGACTAATCAGGCAAGTAGATAGACCTCCGTTTTTCCTTTCGCTGAGAGAACGTTACTGGATCCCTTAGGAGTGCCGACACTTCCGTTGTTCACTGCTTACACGCCAGAACGGAGAACGTTAACCGGACAAGTGCCCTGACTTCCGGTCAACCAACTTCTCGGGACCAATTGCTAGTGTGGCGGAAATTCCAAAGCCTTCAGACTCTCGATTCTGGGCAAACCAAATGTGCGACCAGTCGTATCAGTTGTGCCAAGAGAATAGACTTCGAGTTCCGAAATCTGGTCTTGCCGAACATGCAGAATGACTCCGACCTCAATCCCTTCAGGGGTTGCACCGATGAAATCGGCCAGTATCTGTGAGGGTCCCGTTTTGTTCTGTTGAGAATCCCCCAATGCTAAGTCCACTGTGGGACAGCCGCAGCTACAGCGCCCCACAACACGCAACGCCGTCAGTTGTTGCGTGTAAGCTCTTGCCTGCGGAGCTCCGTTCGCTATCAGCCATTCGATAAGTGTGCGTTCTTCGGGGTTCAAAAGCCTATTTACGGGGATTGTACGGGCACCTTGCGATGTTGGACTGGGTGGTGCAAGTGTGTCCTTGTGCAATCTGCCTAGTATCTTGCCAATTCGGGAGCCCAGTCGTGACACGAGACACCGTCCCCATTGCGAGGGTCTGACGAGTCCTCAACACGATACAGTAAGTCCACAATTCGTGGAATGTAAAGTCTGAAAAGCCCGCAATCGAATTGAGATGCGGAGTCAGTGCCTGATTAACGCGCTAACCGGACATGTGGGTACTAGTAGCCACTTGTCCGGTTAGCCGACTAATCAGGACTTAGCACCGACTGCGAGGGAAACCCAGCTCGCTTGATTCCTCCCTCAAATCACATAGGATGTCTCTGTGATGAGTCCTCAGGCGCAATCAGAGACTACGACGCTCAGCAGGCTCAAATCGAGGCCGCTCCCTTCGGTGCGCATATGTCGGTTGGGGAGGAGATCCCTATGGAAAAGAATGGTCCTGACGTTGGCGCCCGTGAGCCTTCATTCACCGCCATGTGGTGCGCGTGGGCCCGAAACACCCATGCCACGGTCCACCCTTCGCCGATCTTCTCCGACACGCGCAGCGTCCAGTTGATTCCCGAGCAGGCGCTCGAGCGAGTTGCTTTGGAAATGGGACGTTTTTCGCAGGAGGCTTCCGATGCGCTAATCCTGCTAACAGCCATCCGCCACCGGATCCTCGCTGACCGACTTCCACCAGCGCACGAGCGAGGCGTGCGTCAGCTCGTTATCCTAGGCGCTGGTTTGGATACCACCGGATTCGGGCTGCCCGAGTGGGGAGACATGTGGCACGTGTTCGAGGTTGACCATCCCGCGACGCAGGAATGGAAGCGGCAGAGGATCACGGACGTTGGCTGGGAGGTACCGCCCAACCTTGTCTTCGCGCCGTGTGACTTCGAGCATCAGGATTTGCTGAGCGCCCTCACTGCCGCTGGGTTCGAACGCCAACTGCCCGCTCTGGTGTCCCTCTTCGGAGTGATCATTTACCTCACGGCAGATGCCACCAAGGCGATGCTGACCGAACTGGCGGCCCTCGCCCCAGGATCCGAGGTCACATTGACTTACGAATCGCCCCCCGACGGAGCGGACCCCGTTGTCCAGGAGACGTATGACAAGGTATCCCCCGTTGTTGACGCTACCGGGGAAAGCTTCGTCGGCTATTACCACGAGTCGGAAATGGAGGCTCTGGTGCGCGCAGCAGGGTTCCCCAACGCTATCCACCATCCTATCGACGAGCTCAACGCTCGCTACTTTGCTGGACGGTCCGACCGCCTGCGCCTTCGGACAATCGAGCGGCTACTCACTGCAGTCTGCTGAAGCCCACTTCCTAGAGGGTCTCGATAAGCCACATTCCCGCGGCCTAATGGACTCAATGCCTGATTAACGCGGTAACCGGACAAGTTGGTAATGGAACGAACTTATCCGGTAATCCGACTAATCAGGTGTGTGCAAGACTAGACCCGCGGTTTTCCGCGCCCTGCTACGAGCCCTCAATCGTGCCCGCCGCGGCTCTTTTCGCCAACAGCTCTGCTCCGTGCAGGCGCCGCTCATACGGCCGCACGAACCCCCAATAGACCGCCAGGGACGCAAGCGCGAAGCCCGACATCACTTCCGCCAGCCCCCGCGGCGTGTGTCCATCGAACAGCAAGCCCGCCAGCGCGCTCGCCGCTGCGCCTAGCAGCCACTGCGCGCAGATGATGATGGACGAGGCCATGCCGGCGGTCTCAGGTACCGGATGCAGGGCCGCCATCGTGGCGTTGGGCGAGACCAGCGAGCATGCGAACGTAATCGCGAACAGCAGCGGTGTCACCGTCGCCAGCGTGGCGGCGCCCATCACCGACAGCAGCACCAGAAGCAGGCTGGTCGTCATCGTCAGTGCCTGTCCGGCCGCCAGCAGCCGGCTTGGCGCCACGCCGCGCATGTTCAGCCGCCCGTTCGCCACTCCGCCCACCATGAACCCGAACGACGTCAGCGCGAACAGATAGGCATAGAGGCGCGGCGATGCCCCCAGAGTGTTGATCATCAACAGCGGCGACGCGGCGATGTAGGCAAAAAGACATCCGAAGTTCAGCACAGAAACCAGCGCGTAGCCGCGGTAGGTGCGGTTGCCCAGCACCCGCCAATAGTTGGCCAGGAGCTGCCGCGGCGCGAGACTCTGTACTTTGTGCGGCGCGACCGATTCGTCCAGCCCCAGGCCCACGGCAACAATCAGACCGGCGCCGATCGCACCCAGCACAGCGTAGATGCTCCGCCATCCGCCCAGCACCAGAATCCAGACACCCAGCGTCGGCGCGATCATCGGCGCCAGGCTGGTCAGCACGGACATGTACGACAGCCGCGCCCGGGCCATTTGCCCTTCGAAAAGGTCCCGAATAATCGCCACGGCCAGCACGGTGCCCACACCCGCTCCCGCGCCTTCGAGCAGTCTCCAGACCATGAACGCGGTCATCGAACGCGCCACCGCGCAGCCCAACCCAGCCATGCAGAAGAGCGCGCACCCGGCCAGCAGGACCGGCCGCCGCCCGAAGCGATCGGAAAGCGGTCCGAAGACCACTGGCGCCGTCGCGAATCCCACCATGTACAAACTCAGCGCGTAGGCCACCGCCGCAGGCAACGATCCCAGCGCATGGGCGATGGGTGACATCGCCGGCTGTCCCATGTCGACCGAGAGGGGCGGCATGGCCGCGCACGCGCCCAGCAGCACGATGAATCCGGCAGACTCGGGCCGTATCCTCACGCGTCCGCCCTCGACTGAGTGATGTGGAGGATCCAATCGCCGGAACCGCACACCTGCCACGACTCCGCCCGAATCGATCGCTTGCTGCGGGGGAAGGGTATCGCGTCGAGACCAATGAGGATCAAGTCGTTCACGGGAACGCGGATTATATAACGTGCGCTCACCTTCGTCTGCCTCACGGCCGGAGTTATGAACGAGGTCCGAAATCTCGCGGTTCTCGGGATAAGAATCCGCAAGACGCGGTAGCAATTTCCGAGTGGCTTGTGAGGCTTTCCGCATTGGCAATGGGCCGTGCCCCGCGCGATAATTGCCGCCATGACCTCGAACACCGCATTTGCCAAAGGGCAGGCTTTCCAGACACCTGAATTCGAACAAAAGTTGGACCGTCTCGCCGCAGTCGCGGTCCGCACGGGACTCGGACTCGCGCCCGGACAAGAGTTGGTGATGACTGCTACGCTGGATGCCGTCCCGCTGGCGCGGCGCATCACGGAGCATGCCTATAAGGCGGGCGCCTCACTTGTCACCACGTTGTTTGCCGACGAGGAATCGGCGCTGCTGCGTTATCGCTACGGTCAGGACGCCAGCTTCGACGCCGCAGCGACGTGGCTCTATGAAGGCATGGCCGAGGCATATCGGCGTGGCGCTGCGCGGCTCGCGATTGCCGGCAACGATCCCTCGCTCCTCTCGCAAGAAGATCCAGAAAAGGTGAGCCGCGTGAATCGCGCGACCTCGAAAGCGTACCGTCCGGCACTCGAACTCATTACGCGCCACGAGATCAACTGGACCATCGTAGCCTGCGCTACTCCCGCGTGGGCGGCGGCCGTATTCCCCGATCTGCCCCAGGACGAAGCGCTGGCCCGGCTTTGGGACGCCATTTTCGCCGCGTCGCGTGCGGACCAGCCGGATCCAGTGGCCGCGTGGAAAGAACATGATGCGAATCTGCACGCTCGTGCCGACCGGTTGAACGTCAAGCGGTATTCGGCGTTGCACTTCCGGGGACCCGGCACGGATCTCCGTGTCGGCCTCGCCGACGATCACCTCTGGCTGGGCGGAGGCACAACGGCGGGAAATGGGCGGTACTGTATTCCCAATATGCCGACCGAGGAGGTCTTCACCACCCCACATAAAGATCGCGCGGAAGGGCGAGTGACCAGCACGAAGCCACTGTCGTATCAGGGAACGATGATCGAAGAGATTTCCGTGCGATTTCAGGAAGGGCGGATTGTGGAAGCTCGTGCCGCGCGGGGCAATCAAGTCTTGCAGCGGATGATCGAGACGGACGAGGGAGCGCGGAGGCTCGGCGAAGTGGCTCTGGTGCCGCACTCGTCGCCAATCGCGTCGAGTGGATTGCTCTTCATGAACACGCTTTTCGACGAAAATGCCGCTTGTCACATTGCCCTGGGGCAGGCTTACAGCACCTGCCTGAAGGGCGGCGATAGTCTCACTCCGGAACAACTGGCGTCGCGCGGCGCCAATAAAAGTCTGATTCACGTCGACTGGATGATCGGATCGAATCGCATCGACGTTGACGGCATCAGTGCGGCGGGTGATTCGGAACCTGTGATGCGCGCGGGAGAATGGGTCTAGAGTTCTCTCTTTTGCAGGTCAGACCGTATTAACTCCTGATTAATGCGCTCGCCGGGTACGTTCGTCGGCCGTCCCCGGTACCGCGCATTTTCTCCAGCAGAGGTTCGTGTCACCTCCAGGCATCGATCGATGTGCCTTTTTCTGGCGTGAAATCAGTCGCAAACCAAACGCTTGCCGTCTTCCCACCGACAACAACCGCGTGGATGTTTTTCGGGTTACTGAAGGGCTTTATCAGCGTTTCGCCATTGGCCTTCTTCCAAGTTGCATACGGCTCGAGTCCTTGGGTGGCGAGAGGACCGATCATACTGGATACGATCGAATTGCCCCAATAGGAAGCGGCGGTTTTCTCCACATTCTGCGAGAGCCAATCGCCAAGCATGGCCTTTGTCTTGAAACCCTGCACGTCCTTGAGCAGATCCGCAACCGAGGGGTCCATTATGAGCGTCGCGTTCATTCCGGAGAGCGAAGACATATAGTCACGCATTAACATTTGAGGGGCGTAGTGCTGCTCAACCCAGCCGGTACTGTTGATGAAATTCCAGCCGGTAAAGATCGTCACAATGCTGTCCGTAGGCTTGTGGCCCATTTGGACATGAAGCGGCAGCCATCCTTCCGGGAGAGCTTCCTCATTCTCGGCCATGCAGAGATTGTCGTATCGCAGAGGGTTGCTGAGAGATGCAAAGCCGGTCACGCCCTCCTGGTAGCCTTGGATTACTTTGTGTATGAGCGTCATGGCTCGCCCAATGACGGAGTTTGCCTCGTTGTTCGGACCCAATGCCCCCATACCGGAATTCATCCCGATCTCTTTGCGAATCGGCCCGTTCACCACAATCATCTGTGCTATCGAGGTTGTGGAGTCCTGATACGGCACCATGCTGGCCAAGGCAAGGATGAGGGGAAAATACTCAGGCTTGGCGCCTGCCATGACCGCAAGGACGGCGACTTTTTCCACCGTAAATGGGCGACGCGACCCGAATGTCCCGGCGGCGGCCTTTACGATTTCATCCGGCTTATGGCTGGTCCCCTTCAGCATTGCAGCTACTCGTTCCTGTGTCGGGATGATGACCGGGTTGTAGTCGGTCCAGCTTTTTTCCTTGAACAGGCGTTGCAGATTATCTTCCGTGTCTGCTGGAAGCAGTCTCGGTTCGGGCACCGCCTCCGGAGGAGTTCCGGACATCTTTTCCTGATCGGTGAGAGGTTTAGTGAGACCGTCGACGATTGCCTGCATCATCGGCTTGCCGCTCACCGTGTCTCTCCCTTCGATATACCCCTTGAGCACTGATCTTGGCTGGCCGGAGAAGGGGAAGGGGACCCCAACGTAGCGAATGGGCATGCCGGTGCTGTATGTAGCGTTTGCGCCGATTCCAAATGACACGACATTCGAACCCGCAGCGGCTACGACGGGTATGCGGTACTTCTGCTCGATCTCTCCCGCCTCGAGGCTCACGGCCCCGACGCAGCCATGTCAACCCGCGACGCCGAGGACGACGCCGTCTCCCTTGTTGTCGGCGATTTCCTTCCACAACGCGGGATCGTCGGTGACGAAATTTCCTTTCTTGATCTTGATGATCGTTTTGACGGCGGGCGTGTGCTCGGCAAACCACGCTTTCATTTCTTCGAGGATGCCATCGTTCTGCCCCATTCCTCCCCAATCCGTGTCCACCAGGTAGATTGTTTTGCCGTCCAATTTGTCAAGGCGAGGTGCGAGAGGTATTCTCGGCGCCAATTGCGGCGTGATGGCCGGATTCAGAGCGATGATCAACCCTTCCTTTATGGAGGCTGTAGCCTCTGGAGTAGCCATTGGAGCCGTCCGCGCGTAGGATGGCGTACCCGCAACGAGCGCTGGGCTGACGCCCAGCAGCGCCAACATCTTTCGTCGATCCATGGTCATCTACCTCCTTAAATTCGGTTATGCGGGATGCGTTTGCCCCTGTATTTTCTATTCCTGCCGGCTTCGGTCACCTTCCGTGATGACGACTGCTTAGCAAGGACTCGGATTATGCCCTCTTCCACGAGCGTACCTTACATCCGCGGGGGCTCGTGTCAATCACAATCTCGCCGCGCAGCGCCCAGAGCACCGTTCGGCAGCCACCGCGGTTTCGCTGATTCGGGCAAGCGCCACCTCTCAGGGACAGCTGGTGACTATGTGCCCGAGTGACGACGTACTCGGAAGTTTTTCATTTGGACGATGAACGCGCTTACCGGAGAAGTGGAGTACTAGAAGGATATTCGTCCAGTAATCCAACTTACCAGGCACAAGGCGTACACCACGCACGCTGGAGTCTAGAGGACAAGATTGAGGCCTAGCTGAGGACATCCGGCGAGCGATTCAACCACCCCACCGTCTGGAGATTTCCCGCGCGGCTGCTTTCACGCACCGGATGGCGTCCTCAGGACACTTCCAGATGGTGTGTACAGAAGGACCGGCTCCACTGACCGCCGCGCATACCTTTCCGAAATCGTCCACGATTGGCGCCGCCACGGCTCGACCGCCGGCAAACTCCTCTTCATTGGAACTCGCATATCCCCGTAGTCGCACGGTTTCGAGCTCCTGCAGTAACCTTGCTCGGGAGGTAATCGTTCTGGCGGTCCGCCGCGGCAGGCCATGTTCTTTCACAAACTGGTTGAATTCGTCCAGGGTGCGGTGCGCCAGCAGCACCTTGCCCAATGCGCTGGAGTGGGCGTAGAGCGGATAGCCGAGATCCACATCGACTTTGATGGACTCCGGGCTTTCGACTTTGTCCACGACCACCGCCCGGCCCCGCACCCACACCGCGATGAGAGCGGTCAATCGAGTCTTTTCGACCAGCCTGTGCAGCGCGGGCTCGACAATGGGACGATGGCCGATCGTGCGCAACGCGCCATACGCGAGCTCCACAAGTCTCAATCCGATCTGATACCGGCCGGTTTCTTTGTCTCTCCGAACGTAGCCTTCTCGCTCGAGCCGGCTCAGTATGTACGAGCAGCTACTGGGTGCCATGGCCATGCGCCTGCTAATCTCGGCGTTCGTCAGCCCCTCGCCTTCCCGGGCGACGATATCGAGCAGCGTGAGTGCACGTTCGAGCGAATTCGTTGCAGCGCGTGGTTCCATAAGTCGCAGAGATCCGTGGCGTCGATAGCCGGGATTATACGCACTTTCAAGTTGCTTATGGGCAACCACTTAAGTCCTGCCAACTGACGGAGCCTGCCTGGAGGCAACGCGGGAAGGACCTCCGTGGTGCGCTGTCCCTCTTCGAAAGTTCTTTTCATGTCTTCAATATGCTGAACGCCAATCTTGCGCCCTCGCGACTTGAGTCGCACAATCCCCTGAACTGCCGTACGCGCGCTGGAACATCACCGGATGCCTGCGGCAGCCTCTCGATTCGATGGTGGAGGACTCCTGCCATGACGACCTGGAGTGAATTCGTTGAGCAACATGGGACCGTGCCGGAGTGGCCGTATCCCATACATTACGACCAGGAGAGTGAGATAGCCGCTGACGTCCTCATCATAGGTGGGGGCGTAGCAGGATCTCACGCCGCGATCAGCGCCGCCCACCAGGGAGCCAAAGTCGTCATCGTCGAAACGGGTCATCTGAAGCGCAGCGGCTCGGGAGGCACAGGCGTTGACCACTGGCACGGCGCCTGCAAGAACCCTTGTTCGAAGGTAACGCCCCTGGACTACACCATGGCCGTCATGGAGAGCGCCCACGGCTACTCCAACGGAATCGCGCGCTACATCACCTGCACGGAAGGTTGGGAGACGCTGCTTGAGTGCGAGCAGATGGGCGTGCAGATCCGAGACGTGCACGACGAGTTCAAGGGCGCGGAATTCCGCGACGACGAGACGAAGCTGATGTTTGGCTACGACTATCGGAATCGCCACATCGTGCGCATCTGGGGTTTCAACCTGAAGCAGTGCCTCTACTACGAAATGAAGCGGCTCCGCATCGGGATGTACAACCGCACGGTGGTGACGAGCCTGCTCACGGAAGGGGCGCGACAGGGCGGCCGAGTCGTTGGCGCGACCGGTGTAAACATGCGGACCGGCGAATTCTACATCTTCAAATCGAAGGCCACGATCATCGCCAGCGGAGGCGCGGGCCGGCTGTTTTCTTTTGCACCTGAGATGACCGCTGCCGGAGCGATGAGCACGATGAACAGCTGCGGCACGGGCCACGCGATTGGCTGGGATGCGGGCGCCGAGTTCGTGCAGATGGAACAGACAGCACCGGGACGTCTGAGCGGGTATGGATACGCCCCTTACAGCGTGGGCAACACCAGTAACACGTACCACGGCACGTCCATCGTTGATGCCAATGGAAAAGAGGTCCCGTGGTTTGATCCCTTTGGCCGAGAGCTGAAGACTGTAGAGGAGCGCTTCCTTCCGTCTCAGGGACAAAGGTTCCAGCTCGGCATCGGGATCGGTCTTCAAATGTATGCGGACCAGTACAAGTGGAACGACCTGCCACGGGATTTGCCCGAGCGCATCCGGCGAGGCGAGTTTCAACTACCGCTGTACGCCGATTTGACGCGCCTGTCGGAGATGGAGCGGCGCTGCATCTGGGGAATGATGATCGGAAACGAGGGAAAAACGCGCATCCCCATCTACGACACGCTCACCAAGGCGGGATTTGACCCCGATAAGGACCTGCTCCAGGCACCGGTGATGTTGCCCGAAGCATACCAGCATTCGAATTTCTGGGGCGGAACGCCGATTCCTCATCTGCGGAGCCTCGCCGGCGGAGGCTTCCTCGTGGATTGGGATTTGAGGACGTCGCTCGAAGGGCTTTATGCCGCCGGCACTTCGCCGGTATTCGGTGCGGGGTGTCACGGTGAGTCGCACACGATGGGCAGGTACGCAGCACGGAAGGCCGCGGACTACGCCAACGACGCGGCCGAGCCGGTGGTGGACCGCAAACAGGTGGACGCGGAAAAGGAGCGCGCCTACCGGCACGTCAAGCAGAACAAAGACGGCATCGGATGGAAGGAGCTGAACGCGGCCATTGCCCGCGTAATGCAAGACTACTGCGGCAGGTACAAGAACGAACGTACGTTGACGCGAGGGCTGAGTCTTCTGAATGAACTCAAGGAGAATGAAGGCGCCACAGCCTACGCGGCTAACCCCCATGAACTGGGACGCATGCTCGAATGTTTCTCGCTGATCACGGTGGGAGAGATGGTGATGCAAGCATCACGGCTGAGAAAGTGCAGCACCGCCTATCTCGATTTCTACCGGCTCGATTATCCCCAGATGGACCCGCCGGAATGGGAGAAGCACCTTCCCATGAGACAGGAAGACGGCCGGGTGAAGTCGCGAGAACTTCCGCTCGACTTTCATCTTCGATCGCCATATGCCTCGAGTTATGAAGAGAACTACGCACGCCACGCCGGTCAACTCGAGAGACAAGGAGCCCCCCAGTCATGAGCGACAAAATCTACATGACGCCCAATTCTCCGACGCCCAATAGAGGGATGCGGTTCGACGCCACCTTGTGCAACGGCTGCAATCTCTGCGTGGACGTGTGCCCCACGGACGTGATGATGCCCCATCCGGAGAAGCACAAGGCTCCGATTGTGCTGTATCCCGAGGAATGCTGGTTCTGCGGAGTGTGCATAGAAGAGTGCAACCATGGCGCGTTGAGCATGTCCCATCCGGCGGGCCAAAACATCTCGGTGAACTGGAAGCGCGTGGAAACGGGCGAATACTTCCGGCTGGGGATGAAGAATCCTCCGCCGCCGAATCTCCGGCCGCCGTCCGGGGGAAGACGCTGACGCTGTGTCTCTGCGCTCGAGAGTCATGCAACGTCGGTGATTTGAGAAATGCGTTCAATATGTTGAAGGCCAATGTTGGCGGTCCGCAGGCGATTTGATAACAACCAATCGCTCGCCGAAAGCGATGGCAACTTCGTGAAATCCGCCAGTCCTGCGATGGGCTCCGCTGATGTTACGACCCCTGAACCTGCGCCCAGCACGGTCGAACCTTGGCCCAGCCCTGGTCAAGCGTGGTACGGCGTATTCGTGCTGGCTTTGGGGCTGATGGTGACCTATCTCGACCGGGGCATCCTAAGCCTGCTGGTCGAGCCGATCAAACGCGACCTTCACATCAGCGACACGCAGATGAGCCTTCTGATGGGTTTTGCGTTTGTCTTGTTCTACCTGCTGGTGGCATTTCCGATCGCAAGACTCGTCGACTACCAAAGTCGCCGCGCGATCCTCGGAGTCGGCACCGCCATCTGGAGCCTGACCACGGCAATCTCCGGACTGGCGCGCACGTTCGGTCAATTGTTTGCCTGCCGGGTGGGCTCTGGAGTTGGAGCCGCGTGCAGTAGTCCGGCCTCATTTTCGATGCTCGCGGACTTGTTCCCTCGCGAAAAGCTTCCGAGGGCGTTCGCCGTCCTGTTCTTCGGCATGTTTCTCGGGGAAGGCATTGCCCTCATCGTGGGCGGGACGCTGGCCGGCCTGTTCATGCGACTCTCGCCTGTGACGTTGCCGGTGATTGGGACGCTGCACGGGTGGCAGTTGACGCTCATCGCGATCGGCCTCCCGGGACTGCTGGTGGCCGCGCTCATGGCTACCGTGCATGAACCTGCGCGGCGCGGGCAGATGGTCGTGCGTGACTTCCCTGCAACCGCGGCACCGAAACGTATCCCGGTCAAAGAAGTGCTGGCGTTCGTGTGGAAGAACTCCGGCGTCTTCCTACCTATGTTTGCCAGCATGGGGATTTCCGCGACGATGGGATTTGGCATCCGAAGCTGGGCGCCGTCCTTTTACATTCGCACGTTTCATTGGACGGTCGCGAGGTATGGACTCGTGCAGGGCCTGTTGTCACTGACCGTCATGCCCATCGGAGCGTTGACCGGCAGTTTGATGGCCGAGCGCTTAGCCCGCATGGGATACGATGACGCCAACATGCGCACCGTCTTCATCGGCCAACTGATGGCGTTGCCGGGAATGATTCTATTCCCGCTCATGCCGACGGCCGCCTTATCGATCGCTCTCTCCACCTCTTATACATTTTTCACTTTCTGGACGAACGCGCCGATGAACGCCGCGCTGCAAATCGTGACTCCCAATCAGATGCGGGGCCAGGTGACGGCCCTTTTTCTCTTTATCTACAATGTGATCGGTTTTGGACTGGGGCCGACGATCGTGGCGTTGTTCACGGATTACCTGTTTCACTCCGACCGGATGCTTGGGTATTCGATGGCGGTGGCCACGTTTACGCTGGGCTCGGCGACGGCGGTCATCATGTGGTTCGGCGTGAGGCCGTATGGCCGCGCGATGGCGCAGTTGAAGGCTCAAGAGAAACTTGGATGAATCGATCTAAATCAATCGCGACAGTTGTTTCTCCCCAGCCGCCAACCCAAAGGCCGTGGGAGGAAAAGCGGGCGCAGCGATTCGAACGATGGCTTTCCGCTCCCGGGATCCGCTTTGCCAGTCCCGCCGCAGAGCAAGGCTACCGCGCGCGCCTGACGCGAATCATTCGCGCGATCCGCATGCAAGAGCCAGACCGCGTCCCGTGCCTTCTTCCCGCCGGCCAGTTTCCGGCTTCCTACGCTGGAATCACGGTGCGCACGGCCATGTACGACTACGAGGAAATGAAGCGCGCATGGCGAAAGTTCCTCTACGACTTCGACGGGGACACGTGCGTCATTCCAGGTGTGAGCGTCACTTCCGGGAAGCTTCATGAGATTACGAAGACGCGAATGTCGGTGTGGCCCGGCCACGGCCTCGACGCAAACGCCCCTATGGCGCAATTCGTCGAAGGCGAGTACATGAAGGCCGACGAGTACGACGCACTGCTCAAGGATCCAGGCGATTTCTTCATGCGCGTCTATCTGCCTCGCACACTGGGAGCCTTTGAGTCTTTTCAGAAGCTGTTTCCCTTCAGGCGTGCATTTGGGATGCCGGGGGTTTTCCTGGGAGCCTGCATGCTTCCGGAGGTTCAGGAAGCGTTCCAGGCAGTGATTGACGCAGGGAAGGAACTCGCGAAATTTCGTCAGGCGGTAGCGGAAATCTTGAAGGAAGCCCAGGCCGCGGGATACCCGCCGTTCCACGGCGGATTCGCTCATGCCCCCTTCGACCTGTTTGGCGATACCTTGCGCGGAACCCACGGAATCATGATGGATATGTACCGCCAACCGGCCAAGCTGCAGGAAGCGATGGAAGCCGCAACGCCTTGGATCGTTGAGGGAGCCGTGTCCGGAGCGGATGTCTCGGGAGTACCAATCACCTTTATGGCTCTGCACAAGGGCGACGATACTTTCATGTCCGAGAAACAATTTGAGACGTTTTACTGGCCCGGCTTGAAAAAGGTCATATTGGGGCTGGTAGCGGAAGGTTGCGTGCCGCTGTTGTTCGCCGAGGGCTGCTATAACAAGCGCCTGGAAGCCGTGAAAGATCTGCCGGAAGGCTCCGTCATCTGGTGGTTCGACCGCACGGATATGGCCCGAGCCAAGAAGATTCTGGGCGACAGAAACTGCATTGCGGGCAATGTGCCGACCTCGCTGCTGTGTACGGGAACGCCGCGAGAAGTGAAAGAGCATTGCAGGAATCTCATCGAGGTCTGCGGGAAGCGTGGCGGATACATTTTGACGGGCGGCGCTCAGGTTCACAATACCACCGCGGAAAACCTGCGAGCCATGCTCGAAGCGGCCAAAGAATACGGCGTCTATCAGTAGTCTTGCAATCGCCATTCGAAATTAGGATTCACTTGGAATCCGAACCTCGTTCGGCGAATACTCTGCGATCTTCTCGATCGTATTTTCTGAGAGAGCTTGTCTCAATTCGAACGGCGTCAGTACTCGGGGTAGCTGTTCGCTCAGCCAATAATGAGAGTGCGTGCTGGGGATGAACTCGACGAAGGGAGTCACTGCGATTGGTATGATTCTTCGCATTTTTCTGATGTCATAATTTGTCCCGCGCGGATTTCCTGCTAACCAGCGTGCCTTATGGTCGATATCGTTAAGGGCCTTTTCCAGTTTTTGAGTCCTATAGCGAATGGCGATAGGATCGCCTCTTTCAATCCCGAATGAATAAGCAAAGGCCCGACATTCAGCGATCACTAACGTGTCGCCGCGTATGAAGGCAGCGTCTATTTGGCGTTGTTCGCCGGAGAGAGCTTTGCAGGGACCTATCGGCAAAGCCGAGTGCCCAGCCCGCACAGCAATTTCGAGAGCATCCCCCTTAAAGTTCTGGTCATCAAGCTGCACTCCATAGAAGAGATTGTGCAACAGCCGGTGGATCCAAGCGTAGTCGATGAAGAGTCGGTCGCCATGAGGTAAGAAAACAAAGTGAGGTCCAGCGGTGGAAGGATCAATGCGAGCGCGTTTATCCTCTCGAAGTTCCAGGTAGCCGATCGTTGCCAGCACATCGATGTCTCCAGCATCGACTGGGAGCTTCAGAGCTTTGACGGAGAATGGTAGGAAGTGACGAATTTCCCGTTCGACATAATCCTTGGCATACGGGCCTTCGTAACCGCGTTGCCACGTCCTTAAGAGATAGGATCTATCCTCATTCCAGCAGTGTACGACTCGTAGTGAAAGAGCATTTATGACGGCCATCAACCACTCTAGTCGGATGCCGACGTGAGATGCAAATGCCCCGGCAAGAGGCTCGTGCGCGTGATAGTAGCTGGGGAAGTTCAATGGGACCCAAGCGAAGTTTAGTCTTGAAGATTCTGCCATCTTGAGATTAAAACTCTTGAAGAATTCATTGAATTCTTTCGCCGGAATATTGCCAACATTGTACGTGGGAAGAATAACGCCACCTTTCATGTGTTCCGCCGTGGCGAACTCGCGCGAGAAAACAGTACCGCTAGCGGAGGCAGCCCAATAGCCTTGTCGGCTGTCGTACTTCGAAACAAGCGTATCGAGTTCGTCTGTGCGTTCATCCCCGAAATATCGAGAGTTTGTGGGATCTACTCGTAGTCGAGCGCCCTTTCCGAGGATTCGCAATGTTGCACCGCAACGCCAAATCTCAAATCCTAATTTCTCGCAGTCATACAGCTCTCGTAGGCTTTGCACGTCGAACTTCGTTAGCACGAATTGCGGCGAGATCTGGAGACCCTTGCGCAAACCTTCAAACTCAGGAGCGAGCAGCAGTCCGTTGAAAACGTCTTTGGTATCGATTTCGTTTGAAAAGCCAACGCCGTTACACGCTTCGCGCTGCGCATACTTCTGAATTGCTGCCTCTAGCGCTCCCCGAACGAGCAGTACCGTCGCTTCGCTACTGTCATAGCCGATCGATCCGGGAAAGAGACGGCGATAAGCATGCAGCCAGTAGCCGATACAGTGTCTGCTTAGCAAGGAAGCCAATCTTTGTTCAACGACGCTCAAATATTGCCGGATGATTGAACGAGCAGAATCAGGATCGTACGTTCCCGGAGGCACAATGCTCCAGAAGGCACCGGCTACCTCGTGCGGTTCTTTCGGGTCGTAGCCTGATCGAGCTAATTCTCGATGAAACAATGCGAAAGCGGATTGATAATATTCTAGGTAAGCTGTGGGTATTGCCTGACGCGATTTGTTTCTAGGTTTTCTTGAATGTTCTCTTGCCGTCACAGTTAGCTTCCCACACGCCAGTCACAACTGATCTTCGCACACTAAGAGGATTCAGGATCAGTGTTGTTTCACCAAATCTATAAATTCGGCTCGCCAGGTTTCGGCGTCGGTTCGAGGTAACTCGAAAACGATATGACGGTGCGCGCGTTGGGAGTTTCGGATGCGCAGCGATCTCTTTCGACCATTCGCTTGTTCCGCCACATCAAGCGTCAGCCGCCTTACGGAATGGCTAAACTTGTCTTGATTCCACTCCTCCGCCGACTTGCCTCTTGAATGCCAAGCGACAACCGTTGGCTTGGATAGAACGTGAGTTTCTGTTGGGTCAGATGAGAAGAGGACGTAATTCTTGGCAATCACTACCGGACGGCCCCGAACGGTCACTCCTGGTTTCAGAGTATCAGTCGTCTGAAGTCTCTCGAAATCTTCCTTTCGGAATCCCTGGTGCTCAGCGATCCGCCAAAGCCAATCGTGATGAACGCGTGAACCGGCCAGAGTGGGTTCGAAGTGCTCCCACGCGCCATGCTTTGATCTCCAGGGTCGAATGAGAAGGTTGAAATACTTCCTGTAGATTTTCAGATTCTGGTCTTGCCAAAGACCGATTTGGCTTACCTTCCTGTCTACGGTTGCGAGGGCACAGAGTCGATACTCGGAATCTCCAGTTTCTTTGAATTTGCGAAACGAGAAGAACACGACGATGTCGCCAGGACGAAGTCTGTTGCGGACATCTTGACGGCAGATGCCCCAGGAAAGCTGGCCCCTGAACTTCCGCATCGCGTAGAAGGAAGGATCGTCGCCATTGTCGTAGGGCCAGTCTTGTAACCGCACGGCTCTCTCAGAGGCGACAATCGTCGATCCGCAGGGCGATCTCGATGAATCGCATGATGTGGCGTGGAATGGGGCGAAGTAGATTCGCGTGAGCCCCAATTACTTGGTCCAGTTTGGAAAATTGCATGCGAAACGACGCATCGAAGATTCAACCGATCCTCGTGTGACGCTCGAAATCTACAGCCACGTCATCGAGGAATCACGCCGCAGAGCCGACGAAAAAGATCAAAGTGATTTTGGACCCTTCTGGACCCCGCGAGAAAAGTATCAGTAAGTGAATGCAATAGGTTAGTTGGGGTGAGCGATGGGATTTGAACCCACGACCCTCGGTGCCACAGACCGATGCTCTACCAGCTGAGCTACGCTCACCACCTGGGAAAAATCATAGCACGCCGTTGAGCGCGGAGCTACGCTTTGCGAGGGAAGGGAATTGGCGCCACGCGCTTGCGTCGCGCTGAGACTCGTCTCAAGTGAGCCCGCGCCTGATCGGCCCAGGGACCGTTGGGCGCATGTCGCAAGTAAAGTATCCACTGCTCGCGGGCCAGCCGGCGCTCTCCTCGCTTCTCGTACGCGAGTGCCAGATTGAAATGCACGTCGGCATGGGCGGGCAGCGCTCGTGCGGCGCGCCGCAAATGATCGATCGCTTCGTCGAGCTCGCCCTGCTCTTCAAGCACGCAGCCGAGGTTGTAGCGTGAGATCCCATTCAAAGGATCGAGCTGGACGGCGGAGAGAAATTCGGCGCGCGCCTCCTCGGCCCGGCCCATCTGATAGAGCGCGACTCCCAGGTTGATGTGCGCGTCCACCCATTCGGGCGCGAGATCGAGCACCTGCCGGTAGCTCTCGACCGCCTGCGGGAGCGTTTCCGGACTTGCCTCGCAATCGAGTGCCGCCTGAAAAAGCTCCTCGGGCGTCGGCCCGGTCATTTCATGGAGCTTCGCCGGCAGCAACGCCAAATCGAAAGGGAAGACCCACTGCTGCTTGAGAGGACTAAATGGCCTTGCGGCGCCGGGAGGAATCACGAGCACGTCGCCGCCCTGGTCGAAGAACCGCAACTCCTGAAGCGGCAGCGGCGATGCCCCGAACTGTTGCTCGATCAGTTTGACTGCGCGCCGCACTCGCCGCGCGGGGATTCGATTTTCCGTCAGCCGCTTCAGCGTGCGAAGAGCGACGAGGTCGCCAAAGCTGTAGAATCGCTCGCCCCACCGCGCCCGGGGACGCACCAGCCTCAGCCTCTCCCAATACTGCAGGCGGCTCGGCTCCACTCCTAGAATGCGTCCGACTTCTCTCCGCGTATATCGCTGCGACAAGCCGTCGACTCCCCCTGTCGGGCTGTTTCGCGAACGATTATGCACCCTTTGTCAATCGTCGACACGGTTTGCTTGTGTAAAGATCCCGTCCCGAGGTCCCGGCGATTACCATAAGACGACAGCGCTCCGCGCGCGGATTGCGCGGGCGTGCGGGCTTGCTAGACTTTTAGGGAAAGCCGCACGCCACAATGTCCCTAGATAACACCGGCCGCCTCTACCTGGAGCGCCAAGTCACGTTGGCTCGCGCCGTGATTGCGGCCCTCTCGCTCGTCGCCCTGCTCGAGACGTCGGGAGCGCCCGTGCGGCGCGCCTCCGTAATCGTCCTTTCGGGATATCTGATCGTGGCGCTCGCTGCCGGGGTCGTTGAACGCTTCCTCAGCGAGAAGCGGTTTCGAATACCGCTTGCCGCCGACGTCGTGGTGCTCGCCGTATTTCTCTACCTCACTCCTTCGGTTTCAGCCTTTTGGTTCCTTTTCCTTTTCACCGTCTTTGCCCTGGCCACGCGAGGAAACACGAGAGCCATGCTTGTGCTGGTCGGCGTGGCCACCGTGGGAATTATTGCCCGCGTTGCGGTCGAGCAGCCCTTCCGATGGCAGAGCGTGTGGCACTGGATCGCCATCGGGCTGGGTACGCTCGTGTCCGGACTCGGAATGGGTTTTCTGGGCGCGCGAGAACGGGAACACCTCGCGCGGCAGCAGTTTCTCGAAAAGATTACCGGTCTCGTGCGATTCGATCGCGGGTTGAACGAGTCGATTCGTCAGGTGCTGGGCGAAGTTGCTCTGGCGTTCGAATGCGAGCTTGCCTGTCTGGCCATCCTCGACGAAGAGCTCGAGCGGCTCTTCGTTTGGAAAGTCCGCCCGAGCGACCTCGAGCCGCGCGGCGCCGAAACGCTTCCGCAGGCGCGCTCGGAAACGTTTCTGTTCGACTGCCTGGAAATCTCGATGGCTTGGGAATTCAAGAATGGAGCCGGCGAGGGTTTCGGCTGGGACCGCCGGACCGGCGAGACTTTCCGGTCGGTGCCCCCGCCGCCAACCTCCACGCGCGAGGAGTTCGGGGCGCGGTCTTTGCTCGCGGTAACCCTGGAATCGGCCGGGAGACCGTCGGGCCGCGTCCTGCTGGTCAATCCCCAATCGCCGCGCAAGCGATTCTCCGCGGGCGATCTGCGCTGGTTCGAGCACATCGTTCGTCAGGTCGGGCCGTCTCTCGAAAACGTCTTCCTGCTTCGCAGTTTGCGGACGCGCGCGGTCGAATCGGAGCGCAGCCGTATCTCGCGCGACCTTCACGATGGCGTTCTCCAGACGCTGCTCAGTCTGAAGATTCAGCTCAACGTCCTGCGGCGCAAGCTTCCTCAGAAGCCCGACCAGGCCGGGGAGGACCTTGCGAACTTGCAGAAGACGGTGCAGCAGGAGAGCGACGAGCTCCGCCGGATGGTGACGGACTTGCGCCCGTTGCGCGTCGAGAGCGCGGACATGCGCGAACTGATGTTCGCTTTTGCGGAGCGCTTCCGCAGCGAGCACGGTCTTGCCGTCGATCTCTTCATCGACGACCGCGATTTGCGCCTCCCGGACCGCATTTGCCGCGAACTTTTCCAGATTTACAGAGAGTCACTACACAACGTAAAAAAGCATGCGCACGCCAGCCACGTCGTGGTAAAACTAGAGCAAGACGAGGCGCGCGTTTTTCTCTTTGTGGATGACAACGGCCGGGGATTTAGTTTCTCCGGACGCTACACAAGCGAGGAACTGGACCAGTTGCGTCTCGGGCCGATTTCGATCAAGGAACGCACGCGGAGCGTGGGTGGAACGCTGACGGTGGAATCGAATCCTGGTCACGGGGCGCGTCTAACCGTAGAAATTCCATTGAGTTAACATGACGAAAGCAAAACAGGTCATTCGGATCCTGGTTGCGGACGACCACGCGATCTTTCGCGACGGTCTCCGCAAGCTGCTCGAGGTCGCTGACGACGTGCAGATCGTCGGCGAAGCCTCCAATGGCGTGGAGTGCACCAAAATGCTCGCCAAGTTCAAGCCCGATATCCTCCTCCTCGACCTCCGCATGCCTGAAAAAGACGGCCTTGGCGTCCTCGAAGAGGTCAATTTCGATACTCTTCCCACGCGGGTGATTGTTCTCACGGCGGCCGAGGACGATCGCGACGTGGTTCGCGCCATGCGCCTGGGCGCGCGCGGCGTCGTCCTGAAGCAATCGGCCAGCGACCTGTTGCTCAAGAGCATTCGCAAGGTTTACGACGGCGAAATCTGGCTCGATAATCGCATGACGGCTGAAGTAATCGACGCCTTCAAGAAGTCTTCTGAATCCGGCCAGCGCCGCGAAAAGCCTCTCCTGAGCGAGCGCGAAAAAGAGATCGTCCAGCTTGTCGCCCAGGGCTTCCGGAACCGCGAAATCGGCGAGAAGCTCTTTATCAGCGAGCAGACTGTCAAAAACCACTTGCACAACATCTTCGACAAACTCGGCGTTTCCGACCGTCTGGAACTGGCCCTGTACGCCATTCACCACCGCTTGATCGATCAGGCCTGATCTCTCTGCAAAGTAGGGTCTTCCGCCCGCCTGCCGTCCGCACGTTTTGATCCTCTCCCTTGACAATTTCTTGGCAGCGTCCCGCACCTCAATCGCACTAGTACTTGTGTACCAACGAAGGCCTGGATAATTGGCTCTCTCGCTCTATTGGTTTGGATCAGGCCCCCAGCCTATTCTGAGGCCCATACTTGGAAGGAGTGTTTACTGTGTCCTTGAGAGAGAGACGTGTATCGCGGCGTTTTCTGATGCGTTTGCCGCTGACGGTCCGTTGGACCGATGAGAATGTCGTGGGCGAGGCCTCCACGGAATCGCGAGAGGTAAGCTCCCGCGGCCTCTATTTCCACCTGCCCAAGGGATTGAAGAGCGGATCGCCGGTCGAAATTGTCATGACCCTTCCCCACGAGTTGACCCAGGCTGGGCCGGTTCGCGTCCGGTGCCTCGGACGCGTTCTGCGCAGCAGTCAGGAAAACTCGGGCGAAATGGGCGTGGCGGCGGCCATCGAGCGCTACGAGTTCATGCGGAACGGCGAAAACGCCGCATAACAGGTTCTTACCCAGACCCTGCGGAGATGGGTGAGAAAAGGCCGGGCGGCTTGGGTCCCTCAGCCTAGCCCCCGGCCACTTTTTCCCTGCCACGAACTCATAATGTCGTCATTCTAAGTTCTGTTCCCGCCCCACACGCCCCGCCGCGTCTGATTGAGCTCATCCCGGATTGGCGGCCTCCGAATCTTTGCTTGACAAAGTCTATTAGCTTGGTAGACTTTCTCTGGTTAGTAGGGAATAGACGCCACTATGAAAATCTCTCAACGAGGACTGTACGCATTGCAGGCGCTGACCGTGCTCGCGGAGCATCCCACTGGCGTCGTCAAGATCAAGGACATCGCCGCCCAGGAAGACCTGCCGGAAAAGTTTCTCGAGGCGATCCTTCTGGAGCTCAAGCGCGCACGGATTGTAGACAGCGTCCGCGGCGCTCATGGCGGCTACCAGTTGAAGCGGCCGCCAGCGAAGATTTCATTGGGCGAAGTGATCCGCAGGATTGATGGTCCGCTCGCTCCCTTTGAAGACGCCGAGTCTCTGCGCCGGCGTGTGAACAGCGATCCCAGGCACCGTCCTTTATTCCGCGTTCTTTTGGACGTCCGGAATGCCACCGCTGGCATCCTGGACCACACCTCCCTCTCAGATCTGTGTTGTCGTAGCCGCAACTAAGTTCCCGTCGCAGTAAACCCGTTACCAAGCATTTCGAGAGATTTCACATTTTGGCCCCCGTCCAGCGGGCCCAAACGAGATCGACCCAACCCGCACGATGGGAGGGATGGCGGATCTAGGCCAGCCGACCAGCGCGTTGCAGGCTTGAAGCCAAAAACTTTCAGGAGATTTCAATGTCGATAGATAGAAAAGACAGTCCGAAACGAATTGCCATTGCGCTGCTGGTTGCCCTTAGCGCAATCACACCTGCCTGGGCCAAGCCGGGAGGGGAGGGTTCCGCAGCCACCACGAATGCTGCGGAATCAGCAAAGGCCACGGCCGCGAATCCTTCGCCCGCTTCGCCGCTTGTGCTCGAACTGGAGCAATTGAGGGAAAGCCTTCAAGCCCAGGCTCAGAAGTTCGCCGAACACAGCCAGGAGCTTGACTCAGAGCGCGCGGCGCTGCACGAACAGCTTGACCGCATCGCGGCGCTCGAGGCAAAACTGGGCGTCGTACCGGATGCCGCCGCTTCTTCCGCGGCTTCCACTGCAATCGCCACCGCCACTGCCGCACCGATCGGGTCCGCGGATCAGCCCGCCCAGGTCCAAACTCCGCAGGATTGGTCGACAAGAATCAGCAACTTGGAAAATTCGGCGAAGAAATTCGGACCCTTCACGCTCAGCGGAGACTTTCGATTGCGGGACGAACCTTTCTTTGGAGGCCCCGCTGATCATTCGCTTGATCGGCACCGGGCACGGTATCGCTTGCGATTCAACGTTGACACCAAACTCAACGACGACGTTACCGGTGGGTTCACGCTTGCATCGGGTGATGTGAACGATCCAATCTCCACCAATCAGAACGTGAGCGGCTTTTATACTCGGAAGCCATTCTTCATCGACAGGGCCTATGTCACTTACAGCCCCCACGAGTTCAAAGAGCTCACGCTGACGGGCGGAAAGTTTGCCTATCCCTGGTACAACACCGAACTCACCTGGGATAAAGACCTCAATCCGGAGGGACTCGCGCAGACGCTGGCGTTCAATCTGGATTCCGCGCCCGTGCTCAAGAGGGTCGCGTTCGTGGGTTTCGAATTGCCATTCACCGAGGCCGCGCGCGCTTCTTCGACGAACAAAAGCATCGTTGAAAGCGTCGTCTACGGCGGTCAACTGCAAACGACTTGGCAACTCGCATCCTGGCTGAAGTTTGGCGCGTATTCAGGATTCTACAATTTTCATCACGCCGATCCGATCGCCCTCGCTTTAGCAAGAGCCAGTTCGAAGAACCCCCAGACTCCTTTGTCGGGTGTCCTTCCACTTCAATCGAGCAACGGCATACAGAATTCGGTCGTGACGACGACCTCTACGAACGTCGTGACGATCGCCGGGACATCCTATCCCACGGGCGTAACCAGCGTCACGAACGCGCAGTTTGCGTCGAAATTCGGGCTGCTCGATTCGCTGGCCCGTTTCGACATTACGACGCCCTCGGAGAAGTGGCCCATCGCCTTCATCGGCGACTACGTTCAAAACACCGAGGCGTGCGCGAATGTGAACAACATCGTCGCCAAGCCGGCGAACACCGCATCGATTCAGTACACGCAGACAACCAACTTCGCCTGCAATCCGCATCAACGCCGCGGTTACTGGGGAGAGGCTCAGGTGGGGCGCGCCAAGAAACGCGGGGACTGGCAGTTCGATTACGCCCGCATCTTCATCGAGCGGGAAGCTGTGTTGTCGAATTTCGACTACAGCGAATTGCGCCAGGGAAGCAACGTGACCGAGCACCGCGCGAGCGTCCTCTACCAGGCCTATCCCAATGTTCAGCTCTCTTTCACGGGACTGTTTGGCCGCCCGCTCAATTTCGGGAGCACGAAACCGCCCGAGAATATCCTCTCGCGGCTTCAGTTCGATGTGCTCTACACGTTCTAGGGCGAAAGCGTCATGAGAACACACACCAACATTGCTAGCACAAAGGAGAACCGGAACATGAAGTCCGCGTATAGGAAACTGTGGGTTTTCGCCGTCGTCATCGGCTTCGCACTGAGCCTGACCCGCCCCGTCCACGCCCAGGGCTCGGCAACGCTTTTGAACGTCTCGTACGATCCGACGCGCGAGCTCTATCAGGACTACAACGCAGCCTTCGCGAAATATTGGAAGGCGAAAACGGGGCAAGACATCAAGGTTCAGCAATCGCATGGCGGCTCGGGCGCTCAGGCCCGCGCCGTCATCGATGGGTTGCAGGCGGACGTCGTGACGCTGGCGTTGGCCTACGACATCGACGCCATCTCCGAGAAGGCCAAGCTGCTCCCCGCCAACTGGCAATCCCGGTTGCCGAACAACAGCACGCCCTACACCTCGACGATCGTTTTCCTGGTTCGCAAGGGCAACCCGAAGAACATCAAGGATTGGGACGACGTTGTGAAACCGGGAGTCGCGGTCATCACGCCGAATCCCAAGACGTCCGGAGGCGCGCGCTGGGCCTACTTGGCAGCCTGGGGCTACGCGTATCTCAAATCTGGAAAAAGTGACGCCGCAGCGAAGGATTTCGTCACGCACCTCTATAAGAACGTCCCGGTCCTCGATTCAGGCGCGCGCGGCTCCACCACCACGTTCGTCGAGCGGGGAATCGGCGACGTTCTGCTGGCTTGGGAAAATGAGGCACTTCTCTCCGTGAAGGAGCTGGGACCCGACAAGTTCCAGATTGTCGTGCCCTCTCAGAGCATCCTCGCGGAGCCGCCCGTCTCGGTGGTTGATCAGGTCGTGGACCGCAAGGGCACCCGGACCGTTGTCGAGGCCTACCTCCAGTACCTCTACACGCCCGAAGGACAGGAGATCGCTGCCAGGAATTTCTACCGGCCGCGGCTTGACACAGTGGCCAAGAAATATGCCTCGACGTTTCCCAAGATAAAGCTGTTCACGCTCGGGGAAGTCGTCGGCGACTGGCACAAAACCCAGAGCGTTCATTTTGCCGATGGAGGAGTGTTCGACCAGATCTACCAGCCGAAGTAGTTGTGAATTGCACCAGGATCACCCAATGAGTTGAGCAAGGAGCGGATCGTCAGGGGCCGTGGCAGCTTTGCGGCCTCTGGCGGTTTTGTCGCGCTGGCGATCCATTCCTAGATTTGTGGGCGGAGGCAGGATTTCATGGCTGTGATTTTCAAGCAAAAGAGCATTTTGCCCGGCTTCGGTCTGGCGCTGGGCTTCACCATGTTCTATTTGTCCCTGATTGTTCTGATCCCGCTCTCGGCCACATTCTGGAAGACCTCCACGCTGACCTGGCACCAGTTCTGGCACGTGGTGGCCTCTCCGCGGGCGATGGCTTCCTACCGCCTCAGTTTCGGCGCCTCGTTGATCGGCGCGTTCATCAATCTGTTTTTCGGCGTGCTCGTGGCCTGGGTGTTGGTGCGCTACAGCTTTCCGCTGAAGCGCCTGTTCGACTCGTTGATCGATCTGCCTTTTGCCCTGCCGACGGCGGTCGCGGGCATCGCTCTCACTACGGTCTATGCCCCCAACGGTTGGCTCGGGCGGCCTCTGGAATCGATCGGGGTTCACGCGGCTTATACGCGACTGGGAGTAACGATCGCGCTCACGTTCATCGGATTGCCGTTCGTCGTGCGGACCGTGCAGCCCGTGCTGGGGGACCTCGACAAGGAATTGGAAGAGGCGGCGGCAAGTCTCGGCGCGGGGCGCTGGCAAACGTTCACTCGCGTGTTGCTCCCAGCGATTCTGCCGGCGGCGATCACCGGCTTCACCATGGCGTTCGCGCGAGCGGTGGGCGAATACGGCTCCGTAATTTTCATCGCAGGGAACATGCCGATGCGTACCGAGATTACGCCGCTCCTGATCATTACCAGATTGCAGGAATACGACTACGCCGGCGCGACGGCCATCGCCGTGGCAATGCTCGTCGTTTCGTTCGTATTGTTGCTGGCGATCAATCTTCTCCAGCGATGGAGCAGCGGCCGGCGAGGAAGGGAATCATCGCAGGAGTCCGCATTTCTGGGCGCAACCCTCAAGCCGGTTTTAGGCCGGGGGGAGGGCCAGTAAGGCGCTCCAGGCGCCCGAAGAATCCGCCAATGGCTGGATCGATCTCATCAACCATCCGCAGCGTCCCGGCGAGTGGTTTCGTCGCGTCGAAGGCAACCTCCGAGCCGGCGATTGTGCGCTGGCTCCTCATTGCGACGGCGGTGCTGTTCCTCGGAGTCTTTCTCTTCTTGCCTCTGGCTGTCGTCTTCTTCACGGCTTTTCACAAAGGTGTCGCAGGCTATCTGCGGGCTTTTCAGGACCCCGACACGCTGGCCGCCATCCGCTTGACTTTGCTGGCTGCGGGAATCGCAGTGCCCCTTAATATGGTATTCGGCGTTGCCGCGGCCTGGGCTATCGGCAAATTCGAGTTTGTTGGCAAAAGCCTTTTGATCACGCTGATCGACCTGCCTTTTTCCGTTTCGCCGGTGGTTTCGGGCTTGATCTACGTGTTGCTCTTTGGCTTGCAGGGGCTTCTCGGGCCGTGGCTGATCGCGCACGGCATTCGGATCATTTTTGCCGTTCCGGGAATCGTCCTCGCCACGATCTTTGTCACTTTTCCGTTCGTCGCGCGCGAGCTGCTTCCGATGATTCAAGCGCAGGGCAATGACGAGGAAGAGGCCGCGCTGACTCTCGGCGCGAGCGGCTGGCAGACGTTTTTCAAGGTAACTCTGCCGAACATCAAGTGGGCGCTGCTGTATGGCGTGATTCTCTGCAATGCGCGAGCCATGGGAGAGTTTGGCGCGGTGTCGGTCGTGTCCGGGCACATTCGCGGCCTCACCGATACGATGCCGCTGCACATCGAAATCCTCTACAACGATTACCAATTCGTTTCGGCATTCTCGGTTGCGTCGCTTCTCGCGCTCCTGGCTCTGCTGACTCTGGTGGTGAAGAGCGTTGGGGAGTGGCAATCGAGGCGGCAGCTCGCGGATCAGGCGGCCGGGGAAGCGAAGGAATCCCAATGAGCATCGAAGTTCGCGGCATCACGAAAAGATTCGGCCAATTCGCGGCCCTCGACAACGTCGACCTCGATATCCCAGATGGCCAGCTGGTGGCCTTGCTCGGGCCCTCCGGCTCCGGGAAGACCACACTGCTGCGCATCATCGCCGGTCTCGAGTTCGCGGATTGTGGCACCGTCCAGTTTGACGGCAAAGACATTTCCGATCGCACCGCGCGGGAACGCCGCGTGGGCTTCGTGTTTCAGCACTACGCGCTTTTCCGCCACATGACCGTTTTCGAAAACATCGCCTTCGGCTTGCGCGTCCGGCCCAGGAAGTTCCGGCCCTCCGAGGAGCAGATTCGCGCCAAGGTTGAGGAGTTGCTGAGGCTCATCCAACTTCAGAATCAGGCTCGCCGATATCCGTCGCAACTCTCCGGAGGCCAGCGCCAGCGCGTCGCCCTGGCCAGGGCTTTGGCTGTCGAACCGAGCGTTCTCTTGCTCGACGAGCCCTTCGGCTCGCTCGATGCGAAAGTTCGACAGGAGTTGCGCCGCTGGCTCAGGCAATTGCACGACGAAGTGCACATCACCAGCGTGTTCGTCACGCACGATCAGGAAGAGGCCCTCGAGGTGGCGGACCGCGTCGCCGTCATGAACGAAGGCCGCATCGAGCAGGTCGGCAGCCCCGACGACGTCTATAATCACCCGGCAAGCTCGTTTGTTTACAATTTCCTCGGCAACGTGAATCTGTTTCACGGCCGCGTCGACGATGGCACCACCTACATTGACGAAAGCGCCTCCGGACATCTCCTGTTCGTGCGCCCCCACCTGCTCGAGATCGCCCGCCAGCCGAGCGGCCCGACGTACTTCCGCGCCACCACCAAGCACATCAACTCCGCTGGCCCTCTCGTAAAGGTGGAAGCGGTCACGGAATGGGGCGCGCCGGTCCACGTTGAACTTTCCCAGGAGCGCTTCCACGCGCTTCAGCTAGTGAAGGATGAAGCCGTCTTTATCATCCCGAAAGACATCGCCGTCTTCGAGAAGAGTGGCAATTCCTGAACTCTACTGTCTCCGTTGCCTTTGTCATTCTGCGCGGACCGACTGTCGGCGGCTGTAGGCTCTTCTCACACAGAATGTCAGTAGAAGAAAAATGTGTCCGGAACTTAGTGTGAGGACGGATGACGCCGCTAATTCAGTGTTTCCGGATTTTATTGGGGCGGCCGCTAACGCTAGGAAGTTGCTTGATCTATGCCCACGACGAGCGGCTGCTTCTGCACGTGGCTCGGCTCGAGAATGAACGTGCCGAAAATATTCATGGCAAAGGCCGTGATCCCCGCCAATTCGATCACCGCCGAGACGGGCAGCACATCCCATGCCCAGCTCGCATACTCCTGGTACGCCAGAATTTCACAGGAAACGCGAAGCGTGCATCCAATCGTGAGAAGCGCGAGGCCGGCGAACATCAGCCCCGTGCTCCACAACAGGCGCATCCCCGCGAACGCCGGCAGAATGCGTTGGCCCACGGACAGCACCATCACGGCGATGAATCCGACGGTCAACGCATGTCGCGACGCTCCCCAAATTCCGCCGGAGGAATCCCAATGCGCGGCGCCGATTCCCAGCAGGCCGGCCACCAACAGCCAGCCATACGCCATGCGAACGAAGAACGGAAAACTCCAGTGCACGCCGCGGGTTTTCGGCTCCTGTCGCGATGATTCGAATATCCGCAGTGCCGCAATTGCCAGCACCGCGCCCGCGACAAAGAGCGGCGTCGCTGGAGCTCCCCATCCCGCGAGTGTCAAGACGATACCCGTAGAGTTCACCGCGAGTGCGGCCAGGAGGAGCTTGGGACGAAGCGGCTTCAGCCCCAGAAAGACCGGCATCCACTTAGTGCTGAACGCCCAGACGAAGGGCACCAGAAATCCCCAGGCGGCCAGCACGAGATAGCGCTGGTCGAGAGCGTGCGGCAGGGCAGGGCTTGCGCCACGCACAGCCATGTAAATGGTTCCGGCGAAATTCGCGACGAGCGTCAGCATCAAACCGATGCTTGCGCTGATCACCACCCACACCCATGGCTCTGGCCGGTACTTCCCGGAGTTTTCAGGCCGGTGTTGCGAAACCGCGCGAAAGAAAATCACGAACGCCGCGAGTTCGAGGAGGGCCGAAACCGGAAGGAGCAAGCGCCACTGCCAGCCGTACACATTCGCGGCCCAGCGCATCGCCACTCCGATTGTCCATATGATCCAACATGCCCACGCGGCGCCGAAGGCCGGCTTCGTTGCGCCGCGCAGCTTCGGAATCGAGTAGAAGCCGATGCCGAAAATAAAGCTCCCGATCCAGCCGAACACCTGCGCGTGGCCATGGGCCTGCAACCATGCTTGTGAGACGGATCCTGCGCTCTCGCGCCCGCTGATTTGGAGGAGATTCCAGACGCCGAGGAATGTGCCCGGCAGGAGCATGAACACAAGCCCCGAACTGATGTAAGCGATCAGCAGGCGGGAAAGTGAACTCTCGCGCGCACGGGCAATCTCCATGACTTCGGCCGGTGAGCGCACGGGGCGGCGCTCACTGGCTGGCACCGTGACTGCCTGTTCGAGCGAGATCGACACGCTGTCCCTCCGTCACAAGATCGCGGCTTCCATTTCGACCGCGCGAGGAAAGAGAATGTTGTTTTCGAGGTGCACGTGCTGGTGAAGATCCGCCTCGAACTCCTGCAAATCCCGGTACAGCGCCTGATAGCTCGCGCATGCATTGGCCGGGGGCGTGTACGCCGAACTGGCTGTGCGAATCTGCTTCACCAAAGCCCCGGCGGCATCGTGCTCCTCCATCATGGCGTGCACGGGATTTCGGACGGTTTGGAAGAAGGGCGGTTCGAGCGTTTCCTTTCCGCTGGCCGCGTGCTCCACCGCCTCGATGTAAGGAAACAGAACATGCTCCTCCTTCTGCATGTGCATGATCATCTCCCGGCCTACCTGAAGGAAGAGGTCCTCGATTTCCGCGATTTCGGGGTGATTGTTTCCGTGCCTTGTCTTCACCTTTGCGAGCAAGGCTGGAACACGCTGGACCGCCTCGCGGACATACCGGTGGTGCTTCTCTCGTATGTGCTCAGTCAGATCGGCAAGCGGAGCCGATGCCCAGTTGGCGTCAGATGGTCCTACGTTGGTCTTGTTCTCGCGTAGCCGCTCCATAATCTCTGCTTCGGACACACCTGCATGCGCGCACGCGTCGTGCAGGGACTTGTTGCCCCCGCAGCAGTAGTCCACTCCAGCCTGCTCCAGAACCCGCGTCGCACCCGGATTTGCCGCCACGATCTCTTTTACCTTCGTTTCGCCGCTGAGATTCATGATCGCCTCCCCTATCAGCAACCAGTGTGGACGTAGCTCCGCTTGGGGGCAGTGACCAAAGTCACTACCCGGTCGGGGGATGCGCGATTTCTCAGGGGGCGTTATTCGGAGGCGTTTTGCTCGTTTTTCAGGCCGGCAAGATCTTTCACCACGATCTTGCGGCCGTCCACTTCCAGAAATCCTTCCGCTTGGAGGCGGCTCAGATTCCGGGAGACCAGTTCCCGCACGGTGCCCAACTCTGCCGCTAAGTCCTGGTGGCTCATCGTCAATTCCAGGTGCACTCCCTCTTTTGAGGGTCTGCCGCCCGCTTCCGCGAGGCGCAGGACCACGGCAATCAGCCGCTGGCGGACCGTCGTGAACGACAGCTCTTCGATGATGCCGATCAGACGTCGCAACCGCGACCCGACCACGGCAATCACTTTGAGCGCCACGTCCGGATGCTCGCGGCAAAAATTCTGGAAATCCTTGCGCGAGATGAAGAGCACATTCGCATCTTCCAGAGCCGATGCCGCGGCGGGGTAGTTGCCTCCATCGAACACGGGAAGTTCCGCAAACGAGCTGCCGGGCCCCTCCACAGCTAACACCTGTTCGCGGCCCGCGGCCGACAGCTTGAAGATGCGAATCTTGCCCGACGCCACTAGAAAGAGTCCCGTGCAAGGGTCTCCTTCTCCAAACAGCAGCTCGCCCCGCTGAAAGTGCCTCTTGCTGGCTCGCGCAGCCAGCGCGCGCATCTCTGCTTCCGTAAGGCTCGCGAAGAGCGGCGTCCTGCGCAGAACTGTTTCCACGTCTCCAGTCATAATGGTGACCTGCCGCTGCTGCCCTTGCCAGAACTGAAAATCCCCAATTGAATGGCGTGCAGTTCCCGAGTTTCGGGCGGCTGTGGAAAGTCGGGAAGGGAACTGACTGAAAGCAAGTGCGCTAAAATTCTGGAGCCGAGGCCCGGACTTGAACCGGGGACCTGCCGATTACGAATCGGCTGCTCTACCAACTGAGCTACCTCGGCGATGTAATCGACTGTAACATCCCCGCGAAAAAACTGTCAAACAACGCGCCGAATTTCGCGAAATGAGTGCTCCTCAATGAAACATCACCGTCACACGCTCCGGCTTCGATCTTGACACTCGCCAACCCTTGGCGTAGCTTGGGCGCGACGAGAAAATTGACGCGCGAGGCTTCACTCGCCGCAGTTTTCCGGAATTCTGAGGGAGGGTTTTGGTGGCGACTCACTTTACTCTGAACGGCAAGCCCCAGACGGTCAATGTCAATCCCGACATGCCGCTGCTCTGGGTTCTCCGCGACACGCTCAACATGACCGGCACGAAGTTCGGGTGCGGCATGGCGCTCTGCGGCGCCTGTACGGTTCACATCGATGGCGAGGCAACGCGCTCCTGCATCACCCCGATATCGAGCGTGGCGGGCAAGAAAGTGACCACGATCGAGGGGCTTTCCCCCGACCGCAGCCATCCGGTGCAGAAAGCCTGGATGGAAGCCGACGTTCCTCAGTGCGGCTACTGCCAGTCCGGCCAGATCATGTCAGCCGCGGCGCTTATCGCGAAGACTCCCAAGCCGACCGACGCCCAAATCGACGACGCCATGAGCGGCAACATCTGCCGCTGCGGCACATATCCCAGAATTCGCAAGGCGATTCACCGCGCCGCGCAGTTGAGCGGCTCCGCGGCGGCGAAGCCGGCCACCACTGGCGCCGAAGTCGTCCCGGATGAAGAGAATGCTCTCGTGGGAGGTGCGGAATGAGCGCCATCACCCACCCATTCGATCGCCGCAATTTCCTGAAGACCGGCCTCGCTGGAGCCGCCGGGCTTGTGGTCGGCTTCTATCTGCCCGGTCGCAGCGAGTTGCTTGCCGCCGCGCCTGCCGCTGCCGCGCCGGCCGTCCTTAACGCATGGGTGCACATCACCCCGGACGACAAGGTGACCATCCTGATCAGCAAGTCGGAGATGGGGCAGGGCGTCGAGACGTCCCTCGCCATGCTCGCGGCCGAAGAGCTCGAGTGCGATTGGAAGAGGATCCACACCGAATTCGCCCCGGCCGCTCAGGTCTATTTCGACCCGGCGTTCGGCATGCAGGGCACCGGCGGCAGCCAGAGCATTCATTCCGCCTGGGAGCCGATGCGCAAGGCCGGCGCCACAGCCCGCGAGATGCTGATCGCAGCCGCGGCCCAGAAGTGGGGCGTTGACGCTTCGGAGTGCCGCGCGGAGAACGGCGCGATCGTCCACACCTCAACAAAGCGCCGCGCGACGTTCGGCAGCCTTGCGGAAGCAGCCTCCAAGATTCCGCAGCCGACAGACGTCAAGCTCAAGGACCCCAGCCAGTTCAAAATCATCGGCAAGCCGACCAAGCGCGTGGATACGGCAAAGAAGGTCAATGGCACCGCGGGCTTCGGCATCGACGTCCGCCTCCCGAAGATGCTGCACGCCTCCGTCGAGCATTGCCCGGTGTTTGGAGGAAAAGTCGCGAGCTTCGACGCCACGAAAGCGAAAGCCATTCCGGGCGTCAAGGACGTGATTCAGATCCCGACGGGCGTCGCCGTCGTTGCCGACAACACGTGGACCGCATTCCAGGGCCGCAAGGCGCTCACTGTGAAGTGGGACGAAGGCCCGAATGCCAGCGTCTCGAGCGCCAGCATCCGCCAGAGTTTCATGGACGTCATGGACAAGCCCGGCGTGGTTTCGCGCAAAGTAGGCGATTCGGACGCCGGTCTCGCGAGCGCGGCAAAGAAGGTCGAGGCCGTGTACGAAGCACCCTATCAAGCCCACGTCACCATGGAGCCGATGAACGGCACTGCGGATGTGCGCGCCGACGGCGTCGATCTCTGGGTTCCTACCCAGTTTCAGACGCCCGCTCAGGGCACGGCCGCAGGAATCGCGGGAGTGAAGCCGGATGCCGTGAATGTCCACACCACCTACCTCGGCGGCGGCTTCGGCCGGCGCGGCTGGTCGGACTTCGTGGCCGAGTCCACGCTGCTTTCGAAAGCGATGGGAGTGCCGGTCCAGGTCACTTGGACGCGGGAAGACGACATGCAGCACGATTACTATCGTCCCGCTTCTTACGTGAAAATGTCCGCAGGCCTCGATGCCGATGGCAAACCCACGGCCTACACCGCTCGCGTCGCCTGCGATTCGATCATGAGCTGGTTCTTCCCCGGTTCGATCAAGAACGGCTTGGACGCCAGCAGCGTCGAGGGTGTTTCCGATGTCGCTTACGACATCCCGAACATTCTCGTCGACTATCACCTGATGTCCGGCCCGATCCCGATGGGCTTCTGGCGTTCCGTCGGAGCCTCGCAGAACGGCTTTTTCAGCGAAAGCTTCGTGGATGAACTCGCTGCCGCGGCCAAGAAAGATCCCTACGAATTCCGGCGGGATCTCCTTTCGAAAAAGCCCCGGCACTTGGGCGTGTTGAATCTCGCCGCGCAGAAGGCCGGATGGGGTTCGCCGCTTCCGAAGGGCCGCTATCGTGGCATCGCGGTGCTGGAGGCGTTTTCAACCTACGTCGCCGAAGTCGTCGAAATCTCGATCGACAAGGACGGCACGGTGAACGTCCATCGCGTCGTCTGCGCCGTCGATTGCGGGCGCGTGGTCAATCCGGATACGGCCGAGGCGCAAGTATCGGGCGCGGTTGTGTACGGCATCACGGCGGCCCTCAAGAGCGAAATCACCATCGACCGCGGACGCGTCGTCCAGACCAACTTCAGCGACAACCCGACTTTGCGCATGAACGAAGTGCCGAAGATCGAGGTCTACTTCGTCCCGAGCACGGAGACCCCCACGGGTTTGGGCGAGCCTGGCGTGCCGCCGGTTGCTCCGGCAATCGCAAATGCGATATTCGCCGGGACCGGCAAGCGCATCCGCCGCCTGCCGATCAAACCGAGCGACCTGGTCTAACCAAGAAACAAGTCTTTAAAGCAAAAAGGGCGTCCACCACGGTGGACGCCTTTTTTGTTTCTCCCGCTGTGGGTCTGGTTCTCCTGGTGTCCTCTGCGTTCTCTGCGTCTCTGCGGTAGTTTTATGTTTCTCTGTGCTCTCTGTGTTTCAGGTTCTTCATTCCTATCTCGAAAATGGATACATCAGCCACGCGATTCCCACGCCGACCAGCAGGAACATCATCAGCGTCCACAGCGCGTACCTGATTCGCTCCGCCGCGGTTCGCCGTGCGAGGCCCGCCAGCACGATCGAAACGAGCAGCGCGAACACGACCATCGCCGCGAAATGGCTCAGGTGTAGCGCGGTTCGAAGCACTCAGCTCCTCCGCCGGCTCGCGATCGCGTACGCGTCCAGCACTCCCAGCAGGTTTACGATCCCGGCGGCCGCGATGAACCGTGTGCCATAATCGCCCGCCGCTCGCGAAATATCCGGGCCGGAGGCTTCGAGGAAGCGCGGCAGAAAGTAAAACACCCCGGCACAGATATCCGCGAGGAAGCCCAGCGCCCCAAAGGGATCGCTCGATAGCGGCGTAAACACTTCGCCGCGCATCCCGTAACCCACCACGGCGAGCCCGCCGGCAGCCAAAAAGAAAATCAGCGCCCGGCCCCAGCGCTTGAGCAGCAAATGCCCCAGCCCCGGCACGACCCACGCAGCGAACGCGATGAATATGGGGCGGGCGGGATTCACCTTGCGGCTGTTTTCGGTCAAAGGGGCTTCGCTCGCCATATGTCAGGCGAGCAGCGGCAGGATTTCTTGCTGAATGGCGCCCGTGACGCGGGCCTCGCGTTCGCCGACGTACACATTCACCTCGCTGCGTATCCCGAATTTCGGCAGGTAGATTCCGGGCTCGATCGAGAAGCACGTGCGCGGCACGATCTTGCGGTCGTCGCGCGTCTCGAGTCCGTCCATGTTCGCGCCGTTACCGTGCACCTCCTGCCCGATGCTGTGTCCGGTGCGATGCACGAAGTACTTGGCATAGCCCGCCTTGCGAATGCTCTCCCGCGCGACGCGGTCCACTTCCCAGCCGTGAATCGCGCGGCCCTTCTCCACGGACTCCCTCACGAACGCGATGGCGCGGTCCCTGGCATCGCGCACGATCCGGAAAGCTTTTGCGTACGCGTCCGGCACTCGCTCGCCGAGGTAGCCCATCCACGTAATGTCGTAATAGACGCTGCCCGGCCGGTCGCATCTCGCCCAGATATCGAGCAGCAGCAGATCGCCCGCGCGAATTAGACTCGAAGTCCCCGCCTTCGGCTCGTAGTGCGGATTTCCGTTGTTGGGCTGCACCGCGGCCATGGGAGGCTCGGCCGTCGTGAGCCCGTTCGCGCGAAACCGCTCGAGAATCCATTGCTGCAGTTCGAATTCGGTCAGCGGCCTGCCTTCGTGAACGCACGCCGCAACGCGCTCAAACGCGGCCTGCGTGATGCGGTCAACGATGCGCCCGGCATCGAGGTGCGATACGAGTTGCGACGGCGTCCACGCCGCCTCGAACTTCTGCACCAGGTCCGCCGAGCTGACCACCTTCTTCTTCAACTTTCGCACCAGCTCTACGGTGCCCGCGTCCACCAGCCCTATGTACGGAATGTTGTTCTCCGGAGAATATTGCATCGCGATCTTCCGGCTTCCCGCGAGCAATTTCCGCAGCTCTTTGTGCAATTCCTCCCAGCCCGCGTACGCTTGTTTCCGTCCCGCGAGCGAATTGAGCGCGCCCTCCTCGATCCGGTGCACCAGCTTTCGCGGTTCGCCTCTCGACGGGATGAAGTAAAACCACCGCCGCGTCGCCATCCCGTTTTCGCCCAGGCCGAGGATGTGCGCGGCGATTGGGTCGCGATGGTGATGGTCGTAGAAAAGCCAGCCGTCGATCTTGCTGGACTTCAGTTCCGCCTGTATGGCTTTGATATCCGGCATTGTGGAGCTAGCTCAGCAGGGCCAGAACCTGCGCGCACGAAACGCCCGCAATCGCCACGCGCTTTGTGCGGTTCTTCTCCCCGGCGAGGATTCTAACAGCCGACACAGGCACCTTCAAACGCCCGGCCAGCAATCGCCGCAGCGCATCGTTCGCCCGGTCGTCAACCGGCGGCGCCGTCAGCCGCACTTTCAGCGCGCCCTGGTATTCGCCTTCGATCGCGTCCCGGCTCGACCGCGGCGCCACCCGCACCGCGAAAACCACCGATCCTTCATGCTCCCGTATCTCCATGCCCCGCACTCCCAAGTCGATCAAAAACCTGTGTCATCGCCCCGTAACGTTGCGGGACGAATTGTCTCATCCGAAATCCTCGCACATCGGACCTTTTTCTCGTACAATCCGTCCCCTTGTGCCATCCTCTGCCAAAACACCGCTGAACGCGAACCAGATCCGCGGCTTCTGGGCATCCTGGGCCGGCTGGGCGCTCGACGGCATGGACTCGTTCATCTACGCGCTCGTCCTCGTCCCCGCCATGCGGGAGCTTCTGCCGAAATCCGGCATCCCCGCTACCCCTGCCAATACGGGCTTCTATGGAGGGCTCCTTTTCGCCCTCTTTCTCATCGGGTGGGGCATGGCGATCGTTTGGGGACCCGTCGCGGACAAATTCGGCCGCGTCCGGACGCTGGCGTTCACGATCCTCTGTTATTCGCTCTTCACGTTCCTGGCCGCCTTCGGCCAGAACATTTGGCAGGTCGCCGTGTGCCGCCTGCTCGCGGGAGTCGGCATCGGAGGGGAATGGGCCATGGGCGGCACGTTCGTCGCCGAGGAGTGGCCCGAGGACCGGCGCAAGATGGGCGCTGGCTACATGCACACCGGATACTATTTCGGATTCTTTCTCGCGGCGCTCGCAAACCACTTCATCGGTGAATCGCATGGCTGGCGGCCGATGTTCATGGTCGGCGGCGCTCCCGCGGTATTGATCGGATTCATTCTCTATAGCGTAACGGAGCCGGAACGCTGGAAGGCCCGCGCAAAGCGCGTCGTGAGCCCCTTCGCCACGATCTTCCGGCCGGAATTCCGCCGCCGCACATTGCTCAATTCGGCCTACGTCCTGGTCTCGATCATCGGGCTTTGGGCCGGCACGGTCTATGTCCCCACGTCCGTCGCCGAGATCGCCGGGAGGCTGCATCTGGCCGCCGGTCTGGCGCCGAAGCTCAGCACCTACGCCACGATGGTGATTTCTTTTGGGACGATCCTGGGTTGCCTTCCTCTTCCCTGGATCGCGGAACGGTTCGGTCGCCGCAAGACTCTCGCGATCTACTTCGTCCTAATGGCGGTATCGATCATCGGTTGCTTCGGATTCGCTTTCTACCTTCCCCAGGATGCGATGAAGTGGTTCTTCGTCGGACTGTTCTTCCTCGGGATCGGCGGAGCGAATTTCGCCATGTACACCCTCTGGTTGCCCGAGCAGTATCCGACGGAATGCCGCGGGAGCGCCTTCGCATTTGCGACTTCGGTTGGCCGGTTCGTGGGCGCGGGTTTCACGTTCCTGGTGGGTGCCGGCGTATCCCATTTCCACACGATCGGCATTCCGGTCGCGCTGACCTCTCTGGCCTTCCTTTTCGGGCTTCTCCTCATCCCGTTCGGCCATGAGACCACGGGCCAGCCGCTCCCGGACTAGCAGCCGCTGGTTGACATCCGGTCGATTTCACGGTTTTATGGGCGGCGCCTGAAACATCGAGCATCCGCCGCGCGTAGTTGTTTGGCAGAAGCCAATAAGCATTCTCCGGAGGAAAGGCGAATCCTTGGACGCCATTTCGCTCGAAAACGTCTCCAAGTCGTATGACTCCGTGACCGCCGTCAGCGACGTCAGCCTGCGCGTTCGCCAGGGTGCGGTTCTCGGGCTGCTGGGACCCAACGGCGCTGGCAAGACCACCACGATCCGCATGGTGATGAACATCCTCGTCCCAGACGAAGGCACGATTCAGGTCCTGGGGCGCCCGGTCAGCGACGAAACGCGCGACTCGATCGGTTATTTGCCCGAAGAGCGCGGACTCTATCCGCGCATGCACGTTCGCCCTCTGATCGTTTTTCTTGCGGCTCTGCATGGCTTGTCTGAAGCCGAGGCCGACCGCCGCGCCCGCGAATGGCTCGACCGCTTCGAGCTTGGCGAATGGGGCGATAAGAAGGTCAACGAGCTTTCCAAAGGCATGCAGCAGAAGGTGCAGTTCATCGCGTCCGTCATCCATCGGCCGCCGCTCGTGATTCTCGACGAGCCGTTTTCAGGCCTCGATCCGGTGAACGCCGCCACGGTCAAGGACATCATGCTCGAGATGCGCGATCAGGGCTGCACGATCGTCCTTTCCACGCACCGCATGGAGCAAGTCGAGAAGATGTGCGACTCGATCTGCCTGATCAATCACGGCCGCAGCGTTCTCGATGGGGACCTTCGCGCCATCAAGCAGTCCTACGGCAAGAACACCGTGCACATCGAATTCACAGGCCCCGATACCTTTCTCCAGCATCCTTCGGTTGCTGCCCTCAATCGCTTTGCAACGGGAGTGGAAGCCAAGATCAAGCCCGGCGCCGATCCTCAGGAAATCCTGAGGGCTGCCGTGCAGTCCGGCGCGCAGATCAACCGGTTTGAGCTGCTCGAGCCTTCGCTCAGCGACATCTTCATCGAGAAGACATCCAATGCGTAAAATCTGGCTGGTCATCAAGCGCGAATACGTCACGCGGGTCAAGACGAAGGGTTTTGTCATCGCCACTCTGATGGTGCCGTCGATCGGGATCTTCACCGTTGTGCTCGTCGCGTTTCTTGCCACTCACAGGTCGGACCAGAACGTTCGAATCGCCATCGTGGACAATGCGGGCGGGCTGGCCGAAGCAGCCGCCCGTAGCCTGAGCGGCGCGCGCTCAAACGGCAAGCAGGAGTTTGCGATGTTCGAATCCATCGACCGCCCAGCGTCCCCGGAAGCCGTCCAACAGGGCCTGCGGGATCGCATCAATTCTGGCGCCCTCGATGCCTACCTCGTGATTCCCGGCGATCTCAGCCACCCTTTCGAGTTTCACACGAAGAATCCCGGCAACTTCGCGCTCCTTGGGCCCCTGAACGCTGCCGCGAATCTGACGCTGATCGAAGCGCGTTTGCGCGCGCGCGGCATCCGCGTGGACGACGTGAGCGAGCTTTCCCGCGGCGCGGATCTCCAGGTCATCAAGGTCAGTAAGTCCGGCGAGTCCGTTGAAAGAGGCCAGACAATCGGCATCGGCGTCGGCCTCGTGATACTGCTGTACATGTCCTTGCTGATGTACGGCATCACCACGATGCGGTCCGTCCTCGAGGAAAAGACCACCCGCACGATGGAGGTGCTCATTTCGTCCGTGCGGCCCGCTCAGCTGCTCGCCGGGAAGATCCTCGGCGTGGCCGGAGCGGCTTTCACGCAGTTCACGATCTGGATCGTCACACTCGGCCTGCTCCTCTCGTATGGAGCGGTGATGGCCGCCATGTTCAACCCCGGCTCCACGTTTCCGAAGATTCACGTTCCGATCTCCCTGCTGATCTGGGCCGGATTCTTTTTCTTCGGCGGGTACTTCCTATATTCCGCGATGTTTGCCGCGATAGGCGCGGCTTGCTCCTCCGAGGAGGACGCCCAGCAATTGCAGTGGCTTGCGATGGGGCCGCTGGTCTTCACCATGATGATCTACTGGACGGTTCTCAGCGATCCCTCCTCCACGGCGTCCATCATCCTGTCTGAGATACCGTTTTGCGCGCCGGTGCTGATGCCTCTGCGTATCTCCGTGCAGGCGCCACCCGTCTGGCAAGCGGCACTCTCGGTCGTCCTGTTGCTTCTCACCACGGTCGGCGTGATTTACGGCTCGGCGAAGATTTATCGCGTCGGCGTCCTGATGTACGGCAAGCGCCCCACGATCCCCGAACTCGTCCGCTGGCTCCGTTATTCCTAACCGGAGTCCACACGACTTCATCAAGGGCGCGAGGGCAGTTTCCTGTCGGCGACCGCCCTAGTGCGAACATTGACGGTTATCTGAAAGGCCGCAAGCTCCTTGTTCCCCTCGCTCGTTTTGCAGGGCCCCGTCGCCACGTCCTCATACGGGCTGCAGCGCGTGGAGAGCCGGAAGGTAAACCTATCGGCATCCAGCCACCGGACACTGTCGTCGTTCGGTTCGGCTATTTCGCCTTCCCTCGTGGCCCAATCGTCCATCCCGCAGCATTCCTTTCTGGGAGCTGCCAGCTTGGTGCGGCGTACTTCAAGCACGTGGATATCAGGCAATCGCACTACCCAGAGTTGGTCGCTGTCCTCGTTGCTCGTATGAAGAATCACATTGGCGGAATCGGAAGACCACGCGGCAAGGTCCTCCACAAAATCTGTAATCGGTAGGTGCGTGCAACGTAGGGTGTGCCGGTCAATCAAGAATGCGCGGCGTCTATCGCCGACGCTTATGAATATCTGATACCTTCCGCTGGCATCAGTTGGCGACACTGAGATTTCGTCAATATTCTCGTCCGGGTCGGCCGCAGATCCCAACAGCGTTCGCAATCCCTCTTGAACCAGCCAGACCCGCCGCTCGACATCGAATTCGAGGCCGAGCGAAGCACCTCCGCGACGGATTTTCTTCCATCGAGTGTTCACTCCGTTCTGCGGATGAGCGGCGGTTGATGCAAGAGCCCGAGAGGAAAACACGGTGGCAGCCGCGACCAGAACGAGCAGCAGCCCGCAGATTCGCACACGCTTCATCTCATCCTCCCGTCATTTCTGAGGCCTTCCCCTTCTACGATGGCCAGAGAGCGCGGCGCCGAGACCAGTCTCCGCCGCCGTCCCATTGTCACTGAAAGGGCGGGGTTTCAACCCCGCCACAAAAGACGGCGCGAAGCGCCTTCCTATGCGCTGGGTCTCTCGCAGCAAGTATTCCTCTCGCCCAGGCACGCGCTCACCTTCGGCTCCCAAATAGAATCGTGCCGAGCCGAGTTTCCGTCGCGCCCTCCTCGATGGCAACATCGAAATCATGACTCATTCCCATCGAAAGGACCGGCAGCGGACACCCAACCTGGACACTCAACTCGTCCCGCAGCTCTCGCAATCTCCGAAAGTAAGGCCGCGCCAGCTCCGAATTCTCGAAATACGGCGGGATCGCCATCAGCCCGCGCAGCTCCAAATGCGGCAGCAATGAGATTCCCTCTGTCAGCGCCGCCGCGTCCATCTCGGCCACTCCGCTTTTCGTCGTCTCATTCCCGAGGTGCACTTCGATGAGCACCGGCAGGCGCCTCTTTTCCTCTGCGGCCGCCTGATCGAGCTTGCTCGCAAGCGTCCATGAATCGACCGAGTCGATCCGGTCAAACAAGTGTACGGCCCGCCGCACTTTGTTGCTCTGCAAGTGCCCGATGAAGTGCCACGTCGCGTCGAGCCCGGTGAGCTTCGCGCGCTTGGCCTCGAATTCCTGCACGCGATTCTCGCCGAAGTGCCTGAGTCCCGCCTCGTGGGCCGCGCGAATCGCTTCCGCCGGAAACGTCTTCGACACCGCGACAATCGTGATTTCCTCCGCGAGCCGCCCCGCACGCCCGGCCGCGCGCGCGATCCGCTCACGCACGCGCTCGAGATTCTCCACGATGGCACTCGTTTGCGTCATGATTCGCCGCGATTCTAGCATGCGCCACACTTCACCTCCGGTTCGCCGCCAGTCCACAGGACCTGGTCCTTGACACGCTTCTCCCGCCTGCTAGCGTGGAAGAGATGCGCAACGACTGCGCACATGTAGGGCGAACGATCTCTCCCGCCGCAGCGGGGCGCCACAGGTGTGCGTCTTCGCAACGCTCTGATCGGTCCCGTTCCGGCGCAGATTCGATGTCCTTACTCGACACACCGTGCCGAGCAAGAATCGAGCTAACTCGTTCAAAACAAAGCATCGGGACACTGTCTACTCGACACACTTTTGAGGGGTCCGCGCGAACCACTTTTCCACGCAGGTCCCCTGCCTCTTCTGCGTCTCTGCGACGCTCCCATGCTAGACTGAGCCGAACTTCAATGCCTGCGCGCGGCAAATTCATCGTCCTGGAAGGAATCGACGGCTCCGGCAAGCGCACGCAGCTCGAAGCACTCGCTCGCGCGTTCGCGGGGCGGGGAATCGCCTTCTCGCAGATCAGCTTTCCCAATTACAGCGGCTTTTTCGGCAAGCTCGTCGCGCGGTTCCTTAACGGCGAATTCGGCCCGCTCGCTGCCGTCGATCCGCACTTTTCGGCTTTGCTTTACGCCTGCGACCGCCTGGAGTCGAAGCCCGTTATCGAAGCGGCGCTCGCTGCCGGAAAAATCCTGCTCGCCGACCGCTACGTCGGCTCGAATCTGGCGCATCAGGGCTCCCGCGTGCCGCGCGAGAAGCGCAACGAGTTCCTGAATTGGCTGAAGCAGCTCGAATACGAAGTCCACGCGCTGCCCTCCGAGGATCTCGTCGTCTATTTGCGCTTGCCCGTGGCCGAGGCGCACCGCCTGGTCGGCGAAAAGGGCGCGCGAGAGTACACGAATTCGCGGCATGACTTGCAGGAATCCGACGTTGCGCATCTCGAAGCGGCGTCTCGCGTCTACGACGAGCTGGCGCGGCAGCCCAATTGGATCACGATCGAGTGCTTCGACGCGGCGTCCCGCTCTCTTCGCCCGCCTGCGGCGATTCACCAGGAAATTCTTTCGGCGGTGGAAGCGCGCATCCACTCCGCGCTTCATGCCAACGGCTAATCGAATGAGCTTCAGCGAATTTCTCGGCAACGAACGCATCATCGGCGCGCTGCGCGGCATGCTCCGCCGCGAACGCGTGCCGAGCGCCCTGCTCTTCACCGGGCCGCGCGGCATCGGGAAATACACGCTCGCGCGGATGTTCGCGCAGGCCGCGAACTGCGAGCGCCTGAAAGATGATTTCTGCGGCGAGTGCCCTTCCTGCCTGAAGATCGCGCGCCTCGAGGACCCCGCGCCGCTCATCGAAGCGGGCCTCGGCGAGCGCGGCGAATCAGCGGACGCAGCTGCGGTCGAGCGCACGCCTCTCATCCTCGAAACGCATCCCGACGTCTGGCTGATCGTCCCGGATCCGGTGCGCCTCCGCACGCCGGTCGCCCGGCCGATGATCCGCGTCGGCCAGTTGCGCGCGGTGCAGCGCGCGGCCTATTTCAAGCCACAGGGCCGCCGCCGCGTCTTCATACTCGATGGCGCCGATACGATGCGCTGGAATGACGCCGATCTGTTTCTCAAGATCCTCGAGGAGCCGCCCGAGTCCGCCACGCTCATTCTACTCGCACCGACGCCCGACTCCTTGCTGCCCACGATCCGCTCGCGCTGCTTGCAGTTCCACTTTGCACCAGTCCCTGCGGAGAAGATCGAGGCGTTCCTTGAGGACCGCACCGATGCGAAGTCCGCGGAGCGCAAGCTCGCCGCCCGCCTCTCCGGCGGCAGCCCAGGGGCGGCGCTTTCGCTGGACCTCGAGGAATCGGCCCGTCTCCGGCGAAGCGTACTCCGGCTTCTGGAGCAGGCAGTAGCGGGAGAAAAGTTCGGCGACATCTTCGCCGCCACCGCTCAACTTGCCAAGCAGGAGCAGGAATCGTTTGAAAATATTCTGGAGCTGTTTTATAGTCTGTTCACAGACTTACTCGAGTCCTCCCTCGGCCCCGAGAGTAGTCTTCCTCGCAACCCTGACCTGCGACGGGAAGTGGAGTTGATTGCAAAGAAGATCGATTGGAACTGGGTCCTAAGGGCCACCTGCGGCATGGATACGTTGGAGGCCCGGCTTCGCCGTAATATCGGCCGTCAACTGGGTCTGGACGCCGTCATCGCTTCGCTCAGCGCTCGCTGAGGCGCCCCGCCCGTCCAATATTTTTTTTGCAAAATTGTTGCAACCGAACGCCCTCTTCCGTAGTCATAAAGGGATAGCAAACTGAGGAGCATTTATGGTTAACCGCAAGTTGTTTCGCCCCGCCCTGACTGACATGAAGGATCAATACGCTCCACGAGCGGCGCAGCCCGCGCCGCAATCGGCTCCCCCGGGCCGGAAGAAACCCGCGCCGCCCGAACAGACCTTCGCGGAGAACTTTTACTACGTGAAGCAGATGCAGTCGCGGACGCCCGTTGCCGTGGTCTTGACCGACGGCGAAGTACTTCGCGGCACGGTGGAATGGTACGACCGGGATTGCATCAAGCTCACGCGCTACGGCAGCCCGAATCTTCTGATTTACAAGCACTGCATCCGTTACCTCTATAAGGAAGGCGAGGATGCGGCCCAAGGCGGCACGAACGGCCAGTAGGAATTCGCACCGGCGGATTTCGTAGCCGCTGTTCTGCGTTCGCCGAGGCCGCCAGCCGCGCCCCAAAACCACCATGAAAATCGGGATCACCTGCTATCCGACGTACGGCGGTTCCGGAGTGGTGGCCACCGAACTCGGCATTGAACTGGCGGCGCGGGGCCACGAAATTCATTTCATCAGCTACGCCATGCCGATTCGTTTGAGCGGTGCGGGCGAGCGGCTCTTTTTTCACGAGGTGGAGGTCACCACCTACCCTCTTTTCGATCACCCCCCCTACACGCTCGCGCTTGCGACCAAAATGACCGAGGTCGCCGAAGCCGCGTCGCTTGACCTGTTGCACGTCCATTACGCGATCCCGCACTCCGTGAGCGCGCTGCTCGCCCGCATGATGGCGGCGCCCAGGCGCCTGCCGTTCATCACCACGCTGCACGGCACCGACATCACTCTCGTCGGCAACGACCGCAGCTATCTGCCCATCACGCGCTTTTCGATCGAGCAGAGCGACGGTGTGACGGCCATCTCGAATTACCTGCGCGACCGCACGCTGAAGGAATTCGAAATCAAGCGGCCCATCGAAGTGATTCCCAATTTCGTCAACTGCGACCTCTACAAACGCTCGAGTGACGCATCGGCTCGCGCGCAATGGGCCCCCGGCGGCGAGCCGATCCTGATGCACCTTTCGAACTTCCGCCCGGTGAAGCGCCTCACCGACGTGGTCGAAATTTTCGCGCTCGTCCGAGAGAAAATGGCCGCCAAGCTTGTCCTGATCGGCGACGGCCCCGACCGCGGCGCCGCCGAGTACGTCGTGCGAAAGAAGCGCCTTTCGAAAGACGTGTTCTTTCTGGGGAAGCAGGACCGCGTCCATGAAAAGCTCGGCTTGGCCGATCTTTTCCTTCTTCCGAGCGATGAAGAGTCCTTTGGGCTTGCCGCGCTAGAGGCGATGGCTTGCGAAGTTCCGGTGATTGCGTCGAACGTCGGCGGGGTGCCCGAGGTGGTCAAGCACGGTGTGGATGGCTATCTTTTCAAGCCGCGGGACGTTGCCACGGCCGCCAAGTATGCGCTGGAGATTCTCACGCGCCCCGATCGCGGCCGCATGATGGGCGAGATGGCTCGCGCCGACGCCAGCCGCCAGTACTGCTCGAACGACATCATCCCGCTCTACGAGGCTTACTACAGGAAAGTGTTGAACTCTTCCGGTGTTGCCGCCGGCGCCTAGCTCTGTTTTTTCTTGAAGAAGTGCCGGCGGATATCGGGCCAGAATTCCTTCGCCACGTTGCCCGTCGTATCCCACATGATGTCGGTGCCCCATACGCTCAGTGTGTTCCCGATCGAGCGGTCATCCTTCGGATGATAGGCGTTGGAGATTCCGGCGGCGCCGAGATTGCCAAGAATCTCCGAGGCATTGAATTGCCTGTTTCCGGAGTCGCCTCGCGTGACGAAGATGCGGCTTAAGGAGTAGAGCGAGCGGTGCAAAATGCTGCCTTTGCCCAATTGGAAGTAGCGGGGATCCTGCCGCAGCAGCGATGGGAATACGGACGTCGTCATCGTCGTGGCGATACCGGCGTCCGCGTAGGATGTGCCATAGCGCTTCGCATAGCCCTTCAATCCCTGCCCATAGGACGGTTCCGTATTCTCGGCCTGGCCGAGCAGGGAGACAAAACCGATGAAGACGAACGTGTAGGGGTCAAACATGGCGTCCGCCGAAAGCTTGAACTTTTGTTTCGCCGAGAGTGGCTTAAACGCGTGTTCTTTCTCCACAGTCGCATAGTTCGGGAGGACACCGAACAACCGGTCTTTGTTGGCCGTGTTTTGCCCGCCAGCCTGCGCCGGTGCGCCCGCAGCGTCCCCGTTCTTGGCTCCATCCTGCGATTGGCTGCTGGAAGAAGCTTGCGGGGACGGCGGCTGCTGTTGAGCAGAAGATTGCCGGGCAAGCGTCGGAAGGGTGCCCAGCAAGACCCCGACCACGATCTTGCCGGCGATACGCCTAGACACCTGCGGTAGCTTTTGTTTCACGGCTATCGATTGTCGCCCAGATTGTCAGCCTGCTTGAGAACTTAATGTGTGAAGTTTCTAGGCCTGAAGTTTTGTTGCTGTGTCGATTTCAGTGACTTGGGGAGGGAGTTCAAAAACTTCTAATGCGAGCGCGCTAAGGGGTCTCAAGAAACAAAAGGCCCGCTTTGCAGCGGGCCTTCAAGGGGAGAAAGCTCCAAGGCCAATGCGCGGTAGGCCACAGAACCCTTTCCTCGACCGCAGTCTAGTGGGCGACATATTCGAAGTCAAGCGCGAAACCCACAATCCGATTGTCGCGTAAGTCTTTGCTTTTCAGCGGAATATGCGGAGAGCGACACGGTCGGGCAGATTCTTATCGACCTGCTTGCCCCCGGTTGGCGGCGCGCTGTATCCGTAGAAGTCGTCTGAATTAATGGGTTTGCTGTTGAGTCCCAGCTGAAGGACCTGGAGGTGACTGTTGCGGTCGAACACTTTGCCGGGCCACAGGCGCTTCACGATGAGCCTCAAACCCCCAAATGACACGCCCGCCACCAGCGCGAACATGCAGATCATTCCCGCCCCGATGATCGTTCCAACGATCATGGCCTCGATGGTGGGTTCCTTGAACTGGAAGGTCGGCTCATCCCACGTCAGCTCTGTGCCGGATTGAACCTGACTCAGCAGATGATTCGCTTCCGCCTGAGTGGATGCGCCGGAAACAATCGCAATGAGAGTGACCGAGCGGCTGGCGTAGAGTGCTGGCGAGCCGGCGCTAGGATTGGAGCCGTTCACGTTGAATTTCTTCTGGAGATCCGCCAGTTTCTGCGCGGCGATTTGTTGGGTCGGGAAATCGGCGATCAGCAGTGTGGCGTCGCGCCCTCCCAGGCGATAGTGCGCCAGCTCGGCCTCCGCGCCGCTCGAAAAGCCGAGCGAATCGCCCACGCCGGCCGGGAAGAGCTGGTCCAACGTCCGCGGCCCGAGAATGTAGCGGTCCGTGCGCTCGATCATGTCCTTTTGAGGCAGGTACTGCCAGAGCGTCGGCAATGGTCCCCCGTGGGCCTTCGGTTGAATCGCGGCGACGAGGGACTTCACTTCCGGCTCAGACTTGGCGAGATTCTTCCCGCGAATATCCAGCACCAGATTGCCTGTGAGCACGAGCGCGCGTTCGCTCGACATTGAGGAGTGTTCCGTGAAGTTCGCGCGCGCCATATCAGGCGTCCGCAGGAAGGAATACAGCCCATAGGCGCCGCTGGGGTCCTTCAACTTGTAAACGGCAGCTTCCAGACTGTCTGCGCCGCGCGTGAAGCGATGCGCGTCAAAAGTCACAAATCCGTATTCGGTGAGGACAGGAGCCTGGCTGCGCTCAGGGAAATCGACGGCGGGGGGAATACCCCCATCCATCCAACCGGCCAGCGAACCGGGCAAAATACCCTGGGCTGCCGCAGGAAGTGCGGCCAGGCACAGAAGGGCGATGATAAGAAGTGTCGATCGGCGCATCAGGCTATATAAATTAGACGCCGAAATCTTACTTTGGATTCCCGGTTGACGCCACTGTTCCGGGCTCGAGGCGGCCGTCGGTGAGGTGGTTGTCCGATACGAGCTTCTGCTTGTTGTAGGTGAGGCTGTTCAGGTTGTCGAGATACGCCGCGATCCCCCGGTAGAGACCATCGGCGATCCGCTGCCGCTGGTCGGTCTTGCGGAGCAGCCGCTCATCGCTTGGGTTGCTGACGAACGAGATTTCCGAGAGCACGGACGGCATGTTCGCCCCGATCAGCACTACGAAGGGAGCCTTCTTCACTCCACGATTCCGCTCGCTCTGGCTTACGAGTTGCAGCCGCTGGCTGAGCGTGTTCTGGATGTCGCCTGCGAGCTCTTTTGATTCTTCGATCTTTTCGTTGCGCGCGATCTTCTGAATCAGGTCCTGGAGATCGTGGAGCGATTCCTCTGAATTCGCGTTTTCGCGGGTCGCCACCTCCATCGACTCCGGGGAGGTCGCGAAATTCATGTAATAGGTTTCGATGCCCCGCGCCGCCGGGTCGTGGCTCGAATTCGCATGGATTGATACGAAGAGATCGGCCTTCGCCTCGTTGGCGATTGCCGTGCGCTGCTCCAGCGGGATGAACGTGTCGTCCTTCCGCGTATAGACGACTTCAGCCCCCGGCAGCTTCTGGTCGATGATGCTTCCCAATCGAAGCGCCACGTCGAGGCACAAATCCTTTTCCATCAGGCCGTGCGGGCCGATCGTCCCCGTGTCGTGGCCGCCGTGGCCGGCGTCGATCACGATGCGGCTGATCTTCAGCCCCAGCGCCCGCGTCAGGGAACGCCCGCCATCGCGGGTCGGCTTCGGCTCCGTGGGCGGCTGAAGGGCCACGGTCTTCGTTGCGTTCTTCTTCGGAGCAGGAGAAGTCGGCTTGGCCGCGATCTTTGCCGCACCTTTGGCGAGGGCTGAGATGCCTGCGCCCTTGCTCACCGTGACTACAGACACAGTCTCCTTAGTTTTCGGGAAACTGGCGGCGGGTTTTTCCGCAATGGATTTCGAAGGCACTTCAGGAGAGGCGGCCGGGGCCGAATTCTGCTTCGCGTTCATGATCGCCTGAGAATGGACGTCGATCACGAGCCGGTACGGATTCTTCAGCAGGAATGCCGAATAATCCTTCGCACCGTCCACGTCGAGGACGAGCCGGACGACATCCGGTTTATTCTGTGCAACGCGGACCGATTTCAGCAGTCCGCTTTGCACGTCAAGAGTCTTGCCGGGGAGCTTCGGGCCGAGCTTGGCCTTGTAGAGATTGAAGTAAATCCGTTCGGGCGAGGAGATGCGCGCCGCGTCGTACTGAATCGTGTTGTTGAGCCCAACGACAATGCGCGTTGAATCCTGCGAGTTCCAGGTTCTAATCTCCGTAACGCTCGGCGTGCGCCCGTCCGCCACCTTAGGTTCCACACGCTGGCCCGGCAAATCCGGCGGTTGATTCACGGGCTGCGCGGCGGGCTGCGCGGCAACGGCCGGCGCCGGCTCGCCAACGATTTCTTTCAGCGCCGCGCGCGCTTCGGCGGCCTTTTCGGAGCGCGGAAAGCGCGTCAGATATTGCTTATAAGTTGTTTCCGCATCCTCCGGCCGCTTCAGATCATCCTTCTGGATTCGAGCGATAGCGAGCAAGGACTCGCCGCGATACCGGCTGCCCGGATATTGTTTCAGCAGGAAGCTGTACACATCGATGGCGGATTGAAAATACTTGGAATCGAACAGGCCGCCCATCTCCCGATACAACTCCGCTTCGGCAATGAGCGACGGCGTGACATCATCCGCCTGCGGCGTGATCAGATAGACCTTGTGATAGGCCGCAATGGTCTGTTTGTAGTCGGAAAGAGTGCGGTCCTTTTCGAGGTAGCCTTCGAGCATGGTGCGCATCTTGACGGCGCGCTCGAATTGTTCGCGGGCATCGGAGATCTTGTCCGCACGGACCGGAAAAGCGAGGCACACCGCAAACGCGGCCGCGATTCCGATCGCGCGGAAGACCCATTCAGCGGAGTGTGATTTCCCCCAAAACCTGCGTCTCATTCGTTCGTGAAAACTACCCGGCCATTCGAATCCACTTCCTTTCGCACGAGGGCCCTTGGCTGGTCCCAGAGCGATTGGTCGCGACCCGAGCTGGGTTGGAAGTAGGCGTTGGTCACCTTTCGAATGTACTTGCGCGTCTCCGGATACCACGGCACGCCGCGGTTGATATCGACCGCGTGCTCGCCGGCGTTGTACGCCGCAAGCGTTTTCGCCAAATCGCCGTTGTACCGCTGGAGCAGCCACTTCAGGTACATCGTTCCGCCCTCCACGTTTTGGGCCGGATCGAAAGGATTGCCGACGCCGTAGCGTTGTGCCGTCTCAGGAATCAATTGCATCAATCCGACGGCTCCCTTGCGGGAAACCGCCCACGGATTCCACCCGGATTCGGTGCTGATCACGGCTTTGACCAGCGCCGGGTCCACTTTGTGCCTCTCGGCAGCTTCCCGGACGATGCGATCCATCCGAGCCTCTGCGTGATAGGCCAACGGAGTGGGTGGTCCACCGGCCTGCGCCGTCGATCCCGCCGATGGTGCCGGCGAAATCTGCGTCGCGACCGAGGGAGAACTTATAGTACTCCCATTGCGAGCCACCCGGGAACCCGCGTTTATGTAAGTGAGCTTGCCGTGCTCATCTACATACGATGCAATCTGAGCTCGGGTCGGGGAGGACAGCCACAGCCAGACGCCCGCCGCCATGATGGTCACGGTGATGGTTGTCCTGGTCATTGTGTGCCGTCCGCTCCCGGCCCGTGGGGAAGGCAAAACGCTGCACTTCCGAACGGGAACTAAATCAGTCGAAAGACGCAGGCGCCCACGCACGGAAAAGAGGTTTTTCCGGCGTAAACTTCTGGCGCTACGGGGATTATAGTAGGCGGTCGACGAGGGGGTAAACTGTACTCAAGGCCTTTTCTATGGCGGATGTGTCTTTTCCGCCAGCCTCCGCCAAATCGGGCTTTCCGCCCCCGGAGCCGCCTACGAGCTTGGCGATCTCCTGGACGATCTTGCCGGCATGGAGCTTTGGGGTGAGGTCCTTTGTAACTCCTGTAATTAGAGCAACTTTGCCGTCCTCCGCCGAGGCGAGGACGATGACCCCGGAGCCGATCTTCTGGCGCAGGGAATCGACCAGTTGGCGAAGGGCTTCGCGGTCGAAGCCGCTCACCTGGGCGGCCAGAACGCGGACGCCCTTGACCTCCCGGGCTTGCTCGAGAAGACCCGGGGCCTGCGAACCAGCCGCCTTGCGTTTCAGCGTGTCGAGCTGCCTTTCAAGGGCCTTTAAGGCGTCCACTTGGCGCTCAATTGCGTCAATTAAGCCGTCTTCAGAGGCGTTTAAGAGGCCGGCAGCGATGCGCAGAGTCTGCAGCGCCCGTTGATAATCGGAGAGGGCGCGGTCGCCGGAGATGGCCTCGATTCGACGGATGCCCGCGGCCGTGGATTGCTCGGCGAGAATCTTGAACAGGCCGATCGCCCCGGTGCGACTGACGTGCGTGCCGCCGCAAAGCTCCTTGCTATAGAAGCCGCGCGGAGAGGCCGCGTCCGGAATCGTAACCACGCGGACGTTGGCTTCGGGATATTTGTCGCCAAAAAAGGCGAGCGCGCCGGAGGCGAGAGCCTCGTCGATATTCATGATGTCGGTGCGAATCTCGAGATCCTTGCGAATCTCTTCGTTGACCTGCTGCTCGATTTCGGCGATTTCGGACGGATCGACGGCCGCGAAGTGCGAAAAATCGAAACGCAGGTGGTCGGGAGCTACCAGAGACCCGGACTGCTTCACATGCGTGCCGAGAATATTGCGCAGCGCGGCGTTCATCAGGTGCGTGGCCGTGTGATTGCGCATGTTGCGGGCGCGGCGCTCGGGATCAGCGACAGTAGCGACGCGGTCGCCGACATGCAAGTCCTCTTTCGCTACGATTCGGTGCGCGATCAGACTGGTGACGGGGTAATACGCTCCGCGAACTTCGGCGACTTCGAGAGATTCGGAATTGTCGTAAAAGCCGCCGGTGTCGGCAACCTGCCCGCCCGATTCGGAATAGATCGAAGTGCGGTCGAGCACGATTTCGGCTTCCGCGCCCTTGGCGATTTCATTCACGGGGCCGTATTTCGTGATAATTGCTTCGATTCTGCAATCGCGCGTCTTCGTGCCGAAGTAAAAGTCCGGCTCGGTTCTGAACGTATCCGCGAGCTTTGCGTATGCGGGATTCGCGACGTCCCGGGCGACGCCTTTCCATGATGCCTTCGCGCGCGTTCGCTGCTCTTCCATCGCGCGATCGAAACCGGCTTGGTCGAAGGCAATGCCGAGGTCGCGGCTGGCGTCGACGATGAAATCCAGAGGAAGACCGTACGTGTCGTAGAGCTTGAACGCGGGAGCACCGCCGTAAACGGCAGGATTCCGCGGAGACGATTTCATCGCTTCGATGAGCGGAGCAAGATCTTCGTCGAGTTTTGCCAGGCCCACTGAAAGCGTCCGAGTGAAGCGGCGCTCTTCTTCGGAAACCACCTTCGGGACGTGCGCGCCGGCGGAGCCCATCAGCTCGGGATACGCATCGGCCATCAGCTCGCGAACCGCGAGAACCAGTTCCGTGAAGAACGGCTTCTCCGGCCCGAGCACGCGCGCGTGGCGCATGCCGCGGCGCATGATTTTGCGAAGCACGTATCCGCGGCCTTCATTCGAAGGCATCACGCCGTCGGCGATGAGAAACGTCGTGGCGCGCGCATGATCCGCAACGATTCGAAATGACGGGTCCACCTTCGGGTCGCGCCCGTACCGCGCGAGAGTGAATTCCTCAGCCTTGTGAATCAGCGGCATGAAAAGATCGGTATCGAAGTTCGAGACTTTCCCTTGCATGACTGCGGTGACGCGTTCGAGGCCCATGCCGGTGTCTACACAGGGTTTGGGGAGCGGCGAGATTTTGCCATCGGCGTCGCGGTTGAACTGCATGAAGACGAGGTTCCAGATTTCGACGTAGCGGCCGCACTCGCAGCCGAACTCGCAATCCTTGTGGTCCTGATCGGAGGCGTCAGGGCCCATATCGTAGTGAATCTCGCTGCATGGACCGCAGGGCCCGGTATCGCCCATGGCCCAAAAATTCTCTTTGAGGCCGGGAACGGGGATGATGCGATCTTTGGGCGCGCCGACGCTGGCCCAGTGCGCCGCCGCTTCACTATCCGTATCCAGCACGGTGCCGGGCGCGACTTCCGCGCCGCCGAATACGGTGAAGTACAGCTTGTCGAGCGGGATGCCATACCATTTTGCGGAAGTGACCAACTCCATGGCGTAGGCAATCGCGTCCTTCTTGAAATATTCACCGAAGGAAAAATTCCCGAGCATTTCGAAGAATGTGTGATGGCGGTTCGTGAAGCCGACGTTTTCCAGGTCGTTGTGCTTGCCGCCGGCGCGAACGCATTTCTGGCAGGAAGTGGCTGTCCTGTAGTCGCGCTGCTCGAGGCCGAGAAAGACATCCTTGAACTGGTTCATCCCGGCGTTGGTGAAAAGCAGCGTGGGATCGTTCGTGGGCATGAGCGAACTGCTGCGCACGACGCGATGGGCGCGCTCTTCGAAAAATCGCAGGAATGTCTTGCGGACTTCGTTGCCGGTCAAGTTGCCCTCAGGCGGAGCAAACCATTATACCCACAATCCCGGCGGGCGCAGGCGCGAGGGTGCCGTGACGGGCTCAGACGACTTGCTGTGGGTGAGACTGCGCAAAGGAAGGCGCGTTGCGCCGTCTGATTATGTCGGAGCTAAAGCTCCGACCCCCTAAACACCATCTCTCAAGTGAACGCTAGTTCTGCGGTGCGCGCGGCGGGGCCTGCTGGCTCTGCCTCTGCTGTTGCTCGGCGGTCCACGGCGGGACGACGCCGTTCATGCGCGCGTAGGCGATGGACTGGCCGAGATGCTCGTGAGCGTGCGCGACGATGTGAAATATGATGTCGCCGACGCTGTTGTATTCCTGGACCTTCTTAGGCTTCACCAAATCGGCGTCGGACATGTTGCTGATGCTGGTTTCGGCGTATTCGAACGACTGGTTGAGCAACTCGACGATCTTGGCCTTATCCGTGGTGGATTTTTCGAAGCCCGGGAACTTGAACCCGGGAAAGGGCGGCGCGCCTGCGGCTGCCGTCAGCCCGAAATTGGCAACGGCCATGTGCAGGTAGACCTCGCTGACGGAGCGGACTCCTTCGGCGGGGCGCCACGTGTATTTTTCCTGGGGCATCGCCTGTGCGAGGCTGACGACCTCCCGCTGAGCAGCCTTCAGCTCGTTCACGGCTTCCTGCCGGAAACCGTACGATGCTGTTTTATCGGCCGATGATGGGGCCTGCGCGAACGTCTGAGTCGTTCCTGCGGTCAAAACCAGAGCGAGAGCCACAAGCAAAAGACAGAGCTTCCTCATTCTCCATTCCCCCTGAAAAGAAATCGAACGAACAGACTTTACAACGTTTGAGGCGTGAAAGCGACTGGAGTCCAAGGAAACGGGGAAAGAGCAAAGAACCAACAAGATATGGTCACAGCGGAAACCGGAAAGGCGGAGCGAAAACGCTATGGCAGAGATTGCGTCTGAAAGAATTCCCAAATGACGCGAGTGGCGTTGAGATTACGGCTCGCCTTGCCGACGATGAGAGGCGGCAGATATTGCGGACCGCTCGGCCAGGCGTGGCCCCCGCCCTCGATCGTGTAAACAACCACCTCGGTATCGTCCGCGCCGCCCGTCCAAAGATCGCGATGAACGTGCGTGCCGTCATTGACGCGGTCAGGAAGCTCCGTTCTGACGGGCGGCGATGATATGCGATCTTGCGTGCGCCAGAATTTTGCGGCGTCGGCGAGCGAAGTATTGTCGCCGCGAGCGCGGCCGTGACGGAACCCGATCCTGCCGCCGCCGATCGGTACGAGCGGGTCCTCCGTCCCATGCATGTAGAGGACGGAGATCGGGCGCGAAGGCTTACAGGGGGGCACGAGCGATTCAGGCATCGTGGCGGCCACCGAAGCGATGGCGGCAATTTTGTCCGTGAGGTCGCAAGCGAGCCGGTTCGAGAAAAAGCTGCCGTTCGAGATGCCGGTGGCGTAGACGCGGTGCGGATCGACGGGACGCGAGCGCGAAACTTCGTCGATGAGCGCGCGGATGAAGCCGACATCGTCGGCGGACGAAAGACCGCGCGTGTCGTTCCAGTTTTTGTTGAAGCTATCGGGATAGGCGACAAGGAAGCCTTGGTCGTCGGCGAGTTCGTCAAAGTGGGTGAGGCCGGGCATGTTCCAGGCGTTACCCCCGCCTCCGTGGAAGATGAGCACGAGCGGCACGGGCCCCTTGGATGGCAGATCGGTGGGAACATGCAGGAGATAGTGGTGCGTCAGGCCGCCCACCACGATCGAATGCTTTTCATCGGCCGCAGCTGCCTGGCGGAGGCTCGCGCGCACGCCGAGCGCCCGGCCCGCGACAGCTACCACGCCAAGGACCGGGACGGCGGCGATGATTGCGATGATGAGGGCGGCTTTGCGCATGGCGTCTTCTAGATCAAACACGCTCCCGCGAAACATTATGCGAGAAAAATGAAGAAATTCCGCCAGGGGGGAGCGGAGGGCAATCAGCAGTTTCTGTTCCCTCCGGGGCTGCCGCGCTAGCCGGCGTGGGCGATCGCGACGATCGAGAGCACCAGGGCGATCAATGCGATGGTGCCCCCTATCAGCGCGATCCAGAAGATCATGCCCACACGATGCGCAAGGGCATCGGTGACCGCGGATGCGTCCTCCAGGCCCGTCTCCAGTGCGTTGATGCGGGCCGCTTGCCGGCTGGCCAGCAATTCCAAGTCGGCGGTCCTCCGGTCGAGTGCGTCGATGGCGGAGGGCTGGCTGTACTCGAAAGTCGCGCCGGAGCGAAGTGCGTCGATGTGTTTCTTGAGCGACACGACCGCCCGGCTCAATTTACCGCCCCATGCGATTGCAGTGAGAATATCGTCGAATCCCATCATCGAGTTCCTCCTCAGCTTTCCTCTTCGACAGCGCCGGGAAGGTCGGGCAAGTCACCGTGGGTAATGCCGCGCAATTCGGCGCGGATGATGTCCGAGGAAAAACCGGCGCGGAGAAGGCTGCGATACAGAGAAGCGATCTTCTGCTGCCCGAGGGCGCCGCGAACGTGCGAGAGGTGGCGCTTGAGGCGCGCCCGGACGGATGCCGCTTCATCCGTTTCGGCAAAGACGGCGTCCAGTGCGGCGTCGATGTGGCGATCGGGTACGCCGCGCGCGCGCAGCTCGCGCGCAATGCGGAAGCGTCCCTGGCGGCGCGAGTTCGCGTGCTGGTGGGCAAATTCGAGAGCGTAGCGCGCATCATCGAGATAATCGCGTTCACGCAGCTTCGAGATCACCGGCGAGACCATGTCATTGTCTTCGGCGCGGCGATCGAGATATTCGCGCATCTCGTGAATTGAGTGCGCGCGGCGCATCAGGGCGCGAAGGGCGGAAGTGTAAAGTTCCTGTTCAGTTGAAAGCTTGCGAGGAGAGGAGCGGGAGCGCATGGAGGAAGGATAGTAGAGGACGCAGAGGAGGTAAAGGAGGCAGAGAAGCAGGGAAGCAAGGAGAGCCGAAGCGAAAAGAAAGAGCAGATTCCTCGTCGTCCGTCGACACGGACTCCTCGGAATGACAGCTCTTACTTCTTGAAACTAGTGTTTGCCGAGGCGCTCGAATTCGTTCATGGCGCGTTCCATATCCTCGCGGGCAGCGTCGGCGGAGGAGCGAATGCCCTGGACGCGGAGGTGGAAATCGTCCGGATTGGAGGCGCGCAAAAGAGCTTCCTCGAGCGTGATGAGGTTGCGTGAATAGAGTTCGAAGAGCGACTGGTCGAAGGTCTGCATGCCGTACTGGCTGGTGCCGGCGGCAATCGCGTCGCGAATCATGCGGGTCTTGTCGGGATTGATGATGCAATCCCGGATGTACCCGGTGGCGACCATCACTTCGACCGCGGGCACGCGGCCTGCGGCGTCGCTCTTGCGGACCAGGCGCTGGCTGATGACCGCCTTGAGTGTCCCAGCGAGTTGCAGGCGAATCTGCTTTTGCTCCGGGGGCGGAAACACGGCGATGATGCGCTGAATCGTTTCCGTCGCATCGAGAGTGTGCAACGTCGAGAGCACGAGGTGGCCGGTCTCAGCGGCGAGCAGAGCCGTGGAAATCGTTTCCAGGTCGCGCATTTCGCCGACCAGAATCACGTCGGGGTCCTGGCGGAGCGCGGCGCGGAGCGCGGTGGAGAAGGACGACGTATCGACTTCGACTTCGCGCTGGTTGATGAATCCCTTCTTGTCGCGGTGCAGATACTCGATCGGGTCCTCAATCGTGATGATGTGCTCGGCGCGGAGAGAGTTGATGCGATCGATCATGGCCGCGAGCGACGTGGACTTGCCGGAACCGGTGGTTCCCGTGCAGAGAATCAGGCCGCGCTGCTCCTCGCAGATCTGCGAAATGATGCGGGGGAGCTCGAGTTCCTCAATCGTACGGATCTTGGTCGGGATGACGCGGAGAACCATGCCGACGTTGCCGCGCTGCTGGAAGACGTTGACGCGGAAGCGGCCGAGGCCCGCCACGCCGTAGGCCATATCCAGCTCGGCCGTCTCCTTGAATTTCTGCTTTTGCCGGTTGGTCATCATGCTGAAGGCCATCGACAGCATCTCTTCAGGCGTGATGCGTGGGACGTCGGTGAGTGCATTCAGCAGGCCATCGACGCGAGTGTAAGGGTGGTTGCCGACCTTCAAGTGCAAGTCGGACGCGCGGCTGTCGACGGCGCGGCGCAGCAAATCGTCAATATTAAGAGCCATGGCGAGATTCCCTCAGTTTTCGAGCTCGAAGGCCAAGCTAACATGCGTCCTAGTACCTGACAAGGAAGCCAAGCAAGCAGGTTTCTAGGGGCGCAACGGGGAAGGCAGGGGCGAGGGGTGGGGAACGAGGGGTGGAAGCTGCGACGGGCTCAGGCGCAGCAGCACGTCGAGCGCGACGACCCGAACCCCGCCGGTTCCGGTCAGGCGGGGGGCTGGTCGCGGAGGAAGAGACGGTCGTACAGAACTCCGGCGACCACGCCGCCAAAGAGCGGGCCGACCCAATACACGCCGTGGTTCGACCAATGGGCGGTAGCGACGGCGGGGCCGAAGGCGCGAGCGGGGTTCATCGCGGCGCCCGTGAAAGGGCCGCCGAAGAGAATGTCCATCGTGATCGTAAGGCCGATGGCGAAGCCGGCGATCTTGTTGAACGCGCCCTTGGCGTCCACGGCTGTCGCGAAGAAGACGAACACAAGGAAAAATGTCAGGACGGCTTCGAGAGCCATGCCGTGCGTGCGGGTGAAGTCTCCGCCGAGATCCGGGGTGATCGATCCGAGGGCCTTGGAGCGCCATGTGGCGTCCGGGAGGATGACCGTGATCAGGTAGGCGGCCGCCGTTCCACCCAGCAGTTGCGCGGCCCAGTAGGAGAGGCTGTGCAGAGTGCTGAGGCGCTTCGTGACCCAGACACCGATCGTGACCGCGGGATTGAAATGGCCCCCGGAAATGTGGCCCATGGCGGTGACCATCAGGCCCATGGCCAGTCCGTACGCCGCAGCGATGCCGAGCTGGCCCACGCCGCTTTGTCCTGTCGCGCTCAAGTATTGATCGGCGCAGATCGAGCCCGCACCAATGAAGACAAGAGTGAACGTGCCGACGAATTCCGCGACGAGTTTTTGCGGCAGATTGTACATGAGCCCTCCTCGGACGCGCGGATTCTACTGAATTCGAGAGGGCGAGTCAAAATCGAGAAGGAAAAAGAGAGGTCCTTCGGCCATCCGCCGGGGCGGACTCTCTCAAGCGAGCGGGGCTTACTGAATCGTCAGCGCACGACGGCGCTTGGGACACCGACGGGCGAAAGCCAGCCGTGGCGGTCGGGCTTCTTTCCGCTGGTGATGGCGAAGAATTCTTCCTGAATGCGCTTGGTGATGGGCCCGCGCGCGCCGGCGCCGACCTTGACACGGTCGACCGAACGGATCGGCGTGACCTCGGCTGCCGTGCCGCAGAAGAAGACTTCGTCGGCAATGTACAGCATTTCGCGGGGAATCACCTGCTCGGCAACGGGAATGTCGAGATCGTGGCAGAGCTTCATGATCGAGTCGCGCGTGATGCCGGGCAGCGCGGAGTTGCCCAGTGGCGGCGTCGAAACGGCGCCGTTGAGCACCACGAAAACATTTTCACCCGAGCCTTCGCTGACGTGGCCGTTCTTATCGAGAGCGATGCCCTCTTCGTAGCCGTTGATCGTGGCTTCCATGCGGATGAGCTGCGAGTTCATATAATTCGCCGCGGCCTTCGCCATCTGGGGAAGCGTGTTGGGCGCGGGACGGTTCCACGAGCTGATGCAGACATCGACGCCGGCGCGCAACGCTTCCTCGCCAAGATATTTTCCCCACTCCCAACAGGCGAAATAGACCTCGATGGGATTCTTCTGCGGATTCACGCCCACGTCGCCGTAGCCGCGGAGCACGATGGGCCGGATGTAACAGGCGCTGAGTTTGTTTGTCCGGACGAGATCGAGGCTCGCCTGGCAAAGCTCGTCGAGCGAGAAGGGAACGTCCATGCGATAGATGTGCGCGGAATTGATGAGCCGCTGCATGTGCTCCCGGAGACGGAAGATCGCGGAGCCCTGCGCGGTCTCATAGCAGCGGAGACCCTCAAAGACCGCAGAGCCGTAGCTCACGACGTGCGAGAGCACGTGGATCGTGGCGTCGTCCCAATTGATGAATTTCCCGTTGTGCCAGATTTTCTCGGTCTTGGGGAGGCTCATGAATTTCTCCGCGCCGCACAAAGAAACTTTTATGGGTACCTAGAAGCAAAATTATAGCACATGGTTTTCAGTGTCCGGGGAACGTGTGTCGTGGAATGCGACTCCGGCGCGGCCAATTTGGCTCGCCACGGAAGAACCCGGCTGGCGGCTTCAATCCAAGTGGTCGTCGGGTTCCTGGCGCGCGGAGGCATCGAGGCCGGAGATGCGGCCCCACGCGCTGGTGCGCCAGTTGTCCGTGATTTCTTTCCCCAGAATCCACGGAGGAAGCTCCATGTAGAGGAAGCGCGAAAGGGCGTGCAAGTACGGTTCGTACATGGCGCGGAGTTCGGCGAGCTTCGCGAGGGAAACTTCGTCGTCGCGAAGCCGGAAGCCGGCCTGGGTGAGGACGCCGCGCAGACGCTCGAGTTCCCGAGCAGGCAGGCGGTCGGTCGCATGGACCGGCGGCACGTTGAAAAGCTGCGCCAGATCGACAGCGGTGTGGCGGCACATCGCGAACGTGAGCCGCGCCTGGCGCGTGCATGCGTTTTCGACGCACGCAAGCAAGAGAGCGCTTGCATCGAGAATCGCCGCAAGCGCGGCGAGCCAGGACTCATTGGTGTGCTGCGAGCGAAAGTAGCTGACCGCCGGATACGAGATGTGGCTCTCGAGGATGTCAGCCGAAGAACGCTCCCAATCGCGCAGAAGCCGCTCGAGGCCTTCGGCGCCGCCGGGTCCTGAATGGCGACGGAGAAGTTCGGCAGCCGTGGGCGGCGATCCGGCGCGCGCGTCAAGCAGGACGATATTCACCTCGCGGCGGGAGAACGCCTGATAGATCACGGGCAGATAGCTGAGCACAAGCGCCAGGAAGCCGAAGCCGAGGCCGCTCTCGAACACGGCGAGGAAACGCTCCATCCAGGTGTGCGGCACGACATCACCGAGGCCGAGCGTGAACATCGTGGTGCCGCTCATGTAAAGAAATGTGGCGAAGGAGGGAGACGTCGAGTCACCGGCGGACGCGCTCTTGTAGAGCAGGGCGAAACCGAAAATGATCGCAGCCGCCCAAATGACAAAAAGAATCAGGAGCGAAAGCGGACCGTAGAAGCTCAACAGCGTTTCGCGGAACTTCCTGTGCTTGATCCCGTGGGCGATTGTCCTCCATGGAATCCATGTTCCGCGGTAGATGACGACCGTCAAGCGGAAGCGCCGCGCGACTCGGCGGGGAAGGACGATCGTCTCGAAGGCCTCCCACAAAACGACCGCGACGATGAGTGCGCCGGCGACGGCAGTGAGGATCACAACATCGCTCCTAAGGAATCAGGACGATCTTGCCGTAGGCGCCCGATTCCATCACGGCTACGTGTGCGCGAGACGCCTCGGCGAGAGGAATTTCCTGGCCGATCACCGGGCGGAGCGTTTTGTTCTCAAGGCCGGCCACGAGCGCCAAATGGATGCTCACGAGGTCCTCGGCGGACGCGTTCCACAGACTCATCGCAAGGATGGAACCGTCGCGAGTCATGATGTCGCGGGCATTGATCTCGGCGTTGCCGCGATTGCCGATGACGACCACGCGCCCGCGGGGAGCCAGAATTCCGAGGTCGCGCCCCAGGTTGACGTTCGCCAGCATTTCGAGGATCACGTCGTAGCCGCGGCCGCCAGTCGCCGCGAGCGCCTCCTCGAAATGATTGGCCGCTTTGTGGTCGAGGACCTGATGTGCGCCTTCGTCCGCCACAAGCTTCCGCCCGCGATCCGATCCCACCGTGCCGATCACGCGAAGCCCGGCGGCTCGCGCGAGCTGCACGGCAGCACTTCCAACGCCTCCGCTCGCGCCGTGGATCAACACTGTCTCGCCGCCGCGAGCTTGCGCGCGATGAAAGAGGGCGCGAAAAGCCGTCGCGTAGGGAACGTGCATCGCGGCGCCTTGCGCGAATGAGACATTTTCAGGCAGTGGAAACACGAAGCGCGCTTCGCAGAGCGATTCCTCGGCGTAGCTGCCGCTCAGGCTGCCGGCGAGGTAGACTCTGTCGCCGGACTTGAACTGCGTTACGTCCTTGCCCACGGAATCGATGACGCCCGCGCCGTCCGTCCCCGGAGTGTAGGGGAGGGAAGGCTTTCGCGGGTACACCCCCGAGCGAATGTAGGTATCGACCGGATTGACGCCGATCGCGCGCATACGGACCGCCACTTGGCCCGCGCCCGGCTTCAACTCGGGAATATTTTCCAGCTTCAAGACTTCGGGCCCGCCGAACTCTTTTACGCGAATGGCTTTCATGGAAGCTCCTCCTCGAGCGATTCAGAAAAGCCCAGATCGGGCAACATACAAAGAGATGTGAGCGAGGTGAGAATTGATTCAACAGACGACGAAGAAACACTTCGCCTCAACGAGCGGGAGGCGTCTGGCCTGGCCCCATGCGGTCGATCAGCGTCTGAAAATTCTGATTCACGTGATTCAGGCGCGTGCCTTTGACGGACTCCCAAGTTCCAAAAGCCAGAAACGGGACAAGGGCCGCAAGGACCCAAAGTTTCGCGCGCCGCGGAACCTTGGCCTCAGGCTCCCAACGGAAGAGCTGGCGCGAGACTTCAAAAGCAACAACGAGTCCGAGGCCCATGGCAGCAACGTCCTCGAACACCTCATAGCGGGTTGCGAACTTTGTGGCCGCAGATTGCAGGCCGGTGGCCAGATACTGAGCCGGAATGAAGAGCGAGACGTGTTGGACCCATGCCGGAAATTTGGCCAGCGGGACAGTGGCTCCGGAGAGAAATATGAAACCCATCCAGATCAGGTTGTTGATCATCTGGGTTTCCTGCATCGTATTGGTGACGCTGGCGACGATGAGGCCCAGCGAAGCAAACGTGGCGGAGCCAACTGTGACCAGCGCGAATAGCGCCCACAGGTTCCCAAACGACAGCACATGGAAGGCAAACCTGCACACGAGAAGCTCGATCACGATGACCGGTATCACTAGAAAGTAGTTCGAAATGATGCTAGAGGCGAGCATCGGTCCCGCGCCCACCGGTGCGAGCCGGAAGCGACGCAAAATGCCCTGCTCGCGAAATGTGACCAGCTGCACGCTGAGGCCCCAAAAACTGCCCATTACGGTCATCGTCATGACGCTGCCAAGGATGTAAGGAATCCACTGACGGTTGTTCCCGCGAGCGACTAAAGTAACGAAACTGAATAGGAAAATCATCGGCATTAACAAGCTAAAGAAAAAGAACGCGCGATTGCGCATGGCAAGGCGCAAGCGGACTTTGGTCAAAATCCACGTGTTTCTCACAGTGTCCGACCTTTCGGCGACATGAAACTTATCTCTACTCTCGCAGGCGGCGGCCCGTCAGTTCGATGAAGACATCCTCGAGCGACGGCGAAAACATTTCCAGGCTCTGCAGCTCGTTCTTTTCCGCTTCGAGCTGTTTTACGAGTGCGACGATCGTCTGCGGCGTGCTCGAAGAGTGCAGCACATAGGCGCCGTCGAACTCGCGGCAGTCGGATACGCCGTCGAGCCGCCCGAGCATTCCGTTAACGACGGGCCGGGCAAGGCGGACTTCGATGCGCGTTTTTCCGGCGGAACGCTGCTTCAGCTCGCGCGGAGTGCCGAGCGCGATCACGCGGCCGTGATCCACAATGGCGACGCGGTCGCAGAGCCTCTCGGCTTCCTCGATGTAGTGAGTCGTGATGAGGACTGTCTTCTTGCCGCGCCTGAGTTCCTCAATGATGTCGTAGATTTCGCGGCGCACCTGAGGATCGAGGCCCGCCGTCGGCTCATCGAGAAACACGACTTGGGGATCATTGACGAGAGCCATCGCCAGCGCGAGGCGCTGTTTCTGCCCACCGGAAAGCTGGCTGTAGAAGGCGTTGCGTTTCTCATCGAGCTGAAAACGCGAGAGAAGCTTATCGGTGTCGGCGCGACGGCGGTAGAAATTCGCGAAGAGATCGAGCGCTTCCTTTACTCGCAGTTTATCCGGCAGGGCAGTGGACTGCAGCACGGCGCCGATCGTTTCCTTGAAGCGCTCGCCTGTCCTTTCGGGGTCGAGGCCGCAGACACGGGCGACGCCGCTGTCGGCAGTCCGCAGCCCTTCGAGGATTTCGACGGTCGTGGTCTTGCCCGCGCCGTTGGGTCCGAGAAGGCCGAAAACTTCCCCTTCCTCGACGGCGAAGCTCACGCCGCGCAGAGCTTCCACGGCGCCGTAGTTCTTGTAGAGGTTTTCGACCCGGATGATTGGCTCGCCCACGGAACAGTTCCTCTTAGTTGGTGAAGACTACTTCTATCACAATCGCCAAGGCTGCGCGAATCAGCCGGCCTTCACGGGCTTGCGTTTGTGCTTGCCCTTGGCGGATCTCTTTTTCGCCGGCTGCCAGCCGAAGAGCTGCATGTCGATGCGCAGGCCATCCACGGTCACGCCTTCGGTCTCGAGCAGGTGGCGCTGCAATGCGGCGTGCGGCTCGGGCACTCGAATGCGCCCACCCGCGCCGACCACGCGATGCCAAGGAATGCCTCGCCCGCGCGGACACGCCGCGAGCGCATATCCGGCAGCGCGCGCGCCTCCGGACAAACGAAGCGCTCGCGCGAGTTCGCCATAGGTTACTACGCGGCCGCGCGGGATTCTTTTCACCAAGCGATAGACAGGCTCCCAAGACATGTTGGCGTGGCCTCCTGCCGCCGTGAGCGGGCTACGCGGCGCGTCGATTCAGCATCCAACTGATTACGATAAAGTATTGCTTGAACGCTTCGCGCTTTGCACGCCGGAAGGCCTTTGTTTCGAGCGTTCGCGGCCCTCACGACCGTTCCTCACAAGTAATAACCAATTCGATGCAACCTCGCGTAGTCCGCAGCATCGTACCATTGACCGTGTAGTGGACGGCCCATACACTACGCGCTGGTTTTGCGTAGCGCCCGGCCCAAAGGAGAGAGCAGTGGCTTTCGTTCGGCGCAAGGGCAATGCCTATTACCTGGTGCACAACGTGCGCCGGCAAGGCAAAGTGCAACAATTACACCTAGCGCGGCTTGGCGAGCGTCCGCGCATCACCGACGAAGTGGTCCGCACGGTTTCGCGGAACCACCCCTTCCTCGATCTGGACTGGTCGTACCTGCGAGAGCAGGTGAGCAGCCGGGTTGAGCTGTTCGATATCCGGTCGCCGTACGTGCGAAATCTGATGCATTCGCTACGAAACCTTAACCTGGACCTGGCCGATCTGTCGCCGCCGCTTCTGGTGCTGGCAGACCGCGCCAATTCGAGCCGGGAACTGGTCACGCAATTGCGATTGCTGCGTTCGACACTCGACATCAAGCTCGATCAGTTCGAGAGGTCGGAACCGAGCAATCCTGGGGGCGGAAGAAAGTTCCGGTAGGGGAGCACGACCATGGGCGCGCAAGCATATCAACTCGATCCGACGCTGCGGAGCGTGGAGTCGCGGGATTTCGAGGGAGGGCTGCGGCGGAAGATCGTGGGGCAGGACGAGGCGGTGCAGGCCGTCGTCGATTTGTACCAGGTGTT